>CAZPWW010000006.1:0-144445 GCA_964590885.1 uncultured Phycisphaeraceae bacterium
GAGGCTCTTGCCCTCTTCGACGGTGATGACACCGTCCTTGCCGACCTTGTCCATGGCGACGGCGATGATCTTGCCGATCTCGGCGTCCTGGTTGGCCGAGCAGGTGCCGACCTGGGCGATCTCCTTGGAGCCGTCCACCGGGCGGGACATCTTCTTGAGTTCATCGACGATCGCGGCGACGGCCATGTCGATGCCGCGCTTCACTTCGTTGGGGTTGGCCCCGGCGGTGATGTTCTTGAGGCCCTCCATGAAGATGGACTCGGCGTAGATGGTGGCGGTGGTGGTGCCGTCGCCGGCGTCCTTGGAGGTCTTGGAGGCGACTTCCTTCACGAGCTGCGCGCCCATGTTCTCGTAGGCGTCTTCAACCTCGATCTCCTTGGCGACGGTGACGCCGTCTTTGGTGACGGTGGGGGCGCCGAAGGATTTTTGCAGCACGACCACGCGGCCCGAGGGGCCGAGCGTGACCTTGACGGCCCGGGCGAGCTTCTTCACGCCCTGGAGGATGCGTTCACGTGCGTCGGTGTCGAATGCGATCTGCTTGGCGGCCATGAGAATGATCCTTGAAAAGGCACTAGGCACTGGGCACTAGGCATTGGTGTTCGAAACAGGGCACGGGGGACTTGGCACGGGGCACTGGTGGTAGGAGGAAGGCACCCGTTCAGCGTCCGGCACTGATGCCCGGTGCCCGGTGCCTTCCCATCGTCAGTCGATAATCGCCAGAATCTCGTCCTCGCTCATCACGAGCACCTCGTGCCCGTCGATCTTGATCTCGGTGCCGGCGTAACTGGAGAAGAGCACCTTGTCGCCCTTCCTCACGGTGAGGGGGATGAGTTCGCCCGTCTCGGTGTTGAGCGTGCCGGTGCCCACGGCCTCGACGGTGCCGGTCTTGGGCGTGTCCTTGGCCTTCTCGGGCAGGATGATGCCGGCCGCGGTCTTGGCCTGGGCCTCGTCGCGCCGCACCAGGAGTTTGTCATGCAGGGGCCGGAAGCCCGCGACGCCGGATGAACTGTTCTTCGCCATCGTGAATACTCCAAACTGGGATCAAGGGGTCAGGAATCAAGGGGTCAGGGATCGTGTCAGCGCCGCGCCTTCATCTGGCGACTTGGTGATTGGGTCATTTACACAGCGTCTCCCGCCGTGGGCCAGCGGCTGCCGTAGAAGCGGTCGAGGCAGCGCCGCATCACGCCCAGCATGAACTCGAGGTCGGCCGCGGAACGATCGACGACCGCGAACGCTCCGCAGTTGAGCGCCGCGGCCATACTCCGCCGCCCGTCGCGCTGCGTGCGCGGGCTCTGCACCACGACGGTCGGCACGGGGTCGCTCAGGCGGGCCAGCAGGTCGAGCACGCGCGTGCCCGCCTCCTCGGCCGCGTCGGCGGGCTCGTCCAGCGGCAGGCCCAGGTCGACAACCGCGATGTGAATGGGTGTCGTGCGGATCACCCGCTCGGCGTGCCGGGCCGTGGTGGCCCGCACCGAGGAGATGCCCATGGGTTGGAGAAGGTGGGGCAGACGATCGGCCCAGGTGTCATCGCGCCAGGTGGCGCAGGAGAGGAGCAGGTTCAGCCGCCCGCCCGGCTTGCTGCGCAGGTCAGGGTCGACCAACGACGCGCCCGAGCCGCGATCGTCGCCTCCGCCCCCCCGGGGGCGGCACGGTGAACCGGCGTCAGAGGTGGGGTGTCTGCAGAACATCCGTCCTCATCACTGGCAAGCGCGATGCCCGGCTCGGCTCACAGGGTTCGCCCCGGCCCGGCTCGGACGGGCGTCATCGACGGCTCGCGGGCCACGCCCATGGCGTGCGGCGGGCTTCCGGGGGGAGGTCTGCAGGGGCGTGATCGGGCGGCGTTCAGACCCTTGCTGCCAGCGGCGCGGGGCGAGCGGGCGGGGCCGTGCCAAATCGGCAGGCCAGTGCGCGTCGCGGCTACCGAACAAACACTGGCCGAGGGATTGGCACCCCAGGGGGGTACACTGCGCCATGGAGATGCTCGTCGGTGTGCTTGGTGGGCTGGCTCTGGCCCTGGCCGGCGGCGTCGGGTGGTTGCTGCTCGAGCGGGCCCGCCTGATGGCCCGCGCCGCCCAAGTGGGGGCGGAGCGCGATGCCGCGGCGGGTGATGCCGAGGCGGCGCGGGCCGAGGCCGCGGAGTTGAAGGTGTCGTTGGCTGAGACGGCCGCGCGCCTGGCACAGGCCGAGACCCACGCGGCGGTTGTTGCGGAGAAGGTGAGCGCACTCGAGGGGGCCCGCCGCGACGACCTGCTGCACCACGAGGAGCGCGTGAAGCAGGCAGAGGCCAATGCGCACGAACTGGCCCGGGCACGGCTGGAGGCGGCCAACGAAACGCTGGCGGCGGCCCGCAAACTGGTGGCCGACACCGAGCGGGCCACGCGCGAGGCGTTTGGCGCGCTCTCGGCCCAGGCGCTTCAGGCCAACAACGCGCAGTTTCTCGCGCTCGCCCAGCAGAAACTCGGCGGAACGCTGGCCGAGGGTGCCGCGGCCGTCAAGCAGCAGCGCGACGCGGTGGAGACGCTGGTGAAGCCCGTGGGCGACACGCTCAAGGAGACGCGCGACAAACTCAGCGCCCTCGAAGCGCTCACCGCCAGCATGGGCACGAGCAACGCCGATCTGCGGACGCAGACCGAGCAACTGGTGCGGGCCCTGCGCGAGCCCAAGGTGCGGGGGGCCTACGGCGAGATTCAACTGCGGCGCGTGGCCGAGATCGCCGGCATGCGGGCCTACTGCGACTTTGTGGAGCAAGACTCCACCCGCGACGCCGAGGGCAACGCCCTCCGCCCCGACATGATCGTCAGGCTCCCGAATGGGCGCGACGTGGTGGTGGATGCCAAGGCCAACCTCAGGCCGTATGTCGATGCCTTCGAGGTGCAGGGCGACCCCGAGGCGCAGGAGGCGTGTCTGGAGCGGTTCGCTGCGGGCATCGAGAAGCAGGCACGGGCACTGGGCGCCAAGGGCTACTGGAAGCAGTACGACGGATCACCTGAGTTCGTGGTGATGTTCGTGCCGGGCGATCAATACGTGGACGCGGCCCTGGCCCGCCGGCCCGGCCTGATCGAGACCGCCGCGCAGAGCCGCGTGATCCTCGCCAGCCCCAGCACGCTCATCGCGCTCTTGCAGGCCGTGCATGTCGCCTTCCGCGAGCGCGACGTGGCGCTGAACGCCCAGGCCCTGCTCGAGCTCGCCAGGGAACTGCACGAGCGGCTCGCCACGGCCATGCGGCACGTGGAGAGCGTGGGCAAGGCCATCGCGCAGGCCGGAACGCACTACGACCGCTTCGTGGGGTCGTACGAGAAGCGCCTGTTGCCGCAGATGCGCAAGATGGAGGACTTCAACGTGTCGAGCGGCGAGCCCCTCCCGGAACTGGAGCCCCTGCACGTAACCGTGCGGGCACTGCCCGGCGCGGCGGCCGGTGCGGGCGAAGGCGCCGCCGCCGACACCGGCGCGAGCACGGGCGGGTAACCGTGTACCTCACGCGCGACGAGGCCGAGCGCATCCCCCTGGCCGACCGCCTGGCCGCGCTGGCCGACCTGCTGCCGGAGATGGAGCGGCCCGGTGCCACGTGGGGCGAGTGGTCGCCCACGAAGCGCAAGCCCGACGGCACCCTCGTGATGCCGTGGTTTGACGATTCCCCCCTGGCCGCGGAGCTATGCACGCGCGCCTACCGCGCCGGATGGGTGCAGCGCGACTTCGAGTGGATGGCGTGGAACGACGGGTGGGACCGGCTCAACGGCCCTGACCGGGACACCTTCATCGCCACCGCTGATCCCGACACCCTGGCGAAGATCATCACGGCGCTCGTGCGCAGCGAGCGCTTCAACGAGGGGTCGCTGACCGGTGCCTTCGCGAGCGGTTTCCTCACGCAGATTGTGCGGCGCATGCAGGCGCTTCTGGACGAACTCCGGGAGCGCGATTGAGCAAGACGCTTGCCGCGAGTGCTCAGGCCCTGCGCCGCCGCCGTGCGAGCAGCCCGAGTCCGCCCAGCGCCGCCGTCGCCGCGCCGGGGGCGGGCACGATGCGCACGTTGTCGATGTCGAACAACACGCTCGTGGTGGTGCCCGCCAGCGACGCGGGCACGAGGATCGCCACCTGCACGCGCGAGAGCGCGGTGAAGGCGTCGGCGAAGGCGAGCGTCTGGAAGTTCGGGTCCATCGGGTTGCGGAAACTCTCGTAGGTGAACCCGGGGTTGAAGGCGTTCACCGAGAGCACCACGTTGGTCCACGTGTTGTGCGGGATCAGGAACGGGATGGTGTACGCGGCCCCGGGGAAGTTGGAGGCCGTTACGAACCGCAGGAACATCTGGAGCGGTGCCCCGGTGTGCTGCCGCAGGTCGATGGAGAACGTGCTCACGCCGCCCGTGATCCAGTTGCCCACGAAGTTCGAGTTGCTGGAGTTGAAGTTGCCCTGGCCCCGGCTCACCACGGCAAAGTCGCCCGCGGCGTTGGCCGTGAAGGTGTTGTTGCCCGACGCGTAGGCAGAGCCGTCGGGCCCGCCCGCGCCGACGAACGACAGTTCGCGGAACGTGCTGCGGTCGCTCCAGCGTGCCGCGCTGGTGGCGAAGGTCTCGGTGTACGGCACAACCAGCGCGGCGGACGCGGTGGCGGTGCTCAGGGCGGGAACGGCCAGGGCGGCAAGCCCGGCCACGGCGAATCTCTCTCGACGGTTCATCTCTCGAACTCCTTCTTGCGATTGAGTCTCAATCGCGTGCAGAAGGTAGACGCGCAGTTCTCGCGTGTCAAGGCGGGCCCGGGCGGGCTGCCGGGCCACCCCAGCCCCGAGCCCATCGGGCAGCGCGTCACGCACGATGCCGTGGCGCCTGCCTCGCGGGCGCGCCCGGCCGTGCCGCCGCGCAGCCGATCAGTGCAGCCCGACCCGTGTGGGGGGGACTGGACGGCTGGAGGAGTTCGAGTAACCTTGACAAGGTGATCCCGCGTGAGCGCGTCAACACGAGCGCGTGGACCAGCACGGTGCGCCGATGGGCGACGTGGAAGGTTCGACCAGAGGCCGCGCCGCCCAACTCGGCCCGCCCACTGCGGTGCCAGAGGCACATCGCACTCAAGTCGGTCGAGGCTCCGACTTCGGCGGCGCGGGAAGCCGAGAATCCAACAGCAGACTCCGGCGCCACCTGCCGGTATCGCGCGGCCAACAAGCGCACACTTTGTGAAGGCTAGGGTATTGGCGTACTGTAACAAGTGCACAAGACATCCGCCTATGTCGCCGCTTGGCCACAGACCCCGAGCCTCGCCTTGAGTGCGATACGTCTTGGAACGCGCGCCGTCGTCAGGCCGCGCACACAAGTGGGTGTGCTGTGCTTTAGTGCGGTTTTGAGTGCATGCACAGTAGTCATCGGCCACTGGACGCTAGCAAGTGCGGGCATCGACACGCGCTGGGGTCCGCCGCGGCCTGAGACTGGGTACCAAACACTGTCGGGGCTATGCGTCCATGGAGTAAGATTGCGTGCGGTACCGATGGGAGAGTTCCCGGTCACGACGTCTATCAACGGCCAAGCGGTCCGGGTTGGCACAAACTCGGGATGGCCCTTGGTATGGCGGCTGGAAGCGTTTCAGTCACCAGTCTGGATCGGGCGGAGGTTCGTGCAGCACCCACGAGTGCTGTTGCAGGTCGGGGTTGGATGGCCGTTCCCGGCCTGCGATGGGGCGGTCTTGATTGCAGGAAGCACTCCCCGTGTGTCCGCACGTCAGCGCCGTTTCAGGTACGATCCATATGCATCGGCGTGCATGAGTGTTCCTGCTGATGCGGAAGCGGATGTCGTCTTGCAGGCTATGTCAGCGGTTGGGGCGGGGTCCGGTGTGCTGCCGGCCGAGGCCTCCGGGCTGATGTGGACAGATAGCGTACAACCATCGGTGCGGACGCGCGTATGGCCGGTGCGTGTGAGCTTGTGTGGGACTGTGGCGAACATGCTCGTGTGGTATGCGTTGTGCACCAGCGTCGCGTACGCATGGAGCATTGTCGCGGTTGGCGTGCGGCTGCGAAGGGGGCAGTGCGCCGTGTGCGGCTATGTGGTGGCGGGTTTGGGAACGTGCCCTGAGTGCGGGGATACGCGGGCCGGCAGGTGGCACTGAAGTCTCGTTCGTGCCGCTGAAGTCCGCGCCCGCGCACTCCAGCCCGGAACACAACCCGCACGACTGGGCGGTCCGCGGCCGCCCACTGCTCCGACAGCATTGCTCGGCGTGCTACTGGGCGCGACGATGTGCTAGCTACTGCCCCCCCTCCACCCGCCTCAGTGTCCAGCGCGCCTCGTCCGCCTGCGGCGCCCAGCGCGTCATGTCGTCCAGGTCGGGCAGGCTCAGCATGGCCACGTGCCCGTCCGCGTGGGCGTTCACGGCCCTTCCGGTGTGGCGGGCGTGCACGTAGCCGAAGGCCGCGGCATCATCGCCGGGGTCCCAGGCGCTGTCGCCCCAGCGCCGGCCTTCGGCTTGGGTGCGATACGGGGCCAACGTCTCGTAGTAACCCGGCACCGAGCCGGAGGTGGTCTCTTGCGACGTGCCCGCTTGGGCATCGGCCCCGCGGGCCGAGACGAACACCAGTTGCCGGTCGGCCCGCCGCACCTGGTCCATGCGCGTGGCGTAGAACTGCCCGTAGGCCCGCAGGTTCGCCGCGCTGAAGCCCAGGCCCGGGTCAGCCCGGCCGCCCATGAACTCCGTGTTCAGGCCCAGCGCGGGCGACACGCTGAGCACGTAGTGCGCCCCCGTGCTCGTGTCGTTGCGATACCGCTCGTACAGGCGCTTGTCGTCGTAGAGCGAGCCCATCTGCCCACCCAGCCACGGGGCGATGCGCCACGGGTAGCGCTGGGCCGAGACGCCCGAGATCGGCGTGTTGCTCGCGTCGGCGACGCGGATCTTCGGCCCTGTGCCCGTCGCGGCGACCATGGCGCGGGTGGTGTAGCCCGGCAGCAGCGTGCCGCGCGAGTCGTCGGCGTACGCGGCGTAGGCGAGCATGAGTTGCTGGCCGAGTTTCATCTCGCGGGTCTGGCGGGCGAGGGCACGCGACTGGGCGAGGGCGGGGAGCAGGATGCTCACGATGAGGGCCGAAATGGCGACTACCACCAGCAGTTCGACCAGCGTGAACGCGGATTGGACGCGCGCGGGAATGCACCGGCGGAGCGGACAGCGGCGTGGCCGGGGTGGGGCAGGCATCGATGTGGGCGGCGCGGTGCACATGCGGTTGAGACTCAGTATCATCGCAGCCTATGCTCGGGTTGTCCACCCGCCCAGACGGGTGCTTGGGAGAGATCGCATGCTTGTTCGCACCACGTGCCGGGTCGGGTTGCACAGCGCGGCGGTTCTGCTTGCCGCGGGGGCCGGCCGGGCCCAAACGCTCGACTCCGCCACGCCCGTGGTGGACCGCTACATGTACGTCTTCGGCAGCGAGCCGGGCACGCGGGCCACGATCCCGGTGTTCTCCGCGAGCACGAGTTCGAGTGCCGCGGCACCGGGCCAGCCGCCGCCCACCGATTCGCGCTTCGACGACCGCGATGCCCAGTACCTGCTCACGTTCGACACCAGCGGCATCTTTGCGCCCGGCGCGGCACCCGAGTCGTACAGCGTGTCGAGCGTGCGGCTGACGTTGCAGGTCGCCGCGGACAGCGACGGCGCGTTCGCCTATGACCCGACGTTCGACAGTTGGCGCGAGCACCTGTTTCAGGGCGACGGCGTAAACCCGCCGGATGCGGGCTCGCTGCCCAAGGACGCGGGCGCGCCGGTGGAACTCTTCGCGGTCGCCTATCGCAACGGCTTCACGCCCTTCACCTACACGAACTTCTCCCCCTTCAAGCCGGGCGGGCAGGCTCCACCGTGGATCAACGTGCGCAACGCCTACCCCGTGGGCTTCTCAGACGCGGGTGCCATGCTCGACGCCAGCAACACGCTCAAGGGTCAGGTTGATGTGCTCCCGCTGGGCGTGGGCCACATCGCGGGCCTGAGCGCGGGCGACTTCGTGCCCGGCGGCTCGCTGTTCACGCTCACGGTCGATCTGTCGCGTGCGGGCAACCTGGACTACGTGCGCGCCGGCCTCGCCGCGGGGCGGTTGTCGCTGTTGGTGGCGACGCTCACGCCCGCCAGCGAGATGGGAGCGGGTGGGGTCGTCTATCCGATCTTCAACTCCAGCCGCGCGGAGGGGAGCGGCATCGTCGGCCCGCGTCTCGAGATCGTTGGTGCGCCCGCCTGCTCACTGGATTACAACGAGGACACGGTGGTGAACCCGGATGACCTGGGGGACTTCATCACCGACTACTTCGAGAGCCCGCCCGTGCCCGGCCCGGGCGGCTACGCGGTCGCCTGCCCCGAGAACGCACCGCCCTACAACGCGGGGTACCGGGCCGCGTTCGTGCCCGGCGGCGGAGGCCAGTGCAACGAACCCTTCCCCGACAATCTTGGCGATTTCATCACCGCGTACTTCAACGGGTCGTGCTGACGGCCGCCCCGCTCACTCGCCCCACTTGGGCAGTTCGTTCTCGCACATGAGACGGAACTCTTTACGGCGCAGGATCTGGGCGGCGAGCGTGAGGTCGTCCACTGCGAGCGCGAGTGTCGGCGGCGCGTGCTCTGCGGCGAGGATCGGGTAGGCGAAGCGGATGTTGAGCTCGGCCCCGAGCAGGAACTGGCACATGCGGGCCATGGTGTGCTGCTGATCAAGGCAGACCACCAGCACGTCGGACTCCATGAAGGTGATGTCGTTGCGGGTGAGCATCTGGCGCGTGGCGGCGGCGTCAGACGTGATGAGCCGCACCACGGCGTGGTCGGATGAGTCAACCACCGAGAGGGCGCAGATACGGATGAGGGCGTCGTCGAAACTGGAGACCAGTTCGATGAGGCGGCCCACGCGGTTCTCAAGGAACACCGAGAACTGCGGGATGCCCGCCGAGGCGAAGCCGGAGCCGGATTGGGTGCCGGGCATCTGGGTCATGGGCGCGGCCGGGGAGCGGGCGAACACGCGGTCGGCCGTGAGTGTACGGCACCCCGGCCCGCCTTTGGCGTGCAGTGCGCGCGGGCGACCCCGGCTCGGGTTGGCATCTCCGCCGCGTCAGCGGGCGGCGGCGGTCGGCTTGCTATCGCCGCTCGTTCGCGGGGGCGCGTTCTTCACGTGCTTGTCAAGCCACTCCACCGTCTCGGCGTGCACGGTGAAGACCGATTCCTTGGCCGCGTAGCCGTGGTCTTCGTAGGGCAGCATGATGAACCGGGCGGTGCCGCCGTTACCCTTGATGGCGGCGTACAGGCGCTCGCTCTGCACGGGGAACGTGCCGGGGTTCGAGTCGTTCTGCCCGTGGATCATGAGGATGGGGGCCTTGATCTTGTCGGCGTAGGTGAACGGGCTGAGTTTCGTGTAGGTGGGCCCGGCCTGCCAGTAGGTGCGGCGTTCGCCCTGGAAGCCGAAGGGCGTGAGCGTGCGGTTGTAGGCCCCGCTGCGGGCCACACCCGCGCGGAAGAGGTCGCAGTGGGCCAGCAGGTTGGCCGTCATGAAGGCCCCGTAACTGTGCCCGCCCACAGCGGCGCGGTCCGGGTCGCCGCCGAGTTCGGCCGCCTTGTCGAGGGCGGCCCGGGCGCTCGCCACGATCTGCTCCACGAAGGTGTCGTTCATGGTCTCGGGGTCGCCCACGATCGGCATGGTGGCCGCGTCCATCACGATGTAGCCCTGCGTGATCATGAACAGATGCGAGAGACCGCCGAAGAGATTGAAACTCCACGGCGAGCCGCTCACCTGCCCGGCGGTGGCGGCGTCGTTGAACTCGAGCGGGTAGGCCCAGACGAAGACCGGCGCGGGCTTGGCCTCGCCGCGCTTCACCTTCTCGGCGTCGAAGCCCACGGGGTAATACACCGTCGCGGAGAGGTCGACGCCGTCGGCCCGCTTGTACTTCACGAGTTCCTTCTTCAGTCCCCTGAGGTCGGGCGCGGGGTGGGGGAAGGCGGTGAGCGCGACCCTGTCGCCCACGGCGGGCGCGGCATCCGCCCCGGCCCGCTTCACGCTGCGCGTGAAGTAGTTCGGCGGGTCGTCCGGCGTCTGCCAGCCGGTCATGATGCTGGAGCCGTCGTCGGCGAGCAGATCAACCACGCTCTCGTCGCACCCCTTCTCGCAGCGCCACAGGCGCTGGGGCTTGAGCGTGTCGAGCGGCAGCACGTCAAGGAAGGGCAGGTTGCCCTCGGGCGTCGCCCCCTCGCCGCGCAGGTAGAGCGTGTTGTTGTGCACGCGCACCACGCTGCGGCCGGCCTCGTTCTCCTTCATCATGGGCGTGCCGGGGTTGTTGTAGCGGTCGCGGATGCTGCGGTCGAAGACCTTGACCGGCGCGGCGTTTGGGGCCGCCGTGTCGAGCATCCATGTGCGCACCCAGCGCTTGTCGCGGTCGTATTCGCTGTACATGCAGAGAGCGCCGGACGCCGCCGCCCCGGGGGCCTTCTCCAGCCACGAGAGGCCGCTGTAGCGGTGCTCGGTGCGGAAGACCTCGCGGGCCGCGCCGTCGAAGGGCGCGCCGAGCGCCATCACCTTGTCGCGCTGCGGCACCTTGTTCCTGGGGTCGCCACCGTCGAGGGCCTCGGCCCAGATGATGGTGGCCGGTGCGCCGTCGTGCCACTCGTGCCCGCGCGGGCCGGTCTCCACGCCCTCGATGGGCGTCTCCTCGCGGAGCGGCACCTCGCACAGGGCCTTCACCAGCTTGCCCGAGCGGCTCCAGACCTCGATCGTTTCGGGGAAGTCGTTGCTCGCCACGGCGTAGGAGTAGGGCCGATGGATCCGCGACACCAGCAGGTACTCACCGCTCGGCGACGACGAGACGTTGCCGTACACGGCCGGCGCGCCAACGTCGGTGCGGGCCCCGCTCGCCGCGTCGATGAACGCCAGTTGCGACGTGAAGTGGTGGTCAAACAGTGCCTCGTCGTGCGTGTCCTTGAGCAGGTCCTGCAGCGTGCGCACCTGAGCGGTCTTGCCGGCCGTCTCCTGCACGATCGGCCCGGCGGGAGCCAGCGGGCGCTCGGGGGCCTTGCCGCGCCCGGCGGGCACGAACTTCACGAGCAGCGTCTTCCCGTCGGGCATCCACTGCACGGCCACGCCGGCGCAGGCGTTCACTACCGGGCCGGTCAGGGGGCGGGCCTTGGCGGTTGCCGCGTCGCACGCCCAGAGTTCGACACCCGACGCGCGGGTAACCGTGAACACAAAGCGGGTGTTGTCGTGCGACCAGTTGGGCTGGGACAGATTCGGCTCGGCCTCGTTGAGGGCCGAGAGGTTCACGCGCTGCTCGGCCCCGGTGGCGAGCGTCTTGACGGTGTAGCCGGAGACGCGGCGGGGTCCGTAGTACGAGTTGTTGGCGGGGTTGATCCGTGCGCCCGCCAGCCGCAGCATGGGCTGGGCCAGGTCGGCGATCGGCGGCAGCGCGATGCGATCCGTCAGCACCATGCGGTCGCGTTTGGGTGACAGGCTCACGCCCGGCCGGGGCTTGGCCTCGAGTATCCGTCTGATCGGCTCGGGCGGCGTGCGATACGCGGGTGCCGCTGCCGCTGCTGCGGCGGGCGCATCCGCGGCGAGGCCCGGCGCGACGACGCTCACGAGTGAACCCGCCACGAGACACAGGGCCAGAGCGGTGCGGATGGGGCGCATGGTGGATACTCCGAAGGGGTGCGATACACGTGGTTTGGAGCATACCCGTGGGATCTGCCGGGGTCGCATCCGTCGGCTCTGATGCCGGCCGCGCCCGAAGGTTGCGGCCGCGCGGCGTGGGCGGGTCGTCACCACGCACATAGAATCCCCCCTCAAATGGGGGCGGCACCTGCATGACGGCCGAACGAGTCTCGAAGGGCAATACGGGCGGGGCTGAGGCCGGAGGCTCGAACGCGGCGGCGCGGACCAAGCCCCTCAGTCACCAGCGCGTGCCCGCGCTCGACGGTCTGCGCGGCTACGGCGTGCTGGTCGTGATGGGGGCGCACTTTCTCATCGGCATGCAGACCTCCGCGTGGCTGGATGCCCAGGTGTTCAAGGTCTCCCACCTTGCGGTGGCCGCCATGGACATGTTCTTCGTGCTCAGCGGCTACCTGATCACCGGCATCCTGCTCGACAGCAAAGGGGCGGAGCGGTTCTTCTTCAACTTCTACATGCGGCGCACGCTGCGCATCTTTCCCCTCTACTACCTGGGCCTGCTGCTCGCCACGTTCGGCGCGGGCTTTCTGCCCGCGGGAGACCTGCGCGACTTCGTGCAGATCCGCCCCGAGCACGCGCTCTGGTACTGGCTCTACGCCTGCAACGTGCTCTTCGCCCTCGAGGGCTACGTGGGCCTCAGCCACTTCTGGTCGCTGGCGGTGGAGGAGCAGTTCTACATGCTCTGGCCCCTGGTGGTGGTCGCGCTCAACCGCCGCTGGCTCATGGCGGTCTGCGTGGGGGCGGTGGGCCTGGCCCTGGTCTGCCGGTTCGCGGTCATGCAGGCGGGCTGGGGCGAGGTCGCCTGCTACGTGCTCACGCCCTGCCGCGTCGATGCCCTGGCGCTGGGCGCGTGGCTCGCCTGCCGGGCCCGCGGACCGGGCGGATTGGCCGTGGTCACCCGCCACGCCTGGCCGGTCTTCATCGCCTCGTGGGCAGCGTTCGGCGCGTGCCTGTGGGCCGACGGCTGGCAGCGCGGCTGGTGGGCCTCGGTCCTGGGCACACTGCCGCTGGTGCTGGCCGGCGGCGCGATGGTGCTGGCCGCGGCCGCGTTCGCGCGGGGCAACCTGGTCGTGCGCGTCCTGGCTCACCCCGCGGCGGTGTTCTTCGGCAAGTACTCCTACTGCCTCTACGTGGTGCACCCGCTGGCGCGCCGACTCGTTGAACTGGTCTACACCGACGACATGCTGCCCAGGGTCGCCGGTTCGCTCCTGCCCGGGCGCATCATCGCCATGGTGCTCGCCACCGCAGTGTCGTTGGCCCTGGCCATGCTGAGTTGGCGGTTCTTCGAGAGCCCGCTGCTCAACCTCAAACGCCACTTTGAGTACCGCGCCCCCGCGCCCCGCGCCGGGCCGCCCGCCTGAAGCCCGCTGCGCCTCACACGCCCAGCGGCTGCTCGCGCTCGAAACGCTGCTTGGAGCGTGCCAGGGCCGCGTAGCCGATCACGCCCGCCGCGCCCGCCAGCACCATCCCCGCGCCGCTGAGCGCGGCCGCGTAGACCAGCCGGGCCGAACTCAAGGGCTCGTCGCCCGCCACCGGCTGAACGGTTACGGCCGGGGCCAGGCCGCCCGCCCGCATCTCGCGCCCCGCCTCCGAGCGCGCCAAGAGGGCCGAGACAAACGTTTCCAGATCGCGCACCGTGCGATCGCGCCCCGGCCCGCGCAGTTCCAGCGAGACGCTCCCGGGCGCATCGCTCACCGCGTACAGGTCTCGCGCGAAGCGCTCCTGCACGCCCGCCGCGGTGGCCAGCGGCTCCACCCCGCGGCGTGCGAAGTGCTCGGCCGCTTCGGCGTACACCAGAGGGTCGGCGGCGAGGGCCAAGTGGGCCTGGGTCCACGCCCGCACGTCTTCGATCGCGGCCCCGGCCGCGTCCTTGGGCGCAAGCACGGCTCGGGCCGCGTAGGTCGCCGGGGCGGCGATCCCCGCGATCGTCCACGCCAGCCCCGCCACGATCCCCACGACCACGCAGGCGCAGGCCGCGATCGTGGCACCCGTGCCGCGGGCCGCGCGCTGCTCCACCTCCGCGCGGCGGGCCTCCAGCGCGACGGCCTGTTCGGCCAGGCGTGCCCGCTGGCCCAGCACCAGCTCGCACTCGGCCTGCCGCTTGGCGAGGGCGTTCTTGGCGGCGATCAACTTGCGGCTCTGCTGCCCGAGCAGCATCTTGTACCGGGCCAGCCGCCGCTTGCGCAACCCGTTGTCGGCGCCCGGGCCTTCGCTCTCCCCGCTCCGCAGCCGGTCGGCCAGAAGCGCGATGGCGGTCTCGCGCTCGGCGATCAGGGCGTGCGCCGACTCCAGTTCGGCGTTCCGGGTGGCCGTGTCGCCGTGCGGCTCGGGGCGCGATCCTGCTTCCGCCAGAGCCGCGCGTTCGTCCAGCGCGCGGGCCCGCGCCTCGAGCTCGGCCTGGCGCCGGTCGAGTTCGAGCGTGCGTTGGGACGCCTCATCGGCTGCGCGCCGGAAGCGGTCAAACTGCGATTCCAGCGAGCGGATGAGATCGAGCGGCGCGGGGTCCGGCGCCGGTGGGGGGCCGTCGGCCAGCGGCGCGCGGGCGAGGTCGAGCCCCGGAGGCAGGGGCGGATGCACGTCCTGTCGAGGGCTGATCTGGTCGCTCATGGGGTGCACCGCGCGGGCGCGCGTCCAGCGCACCTATCGGCCCACGCAACGGACCCCTGTACGCGTCCGCAGCCAGCGTGGCGGGCCCGGTGCCACCCGCGCGGGGTGCGGCAGCGTCGGCCCGGTTATGGGCCGTGCGGCCGGCCGCGCGTGCAAGCCCGCGCTCTTCGTGATATACACCCCGCACCCGCACCGGGCCACGCCATGCCGCTGATCCAACTCACCGCCGAGCGACTGCGTCTCTCCATCAACCGCACGGTCGGGGCGAGCATCGCCGACTTCTCCATCCAGGGACCCGCCAAGTACGCCTATCCCCTCATGCGGCGGGCTGCGCCCGATGAGGCGAACCCGTCCGCCCACGGCTCCTTCTTCATGGCCCCGTGGTGCAACCGCCTCGCCGGCGGCAAGCTCCGCTTCGACGGGCACGACCACACGCTCCGCTGCAACGGCTCTGACGGCAGCGCCATGCACGGCGACGTGCGCGACCGCCCCTTCGCACTCCTCGACCGCACCCCCAACACGGCCCGCTTCGAGTTTGACAGCCGCGCACCCGCGGCGGGAGGGGGGCCGGCGCAAGCCGCTGCGGTGAACTTCCCCTGGCCCTTTGTGGTGCGGGCCCGCTACGAGTTGCACGCCGATGGCCTCACGATCGACCTGAGCGTGCAGAACGCCGGCGACAAGCCCATGCCCGCCGGCTGTGGGCATCATCCCTACTTCATGCGCCGGCTGTGGAGCGAGCGCGACGTGCTCCAGGTGCACTGCCCGGTGCGCGGGCGCTTTCCCCTGACCAAGGGCATCCCCACCGGGCCGGCCCAGCCCGACGACCTGACGCGCCGCTTGGCCACATCGCGGGCCGCGCCCGATGAACTCATCGACACCGTCTTCGACGGCTTCGGCGGCACGGCCACGCTGCTGTGGCCTGGCAGCTGCGTACGCCTCGACATGACCTGTTCGAGCAACCTCGGCCACCTGGTCTTCTACACACCCGTGAGCGACGGCCCCGCCGCGGCCCCGCTCCCCTTCATCGCCGTCGAGCCCGTCTCGCAAGTGAACAACGGCTTCAACCTGCTGGCCGAGGGCAAGACCGACACCGGCACCGTGGTGCTGGCTCCGGGCGAGACGCTGGAGACCACGATGCGGCTGAACGTGACCGCGGTCTGACCGTCGCGCCGCTCGCGGCCGGCCTTGAATAGCGCGTGGCCGACGCAGCACCGCCAACCGATGCCCACAGCCCGCGCCCCCGCTCCGCGTTGCGCGGTCCCGCGCCGTGGCTGGTGCTTTACGACGGTTCCTGCGGCCTGTGCCACACCGCCGTGGCGTTCATTCTGCATCGCGACCGGGCCGGCCGCTTCGCCTTCGCCGCGCAGCAGTCGGGCTTCGGGCGAGCCCAACTCGCCCGCCACGGCCTGGGCACGGCCCCGCTCGACACGCTGGTCCTGATCGGCCGGCGCGGCGTGCACACGCGCTCCGGCGCCGTGCTGCGCATCGCCAGTGAACTGGGCCCGCCCTGGTCGCTCGCCGTGGTGGCGCTCGCCCTGCCCCCGGCCCTGCGCGATGCCCTGTACGCCCGGGTGGCCCGCAGCCGCCTCCGCTGGTTCGGCACCCGCGCAACGTGCATCGCGCCCACGTCCGATGTGCGTGGGCGCTTTCTCGACGCCGATGAAACCCCGGCTCTGCACGCCGCGTCGTGAGCGACCCGCCTTCTATTCGTGCATATGCCCACCTTCCTCCTCAAGACCGAGCCCGGCACGTTCAGTTACCCAGACCTGGTGAAGGCGAAGCGCACCGTGTGGGACGGCGTCTCGAATCCCGGCGCGCTCGCGGCCCTGCGCACCATCAAGAAGGGCGACGACCTCTTGATCTACCACACCGGCGACGAGAAGGCGATCGTCGGCATGGCCCGTGCTGCGGGCGATGCCTATGCAGACCCCAAGCAGCCCGGACTCACCGCCGCGGGCGACATCAAGTTCGCCGTGGTCGATCTCGTGCCCGTGCGGGCCGCGAAGACACCGGCGACGCTCGCGGCGATCAAGAGCGACCCGCGCTTCGCGGGCTTTGCGCTGGTGAAGCAGGCCCGCCTCAGCGTGATGGCCGTGCCGGGGCCGCTGGACAAGGTCCTGCGCATGATGGCAGGATTTTGAATGGAAGGTCACGGACGTGCCACCGAGATCGCCGCGGCGGCGGTGCTTTCGCTGCGATAGTGCGCGGCACCGCACGGTCACCTGGGCGATGAAGGCCGCCGCGGCGGACCTCCAGTGCCGCCAGCCTCCTGGTGGATAGACTCTAAGGCATGGGCGACGACTCGGGTAATCGCAGTTCACTGGTCAGTTGCGCGTTCAACCCGCTCGCTTGGCCCAGTGTCGGAGCGGTTCTCGGTGACCAGAGCGGAACCGTCGCCGCCCCGGCCCTCTTGGAGTTTTTGCATGGGCCCTTTGCGAAGACTTCCCTTGACGAAGTGCGGAACCGGTACCACGACCTTGCCGCCGTCGAAAAAACGCTGCTCGCCGTGCCGGCGCATCCGCGATTGTTCAACGGGATCGTCGTACCTCTACATAACGCGAAGGCCGCCTACGTGATCGGGCACTATCTCTCGTGCATCGCCCTGGCGGGCGTGATTTGCGAAATGCTGGCACTCTTCAGATTCGAGATCGCTAGCGTACACTGTGCCGGCAAGCCGCTTGACGCGGAGCGGCAGCAGCTCCTGTGGGGAAAGACGTTTGAGATGCTGGGTCAGAGGGACCGCATCGGCGCCCTTGAGGCACTCGGCTTGGTCGACAGGGAGACCGTCACAGCCTTGAACGATGTTCAAGGGATCAGGAGGAGGTACATGCATTTCCTTCGCGATGATCGCCCGAGCGAGGAAGCGGATGCGCGCAAGGCATACTCGCTCGCAATCGACGTGTGCATCACAGTGGTGGGAGGCAAACTGGAAGACGGGAGCTTTAGCCTGCGGTTCCATCCAGACCTGGTGCGGTGGCTGGGGGCGAAGGGCCTGCTGAAAACTCCCCCGGCGTAGGGCTCGGACTGTCTCATCCACTCGATGGCGTGCTGTCCGGCATCGGACCCAAGCCAGGCACGTAGTTAGAACAAGCGGCGGAATCGGCCGGTTGGACCCGCCGAATCTAGGATACTCGGCGCATCCATGACTGAACCACAGATGACATCCTCCACCGATACTGACTCCGAGCTTGGCAGGCTGCTTGTTCGCCGGCGCGGGGCTGCGTGGAGAGCGGTCGTCACGTGCCTCCTCGCCCTAGTGTTTGTCTTCGGGACCGTGTTCATCGCCTGCACGGTCAAGCCGAGTGATGCTTGGGTCGTGCTTTTGGTAGGGGCTGGCGCCGCCGCATGGGCGTACGGCGCGTACGTTACTACCGTGCATGGCCTTACAACGGTGTCAGTGTACGAGAACGGCGTTACGCAGCGGGGGCCGGGCGGTGACGTGCGCATGCTCTACGTCGATGTGGCATCGTTTGTCTATGAGCTGACGAGACACTACACGAACTTTGCGTACGGAGGTACCACGGTTGAGTTTGCAGTAGTGAGCGCGTCAGGCGTGCGGATCCACCTTGAAGCCGATTACCAGGAGCGGAGGGAGTCAACAGGGCGCCTGTTCGAAAGCACGTTGGTCAGCGCGGACTGCCTTGATGAGCTGCGTCAGCGAATCAGCGTGATTCTGGCCAACCGCTTCTTGGCAGAACTTTCTTCAGGTGGTCACGTGGCCCTCGGACGCGACTTGGAGTTCTCGCTGTCGGGTCTGACACCGCTGACTGGCGCCCGCAAGGGGCACCTTGTTCGATGGGATGCTCTTGAGCGGGTGCATATTGACAAGGGCATTCTCCGCATTTTTGAGACCGGACACCGCCGAGCAATCTCAACCGTTGTTCTCTCGTCCGAGAATGCATGGCCGTTCTATGTCGTACTCCTGACGCTTGCCCCGCATCTAACACCCTGAGCGGCGCGTCGCTGCGTGAGCAGTGCACCTGCGCCTTGCCTTCCCGTGTTGTTCACGTGGATGCCATGCCCTGTTGCGGTGCGATTGCACGCCAGCGTCGCATGGTCACTGTCGCACCGCAGTTCGGCGAGCGGTCTTTATAGAAGTGGCACGCACGGAGCCGCTATCACCAGCCCCAGCCCCTTCCCTGATTCAATACACCCGCTCCACCTTGGCTCCGGGGAAGAACCGCAGCAGGATCGGCTGCCACGCCTCGCCCTTGTCCGCAAAGCCCTTGGCGCACCACTGGCACAGGCCCACGCCGTGCCCGTAGCCGCGCCCCGTGATCGACACCGTGTTGCCGTTCACGCTCGCTTCCAGATCGCCCGAGTGCACTCTCGTAGCCGCCGAGATGGGCGGCAGCGTGCCCACCTCGTGGTTGCAGGCCCGCCGCAGTTCCTCGGCCGTGAGTGTGTACGTCTGCCCGCCCGGCTGCATCACCAGATAGCGGCTGGGCCGCCCCGGTGCGTTAGCCCCCGTGCCGATGATCGACTCGATGCCGGTGAGGCCGCGCAGGGGCGTGCCGCGCTCGGCCCCAAAGGCCTTGAAGCGGCGCAGCAGTTCATCGCGCGTGCGCAGCGTGCTCCACCGGTAATACGTCGCCCCGTTGCACGCCCACTCGCGCTTCTGGGCCTGGATCGGCCCGGCCTGGTTGAACGCGCTCACGCCCGCCACCGGCCAGGTGTCGCCCGCGCTGGCGGGCCGCCCGCCGCAGGTGCTGTGAAAATACGCCCGCAGCACCTGGGCCCCCCACGTGAGCACGGCCCCGCGTGTGCTGTCAACCGCGCGCACGATGTCGGCCCGCTCGTTCAGCCCGCCGTAGGCCTGGTCCTTCACGCTCGCCTCGACATCAAAGCTCTGGCCCGCCCGCCGGGCCCGGTCGCGCTCGTGCAGCGCGTAACTGCGGGCCGCCACGGCCTGGGCCTGGTAGGTCGCCTGCGGCCAGTTGCCGAACATCTCCGAGGCCACCACCCCCTTGAGATAGTCCTCCAATTCCACCGTCTCGATCACGTCGAACGCGCGGGTGGAGACCTCGCTGCGCGGCGAGAACCGGATCGCACCCGCGTAGCGCTTGCCGTTCAAGATGATGCTCGCGGGCGTGAGCGCGCTGCTCGCGCCGCTCCCGGCTCCCGCCGCGGGTTGCACGCTCGCGTTGGGCGCGGTGCGCCCGGCTTCGCCCATCACGGGCCCCACCACGCCCTCCTCGGCCGCGGCCTCCACCGTGGCGGTGCGGTCGAAACGCGCCACCAAACCCGCGGCATCGGTGAACTCCCACCCTTCGCTCGTGAGTTGCACGCCCACCGGGCCGAACATGCGTGCCGCTGGGCGGTTGCCCCCGCCGAACACCCACACCGAGCGGACCGTGCTGGTCAGCGTCGCGGTGCTGGCCGCATCCGCCAGACGCACGCGCAGGTCCGGCTCGCCCGCGATCCCCGGGATCACGGTGCGCGGCACACCGATCGGGCCAGGTACCCCGCCGGAGGTGCGCACGGTGCCCCCGCTCCGCGGGGCGCTCGGCGCGGGCGACGAATCCGACGTGTCGAACACGTTCGTGCTGCACCCGGCCAGCGCCGCGGCCACGAGCGCCAGCGCAGCGCAACCAAAGCGGGGACGCGGCCCCGCGCCGTCTCCGACGGGCGTGAGTCTGTTCATGGGCTTGGGTATCGGCGGGGCGGCGGCCAGCGGCCCACATTCGCGCGGGGTCCGCCGGGCCGTTGACGGCGTGAATCCGCGTCTGCAGGTGGCCCTTGCCACGCCCCACACAAACCCCGTGCGCCGTACACTGACCCCGTGCCGACGGTGGAACCACTGACGCGCGACCTGCTCCGTCTCACCATGCTCCCCGGCCTGGGGCCGGTGCTCATCGGCCGGCTGCTCGACACCTTCGGCTCGCCCGACAAGGTGCTGGGCAGCACGCCCGGCACCTGGCGCACCGTGAAGGGCATCGGCGAGGAGCGGGCCGCCGCCGCGGCGCGGGGCATGGCCGAGGCCGCCCGCCGCGCCGATGAGGAACTGGCGCTGGCCGAGAAATTGGGCGTGGCGCTCGTGCCCAAGGGGGCCACGGGCTACCCGCCCCTCTTGGCACCCCTGCCCGATGCCCCGCCGCTGCTCTACGTGCGCGGGACCCTCGAGCCCGATCCGCAGGCCGGCAAAGACCGCTACCCGCTGGCGATCGTGGGGTCGCGCCGCTGCACCATCTACGGCACCGAGCAGGCGGCCCGCTTCGCTGGCTTCCTGGCCTCCGCGGGCATCACCATCGTCTCGGGCGGGGCCAGGGGCATCGACTCCGCCGCGCACGCGAGCGCGCTGCGCGTGGGTGGCCGCACCGTGGCCGTGCTTGGCTGCGGCCTGGCCCATGTCTACCCCGACGAGAACAAGGCCTTGTTTGACGAGATCGCTGCCACGGGCGGGGCGATCATCTCCGAACTGCCGCTGAACACCCCCCCGAGCGCGGAGAACTTCCCGGCCCGCAACCGCATCATCTCGGGCATGTCGCTGGGCGTGGTGGTGGTCGAGGCAGGCCTGGGTTCGGGTGCCCTCATCACCGCACGCCTCGCTGCGGGCGAGCACGGGCGAGAGGTCTTCGCCCTGCCCGACCGGGTGAACGCCCCCGCCTCGACCGGCTCCAACGAACTCTTGCGAGAGGGCGCGGCCACGCTGGTGCTCGACCCCGCCGACGTGCTCAACCAACTCGAGCCCGCCGCCCGCAACTCCTTCAACACCCCGGCCGCAGAGCAGCACGCAGCCGCGGGGGCGCTGTTCGAAGCGGCGGGGGTGCCCGAAGGGCGCAAGGGTGCACCGCTTGGGGCATCCGCCACGCAACTGGCGATTCTTGAAGCACTGGTGGGCCCGCTGAGCGCGGATGAGCTGGCCCGGGCCATCGGGGCTGAGGCGGCGGCCCTGCGTGCCGACTTGACCCAACTCGAACTGCGCCGGCTGGTGCGGCGCGCGGGCCTCCGTTTCGAGCGGGTGGTGTAAACCCCGGAATCTTACACTAAGT
Source organism: uncultured Phycisphaeraceae bacterium (assembly GCA_964590885.1). GTDB lineage: Bacteria > Planctomycetota > Phycisphaerae > Phycisphaerales > UBA1924 > JAEUIX01. The sequence goes on from CAZPWW010000006.1 coordinate 21,243, forward strand.
TGCTGTCGTATAATGACTTATGATCGATCCACGCCGTCGAGTGCCCTGTTTCTGAGGGGCGGGGGTATGTCCTACCCTACTCAAATCACAACAAAACTCCGGAGATCGCTTGCCGATTGGTCGATGATTGGCTATCCTTTCCCAAACACAGCGGTCAAGAAAGTAGCGAATGAGTCGCCCGGTCGTCGATGGTGAACGTGAACAAAGTCCGGCTGAAGCCGGCGCGGGCGCGGAGCGCGTGCCGATCGAGTCTCTTCGGTGGAACCCGTTTGGCTTCGTTGAGGCTGAGCGTGATGACCACAACAAACTTCGTACAACCGCCGAGCGATCAGCCGTCGTCCGCATTCCCGGTGGTCTGCCTGGGGCCGGGTGGCGCGTTCATGGTGCCGTACATGCCGGCCGGTTGTGCGCGCGATGGACTGTCCGTGCCGGACAGGGACTCTGCCCCGGCCGAAGTGGCTCTGGCGGCGCTCGCGGCGGAGCAGCCCGGCGTGCCGGTGCCCACGGCTGGGCAGGTGGCCCAGGCGCGGGCCGCAGAGTCCTTGGCCGCGCTGTGGCTCTTGGGGCGGCAGCGGTCGAGTTTGCGGTTGGTGGCGGCGGCGTGCCGCGCGGGCGCGTTCCGCGTGGCCCGGCCGGTGATTCACGTGGCTTCACCCGTGCCCGTTGCGTGGCTGGAGGCGGGGCACCCCCGCCTGCCCAGCGCGCCCGTGGCGCTGCCCGATGCCGGGCGGATCGATTCCCAGATGGAGGCTCTCGAACATGAATCTGACTCCCAAGCAACTGCGCATCCTCTCCCTGATCCGCGACTGGCGGGTGCGCCACGGCTATTCGCCGACGATGCAGGAATTGGCCGACGAAATCGGCGTCAGCAAGGTCACCGTGTTCGAGCACGTCGAGGCCCTCATCAAGAAGGGCGCGCTCGTGCGCGAGGCGAACAAGGCTCGCTCTTTGTCGATCGCTGACGGCGTGGCCGTGCCCGACGAGAGCCGGCCCATGCGCTTCCCCCTCGTGGGCAAGATCGCTGCGGGCAACCCCATCGAGAAGGTGGCCGAGCAGGAGGAACTCGACATCGCCGCGGTGCTCTCGCCCCGTGCCGGCAAGGCCGCCAGCACCTTCGCGCTGAAGGTGACCGGCGACAGCATGAAGGACGAGGGCATCCTCGACGGCGACTACGTGCTGGTTGAGCGCACCGACGTAGCCGGCAACGGCGACCGCGTGGTCGCCCTGCTCGCCAACGGCGAGACCACCCTCAAGACCTTCTTCAAAGAGGCCGACCAGATCCGCCTGCAGCCCGCCAACCCCGCCTTCGCCCCCATCATGGTGCGCGACTGCAAGGTTCAGGGCATCGTGCGCGGCGTGCTGCGCCGCTACAACTGATACCCGGCTCCCGACAGCCCACGCGAGGTGTGCGGCGGCGCGCCAACCCGCAATCGGGCCCCTGCCGCACGCTCCGCCACGAGGGCGCAGGCCGCTGGCCGGGTCGGTCGTCGATTCTGTGTGGCCGCGCTGCCCGCGACGGGTGTAAACTTGCCGGCGGGCGGCGGCCTTGACGGAGGCCTCCGGCCGGTTCGGACGTTTGCTCGAAGGAGACCCCTCGTGCCCACCAGCAGCGAGTCTCGCCTCAAGGTCATGCGCGACAACGGCATCATTCAGGTGCAGTTCCGCGACCGCAACATCCTCGACGAGGCCAACATTCAGCAGATCGGCGAGGAGATCAAGGGGCTGGTCGAGGCCGAGCCCAACCCCAAACTGCTCATCAACTTTCAGGACGTTGACCACCTCTCTTCCGCCGCGCTGGGCACGCTCATCACCATCAACAAGCGCGTGGTGGGGCTCAAGGGGCAACTCCGTCTGGCCAACATCGACCCCCAGATTTACCAGGTGTTCATGATCACCCGCCTCAACAAGGTCTTCGAGATCCACGAGACGGTTGAGAAGGCGGTGGTGTCGTTCAAGTGAGCGGCCGGCGCTCGACCGGAGACGGTGGCCTGCACGGGCGGGCAGGTCGCAGGCCGAACGGGGCGGGGGCCGTGGTGCCGGGGTTGCCTATCAGCATGCGGCGAGCGTGGGTCAACCTGTCGATGCGTCCGGCCCGGCTGGCCGGGCACTGCGGGCGCGGCACGGGGGCGGGCGCGTGAGCGTTCAACCGGGGGCGGGCCAGGTCGAGCGGGGCGTGCTCAGGCCCACACACACCCGGGCCGACATCGACTCGGTCGAGCAGACCGTGCTCGCCGCGGTCGATCGCTTCGCCTACCCCGAGGCCTCGCGCTTCGCCGTCCGACTCTCGCTCGAAGAGGCCCTCGTCAACGCCTTTCAGCACGGCCACCGCGGCCTGCCCGCCGAGACGGCCCTTGAGGTCACGTACGCCGTCGGCCCCGAGCGCGTGGACATCAGCATCAAGGACCAGGGGCCCGGCTTCGTGCCCGTGGCCGTGCCCGACCCGACGGCCGAAGAGAACCTCGACCTGCCCTCCGGCCGCGGGCTCATGCTCATGCGCGCGTTCATGTCGAGCGTCGACTTCGCCGAAGGCGGCACACGCGTGAACATGACCTACACCCGCCCGGCGGCGTAACCCCGGCCGACGCGCTCCCCTCCGCCCTTCTCAGCCCCGGGCGCACACATGCCGCTCCGTTCGCACATCGTGCTCATGGGCCTGCGCGGCAGCGGCAAGAGCACGCTCGCCCGCGCCCTGGCCCACGCCCTGGCCGTGCCCGCGATTGATCTGGATGATGCCGTGGCCCACGCGGCGGGTGCCGCGGGCCCGGGCGCGGCGTTTCGTGCACTGGGCCAGGCCCGCTTCCGCGATCTGGAGAGCGCGCTGCTCACCGAGCACCTGGCCCGCCCGCCCTTCGTGTTGGCGCTGGGCGGGGGCACGCCCACGGCACCCGGCGCGGCGACCGCCCTCGAGAGGGCCGCCCGCGCGGGGGCGCTCGTCGTGTACCTCAGGGCCACGCCCGCCACGCTCCGATCCCGCCTCGCCGGCACCGACCTCGCCGCGCGCCCGTCGCTCACGGGGGCGGGCGTGGTCGAGGAGATCGAGGCGGTGTTCGCGGCCCGCGACCCGGTTTATCGCGGGCTGGCCGGCCTTGTGCTCGAGAGCGACGGCCTGGCGCCGCCGGCCTGCGTGGAGCAGATCATCCGGGCCGCGACGGGCCCGGCTGAGCCTCCAGGGCGGTGAGTTCGCTCCGCAGGGCGGCCACCAGATCGCCGGTGCCGGGCGGTGCCGTGGTCAGGCCGTCGAGCATGGCCCGGGCCGCGTGGGCATCGGGCACGTGCCGCAGGTGCGTAAGCGCACCCAGCACGCGGATGTCGGGCGTTTGCGGGTCGCGCGGGTAGGCCGCGATAAACCACGCGCAGGCCTGGGCACACGCGGCGTGCTCGCCCGTGCCGTGCAACAGGGTGGCCAGGTCGAGTTGCTGCCTGGGCGGCAGCACGCTCAGGCCGGTGCCGGCACCGCGCGCGGCATCGAGCAAGGCCAGATAGGCCCGGGCCACCGCCGCACCGTCGCGGCCGCTCAGCAGGCGGGTCAGCGCGCTCCGCTGCTCGGCGATGGCCCGGGCACGGGCATCGTCGGGTGCTTCGGCGGGCCCGGCCCGCTCACGCTCGGCCGCGGCCACCTGCGCGCGGAACGCCCGCTTGCGCTTGGCCCGCACCGCCATGGTGAACAGGTCGTGCGGCTCGCGCGGCAAGAGCCCGCCGGCCAGCAGCGCCGCCGCCGTGCCCGCGCCCAGTGCGTACCCCCCCAGGTGGGCCAGGCGGGCCACGCCGCCCCCGTGGCCCATGCCCTGCAGCACCAGGTCCCACAGCATGGCCAGGCCGATGAACCACCACGCCGGCACCACGCTCACGGAGAAGAACAGGATGAACCAGCAGCGCACGTGCGTGAAGGGGAACATCACGAGGAACGCCCCGGTCACCGCCGCTATCGCCCCCGAAGCGCCCACCACCGGCGCGCCCTCGAAGAGGGCGTGCAGGCCGCCGGCCGCGCCCGCACCGCAGAGGTAAAAAGCCAGGAATCCGAAGCGCCCGAAGCGGTCTTCCACGGGTGGACCGAAGACCCACAGAATGAGCATGTTGCCCGCGATGTGCCAGAAGCCGGCGTGCAGGAAGGCGTAGGAGAAATAGGTGTACCACGCGGACTGGCCCGGTACCAGCAGGCCGGCCTGCTCGATCCCGCGGGCGAGATCGGGCCGCAGGCTTCCCAGCGCGGCAAGGGCCAGGTGGACAAGGACGCAGGCGCCCGTGAGCACCGGGGTGACGGTGGCGGAGCGGGCCGAGGGCCGGTCTGTGGAGAGGGGGATGAGCACGGGGCGGCCACTGTACGGGCACACCGGGCCGTGGTGCCCGAGGGCGCTTGGTTCCTATGATCCGGCTTCACACGTTGTGGTTCGCGTGCGGGGTCTGAAAGAGAGAAGGTCAAGGCTTATGGCGCTGGCAGTGAAAGGGCTCGAGGGGATCGTCGCCGCCGACACCAGGATGTCGTTCATCGACGGCGAGAAGGGCGTGCTCGAGTACGTCGGCATCGAGATCGACCCGCTCGCCCGCCACAGCACCTTCGAAGAAACCACGTACCTGCTCTGGAACGGCCGCCTGCCCAGCGCCACCGAACTCGCGGCGTTCAACGCCGACCTGCGATCGCGCTACGAACTGCCGGGGGGCATGGTGGAGCGCATCTGCGCCCTGCCCAAGACAGCCCAGCCCATGCACATGCTGCGGACGATGGTGTCGGCCCTGGCGATGCACGACGCTGATCCGAACAAGAACGACCTGGCCTCGGCCCGCGGCAAGTCGCTCAACATCCTGGCTCAGGCGCCGGCGATCGTGGCCGCGTTCGACCGGCACCGCCGCGGGCTGGGCGTGGTGCCGCCGAATAAGGCAATGTCGTTCGCCGCGAACTTCCTGTGGATGCTCAACGGCAAGGAGCCCACGCCCACGATGGTGCGGGCCTTCGATGCCTGTATGATCCTGCACGCCGACCACGGCCTGAACAACTCCACGTTCACCGCCCGCGTCATCGCCAGCACGCTCAGCGACGTCTACTCGGCCATCACCGGGGCCATCGGCTCGCTGCGCGGCCCGCTGCACGGCGGGGCCAATGAAGACGTGATGCGGATGCTGGGCGAGATTCCCAGCGTGGAGGCGTGCGAGAGGATCATTCAGGACAAACTCGCCAAAAAGGACAAGATCGCCGGCTTCGGCCACCGCGTCTACAAGGCCTACGACCCCCGCGCGACCTATCTCAAGACGCTTGCCAAGCAGCTGGCCGACGACACGGGCAACCAGACGCTCTACCAGAAGAGCCAAGCCATCGAGCAGGTGATGCTGCGAGAGAAGGCGGCCAAGGGCATCTACCCCAACGTCGATTTCTATTCGGCCACCACGTACCACTGCATCGGCTTGCAACTGGATTTGTTCACACCCATGTTCGCGCTCTCGCGCATCGCCGGGTGGGCCGGGCACGTGATCGAGCAACTCGCCGACAACCGCCTCTTCCGGCCCGACGCGGCGTACGTGGGGCCGCACGGTGTGGACTACGTGCCGGTCGAGAAGCGCTGAGGTCGCGGGAGGTTCACCCTCGCGTGCACGCCGCAATCAGCCGCGCGAAGAGCGCATCCCCCAGCCCCGCGTCGCTCGTCCGCTCCGGGTGCCACTGCACGCCCACGTAGAACCGCCGCGCGGGGTCATCCACCGCCTCGATCACCCCGTCATCGGCGCGAGCGATCACTCGCAGCCGGCCGGGGTTGCTCACAGCCTGGTGGTGGTTGCTGGCCACCAGCGCGCCCGCCCTCGCGCCGAGTACCGCGGCCGCGCCGGCCACGCCCGTTTCGGGCACGATCGGGTGAGCAAAGTCCTTCACGTGTCGCGCGGCGGCCGCGAGGGGCAGCGTGTCGGGCAGGTGCTGGTTGAGCGTGCCCCCCTTGTGCAGCGCCATGAGTTGCATGCCCAGGCACACGCCCAGCGCGGGGCGGCCGGTGTGCTCGGGCCTGTCAAGCGCGGCGAGCAGCGCGAGTTCGTACGCCTGCCGGCGGGGGTGCAGGGGCGTGGCCGCGGGGTGCGTGGGCACGCCGAATGCCTCGGTGCGAGGATCGTCGCCACCGATGAACACGAAGCCGGCGCAGGCCGCGGCGTGCGCGCCGGCGAGTTCGACAATGGGGGGGAGCAGCACGGGCACGCCACCCGCGCGGGCCACCGCGTCGCTGTAGGTCTGCGGGCACTGGTGGCGTTCGCGGACGGCTGCGCCGCCCAGGGCCGAGCCGAGCACGATGTCGCAGGTGATGCCGATGAGGGGCTTCATGGCGTGCGTCCTTGGGCAAAGCCGCGCCGGTCGCCACAGCCTGAACCCTGACACCTGACTTACGCGCGGCTCATGTACGAGCCGTCGGCGGTGCTGATCTTCACGTTCTCGCCGATGGCGATGAAGTCGGGCACGCGGGTCTTGAGGCCAGTCTCCATCTCCGCGTCCTTCTGCACGTTGGTCACCGTGGCGTTCTTCACGCTGGGTGTGGTGTCTTTCACCGTGAGTTCCACCGCGGCGGGCAGTTCGATCAGGATCGGCCGCCCGTCGTTCAGCAGCACGATGCACTTGGCGTTGGGACGCAGGAACATAAGGGCATCGCCCAGCACCGCGGGGCCTATGTTCATCTGGTCGTAACTCTCCGTGTCCATGAACACCCCCTCCTTACCCTCGGCGTAGAGGTACTCGAACTCGCGCCGATCAATCTCGATCACCTCGAGATCGTCCGACGAACTGAAGCGCCGCTCGATGATCTGGCCGGTCGTCACGTTGCGGAGTTTGAGTTGGATGAAGGCCCGCAGGTTGCCGGGCGTGCGGTGCTCGAAGACCGTGATGACGAAGAGTTTGCCGTCGAGTTTCACGCCGTAGCCGGGCCGCAGATCAGTCGCCTTCATGGTCGTCGCACCTCGTTCGGGAGTCGTTCAGTGATCGCTCGGCGGCAAGGGCCGCAGCCGCCGCCCGGAGGCTGTCCTCGGCACGTCTCCACGGGCCCGCTCGCTGAGCATGGGGGCGGATAATAGGCCGCAGGTGGACTGCAAACCGCGTTGGCGGAGCGCTACTTGGTCTGCACCGCAAAGCCGCCGCGCTTCCACTCGCTCAGACCCCCCGAGAAGAAGACCACACCCTCGTAGCCGCTGGCGAGCAGGCGCTTGGTGGTGCCGCGGGCCACGGGCGAGCCCGGGTTGTCGCCGTACACGACGATGGCCTTGGCGGAGGCGATGCTGGGGTCAAGGTCGCCCTCGCGCCCGCTGAAGGCGGCCAGAGGCAGGTTGCGGGCTCCGGGAATGTGCCCGGCTGCGTAGTCCTGCGGGGCACGCGCATCAATCAGCACCACCCCGCTCTTGGGGTCGTCAACCAGAGCCTTCACCTTGGTGAGCGAGATGTCCTGGATGTCCGCATCGGTGATATCGCGCCCGCACGCTCCCGCGAGCGAGGCGGCGGACAAACTTACGGCGAGCAGGGCGCGGCGAACCGCAGAGGTGGGGGGGGTGGGCATAATGCACAGCATACGTGCGAAACCACCCGGATCGATGCACGAATGCGTGGAACCCCGCCCCTCGCAGCGGCGTCCAAGCCGGGGGGGCGCTTCGGACCATTGGTCGAGGTACGCATGAACGCGATCTGGGCGATTGTGCTGGCACTGGTCGTGGGAGCCCCGCCCGAGGGTGGGGCGACGGGCGCGCCCGTCAGCCAGCCTGCGCCCCACCCGATCACGGCCCGCCTCGTGGGCGAGACGGCCACCGTGGCCCCGGGCGGCACCGTCTGGCTGGCGGTCGTCCTTGATATCGAGCCCGAGTGGCACACGTACTGGCCGGGTGAAAACGACACGGGTGCGCCGATCCGGATGAAGTGGACCGTACCATCGGGGTGGACGGTGGGTGAGGTGCTCTGGCCTGCGCCGCGACGCTACATCGCCGAGGGCGACTTGCTGGATCACGTGCTGGAGGGGCGCAGCGTGCTGCTGGTGCCCCTGACCGCCCCCGCGCACCCCGGCACCGACGATGCCGCGGGCGTACAGCTCGACATCGGGTGGCTGGTCTGCAAGAGCGCGTGCATACCCGGCGGTGCCACGCTCCAGACCACGCTGCGGGTCAAGGCGGGTGGCCCGGAGCCAGCCGAAAGCAGCGCCCGAGATGCCGCGTTGTTTGCCGAGGCACGCGGCCGTCTTCCTGAGCCGTCAGCCGGCGTGTCCGGCCTCTCGACAACCTGGATCGCCCAGGGCTTGCAGGTGAGGGTGGAGGGTGCTTCGGCACTCGCGTTCAGTGTTGGTTTGGGTTCGATGAGGATTGCCGATCCGATTCGCCACGGGCAGTCCGAGGGGAACACCCTAACCTTGCCGGTCGATTTTGCGGATGCCGAACGCGGCTTCCTGCGGGGCGTACTCGAAGTGCGGCGGGGAAGAGGGGTTGGGCCGATGTACGTGGCCCTGAACGTGCCCCGGCCCGAGGCGGGCTCGGCGAAGCGGTAGAGAAGCCTGCTGGTAGAAGCGGGGTGCGGCTGACGATCACCAACACCCGCGGCCTGTGTGGGCCGCGGGATGAGCAACGGTTGGAGTCTTTCGGTTCCAGGTCTTGATGAAGGAGCATGCGATGAAACGTTTCAATGCGCTGGCGGCGTTCCTGGTGGCGGGTCTGGCGGTGTCGGGCGTGTCGATGGCGACGCTGAGCCTGAACCCCGAGAAGGATGCCAAGCCGGCGGCCTCGGCTCCGGCCGAGAAGAAGGCCGACAAGGCCAAGGTGATGGCCAAGGCGGTCGTCGGCGAGACGGCCCCCAACTTCACGCTCAAGGACACCGACGGCAAGGACGTGAACCTCTCCGAGGTCGGCAAGGACAAGGTTGTGGTGCTCGAGTGGTTCAACCCCGAGTGCCCCTTCGTGGTCAAGCACCACAAGAAGAACCCCACGTTCGCCAACCTGCACAAGGACTACGCCTCCAAGGGCGTGGTCTTCCTTGCCATCAACTCCGGCGCTCCGGGCAAGGAGGGCGCGGGTCTGGAGAAGAGCAAGGCGGGCAAGAACGACTACAAGATCCAGTATCCCGTGCTGCTGGATGAGAACGGCGAGGTGGGCCGCACCTACGGCGCCAAGACCACGCCGCACATGTTCGTGATCGCCAAGGACGGCACCATCGCCTACGCCGGCGCCATCGACAACAACACCGATGCCGCCAAGCCGGGCGACATCAACTACGTCAAGAACGCCCTCGACGAGGTGCTGGCGGGCAAGGCCGTCACCACCAAGGAGACCAAGCCGTACGGCTGCTCCGTCAAGTACGGCAAGGCCGGCTGAGCCCGTCCTGTCGTCATGGTTGATCCTCGCGGGGCCCGCCGGCGTTGCTCGGCGGGCCCCTTTGCGTTTGGCCTGCCCCGGCTCAGTTCACGCCCGCGCCCCTTCCGGTCGATGGTGCACGGGCCTCGTATCCTCACTCTGCCGGCCCACCCGGCCGGACCCCCCCCGTCGCGGATCACGTTCATGCTGGGCACACTCCTCGATCTCGCGCTGGTCTTGGCAGGCTTCACGGCCATCATCGTGGTGCACGAACTCGGGCACTTTCTGGCGGCCCGCTGGGCCGGCATCCGCGTGCTCGCCTTCGCCGTGGGCTTCGGGCCCGCCGTCGTCAGTTACCGGCGCGGCCTGGGCGTGCGTGCCGGCTCCAGCGAGCGCGAACACCAGCGGCTCGCCGCCTCACCCGAAGCCTCGGCCGCCATCAGCCCCACCGAGTACCGCCTGAACCTGCTCCCCCTGGGCGGCTATGTCAAAATGCTCGGGCAGGACGACTCCGACCCCGCCGCTGTGAGTGATGCGCCCGATTCCTTTCAGAGCGCCCCGGTCTGGAAGCGCATGGTGGTGATCTCCGCGGGCGTGGTGTTCAATGTGGTGCTCGCCGCCGCGCTCTTCGTGGCCGTGTTCAGCCGGGGCCTGCTGGTCGATCGCGCCGTCGTGGGCGAAGTGGGGCCGGGCAGCCCGGCGGCCCTTGCCGTCGCCGCCAACGCGCCCGCCCTGGGCGTGCGCGAAGCGGGCCTGCACCCCGGCGACCAGATTCTCTCCGCCAACGGCCGGCCCATGCTCTCCTTCCACCGCCTCACGGTGGAGACCGCGCTGGCCCGCCCCGGCCGGCCCGTCGCTCTCGAGGTGCGCCGCGCCGGTCTGGCCGAACCCCTGCGCTTTGACATCACCCCGCGCGAAGACGCGAACTCGCGCCGCCTCGAACTCGGCATCACCCCAGCCTACTCCGGCCGTGTCGCCGATCCCGGCCCGCTCCCGCCCGCCGCGCGGGCCCGGCTCGAGGCACGCCTGGCCGAACTGGGCCTGGCCGGCATCAAACCCGGCATGCACCTGGTGGGGGTGAACGGCACAGCGCCCGACCCCGTGGGTGCCGCCGAGGCAGGCGTGTCCCCCTACGCCATCGACCGCGCCGCCAACGCCCCAGGGGCGGCGGGTGCGCCCGTGCGCCTCACGTTTGCCACGCCCGACGGCGCCACCGTCGAGGCCCGCGTGCAACCCCGTGCCGCGCTACAGGTTGCGGCCTTTGCCGCGCCGGGCGGCAGCGCGGGGCAGGTGCTCACCTCGGCCCACCTCCTGGGCCTCACGCCCGTGATGAGCGTCGATTTGCTCACCGACGAGGGCACGCACAGCGGCTTGCGTGCCGGCGATATCTTTGCACGACTCGGCGACCTCGTGTGGCCCAGCGCGGCCGAGGGCGTGGCCGAGGTGCGCCGCCCGGTGGCGGGCAAAGAGCGCACCTCCATCCGCGTGGTCGTGAGCCGCGCCCTGCCCGGTCAGGCCGAGGCCCGCGAACTCATCGACCTCGGCGACGTGAAGGTGCACAAGGGCCGGATCGGCTTCTACCCGGGCCACTCCGCCCACACCAGCAACCTGCTGGCCCGCTGGCCGCGCCTGAGCGCCGCGGCCGTGCCCGGCGTGGACGCGGCCGACCAGCGCACCGATGCGCCCGACGTGCCCGCGGGTGCGCGCCTGGTGGCGGTGGGGGGCGTGCCCACAGCCACACTGGCCGACGCCCGCGAGGCGCTGCGTGCCGCGCTCGCCGCCGCCGTGCCCGATGCCGCCGGCACGCGCACCGTGCCACTGGATGTGGCCCTGCCCGCGGCGGCCGCAGCGCCCGGCGACGTGGCCGCGGCCACCGTGCCCATGACCCTGCGCGTGGACGACGCGGGCGCTGCCCGGCTCGCCTCCCTGCGTTGGGTCAGCCCGATCGCGCCCGGCTTCTTCGAGCCTGATCAGACGCTGCAGCGCGGCGACGGCGTGGTCGCCGCGATCGCGCTGGGCGCCGAAGAAACCCGCTACGCCATGCTCAGCACGTACATCACGCTGGCCCGCCTGTTTCAGGGCACGGTGAAGGTGGAGCACCTCAACGGACCGGTCGGCATCGCCCACGTCGGCACGCTGCTGGCCGATCGCGGCCTGATCTGGCTGCTCTTCTTCATGGCCGTGGTGAGCGTGAACCTGGCCGTGATCAACTTCCTGCCCGTGCCCATTGTCGACGGCGGCCACATGGTCTATCTGGCCTACGAACTGCTGACCGGGAGGCGCGTGAGCGTGCTGGTGCAGAACATCGCCACCATGGCGGGCCTGGCGGTGGTGGGCACCGCGTTTCTGGTCGTAACCTACAACGACCTCGCCCGCCTGCTCGGCCCGTAACCGGCCGCCGCTACGCTCGCCCAGCGTGGACGTGCCCGGCCTTCTGCAACTGCTCGCCATCGGACTCATCATCACCTGGGCCATGGTGGCCCTGCGCATCGGCTGGGTGCTCACGCACCCGCCCCGGCGCACGCTGGCGTTTGCCCTCGCCAAGGGCTGGCCCGCCACGCCCGGCGACGTGCCCGCGACGTGGGGCGGCCCGCGCGAGTTCGCGGAGTGGACGCTCACCTGGCGCGGCACGCACCTGCCCGTGTGGGACGTGCCCTGCGACCGAGCCGACGGGCCGGTCGTCATCTTCACGCACGGCTGGGGCGAGGCGCGCCTGCACGGCCTGCTCAGGCTCGGCGCGTGGGGGCCGCTCGCTTCGAGGGTGATCCTGTGGGACCTGCCCGGCCACGGCGAGGCGCCGGGCACCTGCCGACTGGGTGCCGACGAGCACTTGGCCCTGGTGGAACTCGTCATGCGCGTGCGGGCTGCGCACCCGCACACGCCGATCGTGCTGCACGGCTTCTCGCTCGGGGCGGGCGTGAGCATCGCGGCCGCGGCGGAGTTGACCGCACGGGGCGAGCCCGTGTACGCCGTGATCGCCGAGGCACCGTATCGCGTACCACAAACACCCGCGCGGGCCGTGCTGTGGCACAACGGGCTGACGCTGCCCGGTGCCCGCGCCGCGGCTCAGGGCGTACTCGGCTCTGCGTGGGGGCACGGGCTCTCGTGGTTCTCCGCCGCGCGGGCACCGCGCTTTGACAGGGCCGCGTGCGCGGCTCGCCTCGGACCCGCCACCGAACTGCTCGTGATCCACGGCGAACGCGACGACGTCTGCCCCGTCGCCGACGGGCGGGCCATCGCCGCGGCAGCCCCGCGCGGCCGCTGCGAGGTCGTGCCCGGTGCGGGCCACCTTGACCTCTGGACCGACCCCGACGCGCGCCAAGTGTGCGCGGGCCTGGTGCAAGGGTTCATTGGGGCGGGCACCGCGAAGCCGGGCTGAGTCGACCTGCTTCGTGTGGCATGAAGAACAGCCCGTGAGGGGCGACACGGCCGCCGACCGCCGGCTCAAACATCCATGGTGACTGGATCGTGTGGCCGCCCTCGAAGGAGAAGCGGCCCGAGTAACGCTCACTGTGCCACGATCATCCGTCACCCGCGGATGATCGTGCGAACGCTCCCACCGCCTTCATCTGCGGCGGATGGTCGTATTCACCATGAACCGAGCCACCGGCTATATTGCCGCCATGAGCGAGATCGGGGCGCGAGCGACGGGGCCGGTGCGGATCGATGTGAGCGCGCCGGACGGGCACGCCGCGGCGGATGCCTCACGACCAGCCCTTTCGGATCCCGTGTCTGTCCCTGCCCGCCCCCACACACGCCCGCTCACCCGCGCCCCGCTCACCACGCCCGACGGCCAGCACGCCGAATGGGTAGACGTGATGGCCGGAGATGCCCGTCGCGAAATCCGCTGCTACGACCACGGCTTCGTTGCGCTGATCGACGCGATGCCCCGCCTCGTGCCGCGCGGCCAGACCGCCGACAGCGCCATCGTGCAGGCCGCGCGCGTGAGTTACGGCGTGGGCACCAAGAAGATCAACGAAGACCGCGGCCTCATCCGCTACCTGCTCCGCCACCGCCACACCACGCCGTTTGAGATGGTCGAGTTCAAGTTCCACATCGCCATGCCCATTTTCATCGCGCGCCAGTGGATCCGCCACCGCACCGCGAGCGTGAACGAGTATTCCGGGCGCTACTCGATCCTGCCCGACCAGTTCTACCGGCCCAGCGTGGAAGCGGTCCGCAAGCAGAGCCGCGGTAACCGCCAGGGCGGCGATGAACTGTTCGCAACTCGCGCGGCGGACGGCGCCGACGAGGCCGCGGCCCGCGAGGTGCGCACCGCCGAGGAGTTTGTCCGCTTCCTGGCCGACGCCGAGGGCATGTACCAGCGCTACCTCGACCTCACCGAGCGCGGCGTGAGCCGCGAACTGGCCCGCATCGGCCTGCCCGTGAGCCTTTACACGCAGTGGTACTGGAAGTGCGACCTGCACAACCTGCTGCGATTCCTCAGCCTGCGCATGGACGCCCACGCCCAGGAAGAGATCCGCGTCTACGCCACTGCCATGCACGATCTCATCGCTCCAATCGTGCCCGCCACGATGGAAGCCTGGCGCGATTACGAGATGGAGAGCGTCCGCCTCACGCGGCTCGAAGTTGAGGCGCTCCGCGCCGGCAGCCCCACCATCGCCACCGACAACGCCCGCGAGCAGGCCGAGTGGGCCGCCAAGCGCACGGGGCTGGGCCTGTGAGCGCATCGGCCGGTGCTTCCGCCACGGCGGCGCCGGTACTGGCCGTGCGCGACCTGGCCGTCTCGTTCGCCGATCGCGCCGGTCCGGGCTGCGTGCAGGCGGTGGCGGGCGTGTCGTTTGACCTGCACGCCGGCCGCACGCTCGCGGTGGTGGGCGAATCCGGCAGCGGCAAGAGCGTGAGTGCGCTCGCCGTCATGGGGCTGGTTCCCTGCCCACCGGGCCGCATCGACCGCGGCACCGCGCTGCTCTCGGGTCGCAACCCCGGCGAGCCGCCCCGCGACCTGTTCACACTCCCGTCTCGCGAACTCCGCCGCGTGCGCGGCCGCGAGATCGCCATGATCTTTCAGGAGCCGATGACGGCCCTGAACCCGGTCTACACCATCGGCGAGCAGATCGTCGAGGCCCTCCGCCTGCACCAGCCGGGCGGCGCGGGCAGCAGCACGCGCCGAGCCCGCGAGCACGCCGCGCGGGCACTGGCCGATGTCGGCATGACCGAGGGCGGCGGGGGGGGCGGCCGCCTCGATGCCTACCCGCACGAGTTCTCCGGCGGCATGCGGCAGCGCGTCATGATCGCCATGGCCCTGGCGTGCGGCCCGCGCGTGCTGCTGGCCGACGAACCGACCACCGCTCTCGACGTCAGCGTGCAGCGCACCGTGCTCGACCTGATCGCACGCCTGTGCCGCGAGCGCGGCCTTGCGGTGCTGCTCATCACGCACGCGCTGGGCGTGGCGGCGGAGCGGGCCGACACAGTGTGCGTGATGTACGCCGGGCGCGTGGTGGAGCACGGGCCGACGGCCGCGGTGCTCCGGTCGCCCCGCCACCCGTACACGCGGGCCCTGCTGGCGTGCGCCCCCTCCATGCGGGGCCACCGCCCCGCGGCGCTGCCCACGGTCGCCAGCATCGCCACGCCCGATGTGCTCGCCGCCCAGGTGCATGCCCGGCACGCGGGCAGGGAGCGCACCGCCCGCCCCTGGTGGCCCGGCTGGGCCCCGGCAGGTGCCGCGTACGCCGTCGCCGAGGTGGAAGCCGGGCATGGCGTGGGCATGTGGTGGCCGGATGTGTAGGAACGGTATATGCACGGGCCATGCACACAGGCCCTACTCCGTTTGGGCACCCGACGGGGTGGGACACTCCGTGGTGGACCCTGCCCGCAATCATGACGGAAGCAAGGCACAAATCGTTGTTAAAACTGTACTTATGCGTGGAGCAGCCTCGGTATGCTCTCGTCGTCGCTCACGCGGCTTGAGCGGTGATCGTTCCCGCCTGCGGTGGTACCCCACGGTCCGCCCACATGCCAGCGGGCTGACCGTCATGCTCCCCTGTGCCAAGAAGAATCGCCCGTGCGGCTGCTCCTGATCACCGATCCCGACATGCTCCTCCGCGAGGGCGCGATGCTGCACCGCGTCGAAGTCGGCCTGGCCGATGAGGGCGTGCGCGTGCTCAGGGCCGTGCCCGCATCGTGCGTGGGTCGTGCCGCGGCCGGCGGCACGGCCGGCGGTGCCGGGGGCGCGTGGGCCGATCCGATCTCCGAAGGCCTGTACGCCACCACGGTGGTCTACACCGATCGCGGGCTCCCCTTCACCGCCGGCTTGCGGGCCTGGGCCCTGGTCGAGGCCTTCAACGTGGCCGCGCCCCCGGAGGCCGGCGCGCCCCTCGCCGATGTCGTGCTCGTTTGCGCCACCGGCCCGCACGCGCCGGCGGTCTGGCGGTTCGGGCGGCGCGTGGCCCGCAGCGCCGGTGCCCGCCTCGTGCTCGAAGTCTCCGGCCCCGCGGGCGTGCGCCACGCCGGGGCTCTGCGCGATTTGGCCGCGGCCGGTTCGCCCGTGCGTTTCATCGCGCCCGACCCCGGGCTGGTGGCCGAGGTCGCGCGGGTAGCGCCGGGTGCGCGGGCCGCGCTCGTGCCCTGGGGCGTGCACCCCGCTCAGCCGCGCCCGCCCGACGAGCGGGGCGGCCGCACGCCCACGCTGGCGGTGGTCGGCGCGGGGTGCGATCCACGGGCCGCCGCGGCGGCGCTGGGCCACGCCGCGGGCCTGCTGCCCGGCCTCATGGCGATGGTCGATGCCCCCCACGCCGGTGCGGGCCGCGGGGCGGACTTGTGGGCGCTGGCGGAGGGCAACCCGGCTCTGGCGGGGCGGGTGACTCTGGTGGCCCAACTCGAGGCCCGCCGTGATCTGGCCCTCGACTGCGACGGGCTGCTGTTGCTCGACGGCTCCGGCGCGCACCGCAGCATCGCGCTCGAGGCCATGGCCCGCGGCGTAGTGGTGTTCGCACGGCCCCACGTCCTCAACGAAACGCTGGTGGACAACGTGTCGTGCGTCTTCATGCCCGACCCCGGGGCCTCGCCCGGCGCGGCCCTCGCGGCCGGGCAGTGCATCGCTGGCGTGCTCGCCGACGGCCCTCGCGCGGCCGGGCTGCGGGCCTCGGCCCGCGACTTTGTGGCGCGGCAGCGCACCGTGAGCGCCCAGGTGCGGGCCTTGCTCGCCACCTGCAGCACGCCGTGAGCGCGACGGGCGCGTCTACGCTTGGCCCCATGATCGGAGACCGGCCATGAGCGCGACGCGAGCCACGGCGGCGGGCGGCGACCTGTTGCGCGACGGCGTCACGCGGGTGGAGACCCTCGCCGAGCGGGCCCTGGCGTGGGCGACCGACAACGGCGCCGGCGTGGCGGGCGCACTGGTGCTGCTGGTCGCCGCGTGGGTGCTGGCCGGGTGGCTGCGGCGGGTGATTCTGCGTGCCGCGACACGGGCTCACCTTGATCTCACGCTCGCCAAGTTCCTCGGCAACACCGTCAAGTGGGCCGTGCTCTTCTTCGCGGGCATCACGTGCCTGGGCACGTTCGGCATCAACACCACGGGCTTCGCGGCGGTGCTGGGCACGGCGGGCCTGGCCGTGGGCCTGGCCCTGCAGGGCAACCTCTCCAACCTCGCCAGCGGCGTGCTGCTGCTCATCTTCCGCCCCTTCAAGATCGGCGACAGCGTGATCGTGGCCGGGCAAGCGGGCATCGTCGACGGCATCGACCTCTTCACCACCAACCTCGACACCGCCGACAACCGCCGCATCATCGTGCCCAACGGGGCTATCTTCGGCGGCGTGATCGAGAACCAGACCCGCCACCCCACGCGCCAGGTGAGCGTCAGCGTGCCGGTGTGGACCGGGGCCGATCTTGCGGCCGCGCGTGCCGCGCTGCTGGGCGCGGCGGAGCGTGTGGCCCGCACCGCGCACGCGGAGGGTGCGCTGGCCACGCCGCCCCCGGCCGTCGTGCTCGCGGAGATCGCCCCCGCCGTGGTGTGGCAGGTGAGCCTGTGGGCACGCACGCCCGGCGTGGGGTCGGTGCGTCAACTGCTTCTGGCCGAGGTGAAGGCCGCGATCGACGCGGCCCGCATCGCCGTGCCGCCCCCGGTGATGGATGTGCGCGTGGTGGAGCGGGGTGGTGCCGCGCGTTGAGCGGACGGAGTGCGAAGTGCTGCCGGCCAGGGGACCGGGACCGGCACGCCCGGCTGTCGGCGTGCGCTGCCCGCGGTGCCGTCGCGAGCCTTACGGGCGGCGGGCCGGCGGGCTGAGCGGCCCGGGTTGACACCGCGGCCGCCCCCCGCTATATTTTGATACATGTCGAAGTATCGAACACGCGAAGCGCCCGACTCCGGCCTTGCCGAAACCCTCAAGGCCCTCGGCCATCCCCACCGGCTCCGCCTCTTCCAGCGGCTGTGCGCCGCGTGCCTCTCCGACACCGGCTGCTGCCCCGGTGATCGAATCGCCGCCACCATCGGGGCCGTGGCCGCCGATCTGGGCGTGTCGCCCGGCACCGTCTCGCACCATTGCAAGGTCCTTCAAGCCGCGGGCCTCATGATCTGCGAGCGGCGCGGCCAGCAGTGGGCCTGCTGCGTCGACGCCCGGCGCGTCCATGCGCTGATCGCATTCTTCTCCGGGGCGCTCGGCCGCGGCAGCGCATCCACCCATCGTGCATCCAAGCGTGCATCGCAACCAGCCCGCAAGCAAGGCACCGAACCAAGGAGCAAGCCATGAGCAACCCCACCCAGACCACAGGCGTTCACGATCCCGAGGCCATCACGAGCGCGGTGCGCCAGCACTACGCCAAGGCCGCCACCAACGGCGGCTCAGGGTGCGGCTGCGGGCCCGCGTCGTGCTGCGACGGCTCCACCGCCGCCGCTGTGGCCGACGCCGCGCGGGCCATGGGCTACACGGCCGACGAACTCGCGGCCCTGCCGGCCGATGCCAACCTGGGCCTGGGGTGCGGCAACCCGATCGCGCAGGCCGCGCTCCAGCCGGGCGAAATCGTGCTCGATCTCGGCAGCGGCGCGGGCATCGACTGCTTCCTCGCGGCACGGGCCGTGGGGCCCACGGGCCGCGTGCTGGGTGTGGACATGACCCACGAGATGCTCGCCAAGGCCCGTGCCAACGCAGCGAGTGGCGCGATCACCAACGTCGAGTTCCGCCTCGGTCAGATTGAGGCCCTGCCCGTCGCGGACGGCACGGTCGACGCGATCATCTCCAACTGCGTGGTGAACCTGAGCGCCGACAAGCCGCGCGTGTGGCGCGAGGCCTTCCGCGTGCTCCGGGCCGGCGGGCGCATCGCCATCAGCGACGTCGTGGCTACGGCCGAGCTCCCCGCCCACATCAAGGGCGACATCGCCTTGCACTCCTCGTGCGCCGCGGGTGCATCATCCATCGACCAACTCACGCGCGACCTCGCCGCGGCGGGCTTCGCCGACATACGCATCGAGCCCAAGGATGCCAGCCGCGCCATGATCCGCACGTGGGCGCCGGGAACCGGCGTCGAAAACTACCTGGTGTCGGCGGTGATCCACGCCCGCAAGCCGGGCGCGGGGTCGTGCTGCGGGGCGGGTGCAAAGGCCGCGGGGGCGAACAGCACGTGCTGCTGAGGCGCGCGGCGGCTGCATGTAGCACAAGAAACGCCTCGGCCCGCGCGGCATCGAATAGGCTCGGACTTTTTCCCTCATCGCATGCGCCGAGCACCGCCCTTATGCAACCGATGGCCACGCCCACCACCGGAGCCTCCGCGTCCGCCGCACCACCGCACACCATGCAGTGCCTGGAGGTTTGGGGTGGAAACGGCGCGACGGACAACGGCGTCACCATGCCGGGGATCGATGCGTGGGTGCTCAGCCGCCCGCACCAGGGCGATGAGGCGGGCGGCGACGTGCACTATGTCTCCAGTTGCGGCACCGGCCGCATCAGCCGCATCCTCGTGGCCGATGTGGCCGGGCACGGCGACACCGTGGCGGCCCTGGGGCGAACGCTGCGCTCGCTCATGCGCCGCTACATGAACTACATCGACCAGACCAAACTGGTGGAGGCGATGAACCGCGAGTTTGCCGCCGCGAGCACCATGGGGCGCTTCGCCACCGCCGTGGTGGCGACATACTTCGCCCCCACCGACACCTTCACGGCCGTGAACGCCGGCCACCCGCGCCCGCTGGTGTACTCGAGCAAGAGGAACGAGTGGCGCCTGCTCGAGGTGGCGCGTGCGGGCGCGCCGCCCGCCGGCAAGGCCGCCGCGCCCGACTTCGCCGCGGGCAATCTGCCCCTGGGGATCGACGACGTGGCCCGCTACGAGCAGTTGGCCCTGCGCATGCGCCCGGGAGACCTCGTGGTGCTCTACACCGATTCACTCGTGGAGGCCCGCCGGGCCGACGGCACGTTCATCGGTGAGGGTGGCCTGCTGGCCCTCGCCCGCTCACTCGACCCGCGGCGGCCCGACCGCTTCGCATCGACCCTCTATCAGGGCGTGATCGACGCCTGCGACGGGGCATTGCCCGACGACGACGTCACCGTGCTGGTGATCCGCCCCAACGGCGTGCAGCCGCGCATGAGCCTGCTCGAATCGCTGCGTGCCCAACTCACGTTCGTGGGTATGTTGCTGCGGGGCGCGTTGCCGGGCGCCCTGCCCGTGCCCTGGCCCGAGGCCCGGATCGAGAACCTGCTCGGCCCGTTCTTCAAGGGCGCTCAGCGGAGTTGGGGCAAGGATGCGAAGGAGCTGTAGGGGTAGAGGCAGGACCGAGGGGTGAGGTCCGAGGATGTGGGTGCCGCCGTACAGGCCAGCTCCGCGGCCTGTGCAACGCCTGCGTGACCAAGCGTGGCGCGCGTCGCCGAGCCGCCGCGTACCACGGCACCGACTCACCCTCTCCACCGCAGCGTGCTCACGCCCACAGCGTCGCGTGCCAGTTCTTCTTGCCGCGCCGCAGCGCGATCGTGGTGCCGTGCAGCAACCGGGCCGCAGTCAGTCGGTCGGCGGGCGTGGCCTTGGTGCCGTTCACGCTGATGGAGCCCTCGGTGAGCGCCTGACGGGCCTCGCTCTTGCTCTTGCACAGCGTCGTCGCCAGCACGTCGAGCAGCGGCACGCCCTCGCCCGCGAGCAGCGCCTTGTCGTGCGAACTGGCGGGCGCCGCGGCCAGCACCTCGCCCAGCAACTCGGCCGAGAGGGCCGCCACATCGCCCGAGAAGAGCGCCTGGGCCGCGCCCTCCGCCGCGACCCGCGCCTCGCGCCCGTGGAGCAGGTCGGTGGCATCCTGCGCCAGTGCCCGCTGCGGGGCACGGGCACCGGGGTTGGCGGCGTGCTCGCCCATGAGGGCTGTGATCTCGTCCACCGGGCGGAACGTGAAGGTCTTGAGGAACTTCTCCGCATCCGCATCGGCCGCATTGAGCCAGAACTGGTAGTAGGCGTAGGGGCTGGTGCGGTTGGGGTTGGTGTCGGTCTCGCCGCGCTTGGCGGTGAGCCAGACCGCGCCCGATTCGGTCTTGCCGAACTTGCCGCCATCGGCCTTGGTGATGAGCGGCGTGGTGAGGCCGAAGGCCGGCGCGGCACCCGCCGCCTCGACGCTGTGCCGCCGGATCAGATCACTCCCGCTCACGATGTTGCCGAACTGGTCGCTCCCGCCCATCTGGAGCGTCACGCCCTGCGCGCGATACAGGTGCAGAAAGTCGTACGCCTGCAAGACCATGTACGAAAACTCGGTGTAACTGATCCCCTGCTCGCGGTTGTGCAGGCGGTCGCGCACGCTGTCGCGCTGGATCATCTGGTTCACCGAAAAGTGCTTGCCCACATCGCGCAACGCATCCAGGTACGTCAGCCCGCTCAGCCAGTCGATGTTGTTCGTGAGCTGGGCCGCGTTCTTCGCCCCGGCCGAAAAATCCAACACGCGCTCGAAGATCGTCCGCTGGCTGGCGACGTTGGCCTCCACGCGCTCGCGTGTCATCAGTTGCCGCTCGGCGCTCTTGCCGCTCGGGTCGCCGATCAGGCCCGTTCCGCCGCCCATCACCACCACCGGCACATGCCCTGCCCGCTGGAAACGAGCGAGCAGCATGATCGGCACCAGGTTGCCGATCGTGAGCGAGTCCGCGGTGGGGTCAAACCCCACATACGCCCGCCGCGGCTGCCCGCCCGCCGCCGACAGATCGAGGTGTGCCCGCAGCCCCGCCTCGTCGGTGCACTGGTGGATCAGCCCGCGCTCGCGAAGATCATCAAGAAAGTGGGCCGGCATAGGCGGGCAGGGTATCGTGCCGCGCGAGTGGGGGGGGCGGCGGACGCGACCGCGCTACATGCCCAGGGCGCTCGCCACGGCGATGATGATCAGCGGCAGGCCGATATACGTGGCCACGCCGCACAACAGACCGAAAATGAACGCGCTCTTGAGCTCCATGTCCAGCAGATCGGCCGCGATCCCGCAGTAGCAGAACACGGTGATCAACCACGGGATCAGCGGCAGCGGAATGACGACCGACAGCCCCGCGGAGATCGCGCTCGTGCTGACCGACAACGCCACCAGGCTCAACGCGGCGAGCCGGATGCTCTGCGAGAAGCCGGTGAAGAGCAGGCCCAGCAGCAGATAGACCACGAAACTGCAGACGATGTAGATGCCCTGGGTGAGCGCGAAGACGAACAAGGCCTTCATCACCGACCCGCCCGCCGAAGTCACCGTGTAGACCTGCGCACCCGCCGCGATCGGCAGGCCAATGCCGATCATGACCACGGGCTTGATCCAGTAGGCCCGCGCGGCCTTCTTGGATTCGACCGCGTGGTCCGGCCGGACGTGCCCGCACGGGTTCACGTGCCCGCACTCAGGGCAGATGGGCGTCTCGAGTCCCTTCAGGCTGTAGCCGCACTCCTCACACTTGGCCACGCTGGGTTTGCCCTTGAGTTTTCGCGCGTCGCGGGCCGCGTTGTGCAGCCTCCCCGACGCGGGCTTGCCCGTCGCCAGGTCGCACCCGCACTCGCGGCAGGTATCGGCCGTCGTGGCGTTGGAGGTCTGACACGCCGGGCACAGACGCATCGCCTGCAACCCGCCGCCCGCGCGCTCGGCCTCGGCCAGCACGGCGGCAAGGTCCAGCCCGTCGTCCGCGTTGTCAGCGCGCGTGGCCGGGGCACCGGCGCGTGCCCCGCCCCGTGCGGTCGTCGTCGCGCGGGCCGCCGAGGTGGGCGCGTGGCTCCCCGTGCGCGTTCCCGCGCTCGTGCCCGCGCGGCTGGCCCCGTGCCCGTGGGCATCGGCGCAGGCCTTGCACGCGTAGCGGCCCGCCGCGTCCTTCAGACGGGGCTTGGTCGAACAGTCCTCTTGGCAATAGACGCAGACCTTGGCCATGGCCGCGCTCCCGGGCGGTGCGGCACGCGGTGTGCGGCCGCTCTACCGATGGTAATGCCCGGCCAGGGGGGCCGCAAGCCGCCGTTACAGGCCCCGATCCACCGCGGCCTTGGCCTCAGCCAGCCCGCTGCCGGTGCGCTCGCGGTAGGCCTTGATCGCCTCGATCTTGCGCCCCCGGGCGATCAGGTCGCGGATGTCGCCCAGGCCGTCATCCGGCGGCGCGATGCCCAGGTGCGTGAGCAGCGTGTCGAGTTTCCGCTCAATGCGGGCGAGTTGTTGCGCGAGCATCGGGTCGGTGGTCAGGCTGAACAAACCCATCCTCTGCCTCCGAATCTGCCGCTACGGCGGGCCCGCACGCCGCAGCGACCTTCTCCGGATACCGGCTCTCCCTCGCCGCGCGGCACCGCGGTGTGTGAAGAAAAACCCCGCGGGTCGGCCCGCGGGGTTGACAAGTGCGAGGGGGGTTGATGCTCGGCAGGCCGGCTCAGGCGCGGCGGCGACGCGAAGCAATCAGGCCGGCGACACCCAGCAGCGCGGCGGAGCCGGGCCCGGGAATCGCGGGCACAGTCAGCAACACGTTGTCGAGGGCGAGCGCGTGATCGTTGCCGACGCTGTTGTCGTCCCACCAGCGGATGATGAGCGTCTGGCCCTGTCCCCAGTTGAGGCCCGTGGGGGTCGTGCCGCCGCGCCCGGCCGCGAGCCCGACGGTGTTCCCGTCCATGGCCGCACCTGCCGTGGCCGTGAGGCCCACGGGGCCCAAGCCGTCCCAGTTGCCGCCTGGAGCGGTGTATCCGCTGATGAAAGAGGCATCGGTGTCGGTACCGACCATCAGGCCGTTGACCACCTTGTAGTCGAGTTCGAGGAAGTGCTGCACGCCGATCTGCGCACCGACTGCCCCACCGCCGTTCCGCCACTGCTCGAGGTCGTACGACAGGGTGAACTCGTCAATCGTCGCCCCAGTGTTGTTCAGAACGGCCAGCAGTATCAGGAAGTCGCCGGGCGTGCCCGAGCCGATCGTGCCCAGGGCACGATCCGCGTCCGTCCCCGTGCCGAACGAGTACAGGTTACCCGCGTTGCTCCCACCCGCGCTGGCGTTGTACGTGGGCACCGACGTAAGGGTGGCATTGCGCCCGGCGGTGCTGCCCGCGCCGGAGCGGTACGCAGCCCAGCCCTCCAGGGTGGCCACCGCCACGTTGCTCCAAGCAACCCCGCTGCCCGTGGCAGCAAGGGAGTTGAAGTTCTGCGACACCATGGTGTCGCCGGGGTTCAGGGTGACGGTGGTTTGAGCGACGGCGCTCCCCGCGGCCGCAGCAAGCGCTGCCGCAGCGATCATGGCGCAACGAATGACACTCTTCATGGGCTCTCTCCTCACAACTGACTTTGCCAGTCCGCCCCGTCAGAGGCGGCTCTCCACGTCAGCATAACCGCCCAAGACCCCGCGTGCAAGGGCAAACCGGACCATATTGGTCGTTTCTTTGCGCACACGAGCTGCGGGAGGGGACGGACTCCGGCCGCACCCGCCCTGGTAGCCCTGCCACTCGGCCCGCAGTAGCGAAGTCCTAACAACACCCGAGCATGTGTCAGCGATGCGCAAGCGCGATACCGAGCGCAATCACCCCCGCCATAGCCAGCCCCGCCAGGACCGCCCCGGTGATCTTCCAGTACGACCACGGCCGCTGGCCCGACACCTCGCCCGTGCGAGCGTTCACGTAAAAGTGATAAACCTTGTTCATGTGGCGATACGCGCTGATCCACACCGGCAAGAGCAGGTGTTTGAAGGTGATGGCGTGGTAGACGATCCGATAGTCGCCGATGCGCTGCTCATCACCACCGATGTTCGACCGGATCGTCGATTCGATGGTCGGCTTCATCATCGCCTGCGCGCTCTCGAAGCCCTGCTTCAGATCAATCTGGTAGCTCTCTGCCACAAACCCGCTCACGTACTCGTCGCTGTAGGGCACGAGCGCCGCCAGGTCCCACGGTTCCAGCACCCGGGTGTGCTCGCGCGGCACAGACCGGCTCGCCGCCACCAGCAGGTCGTCAAAGGCGTTGTCCACCGCCCCGCTCACGCCCGTCCAGCGGATGCGCCGCTGCATGGTGGTGCGCGTGCGCAGTTTTCCCCCGACCATGCTCGTGGTGACCACCGGCACGTAGTACGCGTCGCCGCGCTGGCCCGTGTAACGTGTGGTGGTGCGGGTGTCGTAGGTCCAGTACGGCAGGTAGACGCCTCGGATCGCGGCGTCCACATAGGACTGGGTCTTGAGCGAACTGGGGGCGAACCAGCGGCTCTTCACCCACGCCCGGAAGCGCTCGCGGGCATCGTTGTGGGCCACCTTGAAGGGCAGCAGGCTGCGCGGGCGGATCAGGTGGGCCGAGTGCGCCTGGGTGATGATGGCCGTGCCGCAGAACGGGCAGGCGAAACTCACCACATCGGCCGGCCGCATCACCTCCGCCGCGCACGCCCCGCACCTCACCACCACCGGCTCGATGTGCTCGCTCTTGGCCTCGGCCACGCGCAGGTGCTCGGAAAAGTCCAGTTCCTCCACCGGCTGCCCCGCTGCCGCGATCGCGTTGGCGTGCCCGCAGTGCGTGCACATCAGCGTGTCGGTTCCCGGCGCGTAGTCGAGCCGCGCCCCGCACTTGCCGCACGCAAACCGGCGCGGGCTCCGGGTCGCGGGGTCGGCGGGCGCGGGTTCGCTCTGCGCGGCATCCATGTGCGTCTCAATCGGAAGGGGCGTGATCCGGTTCCGGCCCGGCCGGGCGGCTACGGGCACGCCGCGTGGTCAAGGTACCACCGCAGTTCGCCCGCGTGCGGCCGGATGCCCAGGATCGGCAACTCCTCGTGCGTGTGTGTGCCGCTGGCAACCTTGGCGAGCATCGCCTTCTTCCCCTCGCCCACGCACATCACGCCCAAAAAGCGGGCGGCGTTGAGCAGGTAGTACGTCATCGTGATGCGGTCGGGCGGCGTCACCTTCGGGCCGGTGTTGGCCAGCACCAGGCGCGGCGGGTCTCTCGAATCCAGAGCCGGTGAACCCGGGAAGAGGCTGGCCGTGTGCCCGTCTCCGCCCATGCCCAGCAGCACGTAGTCCAGCCGGTCCTGCCCCTTCTCGCGCCACGCCAGTGCCTGCTGCAACTCGCGCTCGTACGCCTCCGCCGCGTCCGGCTGCGTCGCCAGCATCGGGTGCACGTTGCACTTGGGAATATCGGCGTGGTCGGCGATGATCTCCTTGATCTGGCGGAAGTTGCTCTTGTCGTGGTCGAAGGGCACGCACCGCTCGTCCACGATCCACAGGTGTGTGCGCTGCCACGGAATCTCGCGGTAGCGCGGGTCGATCATGAGCCGCTGGTAAAGCGGGAAGGGTGTGGACCCGCCCGACAGCGCCAGGTGAAAGTCGCCGAAGGCCCGCACGCAGTTGAAGGCCTGCAGCATGATGTCGGCCGCGATCGCGTCGATCAGCCCGTCGGCATCGGGCCGCAGCAGCACCGTGCCGGGGAGGGCGGGCTTGCGGGGGGTGCCCGTCGCGGCGGGCCCCGGGTCGAGCGGAAGGGGGTTGCTCATGCCCGTATTGTGGCAGAAGTGCGGGCCGCGTGCCAGCCGCGGGCGGGCGAGCCACCGGTACCATGCGGCATGAACAGCCCCTACGCCCGGTTGTGCCAGTACGCCAGAGAAACCGCCACGCTCGGCGGAGTCTCGTCACTCCTCGGCTGGGACCAGGAAACCTACATGCCCCCCGGCGCGGCGGCCCATCGGGCCGATCAACTCGCCATGCTCGCCGGCCTCGTCCACGAACGCCGCACCAGCGCCGAGTTTGGTGATCTGCTCAGCGCCTGCGAGGCCGACCGCGATCTGACCGCCGACCACGCGGGGGAAGTGGCGGCCAACCTGCGTGAGTTCCGCCGCGACCGCGATCTGGCCACCAAGTTGCCCACGGTCCTTGTCGGCGAGATCGCCGGAGCCACAAGCCGCGCTCAGGAGGTGTGGAAGAGCGCCAAGGGGAGCAACGACTTCGGGCTTTTCGCGCCCGAACTCGAGCGGGTGCTGGGCCTGATGCGCCGCAAGGCCGAGTGTTACGGCGTGCCCCCCGGCGGCGAGTTGTACGACGCCCTGCTGAACGAGTACGAGCCCGGGGCCACCGCCCGCGAGATCGAGGCGGTCTTCACGCCCCTGCGGCCGCGCTTGGCGGGGCTTGTGGCCGACCTCACCGGCAGCGCCCGCGCCCGGGCCGCGCCGGCACCGGGTGTGGCCCGCGTGCTCGAAACCCGCATGCCCCAGGCCCAGCAGCACGCCTTCGCGCTCGACGTGCTCAAGGCCATCGGCTTCGACCTGCACACCGGGCGGCTCGACACCACCGCCCACCCCTTCTGCCAGGAAATGGGCCCCGGCGACACCCGCCTCACAACCCGATATACCAGCGTCTGCTTTCTGGAGCCGCTCTCATCCACCATGCACGAGGCCGGGCACGGCATGTACGAGCAGGGCCTGCCCAAGGCCGCGCGCTTCGGCCAGCCGCTGGGCGAGGCCGTCAGTTTGGGTATCCACGAGAGCCAGAGCCGCATGTGGGAGAACTTCGTGGGCCGCTCTCGGGCCTTCTGGGCGTGGTGCCTGCCCCTGGCCCGCCGCCACTTCGGCGAAGCGCTCGCGGGCGTGAGCGAAGACGACGCCTACGCCGCGGCCAACCGTGTGCAGCGCAGCCTCATCCGCGTCGAAGCCGACGAGGCCACGTACAACCTGCACATCATGCTCCGCTTCGGCCTCGAGCGGGCCCTGCTCGCGGGGCGGCTGGCCGTGCGCGACCTGCCCGGAGAGTGGAACGCGGCCTTCAAGGACATGCTCGGCATCGACGTGCCCGACGACGCACGCGGCTGCCTGCAAGACGTGCACTGGAGTTTCGGCCTTGTCGGCTACTTCCCCACCTACACGCTCGGCAACCTCTACGCGGCCCAACTCTGGGAGAAGATCAACGCCGACCTGCCCGACCTCAACGCCCGCGTGGCACGCGGCGACTTCGTATCGCTCAGGGCGTGGCTGAACACGAACATCCACGCCCATGGGCGCCGCTACCGCGCAGCAGAACTCTGCCAGCGTGCCACGGGCAAGCCCCTGAGCGCCGAACCGCTGATGCGCCATTTGGAAGGCAAGTTGAAGCCGCTGTACGGGGTGTGATGGCCGTCACGCCCCCACGGGGTGCCACACCGTCTTCATCTCCACAAACGGTTCGATCCACCACGGGCTGGCGCACGCCGCGGCGTCGAACCAGTCCACCCCGTCGCGCAGCTTCACGCGCTTCAGGTTGTCGGCCGTCCCCTCGCGGCACGCCCGCGCCTGCTCCGGCGACAGGCCCGCGCCGTGGATGCCGTCCACATCGCGGTGCTTGGCCAGCACCGGCACCAGTTCATCCGTCGAGCCCGTGAGCAGGTTCACTACGCCGGCGGGCAGGTCGCCCGTGGCGCACACCTCGCCGAACGTGCTCACCACCGGCGCGGCCGCGCCCGAGATCACGACGCAGGCGTTGCCCGACGCGATCACGGGCGCCACCAGGCTCACGAGGGCCAAAAGCGCGTGGTCCGCGGGGCAGACCACGCCGATCACGCCGGTCGGCTCCGGCACGGTGATGTTCCAGTAGGGGGCGCTCACCGCGTTCTGGCACCCCAAGACATGCGTGTACTTGTCGGCCCAGCCGGCGAAGGAGACCAGCCGATCGACCGCCCCGGCCACCTCGTCCGCAGCGCCGTGTGTGCCTTCGAGCAAGTCCTCGAACTCCGCCCGCTTGCCCTCGAGCATCTCCGCCATGCGGTAGATGATCTGGGCTCGCAGGTAGGGCGTACTGGTCCGCCACTTGGCAAGCCCGCCCCGGGCCCCCACCACGGCGTCGCGCAGGTCCTTGCGGCTGGCCCTGCTGGCGTGGCCGATGAGCGCGCCGTCGCCGCCGCGCAAGGGGTCAGATCGTCCGCTCTCGGAGCGTGGAAAGGCCCCGTTGATGTAGAGTTTGTAGGTCTTGGCCACACTGAGGCGGTCGGTCATGCGGCGATTGTACCGACGGGCCCGGCGCGCACCTCAATCATTCGTTTGGCAGGCCACGGCGTTACCCCCCGCCAAGGCCCGCAGAATGTCCGCCAGTTGCGCGTTGAACGCCCCCCTCGCCAGCACCGCGTCCGCTCCTTCACGCCGGGCCCGCGCCAGCAACTCCACCGCCACGTGCGGGCCGAACGCCACCACGCGGATCGCCGTGCCGCTCGCGGGCCGAGCCGAGCCGCGCACGTGTGCCAGCAACGCAAGCGCCACCTCGGGGGCGTCAAGGTCCACGATCAAACCGCGCACGTCGCTGTCGGCCAGTCGTGCCGCGAGCATCTCGACCGTGCGGACCGGACGGCAGGCGACCCCGATCGCGTCGCCGGTCGACTTGATCTTGGTGGCCCAGAGCAAGTCCGCGGCGGCGTAGAGCACGGTGGCCGGCGCGGCATCGGTGGGGGGCGGGGTCGGCATGGCGGCGGGAGCGTAGATGGCGACTTGGGCAGCCCGGGTCGGTGGGCGGTCGGGTAGGCGGAATATGCAACCGGCACTTGTGCGCGCACCGGGATCGCGCGGGCTACTGTCGCCTCCCGCGGCGTGGCCCAGGCCAGCGAAGCGCCCGGTTTCAAGGCACTTTCTGAGGGAAAGACTCTCGTATGAGCAGCACCGCCGCCCCCGCCAAGAACGCCAAGTCCAAACCCGCCCCCCAAGCCGGCCACATGAAGAGCCCGGTCTTCGCCGAGGTCGGGCTCCCCACCGATCCCGACAACTTGTACACACAAACGGTCGACGTGCTGCTGACCGCCGCCGAGACCTTGGGCCTCTCCCACGAGGTTCAGGTGATCCTCGCCCAGCCCAAGAACGAGATCATGGTGCACTTCCCCGTCCGCATGGACAACGGGGATTACAAGCTCTTCAAGGGCTACCGGGTGCAGCACAACAACGCACTGGGCCCCTACAAGGGCGGCCTGCGATTCCACCACGATGTCCACCTCGACGACGTCAAGACGCTCGCCCTGCTCATGACCATGAAATGCTCGCTCGCCCAACTGCCCTACGGCGGCGGCAAGGGCGGCGTGAAGTGCGACCCCTACAAGATGAGCCGCGGCGAGTTGGAACGCGTCACCCGCCGCTTCTGCTCCGCCATCAGCCCCGCCATCGGGCCGGACTACGACATCCCCGCCCCTGACGTCGGCACCAACGCCCAGACCATGGCCTGGTTCGCCGACACCTACGAGGCCCAGAGCGACCACCGCAACTCGTGGGACTCGATGCGGATCGTCACCGGCAAGCCGGTTGAGATCGGCGGCAGCCTCGGCCGCGAAAAGGCCACCGGTCAGGGCGTGGTCGACGTGCTCGTCGAGATGCTCCCCGAACTCAAGATCGACATCAAGGGCATGAAGTTCAGCGTGCTCGGTTACGGCAACGTGGGCTCGTGGACGGCCCGCATCCTCGGCAAGATGGGCGCGAAACTCGTGACCGTGATGGACCACACCGGCGCCATCATCAACGAAAAGGGCATCGACACCGACGCCCTCGCCAAGTGGTGCGCCGTGCCGCGCAGCGAGGGCGGCTCGGGCGGCGTCAAGGGCTTCAAGGGCGCCACCGCCTGCACCGAGAGCGACTTCTACAGCGCCAAGGTCGAGGTGCTTGTGCCCGCCGCGCTCGAGCAGATGATCAAGGAGCCGCAGGCCAAACTCATCAACGCCCGCGTGGTGGCCGAGGGCGCCAACGCCCCCACGACCCCCGCCGGCGACCGCGTGCTCAGCCAGCGCGGCATCGAGGTGATCCCCGCCATCCTCGCCAACGCCGGGGGGGTCACGGTCTCCTACTTCGAGTGGCTCCAGAACAAGTCCTGCGTCACGTGGGACGCGGAGCGCGTGGACCGCGAGTTGAATCGCCACATGGTGACCGCCGCCCGCCACACCGTGGCCGCCCGCACCAAATACAGCTGCGACATGCGCACCGCCGCGTATGTTGCCGCGCTCGAGCGCATCGGCAAGGTGTACCAGGTGCGTGGCATCTTCCCGTAAGGGGACGGCACACAGAAGGCACGAAGCTCGAACCCCCGGTGCGAGTCGGGGGGCTTTCTCATAGTGGCCGTCGCGTGTGCGGGAGGGGAACGCCCAAGCCCACGCGTAACCTCGGCCCATGGGCAACCGGGCCGTGGCCATCATCGTCTTTGCGGCAGTGGCGACCCGCGCCGTGGGGGGCACACCCTTCATCACCGAAGACCCCGGAACGCCCCCGCGTGGCTGGGAGATCAACCTCGGCTTAGCGTTCGAGAAGAACCGCTCCAACCGCATCCTCACCGCGCCATCGCTCGACCTCAACTACTCCCTCGACGCCCATGTGCAGGTGAACGCCAACATCGGCGGCATAGCCGTGTTCGGCGTGCAAGACGGCTCCTCACTCGCCGACACCCAGTTCAAGATCAAGTGGCGCGTTGTGGATGATGCCGACGACCCCACCGACGGTGTGGATGCCGCCGGGCCCGCAGCGCCCGGAGACGAGACGTTTGCCCACGCCCCGGCCCGGGGCCCCGTGGCCGTCAGCATCGCGCCAGCCCTGATTCTGCCCACCGGCGATGCTGATCGCGGCCTGGGCGCGGGCGCGTACCAACTGCGGCTGCCCGTGCAGATCGGCAAGACCCTGGGCGACTGGTCCCTCTACGGCGAAGTGGGCTACCAGTTCGGCGTGGCGCGCACCGACGCGGGCCGGCGCGTCGGTGGCCCGATCACGTCGTCGGGCGACACCCTGTTCTTCGGTGCGGCGGTGCAGTACGCCGTGAGCGACACCGTCTCGCTCGGCGCGGAGATCAACGGCGCGCGGGTGCTCGACGCCAGGGGCGACTACACCCTGCTCGCCAACCTCGGCGGATCGGTCGATCTGGGCGACGGCTGGGCCCTGCTTGGAACGATCGGGCGTACGCTGAGGGAGGATTCGCGCGGCGGGCCGCAGGTGCTGGTGCAGGTGTTCTTGCAGGTCACCTTCTGAGGCGACGGTCGCGGCTACGGATACTCCTGCCGGGTAGGCCGGATCAGGATGTCGCTGACATGCACATGGGCGGGCTGCTCGGCAATGAAGCAGATCGCCCGGGCCACGTCCGCCGTCTCCAGCATGGGGCCGAACTTCTCCACCATCTGCGTGTACCACTCCGGCGTGTACCCTGCCACGCCCTGAAACTCGCTCGTGACGAAGGCCGGCTCCACCAGCGTCACCCGCACGCCGCGCGGCCCCAACTCGCGTCGCGTCCCCTCCACCAGCGACTGCACCGCCGCCTTGGTGCACGAATAGAAACTCGAAAACGGCGACACGTGCCGCCCCACCACCGAGCCCAGCACCACGATGTCGCGCGGCCGCCTGAGCCACGCGCCGGCGTGGCCGGTCTGATCCGCGGGCACCATCGCCAAGAGCCGCGGGCCCGCGGCGCGGATCAGGCGTGCCGCCGCGACGATGTTGGTGCGGATCATGTCGTCCCACTGCGTCGCGTCGCTGCTGATGGCCGTGCCCCCCAGCCCCCGCCCCGCGTTGACCACGACCAGGTCGGCCTCGGTCCTGTAGCGTTCGCGGGCCGCGTCCAGCATCCGCGCGATCACGCCATCGTCCGCGCAGTCGCCGGCGACCGCCACCGCCCGCTCGGGTCCCAGTCGCCGGGCCAGCGCCTCCAGCCGGTCGGCCCGGCGCGCGTTGACCACCACCCGCGCTCCCGCCGCGCACACCGCGTCCGCAGTGGCGAGACCGATCCCCGCCGATGCCCCGGTGATGACCGCCACACGACCCTGAAGCGATGCCATGGGGCAAGCGTAGAACCGGGCCGCGCGACGACGCGGCGGCCCGCGCAATCAACTCGTCAATTCGCCCCGGCTCACGCGGCCGCCACCGGGCCCATGGCGTGCTCGAGTTCCGCCAGGCGCTTCACGATGAGGTCGTTCACGCCGCTCTGGCAGAACTGCCGCGAGTTGCGGATAGCCGAGCGGATGGTCTTGGCCTCGCTCGAGCCGTGCGCGATCACGCACACACCGTTGGCGCCCACCAGGGGGGCCCCCCCATACTCGTGGTAGTCCATCTTCTTGAACAGGGTCTTGAACACCGGCTCCAGCGTCATCATCGCCGCCGGGTCGCTGGCCATGATCTCCTCCGCGATCCCCTGCACGATCGCCTTGGCCATCCCTTCGATCATCTTCAAGAGGGCGTTGCCCACGAAGCCGTCGGTCACCACCACGTCGGTGCCGCCGTTGAAGACCTCGCGCCCCTCGATGTACCCGATGTAGTTGAGGCCCGGCGTGCGCTTCAGCAACTCGGCTGTCTCGTTGATGATGCTGGTGCCTTTGCCCTCTTCGCTGCCGATGTTCATCACCGCCACCCGCGGGTTGGCGATGCCGTGCAGTTTGCGCGCGATCTGGTCGGCCATCACCCCGTACTGCCACAGGTGGCTGGGGCGGGGCTCGGGGTTGCCCCCCACGTCGCTCATCACCACCGGGCCCTTGAACGTCGGGATCGTCACGGCGATCCCCGGCCGGTGCACGCCCGGCAGCCGTCGCATGTACATCGTCGCCGCGGCCACGCACGCCCCCGTGTTCCCCGCGCTCAGCACCACGTCGCAGCGATTCTCCGCCTTGTGGCTTCCCAGCAGGGCCATCTTCACGATCGACGACTCACGCTTGCCGCGCACCGCCTCCACCGGCGACTCGTCCATCCCGATCGCCTCGGGCGCGTGGTGAATCTCCACCCGCCCGTCGCGGCAGCCGCGCTCGGCCAGCAGTTCTTTGATCAGCCCTTGCGGCCCCACCAGCACCAGTTGGTCGTCCGGGCCGATGTGGTCCAGACCCTGCACGCACCCGGCGAGAATCGCGTCGGGGGCATGGTCGCCACCCATCACGTCAACGGCGATGCGCATGGCAGGGGTGGCGGAGGCCGGCAAGGAAGTGGGGGGCGACGAAAGTGGATGCGGGAGAACGCGCCGGGGGGCACTCGGGCCGTGCTCAGGCCTTGTCAACGCCGATGCCCAGTTTGGGCACGCTGATGCGCAGGCCGGGGCGCACGTACCCCGAGTCCTTGCTCACGCGGTGGTGCCGCTTGGGCATGCCCGAGAGCGGGCAGACGGTGGTGCACACGGCCTCGAGGGCGTGGTGATTGCGGCGGCGGCGGCTGCGGCCGTACGAGACTCTTTGTGGAGGGAGCATGGTGAGAATCCTGAAAGGCCGGGGCCCGCTGCCCGCGCGGGTCCGCAAAGCGGTGAACCCGGGCCTGAACGATACGGCCCCCGGGCGGAGGGGTCAAACGCCCTTGCCCGCGCGGGCCGGTGCGCTACGATTGCCCTGCGGGCGTAAAGCCGCCCCAGCGCCTCCGTAGCTCAGTTGGTAGAGCAGCTGACTCTTAATCAGCGGGTCACAGGTTCAAGTCCTGTCGGGGGTATTGCACCGGGCGCCACGCGGTCTGCGGGCAGGCATACGCATGGGCGATGGGCATGACCACCAAGATCGCGCGGCGGGCCCCGCGCCGGAGGAGTTCCGACTTGACCGGCGGGCCTTCTCGGTATCCTCGCTGCACGAGCAGGACGACGACGGTGTCTACTGGCGCTCACGTCAGCCGGCAGAGCGCGTGGCCGCGCTCGCCTATCTGAGGTGGATGGCCTACGGACCGGCGGCGGTCGCACCTCTGCAGAGAGTCCTCACGATCGTGGACCTGGGAAGCGACTGAGTGGCCTGCTGAGCGGGCGCGGCTGCCGGAGCGTCGCTCGCCCGCCGTCAAAAGAAATCCCCCATCCACGGCTGCCCCCCCGCAAACACCGCGTTCGCCCCGTCCACCGCCGCCGCGTCGCCCTCCACCCATCCAAACGCCGCTGCCTGTCGCGCCGAATACAACCCCGTGTAGAGCGGCACGAGGCCACGGATATCGCAGCGCAGGGTCGCCCCGTTGGCGGCCCCCCCCGTGCCACCGGCGGGCCCGGCCCGCCGTGCCAGAGTCCCCCGCCCCTCCGCCACGCTCAGCGTCCACGGTCCCGCATTGCCCGGTACCAGCGCATCCGTAACCTCCAGGTGCACGCTCGCCCGCACCGCCGGGTTCCACCCCCGCGCCTCGATCGCCCTAGGCAGGTGCGTGATCCGTGTCATCCAATACTCGCGCCGCTGCACCGTGTAGTGCTGCAAGGGCATCAGTGTGAGCAGCGGGTGGATCGGCCCGGCCTGCCGCATCACCACCCGCTCCCCCATCGTCGCCATGTCCCCCAGCAGCGCGGCCAGCCGGTACGCCCCGCGCGGCGTGCTCCACGCCACATCCGACAACTGCACGTCGTGCTTCCCCGTCGCCAGGTTGCGCACCTGCATGAAGTAGACGTACCCCTCCAGCCCGCCAGCCCCGTACACGCCGAACCCCTCGAACTGATCCTCGCGCATCTGCCGCACGCGGCTCCAGCAATAGGGCCCGCGGTCCAGCGTGCCGTCGTAGTCCGCCGCAAACCGCGCGTACACCGCCCGCACGTCATCCGGCGGTATCCAGCGCGTGCCCGGCTTGGCCCACTCGGCCATCTGTCGCACCGCGAGCTCCCGGCCCGCCTGTGCGTGCGGGCTGCTCGCCCCGCGGCAGACCGCCGCGAGTTCCGACACCGGGATCTTGATCTCGAAGCAGTGCCCGCCCTGCTCGAAGCCGCTCTGCCGATACAGCGCCTGCGTGCTCGCGTACAGCCCCGCAAGCGGCCACCCCTCCGCCGCGGCCTCGCGGATGAAGCCCTCCATCAGCAGCCGCGCCGCACCCCGTCCGCGTGCCTCCATCGCCGTGCCCACACCCGCCACGCCCAGCATGGGCACGCTGCGCCCGCCGAAGTGCTGGCCCATCGGCACGCGCCCGAGCGTCGCCACCGGTTCGCCAGGCGCGCCGGGCCGCAGCACGCGCAGCGCATCCAGCCCGACAAAGCCCAGCCACGGATTGGCCGCCGGATCTGCCGGCGCCGTGAACGAAAAATGCATGATCCGCGACACCGCCGCGAGATCCGCCTCGGTGGCCGGGCCGTACGTGAACGCGTCGGGAGCGGGCATGGCGCAGGGTAACCAACTGGTCGCTTACGCGGGTGCCACGACCCGCCGCGGCTCGGGCGCGTGTGGATCGCCCTGCTCAGGCCGCACCCCCAAGAGCCCCGCGATCATGTGTCGCGTGCTCGCCGCCCAATCCGGCCACGCGAAGCCCTCCACCCGCCGCGCCGGCCCGCGCAGGTGCGCGTCAATCGCCCCCGCCCACGCCGCGGCGTCGCCGCTGGGCAGATACGTGCACCGGTCCCCGCCGATCTCGCGGTGCACCGCCAGGTCGGAGGCGAGCACCGGTATGCCGCGCGCCAGCGCCTCCACCACCGGCAGGCCAAAGCCCTCGGCCCTGCTCGGCATCACCACCAGCCGGGCCGCGGCGTACGCCCGTTCCAGTTCCGCGTCGCTCGCGTCGTTGATCACCAGCAGCCGCCGCCCGTGTTCGGCGTGCTCCAGCAGGCGGGCGTGCAGAGCCTCCACCCGCCACCCCACCGATCCGATCACGCACAGCACCGGCCCCGCGCCCTCCGGGTCCGCCCTCCACAGCCGCTCACACGCATCAAGCATCAGGCCGTGCCCCTTGCGCGGCTCGATCGTGCCCACCATCAGGATCATCCCGGCGTGGCCCGCCCGGCTGATGCCCCCGGCCACGGTCGGCCGGGCCCGCCCCTCACGCCCTCCCCGCTGCGGCCCGCGCCCCTCCAGATCGGCCCCCAGGTGAAACCAGGTGAGGGCCGGCCACGCCGCCGGGCGGCCGCCTTCCTTCTCCTCAGCCAGCCACCCGGCAAACGCATCGCGCGTGGCCCGCGAGATCGATGCCACGACGTCGGCGTGCTCACGCGTGATGCGCAGCAGGCCGGCAAATCGCCCCGGCGTGTCCGGGCTGGTCGTCTCCGGGTGCAGGACAGGGATCAGGTCGTACATCACCACCGCCACCCGCGCGCCGTCGGCCCGCGCCCGGACCACGGCCCCCTCAATGTCCACCGTCGCCAGGCACTCGGGCAGCACCAAGAGGTCGCCCCTACCAACCTCCAACCGCTCGCACAGTCCCTGGCACAGCCCCGCCTCCACGCGGTGCCGCACCCGTCGCCACCACCGCGACATCGGCCCGCGGCGTCGCTCCGGCCGGGCCGCCTCGCCCTCCGTCCTCGCCGCGGGCGCACCCGCCGGGGACGCGCTCGTGCCTGCGGGCGGCATCAGGCCCAGCCGGCGCTTCACCCAGTGCCGCACCCGCCGTGCCCTCTCGCGCCCCACCGTGGCCCAGCGCCGCACGGGCATGGGCGCGGCGCGCAGACGGGCTGAGTCCACCCGCCTCCACACACCCGACGAAAACGCCACCGCGATCACCGGCACGCCCAAGGCGCGCCCCGCCTCCGGCCCGTGCCGGGCCAGGTTGCGCACCACCCGCGGTATCCCCGTCATGCCCCCCGAGCGCTGCGTGCGAGTGCAGTCAATCAGCACCCGCGCGGGCCGCCCGTCCGAACGCGTCAACCTCTCCACTGGCACGCCCCCACTGTAACCGCGGCCCGCTCAGGTGTACGCCAAAAACCCCAGGTGCAGCTCCGCGTGTCGCAAGCCGAACTGGATCGTCTGGGCGTGCGGGATCGGCCCCATCGCAGGGCTGGGGATCGGCGGCGGCTGGCTCGCCAGCCTCCGGGCAGACTTCTCGAATCGCGCCAGCGCGACCTCGCTCGCCACGTCGTCCACGCCCGTCGTGCCCCCCTCCACACCGGGAATGAACAACCCCTGCG
Source organism: uncultured Phycisphaeraceae bacterium (assembly GCA_964590885.1). Classification (GTDB taxonomy): domain Bacteria; phylum Planctomycetota; class Phycisphaerae; order Phycisphaerales; family UBA1924; genus JAEUIX01. The sequence goes on from CAZPWW010000006.1 coordinate 58,605, forward strand.
GGAAGCCCTTGTTGATGAACCGCCCCCTCATCACCTTGAACATCAGTTTCACGTACCACGGTGGGCTCGACACCGCCCGCGGGAACCCCTCATACCCGTAATCCATGAACGCGGCGATGTGCGACAGGTTCTGCCCCACCGTCCAGTTCCCCAGCCGTGTCAACCGCCCGGCCTTTTCGGCTTCCACGATCCGCCGCGCCTCGGCGATCATGTCGTCAACCGTGCCAAACCGCAGCATCCGGCGCTTCACCTTTTTCGTGTCGATGGGCATGGACCATTCTACTGGCTGGATTGAGCAATGGCGACGGGTGTCTCACCGTGTGCCCGTGCCGAGCCGCACTCAGGGCATAGCGCCGTGTCGGCCAGCCCACGACGGTCATAGACGCATGTCCCGCACATGTACGGCCGCAGTGCAGCAGCTTGGCGACGGGCGGCGATGGCACCGCCGATGAAGATACCCGCTGTGAGGATGTGCCAGACAGGTTGCTGTGCGGAGGTGAAGGGCCAAGCAAGCCAACCGAGGGCGGCAGGCACGGATGCCAGCGGGACACCACTCCAGACGACCCAGTGCCACGCGGCACTGGGGAGCGTCGCGACCAGCAGGGTCGCGCTCAACCACCGCGACTGTGTCACCCACAAGCACAACCACGGGAGCGACAGGCAGGTTGCGCTTCTGGCAACCTCCCACACCGGCGCGCCAGTTGGTGAGTAGGTTCTGAACAAGGCGATATAGCACTCCCACACCGCGCTGGGAAGGCAGAGGCCCACGAGTACGACCGCAACCCACGCCCAGCGCGGCACCCTGCCCGGCTGTAGGAAGAGTGCCGGCAGCAGCCATGTGAGCATGACCGGCGAGGGGATCGGATCCCACATGGCGAGCGACTGGCCTACCAGGATGCGGGTCACCAAGAGGTACATCCCCTCTTCGCCAACGCAGGTGTTCACCAGGTTGATGATTTGGTGCCGCACGTCCACGCCCATCACCACGCAAGCACTGAGCGCGAGCGCCACGGGCAGGAGCGCCCACCCCCAAGGGCCGAAGCCTATGAGCGGCCGAAAGACGGGCTTAGCGAGTACGCGTCGCATCGGGGTTCGTGGCAGTCGCCAGCCGCGTGTACACCTCCCGGTCCATCCGCTCCATGTACCGCGTCGCGTCGTCCATCGCCTTGAAGCCGTAGCGGGCGTACAGCCCGTGCGCATCCCGCGTCATCAGGCAGAAGCGCCGCAGGTTCTGCAGGTCCGGGTGGGCGATGATCGTCTCCATGAGCCACTTGCTCAGCCCGCGCCCGCGGTGCGATTCCGCCACATACACATCCGCCAGGTACGCGTACGAGGCGTAGTCGGAGATCACTCGCGCGAATCCCACCTGCACCGGGCGCGCCGCACCGCCCTCGTGATACACCCCAAAGCACAGCGCGCCCCGTATCCCCCGCTCCACAAACTCGCGCTGAATGCCCGGCGACCAGTACGATGCGCTCAGGGCCGCGTGCACCGCATCCACATCGATCCGGCCCTTGTCGGTCGAGATCAGGTACCCCTCCCGCCGCGTCTCGACCACCACGGGGCCGGGCGGCATCAGATACGACGCGGTCGGCAGCGCGGCAGGCTTCTCGGCCATGCGCCCAGCCTAGCCCCCCAGAAACCCATCCACCGCGGTGGGCATCAAACCCCCATCAACCGCACGAGGAACCCGCGCCCCGGTCCCCGCCCGCCAACGATCCACCAGCCCAGCCCGTGCGTATGAACCCATGCCCGTGCCCGTGCCCCCGCCCGCCCGCCAAGAGACCCCCATGAAGCCGCTCGCGAATCTCGTGCTGTTCGTGGTTGCCGCGTTCTTCGTGGTGGCCGTCGCCTACACCGTCTACGCCCGCTTGGGGCCGACGCCCGCCGACAAGCCCAAGGAGGCCGCGCCCGTGAAGACCGACTCTCCCCGCCAACCCGGCGTGCTCACTTATTCAAAGTCTGGCCACGACATCACCCGCCTCACGCAAGCCCAGATCGAGGCCCTGGCCCTCGCCAAGAAGCTCACCCCCGAGGAGGCCAAGGTCATCCTCGCGCAGGGCACCGAGCCCGCTTTCTGCGGCAACCTGACCGACAACAAGAAGACCGGCACCTACCTCTGCCGCCTCTGCGATCTGCCCCTCTTCGAGAGCGACGCCAAGTTTGACTCCGGCACCGGCTGGCCGAGTTTCTTTCGCGGCGTCGACGCCGACCATGTCGACGTCGAGCGCGACACCAGTTTCGGCATGACCCGCGTCGAGATCCTGTGCGCCCGCTGCAAGGGCCACCTCGGCCACGTCTTCGACGATGCCCCGCAAACCCCCACCGGCCTGCGCTTCTGTGTGAACTCGGTGTCGCTCGCGTTTGTCGAGAAGGGCCAGCCGCTCCCCGCCGCGGCCCTGCCCGTGAAGACCGAGACGGCCTACTTCGCCGGCGGCTGCTTCTGGGGTGTTGAAGACCGCTTCCAGCAACTCCCCGGCGTGATCGACGCCGTGAGCGGCTACATGGGCGGCACGACGAAGAACCCGACCTACGAAGACGTCTGCACGCACACCACCAAGCACGCCGAGACCGTGCGCGTCGTCTTCGACCCCGCCCGTATCGGGTACGACAAACTGCTGGCCTTCTTCTTCAAGATCCACGACCCCACGCAACTCGACCGCCAGGGCCCCGACATCGGCGACAGTTACCGCTCGCACATCTTCGCCGACAGCCCCGAGCACCTCGCCGCGGCCCGTGCGTTCGTCGATTCGCAGCAGACCAACCCGCGCTTCAAGGGGCGCAAGGTCGTCACCCGCCTCAGCGGCCCCGAAGAGAAGCACGCCTTCTACGAGGCCGAAGGCTACCACCAGGACTACCACCTCAAGCACGGCGGGCACTGCGCGATCCCGGAGCCCTGAAGCGCAACGCCTTGCCGCGCGGCAAGCATGAACGAGCCCCGAGCGCAGCGAGGGGTCTGGGCAAGATGCCAACGCGCCCGGAGCGCAGCGACGGGTCCCCGCCGTCGTACAATCGTGCCGTGCCCCGGTAGCTCAGTTGGATAGAGCACGTCTTTCCTAAAGATGAGGTCGCAGGTTCGACTCCTGCCCGGGGCGTTGCTCTCGTGCCCTCCACCCCATGCCCACGATGAGGCCGCCGCGGCCGAATCGTGGCGCTGCACAGCACGAGAACCGCGATCGCGCGGCATCGCACGCACGCATCCCGACTCATGGCCTCACAGGGAGGGGGTGCCGGGGGAACCGCAGGTTCACCGGCGTGTGCGGTCTGATGCCCCGCCCGCCCGGCCTGCCGAGCTGCGGCCGACTCGGGGCCGATGACGCCGTGCGACCAACCCACCGACCGAGTCGCGCAGTACTGATCGGAGTTTCGCTGCGACCGGCTCACGGTCGCTCACGCTCGGCATCTTGGACGATACTCAGCAGTCTGTTGGCGAAGCGGGCGGTTGCTGCAGAGTGCCCATCGAGCCCCATGTGCCGTGTTTCCAGCGCCCAGAGCCATTCGAAAACATCCTGCTGTGAGCGGTGCGAGCAGATGAATGTGTACAGATCATCGACGTACGAATCGTACTCGTCGCGAGCTTCGGGTATGTGACCAACCCCTATCGGGTCCCACTCATTCAGCAGCGCGATCCTGATGGCTGCGCGGCATCGCAGGCTGTGGTTCAGGGGCTCCGGCATGCGATCTCTCAGCGTGGCTCGGCGCGTGCCGGCGCAGAGGCGACGCACACCAAGCTCACGCGCACGTAGACATCGATCCGCCCCGGCACATACGTCTGATCTTCCATCGACACACCGGGTTCCTGTGCAGAGGCGACTAGGTTCGAAAATGGTGAGCCGCCTGCGCGCGGTGCCGCATCGGCGGTGGCCTCCAGCACGGCCACCACGTTCAGGCCCAGTGCACGCGCGACGACATCCGCCTTGCGCCGGGCGTCCGCGGTCGCCAGCGCCAGGGCCTCATCCTTGGCCGCGCTCGCATCCCGCAGGCCGAACTCGACGCTTTCCAAGCGGGTGGCTCCCGCCTTCAAGGCCGCCTCCACGATCCTCCCGCCTGCACGCAGGTCTGCCGTGCGCACACGCACCCCGCTCCTGCCGCCGTACGCGACGATCGCCCGTTTCACCGTGGCGTTCCATGGCAGCCCCTGAGCGGCGGACTCGGGCGCGGCCTCATACACCGGGTGAATGTCGGCGTGCGTGGTCTCCACCTGCGGGTCCTTCAGCGCGAGAGCCTCAATCGCTGCCAACACGGTTGCAAGTTTGGTCCTGCCCCGCTCTTGCGCTTCAAGCGCCGTCGCCTCCTGCACGTCCACCCAGAGTTGGACATCCACGTAATCGGGTGTGCGGTACACAGTGGCCGTCGCGGCCGTCGCGATGGCGGTCGCCCCCGCCGGCACACGCGCGTCCACGCTCGCAGACTGTGCGCACATGGTGCAGATCGCCACAGCCAGAACCCACGTCAGCAGCCGCCCCGGACAGGTTCCGTTCATCAGCCACCTCCTCAGCCCTTGACCTAGACCTGCACCATTTCGGTGGACCGCCGTGCGGTCCACTCCCTCACACCTCCACATACGCCCGCAAGCCCTGCATCCCGCCCTCGCGCCCGAAGCCGCTCTCTTTGAAGCCGCCGAAGGGGCTCGCCGCGTCGAACTTGTTGTAGGTGTTGCACCACACCACGCCCGCCTCCAGTTTGCGGGCCACCTCCAGCACCTTGCTCCCCTTGTCCGTCCACACGCCCGCGGCCAGCCCGTACGGCGAGTTGTTCGCGCGGGCAATCGCCTCTTCCGGCGTGCGGAACGTCAGCACGCTCAGCACCGGGCCGAAGATCTCCTCGCGCGCGATCGTGTGGCTCATCTGCACGCCCGTGAAGAAGCACGGCCGGCAATAAAACCCCTTGCCCTTGCTGCCGCACGCCAGCGGGCTGCCGCGCTCGAAGGGACCAAGCCCTTCGCCCCGCGTCCCCAGCACTTCGAGTGCCGCGCCCTCGTCGCTGCCCAGCCGCAGGTAGCCCTCGATCTTGCTCAGTTGCTCGCGGCTGTTGATCGCGCCCACGTCGGTGTTCTTGTCGAGCGGGTCGCCCACGCGCAAACTCGCCAGCCGGATGCGCAGTTTCTTCACCACCTCCGCCGCGACGCCCTCCTGCACAAACAGCCGCGAGCCAGCGCAGCAGACGTGCCCCTGGTTGAAGTAGATTCCCTCGACGATGCCCTCCACGGCCTGGTCGATCGCCGCGTCGTCGAAGATGATGTTGGCCGACTTGCCGCCCAGTTCCAGCGTCAGCCGCTTGGTGCGCCCCGCGGCGTTGGGGCTTGCCGCCACCGCCGCGGCGATGCGTTTGCCCACATCCGTGCTTCCGGTGAAGGCGATCTTGTCGAGGCCGGGGTGGTTCACGATCGCCGCGCCCGTGGCGCCCGCGCCGGTGACGATGTTCACCACGCCCGGGGGCAGGTCGCATTCCTGCAGAATCTCGGCCAGTCGCAGGGCCGTGAGGCTGGTGGTCTCCGCCGGCTTGAGCACGCACGTGTTGCCGCACGCCAGTGCGGGCGCGAGTTTCCACGCCGCCATCAGCAGAGGGAAGTTCCACGGGATGATCTGCCCGCACACACCCACCGGCCGCGGCACGCTGCCGCTGAACGCGTACGCCAACTTGTCCGCCCAGCCCGCGTGATAGAAAAAGTGCTGGGCCGCGAGCGGGATGTCCACATCGCGGCTTTCCTTGATGGGCTTGCCGCCGTCCATGGTCTCCAGCACGGCCAGTTCGCGGGCGCGTTCAAGGATTCGCCGTGCGATCCGGAACAGGTACTTGCCGCGCTCGCTGCCCGGCAGCCCGGACCACTTCGGTAGCGCCGCTCGGGCCGCGCTCACGGCGCTGTCCACATCCCCCGCGCTCGCAGAGGCGACCTCCGACAGCGTCTGCTCGTTGGCCGGGTTGATCGTGGCAAAGTGGCCCGACCCTTCGACCCACGCACCGTTGATGAAGTGCCCGTAGCGCGGCGCGATCGCCACCTTCACGGTTTCGGGTGCCGGCGCATAGTCCCACACGCCGCTAAGTTCAACCCGCATCCCGCGTGCCGACGCCTTCACCACGAGCCCCGAGCGTGAGCGAGGGGTACGCGTTGCCGCGCCGCCCCGTTTGGCGTGCCAGTTGAGCGAGCCGTTGCCGTGTGCGGTCGTGGCTGGCCGGGCTGCGGCGCGGCCACGCTTGGCGGTGGAGGTACGTGCGGCTGCGCGCTTGGCCATAAAGAAACCTCCGTCGGACGCGTGATCTTAGATGGATCGTGCCGCCGGCGGGTGCGTGAACGCCTCCGCACGCGAACAATGCCCCGTGGCCCGCCCCAAAGACCAGCCCGACGAGCGCGTGATCGAGAACCGGCGGGCTCGCTTCGATTACACGATCGGCGAGACCTTCGAGTGCGGCATCAAGTTGTACGGGCCGGAGGTCAAGAGCGTGCGGGCCGGGCTGGTGTCGCTGGGCGAGGGGTACGTGCGGGCCGACCCGCCCCGCCTCATGCTCCACGGCGTGAACATCGCCGGCTACGGCCCCGCCGGCCCGGTGGGCGGGCAGAACCGCCAGGCCGACCCGATCCGCACCCGCCCGCTGCTGGCCCACAAGCGCGAGATCGAGAAGATGTGGAAGGCCCAGCAGGTGAAGGGCAACACCATCGTCCCGCTCAAGATCTACTTCAAGAACGGCTACGCCAAGTGTCTCATCGGCATCGGCACCGGCCGCCAGAAGGGCGACAAACGCGAGGTGATCCGCGAGCGCGAGATGAAGCGGGATATCGATCGGGCGATGACGCGGCGGAGGTAAAACCCTCAGCCCGCCTTCTCACCCGCCTTCGTGCTCAGCACCGTCAGCCGGTTGCTCACCATCTGGGCAAAGCCCCCGCTCACGCTGTACGCCTTGGCCCCGCCCGCCCTGGCATCCGCCGGTTGCACCGTCAGCGTCCCCGTGCCCAGTTTCACCACCATGGCCGCGCGGTCGGGCAGCACGCCCAGTTGGCCGTCGTGAGCGGGCAGGTTTGCCGCCACCGCCGCGGTGTCAAGCACCTTGCCCTGCGGCGTGATCAGCCTGAACTGGAACGTCTTGCCGGCCATGCGAACCTCCGAAAAATGCGGAACGCGATGGTAGGGGGTACGCTCGCCCCGTGCCCGCGCGGCGTGCCCTCATCCTTCTGCCCGCACTCGCCCTGCTGGCCTTTGGCCTGTGCGCCGTCCGTGCGGGGCTTGATCGGGCCCCCGGCTCGCCCCTTGGCTGGACGCTCGCGTGGCCCGAAGCGCCCGGGTTGCTCGGCCTGCGCCTGATGCGGACCGCGTCCGGCACCGTGGTGGGCGTTTCGCTGGCCGTCTCGGGCCTCATCCTCCAGTCCCTCCTCCGCAACCCCCTCGCGGCGCCCGACCTGCTCGGTGTCTCCAGTTGCGCCTCGCTCTGCGTGGTGGCCGCGTCCGTCTTCGGTGGCGTGGCCGGCGCAGGCAGCGCCGGCGGCCTCGGCGTGCTCGGCTGGCAGGCTGGCCCCGCGCTCCTGGGCGCTCTCGCCGGCCTCGCCCTCGTCTATACCCTCTCGCAGCGCCGCGGCTGGGTGGACACCGTCTCGATGGTGCTGGTGGGCGTGATCGTCGGCGTGTTGTGCGGCGCGGCGGTCGTCGCCCTGCAGGCCGTCTACCCCACCGCCGCGCTCGGCGCAGGCCGCATCCTCGTCGGTGCACTCTCCGACGACCATGCCCCCGCGACGGTCGCCGCGTGCGCGGGGGCCGTGGGCGGGTGCCTGGCCGCCGCCGCCGCGCTCGCCCGCCACATGGATGCTCTCGCGCTCGGCGACGACGAAGCCGCCAGCGTCGGTGTGCCGGTGCGCGCGGTACGGCTCGGCCTGTTTGTGCTGGCGGGCATCCTCGCGGCCGTCGGCGTGCTGCTGGCCGGCCCGCTCGGCTTCGTCGGCCTGGTCGCGCCGCACGCCGCCCGCATGGCCCTGGGCCCCGGGCACCGCCTACTCGTGCCCGCCGCGGCCCTCGTCGGCATCGCGCTGGTCGTGGGGGGCGATGTCCTTGTGCGCTTGGTCGACACGCCCGGCGGCAGGCTGCCCCTGGGCGTGGTCATGGCGGCCGTGGGCGGGCCGGTGATCGTGCTGCTGGTGCGGCGCCAGCCGCGCGTGCCGTAGCGGCGCCGGTGGCATCAAAAACCCCGCGAGGCCTACACTGCCCGCCCTCCGCCATGAACCTGCTGGACATCCTCCATCCCGAATGCGTCAAGGCCCCGCTCGCCAGCGCCGAGAAGCGCGGCGCCATCGAAGAACTCGTCGACGTGCTCGCCGCCAGCGGCAAGATCGCCAACCCCACCGTGCTCAAAGACGCGGTCTGGACCCGCGAGCAGACCCGCACCACCGGCATCGGCCACGGCCTGGCCATCCCCCACGGCAAGTGCGGCGGCGTTGCCAGCCTGGCCATGGCCATCGGCAAGCCCGCCCAGCCGATCGAGTTCCAGGCGATTGACGGCAAGCCTGTGCGCCTCATCATCCTCCTCGCCAGCCCCCCCGAGAAGGCCTCCGACCACATCCAGGCCCTCGCCCGCGTCAGCCGCCTGATGATGATGGAGACCTTCCGCGATTCCATCTACGCCGCCGCCACGCCCGCCGAGATCTTCGACCTCATCAAGAGTTACGAGAACCGATGAACGCCGCGGCATCCACGGCCGGCCACTCCGCCTCCGTCCTCACCCACGCCGACGGCCTGCCCGGCCCGCTCGGGGTGCCCGTGGCCGCGGTCGATGCCTATCTCGCCCGCTTCGTCGCCTCCGCCGAACTCACCCCTTCGCTGCGCAGCGCGGTCGAGTACGCCCTCCTGGGCGGCGGCAAGCGCCTGCGCCCGCTCCTCGCCTGGCACTGCGCCGTCGCCGTGGGCGGCCCGGGCGATGCCAGTTTGCCCGCAGGCGCGGCCGTCGAACTCATCCATGCCTTCAGCCTCGTGCACGACGACCTGCCCGGCCTCGACAACGACGACACTCGGCGCGGCCGCCCCACTCTGCACAAGGCCACCAGCGAGGCCATGGCCATTCTGGCCGGCGACGCCATGCTCACCCTCGCGTTTCAGGTGCTGGCCACCAACGTGGCCGACGCCCACGCCGTCGCCGCGCTCACGCGTGAACTCGCCCGCGGCACCAGCGGGATGATCGCCGGACAGGTCTACGACACGCTCGCCGGCTTCGAGCCCGGCACCGGCAAGCTCGACCGCCTGAAACTCATCCACACCAACAAGACGGGAGCGCTCATCCGCGCCAGCTGCCGCATGGGCGGCCTGCTCGGCCTGGGATCACAGGTCGCCTTGCCCGCCGGTGCCCGGGCCCTCGATGCGATCGGCACCTACGGCGATGCCATCGGCCTCATGTTTCAGATCGTCGACGACCTCATCGACGCCACCCAGAGCGCCGAGCACGCCGGCAAGGCCACAGGCAAGGATGCCGCATCGGGCAAGCTCACGTATCCGGGTGTGCTCGGGCTGGAGGGCACGCGGGCCGCCGTGCGTACCACGCTCGACCAGGCCCTGCGCGCCGTCGAACCGCTCGGCCCTGCCGCGGCACCGCTCTGCGAACTGGCCCGGTACATGGCCGTGCGGACGAAGTAGGACCCCGCTTCCGCGCCATGCCCACGCTGAAGTGGCCATGGCGACCGGACCGTGGCGCTGAACCCGCCTTCCCTGCGCCGCGTTCGAACCGCCGCAACACCTGCCGGCTCGCCAGGGTCCCGCGAAACGCCCCCCCAAGCCCTCGCATCCAACCCCCGGCGGTGTTAGTATTCATTCCACAAGCGGACCGGACCGAACCGGCCCGAGGCTTTTCCCCTACGATGAAGTTCGAGGGGGTCGCGGATTGAGTACTCGGCAGCCCCGCAGGGCCGCCGCGCGGCACGGACTCGCCGGATTCACCATGAAGACGCTGTTGCCCACCATCCAGTCGCCGCAAGACTTGCGCCGGCTTTCGATCGACCAGCTCCCCCAGCTCGCGGCCGAGATGCGCGACGCCATCTGCACGCAGGTAGCCAAGACCGGCGGCCACCTCGCTCCCAATCTGGGTGTGGTCGAACTCACCATCGCGCTCCACTACGTCTTCGACTTCGGCCACGACCGGCTGCTGTTCGACGTGGGCCACCAGTGCTACCCGCACAAGTTGCTCACGGGCCGCCAGCACATGCTCTCCGGCCTGCGCACGGGCAGCGGCATGGCGGGCTTTCCTGAGCCGCGCGAGAGCGGCTTCGACCTGTTCAGCGTGGGGCACGCGGGCACGGGCATCTCGACGGCGGTGGGCATGGCCCGTGGCGACACGCTCAACGGCGACGGGTTTGACCCGGTCTCGTGCCCCGAGGGGCGGCGCGTGGTGGCCCTGATCGGCGACGCCTCGATCGTGAACGGCGTGGCCATGGAGGGGCTCAACGGCGCGGGGGTGCTCAAGCGGCAGTTCCTGGTCATCCTCAACGACAACGGGATGAGCATCTCCAAGCCCCAGGGGGCGATGGCCCACTACTTCGACCGTTTCCGCCTCTCGACCCGCTACGCCGACTTCAAGAAGCACGCCAAGGAGTTTCTCAAGACCGTGCCCGGCGGCGAAGCCCTGCGAGACGCCTACCACCGCTCCAGCGAAGCCTTCAAGCACATGATCAACGAGCAGGGGTGGTTCGAGCACTTCGGGCTCGCCACCGTCGGCCCCATCGACGGGCACGACTTCCACGAGCTCATCGAGTTTCTGCGCGAGGCCCGCAACTACGACCGCCCCATGGTGCTGCACGTCAAGACCATCAAGGGCAAGGGCTACGGCTTCGCCGAGAACGACGCCAGCACCTTCCACTCGCCGCCCGCGTTCAGCGTGATCGCCGACCCGGACTCCGACGGCGCGCCGCGGCTGGAGTCCGAGGGGTGCCGCGTGGAACTCAAGCGCGAGGGCCGCTCGTTCACCAGCGCCTTCGGCGACGCCCTGTGCGAGATCATGGCCCGCGACCCCAGGGTGGTGGCCGCCACGGCCGCCATGCCCGACGGCACCGGCATCTCCAAGACGCTGGCGAGATTCCCCGAGCGATCCTTCGACACGGGCATCTGCGAGAGCCACGCACTCGACATGATGGCGGGCCTGGCCAAGACCGGCTACCGCCCCTTCTTCGCGGTCTACTCCACCTTCCTGCAGCGTGCCTTTGACCAGGCCTTCCAGGAAGTCTCCTTGCAGGGTCTGGCCGTGCGCCTCTGCCTCGATCGCGCCGGCTTCGTGGGCGGCGACGGCGCCGTCCACCACGGCTTCTGCGACGTGAGCCTGCTGCGCGTGCTGCCCAACGCGGCCATCACCGCCGCCATCGACGAGCCCAGCATGAAGGCCGCGCTCGAGTTCATGCGCACGTACGACACGGGCCTCTCCTCCTGCCGCTGGCCCCGCGACAACGTCTACACGCCCCCCGCCCCCGCCACAGGCGAGGCCCCGCTCTACGACGTCGCCCACTGCCCGGCGTACGCGCTGGGCAAGGCCCGCTGCCTCACGCCCCAGTTCGATCTCGACGCCCCCGGCAACAACGGCGTGGGCGTGCCCGACGCCGCCGTGCTCGCCTTCGGCACGCCCGCCATCGACGCGCTCCGCGCCGCCCAGACGCTCGCGGCCCAGGGCAAGCGCATCTGCGTCTACGACGCCCGCTTCGCCAAGCCGCTCGACCGCGACCTTATCCGCGCCTTACTGACGCGCGGCGTACCTGTGGTCACGGTCGAGGATCACGCCGTCATCGGCGGCTTCGGTTCCGCCGTCCTCGAGGCCGCGTGCGCCATGGGGCTCGATGCCTCGCGCGTGCGCGTGGCGGGCATCGCCGACCGCTGGGTCTACCAGGACAGCCGCGCCAAGCAGTTGGCCCAGGCCGGCATCGACGCGCCGGGCATCGCCGCCTCGCTCGCTGAAATCCTTGCGGCTCAGCCGACCATCCCGGCCAACGGTCAGGCCGTGAATGGGGCGGGCGACCAGCACGTGCACGTGCGCCCGCGCGGCAGCCACGCGGCTCACTGAACCGTGCCGGGGAGGCCCCGGGCATCTGCAGACGCAGACGCCGGCCGGCCCCGGTCTCTGCTCAGCCGCCTACCCAGCACGATACAGGGCCGCTCCACGGCGTAGTAGGCCGCGGCGGCGAGCGGGATAGTGAGCACGGTCGCGGCGGCCATGTAGACCAGCAGGTGCAACTCGCGCAACGGCGGGGGCGCGTGGTCGCGCAACCACCAGACCATGGTGAAGAGCACCACGATGTGCAGCAGGTAGAGCGAGTAACTGATCTCCCCCAGCCACACCAGCCAGCGCGGCCGCAGCCGCCAGCGCAAGAGCGAGAGGGCGACGATGATCGGCGCGGCCATGTACACCACGCCGCGCGAGGTAACGGCCAGACCCGTGCCGATCACCACCCACAGCAGCGGGATGGTGTGGCGGTCGATGATGAGGGTGGCTTCGCGCCGGTCGTACCACAGGCGGAAGAGGGCGCCCCAGAGCATGATGCCCAGGTAAGTGGCGGTGTCGCTGCGATAGCGGAGCGAGAGCAGGGGCGGCACCAGGCAGAGGCCGGCGAGGACCGCGGGGCTGTCGAGGCCGCGAACCAGGAAAAGCGCGACGCACAGGGCGTAGAAGATCAGTTCGACTTCCAAGGTCCAGCAGACGCCCAGCACGTACACCTTGCCGAAGGCCAGGGTGGGGAGCATGGTGAGGTTGGCCAGCAGCGTGGGCGTGTCCTGCGGGCGGTCGTTGAGCCAGTTCACGGTGAGCACGCCCAGCGGAAGGGCCAGCCAATAGGCGGGGAAGAGGCGGAAGAAGCGGCGAATGGCAAAGCGGCGGGCACCCTCCCAGCCTGAGCCCTGAAGGGCCCGGACCATGACAAAGCCGCTGATGATGAAGAAGACCAGCACGCCGACGTGGCCGAGGCGGACCGCCTCGATGATGTCGAGCAGGGGCAGGCTGGCGGCCCGCGTGCTGCGCGAGAGGCCGATGCAGAACTGGGCCGCGTGGAACCAGACCACCAGCAGCGCGGCGAAGCCCCGCAGGGCATCGAGTTCGCTCAGGCGGGAGTCTGCGGGTGCGGGCGGCACGCCGCGAGGGTACCTCAAGGGCGGGGTGCGTCAACGAACAGGCCCCGGCAACACGCCGGGGCCCGATTGGAGAAGTTGCCGGGATGGAGCGGCATGCCCGCCGTGCGGTGCGGGGCCGGCCTCGCGGGCCGGGCGGCCGACGGAAGCCTCACCGTTTCCGTCGAGCCGCCACGAGGCCCGCGACACCGAAGATGGCCGCCGACCCGGGGGTGGGCAGCGGGATTTCTTTGAGGGTGAAGATCGTGGGGGTCTGGCCCAGATTGATGTCGATCACCGTGGGGTTGCCCTGTCCGGCGTTCCAGGTCTGGCCGTTGAGCACCACGCCGCCCGAGTAGGTGACCTCGGTGGCACCGATGCCGGCGTTGTACGTGGTGGTGGTATAGGGGGCGATAGCGAAGCCCGCCGAAGCCGCCTGGTTGAAGGAGACCCGCGAAGACTGCAGGAGCGCCTGGGTGTAACTCGTCCAGTCCACGCCGCTCTGGTTGGTGATGTTCTCGAAGGCGATGCCGATCTGCGGGGCGGTGAGCTCGCTGGGCAGGTTCTGGGCGAACTGCAGCACGATCGGCGTGGGGATGCCCTCCTCGGTCGTGCCGAAGACCGTGGCGACCTTGGTGAGCACCAGTTGGTTGTTGAGCACGCCCAGGGAGGTGACCTGCACGGCCTCGGGGTTGAAGATGGTGACGCTCCAGCCGCCGCCCAGGTCGACGGTCTGGGGCTGGGCGTGAGCCGCGCCGGCCGCGAGGAGAATGGCCGCGGCGGCGAGGGGTTTGATGGTGGTGCGGTGGCTCATGATGCGATCTCACTCTCAGGCAACTGCCCGGCGGCATGGACGCGGTCGGGCGGATCAGCGGGCAGGACGAACACTTCTCTCGAACAGGGACCGGGGAGCGGCGGAGGGTTCAGCCGCGTGCGGGCTGGGTGCGTGGGGTGCTGTCGGGCGCCCACCGGCACCAGACCTTGTTGGCGTGGGCGTACCGGCACGCGAGGCCGGGCAGCAGGGCGTGGATGAGGCGCCGCTCGGTGCCGGTGCGCTCGGGGTTCATGAAGAACGCGACGGCGGCGGCCAGTGTCGCGGCGGGCTTGGAGGCTTCAGTACGCACGGGCGACCTCCTTGCGGGAGGCGCGGCGGCGACGGGCCGCGATCAGCCCGCCCGCGAGGGCCAGCGTCGCGGCACCGGGTGCCGGGATGAAGCCGGGGGTCTCGCGGAGCGTGAAACTGGTGCGGAAGTCGGCGTCGTCGATCTGGCTGAGTTGCACGTCGATGACGAAGGCGCCCGCGGTGACGCCGGGGGTCCAGAAGGAGAAGTGCGGCACGCTGCCGGCGAAGGCCGTGGAGGTCTTGCCGTCGAAGGCGACGCTGTTGGCGGTGAAGGGGGCGACGCTGGGGTTGGTCAGGGCCGCGTTGAAGGTCGCGTTGCCGTTCTGATCGTTCACCAGGCTGAGCGTGAACGAATCCCACGCCAGGCCGGTGTTGTTGAAGAGGTACTCGTCGGTGATGATGATGCGCGTGGACGTTTCAGCGTTGGGCGCAATCTGGCGGAAGACCAGGTCGAGCGGGCTGAACGAACTGAACGTGGCGAACTTCTCGAGGACCGGCACGTTGCCGCTCACCGTGGTGTCGCGGTACACGTCGATCACGTCGACGTCGGGCGTGGTGACGGTCCAGCCATTGCCGATGTTGCGGGTGATCTGCTCTGCGCTGACCGTGCTGCCGGCCAGACCAAAGAGCAGCACCGCCCCAGGGGCGACTGCATGTCCAATAGACAAGCGAGCCAAGAGAACCTCCCCGTGCGAGGCCCGTTTCCGGGAGATCGCACCAAACCTTCCTCGCTCTTGGCTCTAAAGCGTTTGCACAACGACACGACCGCCCCTCCGGCCTTCCACAGCGGAGGAACCATCGCGACGTTCGCTAAAGATGCGCAAGGGCGAACGACACGAACACTCACGCAGAGTCTACAGCGCCCCTGCAATCCGTCAAGGCGATTCAACAGGTTTTTTCGCGCCAGATCGCCCAACCGTCAAATCCCGCGATGGCGCGGCGGAATCGGCGGTTTTTCATGGTCTGGACCGGGTTCGGGCGTTTGGCCGCTCGGATGTGGGGTTGAACCGGGGGGGCGGGCATGCGATACTGAGGTCCGTGGCGACCATGATTCTCTATGTCTGCACGGGGAACACCTGCCGGAGCCCGATGGCGGCGGGCATCACCCGCACTATGGCCGCAAAGACACGCGAAAATATGCCAATATGCATCGAATCTGCTGGTATTTCTGCCGATCACGGTCCATATTCCGCTGAAGCATCCATCGCCTTGACGAACGCGGGGTATCCGGGTGTACACGGCCAGGCACAGCCGCTCACCCCCGCGCTGCTGAGCCGCGCCACCCATGTGTTTGCGATGACCAGAGGGCACCTGGCCGCGATCACGCGGATGGACCCGGGCGCCGTGGCCAAGGCCCGGTTGCTCGACCCGGCTGGGCACGATGTGCCCGACCCCGTCGGCGGCCCCCAGAGCCTGTACGATGCGACGGCGCGTGCGCTTGAGGGGATGATCACGGCGCGGTTGAAGGAGATCGGTCCGTGAAGATCGCTATCAGCGCAGACCATCGCGGCTCGGGCGCGGCGCGGCAACTGGCCGACCGCCTGCGTTCGTCCGGCCACGAGGTCGTGATCGTGGGCGACCTCTCCGGCGAAGCCGTCGACTACCCGGTGCCCGCGGCGCGGGTGGGCGTGGCCGTGCGCGACGGGCTGGCCGAGCGCGGCCTGCTCATCTGCGGCACGGGGATCGGCATGTGCATCGCGGCGAACAAAGTACGTGGCGTGCGTGCCGCGATCGCGCACGACGAGTTGACGGCCCAGATCAGCCGGACGCACAACGACGCCAACGTCCTCTGCCTGTCGGCGGATCTGCTCGGGCAGCGGCTGATCGAGAAGATCAGCGATGTGTGGCTGGGCACCGCGTTTGTCGGCGGGCGGCACGAACGGCGCCTGAAGGAGATCGAGGCGATCGAGCGGGGTGAGGACCCGGGCAAGGTGGGGTAGGACAGGGGACCGCACCGGGCACTGCTCGGAAGGCTGCGCGAGTGCTCGCACCCGCCGGAGTCGTGCCCGGGGGCGCATCATCGCGCGTTGAGGTCTTCGCGCCCGGCCCGGATGGCAGTCACCAGTATCGAATTCAGCCGCCGCGCGACGGGACCCGGCGCGGCGAAGGGGCGGCCGTCGATGCTGACCACGGTCGACACCATCGTGGTGGTGCCCCACAGCATCACCTCGCTGGCGTGGGCGAGTTCATCGGCGCGCAACGGGCGCTGCACGATGGATGGCTCGAGGTCGAGGAGAATCTGGCGGGTGATGCCGCTGAGCATTGGCGCGGAGTCGAGCGAGGGCGTGACGATCTCGTAGTCCGGTATCGAGGTGGTGCTTCCGGAAGCACCCCAGTGCGAGGGCCGACTTCGGCGGCACGGGAGGACAAAGGCCACGTTGCTGTATGTGCCCTCGGTGACGAGGCCGTCGCGCACGAGCAGGGTTTCGTCGACGGGCTCGGCCCGGGCGCGGCCGGCATCGGCGCCGGCGATTGAGGCGAGCACGTTTCCCAGGAGCGACGTGCTCTTGAGGTGGCCTAGGTGCCAGCGCCGGTCGGGCATCAGGCTCACGCGCTTGAGCGCGGGGCCCTGCGTCTCGTCTTTCTCCAGGCCCGGGTGGGGCAGGCAGTAGCCGAAGACTGTGGGCGCGAACGGCACACCGGGTTGCGGCACACGCGTGCGGATGGGCTTGCCGTCGATGATGGGCGGCGTGCCGCGCGTGATCTGCCAGTAGATGAAGGCATCGGCGAGGTTGTTGGCGGCGAGCAGTTCGCGCGTCAGCGGTTCGAGTTGGCCCGCGTCCCAGCGGATGCCGCACCCGGCGAGCCCTTGCGCGAGCCGGCGGATGTGGCGGTGCAGGCCGATGACGTGCCCCGGCCCCCCGGGCGCAAGGCGCACGGCCCGCAGGCCCTCGTAGACACCGTCGCCGAAGAGAAAGCCGCGGTCAAAGGGGCTGACGCGGGCTTGCTCGGCGGGAACGAGTTGGCCGTTGAGGTGGATGAGCAAGGCGGGAGCGTAGGTGACAGGTGATAGGTGGCAGGGCAGGGCCACGGGGGATGCACGCCGCCACGTACGGCTGGCACCGAGTACCCATCACCTGCCACTCAGAGCAGCGCAATCGGGTCCACGTCCACCGCCGTGCGCGTGTCGCTCTTGAGCAGGCCGGCCGAGCGCACGGATTGCAGGAGGTGTTGCAGGCTGCCGCGCGTGGACGCGAGGAGTTCGACGGCGATGCGGTGGTGGTTGGCGATGCGCGCGAGCGGGCAGGGGAAGGGCGGGCGGAGGCGAACCCCGCCGGTGGGGCTTGCGGTGCCGGTGGCGTGTGCGGGCAGGGCGGCGATCGCGGTCTGGAGCGCCGCGAAAATGCCCTGGGCCGCGCGAGCGGCTTTGGCGTGGTCGGTGTCGCGGCAGACGATACGGGCCATGCGCGTGACTGGCGGCAGCCCCGCGTGCCGGCGTGTGGCGAGTTCGAGTGCGGCAAAGGCCTCGTAGTCGTGGCGCGCGGCGAGCACGATCGGGTCCGCACGCGGCTCCATGGTCTGCACGATCACCAGGCCGGCGTGCTCGGCCCGCCCGGCCCGGCCGGCCACCTGGCTGACGAGTTGATAGGTGCGCTCGGCGGCGCGAAAGTCGGGCAGGGCCAGCGCTGTGTCGGCGTTGACCACGCCCACGAGGCGCACGTTGGGAAAGTCGAGGCCCTTGGCGATCATCTGCGTGCCCAGCAGCACGCGGGCCTTGCCAGCGGCGAAGCGGTCGAGGGCGCGAAAGTAGTCTCTGGCCGTGCGCATGGTGTCGCCGTCGAGGCGGAGCAGCGTGTCGCCGAGTTTCAGGCCGTGGGTGACAGCGAACTTGCGCTCGAGTTCTTCCTCCACCCGCTGCGTGCCCAGGCCGAAGGTGTTGATGGTGCCCGAGCAGATCGGGCACGCGGGCGGCAGTTTCACCTCGGTGAGGCAGTGGTGGCAGCGCACAAAGCCCGGCCGGGCGGCGCCATCCGCTCGCCCCGCCCGGTCGGCACGGGGCAGTGTGGCCCGGTGGTACACCATCGTGGCGTCGCAGTCGGTGCAGGTCATCAGCCAGCCGCACTTGGGGTCGGCACAGGTGATGTGGTTGGCGTAGCCGCGCCGGTTGAGCAGGAGCAACGCCTGCCCGCCCGCAGTGAGCGTGTCGGCCAGGGCCCGTTCGAGCGTCGGGCCGAGCAGGTGCATGTGGCGGTCGCGCCAGCCGGAGACCTGGGCGCGCAGCCGGCGCTCGTCGGCAAGATCGACGATGCGCACGGCGGGCAGTGCCGCGCCGGTGGCGCGGCGGGAGAGCCGCCACAGGCGGTACTTGGCGGGCACCGCGCCATCGGGAAGCGCGTTGGCGTAGGTCTCGATGGCGGGCGTGGCCGAGCCGAGCACCACCGGGCACCCCGCGAGGTGGGCCCGCTTCACGGCCACGTCGCGGGCGTGATAGCGGGGGAGTTGGTCTTGCTTGTACGAAGAGTCGTGCTCTTCATCGACGACGATGAGGCCGAGGTTTGCCAACGGGGCGAACACGGCCGAGCGGGCCCCGATGACGACCGAGACGCGCCCCTCGGCGCACGCGGCCCACTGGGCGTGGCGCTGGGCCGCGGTGAGGCCCGAGTGGAGCACCGCCACGCGCGAGCCCAGTCGCGCGATGAAACGCCGCGAGGTCTGCGGTGTGAGCGCGATCTCGGGCACGAGCATGATGGCCGTCTGGCCGCGTGCGAGCGCGGCGGCGATGGCGTGGAGGTAAACCTCGGTCTTGCCCGAGCCGGTGATGCCGAGGAGCAGGTGCGGCCTGAACGTGCCGAGTGAAGCGATGATGCCCGCCGCGGCAGCCGCCTGCTCGGCGTTCAGCGTGGGCGCGGGTGCGGCGGGGGCAGGGGGGTTCGGGCCGGTGTCATCGCCGCCCGCGGCCGGGGCGTGAATGTGTGTGCGCGATGAGGACGTGAGGATGCCCAGCCCAGTGAGTTTCCTGATCGCCGCGGGCGAGATACGCAGGTGCGTGCGCAGTTCGGCGACCGTGCAGGGGAACGTTGAGGCGGGCAGGGCGTGGAGGGCGGTGATGTGTTTGCGCAGTTGAGGTGAGGCAACGGGAGCGGCCTGGCGGTCGGCATCGGGCGGACGGGACGTCCGCCCCACCAGGTCGGCGAGCGACAAGTAGGCGACGGTCTTCGTGCCGGTGGCCCGCTTCACGGCGGCGGGGAGCATCGAGGCGAGGACCATGCCCAGGGGGGCCACGTAGTAGTGCGCGATCCACTCGGCAAGGGGGAGGAGGTCCGCGGGAAGAGCCCGGCCGGTGCGGGCGAGCACGGCCTTGAGTTTCGCGGGCGGCAGCTTGCCGAGCAGTTCGGGGCCGCCGACGCGCGTGACGATGCCGTGCGCGGCGCTGTTGCCCCGGCCCAGGGGCACGCGCACGCGGTCGCCGGGGGTGAGCCCGGGGTCGTCGCTGCGGTACGTGAGTGTGTGGTCGGCTGCGGGCGAGCCGGCCCGCTCGAAGGAGCGTTCGACGGCGACATGAACCACGCGTGAGGAGGGCAGGAGCGTGCCTGCGGTCGCCGCCGCGCGGGGCTCGGGATGACCGAAGAGATCGCTCACTCGCGCTACAGTACGGGCATGAGCGATGGCTTCGCAGCGCCGGTGGTGGGCCGCCTTGCATTGCAGGACGGCGTGGTGTTCGAGGGAGAGGCGTTTGGTGCTGTGGGGCGCGGCTTGGCGGTGGCGGCGGAGGTGGTGTTCAACACGGCGATGTGCGGCTATCAGGAGGCGCTGACGGACCCGAGTTACACCGGGCAGATTCTGGTGATGACCAGCACCATGATGGGCAACTACGGGGTGAACCCCGAGGACGTGGAGAGTGTGGGTGTGCAGGTGTCGGGCTTCGTCGTGCGCGATCTGTCGCGGGTGGCCTCGAACTACCGGAGCACCGAGGGCGTGTCGGCGTATCTGGCCCGGCACGGGGTGCTGGGGCTGAGCGGCATCGACACGCGGGCGCTCACGCGCCGGTTGCGTTCGGCGGGTGTGATGCAGGGGGTGATCACGGATCGGGCGGACCTGACCGATGCCGCGCTGGTGCGGATGGCGTGCGAAGCACCGAGCATGAACGGGCAGAACCTGGTGCCGCGCGTGGGGTGTGCGAGTGCGCAGACGTGGCGCGAGACGCTGGGCGAATGGTCGCCGACGGTGCAGTTGCCGGCCCCGCGGTTCGGCGGGCGTGTGAAGCCGACAAGCCCGAAGCGGTATCGGGTGCTGGCGCTGGATTGCGGAGCCAAGAGCAATATTCTGAGGAACCTGGCGGACCGCAACTGCGAGGTGCGGGTGGTGCCGCACGACGTGCCCGCCGCGGAGGTGAACCGCGCGTACGCGGCCGGTGAGGTGGACGGGCTGTTCATCAGCAACGGACCGGGCGACCCCGCGGCGGTGGAGGCGACGATCCGCACGCTGCGTGGGGTGGTGGGCCCGCAGATGGCGACGCCGATCCCGACGTTTGGCATCTGTCTCGGGCACCAGTTGCTGGCGTTGGCGCTGGGGGCCAAGACGTTCAAGTTGCCCTTCGGGCACCGGGGCGCGAACCAGCCGGTGCAGAATGTGCTCACCGGGCGAGTGGAGATCACGAGCCAGAACCACGGGTTTGCGGTGGACCCCGCGTCGCTGAAGGCGGTGGGGGGTGAGCCGACGCACATCCATCTGAACGACGGGACGCTGGCGGGCTTCCGGTTGACCGGACGGCCGCTGTTCTGTGTGCAGTATCACCCGGAGGCATCGCCGGGTCCGCATGACTCGGCGTACCTGTTTGATGCCTTTGTGCAGATGATGGAGGACAAGCGACCGACGGTGTTTGAGACCCAGAGCCGGGGTGCGGTCGCGGTGGGTGCCGCGTAGGCCGGTGGGCCGTGTCCCGCAGGACGGGGGAGGCGGCAACCGGATGGGGGCGGGGCAATACGACGGGCTGGCGTTCGTTGTGCATCCTGACTGGGGTTCGTGCGGGGTCGCGTTCTGCGCCGCCGCGTCGGAGGTTCGAGGCATGTCCATCATCACTCGGGTTGTGCGCGCAAGCGCGGTGTGCGTGGTCGTTGGCTTGGCCGGCAGCGTGGCGAGTGCGCAGGCGGTGGTGGCCGTGCAGCCCGGTGGCGGCGGCGGGCCTCGGATGTTCGGTGGCGGCATGGGCATGTTCGGCGGCATGGGGGGCGGCAACGAGATGGACCCGCGCGTGAGCGGCGAGGCGCTGGCCCGCTATGGCAAGACGCTGGGGTTGACGGCGGACCAGATGGATGCGGCCAAAGCCCTGCACGAGGCGTACGTGAGCACCCACCAGGCGAAGGCGGAGGTGTTCCGCAACGCGATGGAGAAGGCGCGGGAGGACTTCCGCGACACCCGCGACATGACCGTGTGGCAGGACCTGGCGCCAAAGGGGCGGGAGTTCGGTGAGGCGACGACGGCGGCCGAGAAGGCGTTCATGGACGACCTGCGGAGCCTGCTCGACGACAAGCAGGCGGCCCAGTGGCCCGCCGTTGAACGGGCCCAGCGGCGTGAGGTGAGCCTGAAACGCGGGCTGATGTCGGGCGAACGCGCGGACCTTGTGAAACTCGTGGACGGGCTCGACCTGGCCCCCGAGGCGCGGCTGCCGATCGCGCCGGTGCTCGAGACGTACGAGCAGGACCTGGATCGTGAGATCGTGAAGCGCGACGAGTTTGCCGACAAGATGCGCGAGCAGATGATGGCCAACGGCGGCAACCCGATGCGCAACTTCGGCAACCCCGAGGGCATGGCCCAGATCGACGAGATGATCAAGCAGGGGCGCGAGTACGCCGTGAAGGTGCGGGATGTGAACCGTCGCTACGCCAAGCAGATCGAGGGGATGCTCCCGGGGGACAAGGCCGGGGCGTTTGGTACGGCCTTCCGCAGGGAGAGTTTCCCGGAGATCTACCGCGAGCGGCACGCCCAGCGGGTGGTGGAGGCCGCGGCGAGGATGGACGGCCTTTCGGCCGACGTGTCGGCCTCGCTGGCCGCCATCGCCGAGCAGTACGCGCGCGAGAACGCGGCCCTGAATGCCAAGGCCGAGGGGCTCACGCAGCAGCAGGAGGAGAACTTCTCGATCAGCAACATGATGGCCCGCATGGGCGGCGGCGCGGGAGCCGACCCGGCCCAGCGCGAGTTGCGCACGCAGCGCGAGGAACTCGAGACCGGCACCGTGAAGAAGGTGAAGGACCTGCTCACGCCCGAGCAGCAGGCGCTGTTGCCGGAGCGACGGCAGGAGGACCGCGACCGGGCTCCGCGGCGTATGGCGCCGGGGGGGCAGGGCGACGGCGACCGGCCCAACCGGGCGGGCAATCGGGGCAACCGTGGGAACCAGCAGGGCGGGCTCTGAAGCGGGGCTGTTGAGGACCACCCACGCGCAGGACAACGGGGAGCAGACCGGCTTGGTACGCGGATCAACGCGGATGAACGTGGACCCGTCGGAGGGTTGGCACCTCGCATGGTGCGACGCGCCGGTGCTCTTGACGGCTCCGTGCCCAGCCTGATGCGCGCTTTCTGCCTTCATCCGCGTTCTCAACCACCGCCTTCCCCTTGTGGCCTTTGTGGTCGATCCGCTTGATCGCTAGCCTGATCCCGCATGAGCACCACGGCACCCATCGAGACGCTGACCGACCAGCCGGCGATCGCCCCGGATGCGGCCCGGCTGATCTCGGCGGAGCAGGCGGCCCGCTTGCGGGCGGTGCCGTATGCGCTCGCGGGCAAGCGTGTGGTTGTGGCGATGGTAAACGCGGCCGACGACGCCGCGGCGGATGAGATCGCGGCGACGGCCGACCGGCCGGTGGCCCGGGTGGCGGTGGGGCAGCAGATGTACGAGGCGATGCTGCGCGAGGCCTTCGGGGCGACGGCGACGCAGATGGCCCAGCGGCTGGCGGGTGGGGGCGAGAGCGAGGATGACCTGCTCGCCAACCTGCAGGCGGTGGACGCGTCGGATGTGCAGCGGATGGCCGAGGAGCCCTCGGTCATCAACCTGGTGAACCTCATCGTGCTGGAGGCGGTGAAGACGCGGACCAGCGACGTGCACATCGAGCCCTTTGACCGGCAACTGGTGGTGAAGTACCGGGTGGACGGCGAACTGCGCCCGCAGAACTCGCCGCCCAAGGCCCTGCAGGCGGCGATCACCAGCCGCATCAAGATCATGGCGGGCATGGACATCGCCGAGCGCTACGTGCCGCAGGACGGGCACATCACGCTGCGCTTCGAGGGGCGCAAGATCGACATCCGCGTGAGCACGGTGCCGACGATCTACGGCGAGAGCGTGGTGATGCGGCTCTTGGACAAGCAGAGCATCGCGCTCGACCTGGTGTCTTTGGGGATGGGCGAGCGCGACCGGGCGGAGATGGACCGGCTGATCGCGTTGCCGCACGGGATGGTGCTGGTGACAGGCCCGACCGGGAGCGGCAAGACCACCACGCTGTACGCGGCCCTGAGCAAGCTGTACGACCCCAGCCTGAAGATGATCACGATCGAGGACCCGGTGGAGTACGAGCTCACCGGCATCAACCAGATCCCGGTGAACCCTGACCGGGGGCTGACGTTTGCCACGGGGCTGCGGTCGATCTTGCGGCAGGACCCCGACGTGGTGATGGTGGGTGAAATCCGCGACGCGGAGACGGCGGAGATCGCGGTGCGTGCCGCGCTGACGGGGCACCTGATTTTCAGCACCCTGCACACCAACGACGCGACCAGCGCGATCGGTCGCCTGCTGGACATGGAGATCGAGCCGTTTCTGCTGGCGAGCGTGCTGGAGGGCGTTTTGGCGCAGCGGTTGGGGCGGCGAATCTGCGGGTCGTGCCGGGCCAGCGTGGAGATTCCCGAGGCGCTGCAGCACCGGATTCTGACCGAGGAGCGGGCGTTGTTTCCCGGGATGCGGGCGTACCGCGGCGCCGGGTGCAAGGAGTGCGAGAACTCAGGATACCGGGGCCGGCTGGGGTACTACGAGTTGCTCACGCTCACTCCGGCGATGCGGGCCGCGATCACGGCGGGCAAGACCAGCACGCCGGAACTCATCAGGACCGCCGCGTCCACGCACGTCTCCATGCGCCGCGACGGGTTGGAGAAGGCGGCCCGTGGCGAGACCACGCTGGATGAGGTGTTGCGGGCGACCCAAGATGCGGAGGGCTGAGCCATGCCGTCTTTCCGCTACATCGCGGCCAGCGCCAACAACGGGTCCGCCGCGGGGGTGGTGGATGCGCCCGACCGGGGCGCGGCGGTGCGGGCGTTGCTCGCACGGGGCATCACGCCCAGCAGCGTGGACGCGGTGCCGTCCGGCCCGGCGGGCTTGGCCAGCGCGGCGCGGGCCGGGCAGCCGGGTCGCGTGCCGGCATCGGGGCGCGGGGCGGCGCCCGTGGGACGCGGTCGGGTGATGAACCTTGCCGAGACGGCCTCGTTCATCAAGGAACTGGCGACGGCGGTGCAGGCGGGCCTGCCGATGGTGCCGGCCCTGCGCACGCTCGCCAAGCAGGGGCGCACCGAGGGGCAGCGGGCGATGCTGGCCCACCTGATCGCGCAGGTCGAGCAGGGCAAGACGCTGGCGGATGCGTGCGCGAGTTGGGGGCCGCCCTTTGGCGAACTGGTGGTGAACCTGACGCGCGCGGGTGAGGCCTCGGGCAAACTCGGCGAGGTGCTGGAGCAGACGGCCGACCTTCTGGAGAAGGACCTGGAACTGCGGAGGTCGCTCATGGCCGCCACGCTCTACCCGGCGATTCTGGCGGTGCTCGTCTGCGGGGCGGTCACGGTGATGACGACGGTCATCATCCCGCGCATCCTGGCCCCTCTCAAGGGCCAACTCAAGTCGCTGCCCCTGCCCACGCGCATGGTGCAGGCGTTTGCCGAGGTGGTGGGGGAGTGGTGGTGGCTCATGGCCGCGGCGCTGTGCGTGCTGGTGGTGGCGGTGCGGCGTGCGTGGGTCACGCCGGGCCCGCGCCTGGCGATGGACACGGTGGCGTTGCGGCTGCCGGCGATCGGGCCCTTGGTGCGGGATGCGCTGGTGGCCCGCTTCACGCGGACCCTGGGCACGCTGGTGAGCGCGGGGCTCCCGGTGCTGACGGCGTTGCGCCTGAGCGGCGCGACGCTGACCAACACGGCGATGCGGCAGAGCGTGGTGCGGGTGTGCGATCAGGTGTCGGGCGGGCGCACCATCGCCGAGCCGCTGGAGCGCGAGGGGATTTTTCCGCCGCTCCTGGTGCAGATCGTGAGTTTGGGGGAACGCTCGGGGCGGCTGCCGCAGTTGCTGTTGCAGGCGGCGCGCTCACTGGACACGCGCACGCAGATGCGCGTGAAGGTGGTGACGAGCGTGCTGCCGCCGGTGCTGGTGGTGGTGGCCGCGCTGGTGGCGGGGGGGGTGGTGGCGGCGATTATCCTGCCGCTCCTGGAGATGCAGGACGCCGTGGCGAAGTAGGAGGAAGGCACGAAGGCACGAACCGAGCCCTTGGTTAGCGAGGACAACCCATGAAGGCAACATCTCACTCTCAGTCGATGTCGGGCGTAAGGCGCGCAGGGTCCGGCTCCGTGCCTCGGTGCCGTCGTGCCGTTGTGCCTTCACGCGCCTTCACCATCGTCGAGATCATCGTGGTGATCGTGATCATCGGCGTGCTCGCCACGCTGATCGCACCGCGGCTGCTGAGCCGCGTGGGCGAGGCCAAGAGCACCGCCGCCAGGAGCAAGGGGCAGACGCTCGCCACCAGCGTGCAGAGCTTCATGCTTGACTGCGGGGGGCTGCCCAACGGGGCCACGCTCGACATCCTCATGAATCGGCCCGGCGACGTGGACGCGGCCGCCTGGAAGGGGCCGTATCTGCAGAACAGCGACCAGTTGCTGGATCCCTGGGGTCGGCTCTACGTGCTGATCGTGCCGGGTAAGAAGAACGTGGACTTTGACATCGTGTCGTACGGGGCCGACGGCCAGCCCGGCGGCGAGGGCGACAACGCCGACGTGACGACACCCTGACCGCAGCCCGCAGCGCCCATGACCCGCCCACGCACAGCCAGCCCGCGCTTCGCCGCCGCGTTCTCGATGATCGAGTTGGTGGTGGTGATCATTCTGCTGGCGATCTTCGCCGGTGTGGCCCTGCCGCGCCTCGCGGGCGGGCGCGAGCGGCGGGCGGAGGTGGAGGCGCGTGCCGTCGCGGGGTTGCTGAGTGCGCTGGCGCAGCGCGAGGCGCTCTCGGGGCGTGGTGTGGCGCTCGAGTGCGACGAGGCGGCGGGCCGGGTGTCGCTGTTGGTGGCGGCGGAGGGGAGCGCCGACGGGTGGGCGACGCTGCCCCTGGTGAACGCGGTGCAGCTCGATGCCGCGCGTGTGAGCCGTGTCCTGGTGGACGGGGGTGCGCTTCCGGCGAACCCGGCGGGGTCGCTGCGGGTGGCGATGCCGGCGGGTGTGCCGCGCCCGGGGATCGACGTGCTGATCGAGATGGCGGGCGCGCGGGCGGGCGAGACGGGGCGGGCGTGGCAGGTGAGTCTGGAGCCGGGGGCCGCGGGTGCGCTGGTGGTGCGGCTGGCGGACGCGGGTGCGTTTGCGGCGCGGGCGGGCGGGGCGGTTGATCTGGATGCCGTGGGGCGGAGGGCGGAGCCGTGGTGAGCGCACGACGCCGGGCGTGTGGGCGGGGGTTTGCGCTGCTGGACGCGCTGGTGGCGGCGGTGATTCTGGGCGCGGCGTTGGCGACCATCATCGGGCTGTCGGGCCAGGCGTTGTCGTCGCAGCGGATGGGTGAGCAGATCGCCGCGGCCGCGATGCTGGCGGATGAGCAGTTGAACCTGGTGCTGGCGCGCGGCCCGGATGGGTACGCCAAGGCACACCCGGTGAGCGGGGTGTGCGATGCCCCGTTCGGCGCGTACACGTATTCGCTGGACTTCTCCGGCGGCACGGGCGGCACACCGTACACGGTGCGTTGCACGATCGCGTGGGACGGCGGCGCGGCGGCGGGCACCGGCCCGCAGAGCGTGGTGGTCGAGACGCTGATCGCGGCCCGCACGGGTGAGGACCCGGACCCGGATCGCCGGCCCGAAACCCCGCCGGAGCGGCCGCAATGAGGCGGCGCGGCTTCACGATTGTGGAGGTGATCACGGCCAGTGTGATTGTGGCCCTGGTGGCGGGGGCGGCAACGCTGGTGATCGCGCGGGCGGCCGCGGTGCGCGACGTGGCGGTGGCGCGGGCGGAGGCGGCAGGGCGGGCCGCGCTGGCGGTGGAGACGATCGCACGCGACGTGCGCAACGCGGCCCGCGAAAGCGACCCGGCTCAGGTGCGGGTGGCGGTGGGAGAGGAGCCGGGGGGCAGCACCCTGCTGGTGCGCTGCGCGGGCACGCGCCGGGTGCGCCCTCCGCTGGGCGACGAGCGGCCCGAGGGGCCGACGCACACGGTGCAGTACCGGGTGGAGGCGGGCGGTGCGGGCGCGGCCGCGAGCGGGGCGGGTGGCGGGGGCACGTTGTGGCGGCGGGCCGATCCGCTGCCGAATGAGTATCAGGACGCGGGGGGCGTGGCCGCGCCGGTGGCGGAGGAGATCAACGGGCTGGTGATTGAGGCTGGCGACGGGGAGACGTGGAACACGCAGTGGGATTCGGACACCGACGGCCTGCCTCACGCGGTGCGGATCACCGTGACGGCCGGCGCAGCCGCCGAGGGCAACGTGCGAAGCGAGCGCACGGCCACAGCCCGCATGGTGGTCGCGCTGGATCGCACCCCCTTGCCGACGGGGCCGCTCGCGCTGCCGGCAGCGGGGAGCGCGCCGGGCGCGGCCCAGCCCGCGCAGCCCACGCAGCAACAGCAGCCGACGCAAGAGCAGGCACCGGCGACCGGGACGTTTGTGGTGCCCGGTGGGCAGGGCGGGGGGGGGCGCGTTCCGGGTGGCGGAGGCGGGGGCGGCACCGGTGCGCAGCCGGGCGGTGGTGCGGGGGGGCCGCCGCCTCAGGGTGGCCCGCAGCCGGGGCAAGGGCCACCGGGTCAGGGCCAACCCGGCCAAGCGGGGCCGGGGCAGCCTCCGCCGGGTGGGCCGCCTGCCGCGCCGCCGGGAGGTGGAGGGGGTGGTGGATCGTGAGGCGTGGCGCTGTCAACATGAGGGCGCGGGGCTTTGCCACGGCACTGGTGGTGTGGGCGATTGCGCTCAGCGTGCTGGTGCTGTCGGCCACCCAGATCGCGGCGTGGCGACAGGCTGCAGACGGGCGGGAGGCCCTCGCCCGCGTCCGGGCCCGCTGGGCGGCCCGCGCCGGCATCGAGGCCGTCGTGGCCCGCCTGCAGGCGGAGTTTGACGCGGCCTCGCCGATGGGTGCCCAGTCGCTGCTCGCGGCCCTCGCCGCCGTGTCGTCCAGCGGCACGGGTGCCGAGAGCCTGCTCGCGGCGGCGAGTTTCGAGGTGAACCACGACACGGCGACGGGGCGTGTGCTGGGGCCGGCGGACGGGCACGCGAAGATCAACGTGAATCTCGCCACATTCGACGATCTGATGCTCCTGCCCGACATGACGGAGGACGTGGCCGATGCCATCATCGACTGGGTCGACACGGATGAGGACGTGAGCGAGGCGGGCGCCGAGGCGGAGTCGTACACCGGGCTCGCCAGCGCGTACGTGCCCCGCAACGGCCCTGTCCCCGACCTCGGCGAGATCGAACTGGTGCTGGGCGTGCGTCGGGAGTTTCTCTACGGCGAGCAGGCCACGACGGCGGTGCTCGGCCCGGTGCGCTCGGCCGCGGCCGGCGGGGCCGCGAGCGCGGCGGGCGATGCGGGCACGGCGGCCCCGGATGCCTGGGCGCGGCACCTCACCGCCGCGAGCGTCGCCGGCGGCATCGGGCCCAGCGGTCTGGAGCGCGTGGACCTCTCCACCGCCAGCGCGGCCGACGTCGCCACGGCGGTGGGTGTGGATCAGACCCAGGCACAGGCCATCGTCAACCACGCCGCGAGCGGGGGCACGATGGCCGACTTCATCCGTACGGACCTCTCCACGCTGGCGCAGCAATCGGGCACGCAGCAGGCCGGGCAGCGGCAGCCGGCCAACCTGACGCGGGATGAATTGGTGAACCTGCTGGCGGAGTGCGTCATCGGCGACCCGACCGTGCTCGCCCCGGGCAAGGTGAACATCAACACGGCCGAGGATGAAACCCTGGGGATGCTCTCGGCCCTGTCTCCCGTGCTGCGGGATGCCGTGGTGGTCGCCCGCGACGCGGCCGGGGGTGATATCGAGAGCGTGGCTGACCTGCTGGACGTGCCGCAGATGACGCGCGCGAATCTGGCGGACCTCTTCCCTTTCATTGACGTGCGGAGCAATGTGTTTGTGATGCGCTGTGTGGGACGCGACGCGGCGACCGGCTTGTCGGTAGAAATGTTCGCCGAGGTCGATCGTTCGGCCAACCCGGTGGTGATCCGTTCGTTGGTTTCGCGCTGAAGAGGACTCTGCTTGTGATGCACGGACCGCACGCTCCAGCCCGGCTGCCCCTGCGAGGACGCGTGGTGGTCTGCCGGGCCGACGCGGAGGCGTGGCATCTGCTGTTTGTGACGGGCTCACAGGCGGATGGGGGCGCGGCAGTGGAGCGCACGCAGACGGTGCCGCTGGCCGACCGGGCGGGACTGGCGCAGGCGATCGCCCGGGGCAGGGTGCGGGCGGTGCTGCGGGTGGTTCCGGCGGGGAGTGTGGTGGTGAGGCCGGTGGGCGCGACGCCGCCCGCGGGCAACGCGGCACAGGTGCGCAGCGCGCTGGACCTGGTGGCCGAGGCCCAACTCGGCGGCACGTTTGCCGCCCATCGCCGCGGCGGCCTGGGGCTGGCTGGCGCACCGGGCGGCCCGGGAGAGACGTTCGCTCTCGGATGGTCTGGTGAGCACACCGCCGACGCCTTGGATGATGAGCGTGTGGCCCGGCTGGCGCCGCAGGTGTGGGTGCCCGAGCCGGTGGCGCTCGCCGGGCTGTGCGTGCGGGGCGGGTGCGCTTGGGCGGCGAGCGTGGATCGCGGAGCCGGAGTGGTGGCGGTGTGCACGGCGACGGGCCGCGTGCGCGTGCTGCGCGAGGATGCGGACGATGCGGCGGCCTGGGCGGAGTGCCTTGCGGGCGTGGCCCGGGTGATCGCACCGGAGGCCCCGCCGCGGTTGCCGGCGCAGGGCGGCCTGGCGCTGGGCCCGGGCCTGACGTTGCCGGAGGGCACCGGCGGCCAAGAGAAGTGGCTGGCCGAGCATGGCGTGGCGTGGGGAGCGGCGCTGGCGGCGGTTGGCCCGAGCGCGGAGTTGCACGGGGCGTGCGGCATGACGCCACAGGCGCCGGTTCCGTATCGGCCCGCGTTGGTGCGTGCGGCCGATGCGCTGACACCGGCCCGGCGGGCGTGGACGGTGCTGGCGGCGTGCGCCGTGCTCTTGCTGCTTGGACCGTGGGCCCTGGCGTGGACGCGGCACGCAATTCTCAAGGGGCAGGCGGCGGCGAGCGGAGAGGACGATGCGGAGAGCGTGTTTGCCCAGAAGCAGGCGGAGCACGCGCAGATGCTCAAGGACCGGCGCTGGCCGATGACCAAGTTGCTGGCCGATCTGACCGGGGCCATGCCCGCGGGGATCACGCTGGAGACGGTGTCGCTCGAGTACGGGCAACCGGTGCGCGTAACGGGCGCGGCGGAGTCGCCCGATCTCGTGTCGCAGTGGCGGGCGGCCCTGGACAAGTCGCGGGTGTTCGCGGATGTGCGTGCGCCTTCGGTGGAGGCGGCGCGGTTTGAACTCACCGCCAGGGTGGCCCAGCCCTTCGGCGCCAACAGCGTGCTGGTGGCCAAGCCGCCCGCGAGCAACGGCACGGCGGGTACGCCGCCGGGGCCGCGCCCGAGCGGTGGGGGTGGCGGGGGTGCGGGTGGAACGCGCGGCGGCGCACGGGGCAGCGGCCAGAGCGCGCCCGCCGCATCGGCCGCGGCGACTCCGGCGGCCAAGGCCCCTCCACCGGTGCCGGGGGCGATCACCGATGCGCAGATCGAGGCGATGGACCTGCCTACCGCCACGCGCGAGTGGGGCCAGCGCAAGGCCGCGGCGGGCCGGCCGGGTGTGAGCGAGACGGACAAGTCGCGTCTCACGTCGGAGGCGGACAAGTTGCAGGCACGGCGCAAGGCCCTGCAGAGCGCGGCGGGAGGTGGCTCGTGAGCGACGGCGGCCCGGGCGGCGTGGTGGGGCCCGTGCGGAGGGCGTATGCGCGCTTGCCGCGCTCGGGGCGGTGGCTGGTCTGGCTGGGGGTGGTGGTTGCGGGATACTTTGGCGTGGTGGAGCCGGTGATGAACCGGCGTGCGGCGCTGGCGGCGGAGGCGGGGCGGATCGAGGCTGTGCTGAAGGCCAAGGCGGAGGCCCGCACACGTGTGGCGGAGAGCGAGCGGGTGGTGCAGGAGAGCGCCAAGTTCTTCGGGCGGCCCGCGCTGCCGGCGGCGAGCGTGGATGGATCAGCGATGTTTGAGGCCCGCATCAACCAGGTGTTCGCTGCCAACAAGGTGAGCCCGCGGATCACGTACCGAGACCCGATCGCCCTGGCCGGAGAGCGGCCCGGGGCGCTGGTTTCCGGGGCCACGCAGCGGCTGGACCGCCTGGTAGTGGAGTTGTCGTTTGAGACGGATGTGGTGACGCTGGTGAACCTGCTCAAGGACCTGGAGCACGCTCGGGAGATCACGGCGGTCTCGAAGGTCAACCTGCGGAAGCAGCCGGCCCCGAGCAAGAAGCCGGGCGACGCGGGGCCGCTCATGGTGAGCCTGACGGCCGAGGCCTGGGCCATCGGCACCGCATCGGGGAGTGGGGGGGGTGGGCGATGATGCAGGCCCCCGACGCGGTGGAACTCGCCCGCGAACTGGCGGCGCCGGCGCGCCGGCTGGGCACCCTCACGCTGGGCGCCGTGGTGCTGGTGCTCGTGGTCCTGGCGTTGTGCGTCTGGCCGCTCTTGCCCGCGCTCACGAGCGCGCCGGGCAAGGCGCCGGTGCCGGTGCCCGAGGAGACACTGGCCAAGTCGGTCGAGGAGTTTGACCGGCAACTGGCGAGCGCGGCCGAGCGGGTGAATGCGCGGGCCCCGTTTGGCGTGGTGAAGGTCGCGCCCAGGGCGGAGCCCGCGGCGGCGGTGGCGGCCCGCTATGCCGGCCCGCAACTGGTGGGCATGGCCGCGGGTGAAGCGTGGTTTGCCGAGGGGCGGCGGATCAAGGTGGGCGAGACCGACGCGGGTGTGACGGTGCTGGGGCTTGATCCGCCGTGGGGCGCGAAGGTGCGCTGGGGCGGCGGCGAGTTCACGGTGTCGCTGTTTGATCGCGCGCCGATCTCGCTCTCGCAGCCGCTCAGCGTCTGGCAGGGCGCCCCCCCCCCGCCGCCGCCTGCGCCACGGCCGGCCGCCGCCGTGGTGGCGCCCCAGGCAGCCCCGGGTGGGCCGCCCGGCACTGGCAGCGGCCCGCCGGGCCCTCCACCGATTCCGCCGCAAGGCCTGCCGCCGTCGCCCCCCGCCAACGGCGACGGGCAGCCCGTGCCTGTGCCTCCGCCTCCGACTGATGAACCGGGCGAACCGGCTCCGCAGCCGCAACCCGAGCCCGAGGCGCCGCCTGTGCGCCCCAACCCGTGAGCACGACCATGAACCCTGTGAAAGCCCGGACCTGTGTGATTTCGAGGTGGCGAGCGGCCCGGGGCTCTGCGGCGCTGCTGGCGCTGCTGGCGGGCGGGTCGGTGGCGCTCGGCCAGGAGCCGGCCGCTGTGCCGGCACCCCCGGCCGAGGCCAAGCCGGCGCCCGTGCCCGATGGCGTGGATGCGCTGGGGCGACGCGTGCGTGCTCACGAGCCGGCGGTGCTGGCGTTCAAGTCGGCGGCCGTGAGCGAGTTGATCCCGTTCATCGTTGAGAGCACGGGCAAGGTCGTGATGCCGCAGCAAGACGTGCTGGCCCGCCGCGTGACGATCGTGTCGGACAAGCCCGTGCCGCGCCACCAGGCGCTCGACTTGGTGTTTCTGGCGCTCCAGCAGGTGGGTGTGGGCGTGGTGGAGACGCCCACGCTGGTGCTGCTGCGCGACCAGGCCGAGATCGACCGGCAGAACGTGCCGGTGATCGGCCCGCGCGAGAGCACGCTCGCGCGTCAGGACCTGGGCACGGTGGCTCAGAAGGTGTACGGGCTGCGGGCGGGCGCGGCCGGCACCATCGGTGCGATCGTGAAGGAGAACCTGCCCGACTACGCGAAACTCACGACCGACAACGACTCAAACCAGTTGATCGTGACCGCGCCGGTGGCGCTCTTGCAACGCATCGAGCGGCTGGTGGAATCCCTGGACCGGCCGAGTGCAGCGGGGCTCGTGACGGAGACGTTTCACCTCAAGTTCGCGGATGCCGACCAGGTGGCGGCGAACATCCGCGAGTTGTTCGGCGATTCGGCCAATCGCGCGGGCACGACCACGGGGAATCAAGGCGGCGGCGGGGCGTTTGGCGGCAACAACCCGTTCTTCCGGCAGGGGGGGCAGGGCGGCGGCGGGGGGGCCGGGGGGGGCGGGGGTGCCACGTTCACGCCCTTTGGCGCGCAACCGCAGGGTGGCGGCGGGGGGGGGGCTCAAGGGGGCGTGCGGAGCACGAACAACGCCACGGGCACGCTGGGCAACCTGCGCGTCACCAGCAACCGGCAGCAGAACGCGGTGACGGTGCTGGGCGAGCCGGCGGTGGTGGAGAAGATCCGCAAGCAGGTGAGCGAGCAGTGGGACAAGGCGGTGCCGCAGGAGGCGGTGGTGCCGCGCGTGTTCGAGTTGAAGCACGCCGACCCGATCAAGGTGCGCGACACGCTGGAGGGGTTGTTCGGGGTGTCGGCGGCCCGGAGCGTGGGCGGGCTGTCGCAGGGGGTGGGGCGGCTGGCGGGGCAGTTTTCGTTTCAGGCGTTGCCCGAGTCGCAGCGGCTGATCGTGGTGAGCAAGAGCCCGGACAACCTCGACATCATCGCCACGATCATCGAGGACCTGGATCAGCCCCGCACCACCGGCATGCCCCGCGTGGTGGACCTGAAGCACGCCATCGCGGAGGACCTGGCGGAGCAGATCAACGCGCTCCTGGCCCAGGAGGGCACGCTGGCCCAGGTGCGGCGGGTGAACAACGACCTGTCGTCGAGCGCCTCGGCGGGGTTGTCGCCGTTCAGTTCCACGTCGGTTACGCCCACCGGCGACGGGGGCTTCTCGCAGTCGACGACGACGCAGCCGCAGTCCTTGCAGTTCTGGTGGCAGCGTGCGCGGCCGCCCACCGACTCGACGGGCTCGTCCACGCTGGTGTCGAAGATCCGCGTGGTGCCGGTGCAGCGCTCCAACTCGCTGATGATTCTGGCGCCGGGCGAGTTTGCGGATTCGGTGGAGGCGCTCATCAACCAGCTGGACCGGCCCGGGCGACAGGTGCTCATCGCGGCGGTCATCGCCGAACTCTCGGGTGAAGACGCCACGGCCCTGGGCCTGCGCTTCTCCAACACCGCCATCACGCCCACCAACGCCGACAACGCGATCGGCTTCAACCCCGGGGCCACCATCACCGGTGGTCCCACGACCGCCACCCAGACTCTGGCCGGGGTGAAGAACAACCTGCTGCCGGGGCTGTTCGACACCTCGGTGCTGAACGTGGGCGTGAACATCAACGCCCTGCTGCAGGCGCTCAACCAGAAGACCAAGGTGACGATCCTGTCGGAGCCGCGCATCTACACGGGCGACAACATCGAGGCGACGTTCTTCGATGGGCAGGACATCCCGTTCATCACGGATTCGCAGGTGAACACGCAGGGGAACGTGACCCAGAGTTTCGACTACCGGGCGGTGGGCATCCAGTTGAGGGCCCGCCCCCGCATCACGCCCGAGCGCGATGTGGACATCAAGATCAACGTGCAACTGTCGAGCATCGTGCCCGGCCAGACGCTCTTCGGCGGCTTCGTTGTCGATCGGCGCGAGACCACCACCCAACTCATCGTCAAAGACGGCCAGACCGTGGTCATCTCCGGCATCATGCGCACCGAGGATTCGGACATCAAGCGCAAGGTGCCGCTCCTGGGCGACCTGCCGATTCTCGACCTGATCTTCTCGAGCATCGAGAAGACCAAGACCACGACCGAACTGGTGGCCTTCATCACCCCGGTGGTGGTGGAGAACCCAACCGAGGCCGACCGCGTGAACGAACTGGAGCGGCGCCGCCTGGGGGAACTGCGCGACCAGTTGGCGCCCAAGCCTCCGAAGAAGTAGTCGGCGTGGCCCGGTTCGGGCCGGTAGCATCCGCCCGATGCCCGGGCGGCGCGGCGGTTGCATCACGGTGCTGGTGGCGGCAGCGGCGTTGCTCCCCGCCTGCGTAACCGAGCGCCTGCCGTCGCGCACGGCAGCGCGATCGGGAGCCGTCGGCCCGCTGCCCGCACAAAGCCCGCCGGCCCGCCCAGCCGCGCCGCGAGATCAGGGGCCGGGCGCATCCACACCGCAGCCGGTCGCGCCGCTCAGCCCCGAACAGGCTCGATTCGCGGTGGTGCCGCTGGGGTCGGTGGAGTACGACGGCCAGACGCTGCCGCTGATCTCGCCCGATGGGCGATTTTTGGCAGTGCAGATGGGCACGCCCCCCCCGTGGGACCTGGTGCTCTCGATTCCCTCGCGCACAGGCGAGCCGCCGGCTCCGTGGGCGGGCGTGCGGCTGGCGGTCTACGAATGGGTCGATTCCCCGCCGCGGCTGGCGAGGCGAGAGGTGCCCGGCGGGCTGCCGCCGGGCGCGCTCCTGGGTCGTGGCACGGATGAACACGGGTTTCTGATCGAGGTGCCGCGGGCGGATGGCGCGCGGGCGGTGGCACGCGTGGCCTGGCCCGGCGGCGGGGCCGCGCCAAACGGCCCCGCCGCGGCCGTCGAGTGGTTGCTCGATGACGGGCACCTCAACACCGACGCCGTGCTCATCGACGGCGAGCGGCTGCTGGTTGCCCGCCCTGCGCCGCTGGGGGCGGATGCCCTGCCCGGCCGCGGGGCAGGTGCGCACCCGTTTGAGTTGGCGTCATTCGGGGGCGGGCCGGCCGGAGGCGACGTGGCGGACGGGGGCGGCCCGCCGGTCACGCTCGCGCTGCCGGGGCGGGCGCTGCGGTTTCCGCTGGTATCGCCCGATCGCCGCCGCGCCGCCTGCTTTGCGGTGGACACGGCTGGCATGGCGGCGACAGAGGTGGTGGTCGTGGGGTTGGATGCGGGGGGGCTGAGTGTGCAGGCGCGGCACCCGGCGGGGGTGGGTGTCGGGTTGGCCGGCGCATACCAGGGTGCCGCGGGGATGGAAGCGCTGCCGCCGCGGGAGGCGAGCGGCTTGTTGCACTGGCTCGGTGCGGATGCCGCCGGGCTGCGCACCTTGGTGGGAGGGGACCCTGCCGCGATGCCGGTGTGCGAACCGGGAAGCCTGGCGCGGGTGGATGTGGGCGGCGGGCGGGTGCTGGTGGCGACCGCGGCGGATGTGCGGCTGCGGCGGGCGGGCGCGGGGGCTTCGGAGGGAGCCGGTGTGGAGGTGTGGGGCGGGCCCGGATTGCCGCGCGGCTGTGCGGTGCGGGGGCGAGTGGTGATGCTGGGTGCGGGCCCCGTGGCGGGGGTATTGAAGGTGGCGGTGGTGGAGTTTGGGGAATGAGGGGGTTGGGGCAGGGTGGGGATGGCGCCGGTGCGGGGGTGTGGGCGGGCTGTGCGGGTCGTGGCGATTTTTGCGTTTTTTCCGCCGATTCCTTGACGGACCCGCGAGCATGATGTAGATTTGGGTGTCGTGTCGGTTTTTCCGTCGTGTCATACTTCGGACATTTAGGGAAGGAAGGGACTCACGTGAACAAGAATGTGATGAGCGGTATCGTTGCTGTCGCCAGCCTTGCTGGGACGGCGGGTTCGGTGTTTGGCCAGGTTGCGGCGCCCACGAGCGCCCAGCGCTGGGAGATCCGGTACACGGTTGAGCGCTTCGACACCATGGGCGCGCTGATCGACACCGGCATCACCACGGCGTTCTTCAACGGCGTGACCGGTGTGGGTGGCGGGGCCCTCCAGAAGGTCGGCGGCGGCGTGTTCCAGAGCAACGCCTCGGTCGGCCGCGTGGACATCACGATGTCCGCCCGTGTCGGTCTGGTCGCCAACACCACGGGCACCAACAACCTGGGCGTGTCGCGTATCGGTGGTGCGGGTTCGGCCACCAGCGGCTTCCGCATGGTGTTCAACGACGCCGTGTCGCAGGCCCAGGGCCTGAGCTCGGGCACCGTGTCGCGCGGCGACACCGGCGGCGGCAACGCCACCGGCGGCGGCAACAACTTCGGCCTCTTCGGCCCCTTCCGCGGCACGCTGAGCGGCTGGAGCGTGGCGAACAACGCCAGCAACACCGACGCGGGCAACGGGGCGTTCAACAACCCCGCGACCGGTAACGTGGCCATGTTCAACGCCACCGGCGGCCGCACCCTGAACTTCGGCTCGCCCACCGACCCCAACACCACCGACTCCTTCAACGGCACCGGTGGCCCCGTGGGCGTGGGCACGCTCAACGGCGACGGGTCGGCCTTTATCGGCCCTGACACCGAGTTCGCCGCGTGGCACAAGACCTCCTATGTGCCGCGTGAGGACCTGACGCCCGCCGGCTTCCGGAGCATCGCGGTGTCGGTGTTCGCTCAGACCGCCCGCTACATCTTCAAGTACAACAGCGGCGGTTCGGCCTCCAACAGCGGCTCGGTCACGGTCGGCGACCAGTCGTTCAGCTTCTTCGTGCCCACCCCGGGCGCTGCGGCCATCCTGGGCCTCGGCGGCCTGGCCATCGCCCGTCGCCGTCGGGCCTGATGCGCCCGCGGATCGTGAAACCCACCGGATGACCTGAGGCGAAAGCCGGGTCAATCCGCGAGAGATCACGTGTTTCTTCCGAGGGCCCCGTTCGCAAGAGCGGGGCCCTTTTGTTGCGCGCGCGGAAATGTTCGGTATTTGGATGGTGCGTACGGCCCGTTTTCGGTCGAGATTGACCAACTTTCTGCAAAGAAAATCGGTGTGAGGGCTTGAACTGAAGGGAAAACTGAGGCATCTTTGCGGTAGCGTCAGGCGGCGCGCGTTCCGTTCCGCTTGCAGCGCGACATTTAGATGAGAGGAGAGAGTGATGAACAGGAATCTTGTTCGTGGCGTTTTGTCCCTCGTTGGCGTCGCTGGCCTTGCGGCCGCGGCCAACGCTCAGGCTCCGGCTACGGCCCAGGTCTGGGATGTGCGGTTCGTGGTCAATCGGCACGTGCCGAATGAGACCGACGTGACCACCCGCGTGAGCATCACCATGATGGCTCGCGTGGCGATTCTGCCCAACGGCTCGGCCTCGGGCACCACCAATCTTGGTGTGAGCCGCGTGGGTGGCGCGAACGGCAGCCTGTTCATTCAGGCGTCGGATGCCCCCGCGACGATCGACCCTGACCCCAGCATCTTCACGCGCGGCCTGTCTTCGCTTGGCAACGATGCCGGCGGCAACCCGCTGACCGGGCACCACAGCCCCTTCCGCGGCGCCTTCCCCCCGTCGGGCTCGGGCGGCAACAACAGCGACGTGAACAACGGCATCTTCTCGGTCGTGGCCGGCACCACGGCCCGCCTCACCAGCATCGTCGGCACCCGTCAGGTCGGGTTTGACGGCAGCCTGCTCGGCGTTGCCACGGGCACCGGCCCCGGCGACCTCGTGGGCGACTACACCCCGATCTACACGTTCGACTTCCTCCCCAAGGAAGCCGCCGCCCGCACGATCACGGTGACGGTGACGGGCCTCTCGGCCCGCTACCTGTTCGCCGATCAGCGCGGCCCGGGCCAGGACGTCGGCAACGCCTCGGGCGCGCCCGCCGTGAACCTTCCCAACCAGTCGTTCCAGTTCCGCGTGCCCACTCCGGGCGCCGCGGCGGTGCTGGGCCTGGGTGGTCTGGTCATCGCTCGCCGTCGCCGCGCCTGAGCGCGACGACCGGGCGAGGTTTCTGATCCGTTCACTTCCCTCCGCTTCATCACGGAGGCGTGCACGAACTTGATTCCAAAGGGGATGCCGCGAGAGCGGTGTCCCCTTTTTCCGTGCGCCGCCCGCGCGACGGCGGGTGCGATGGCGGTCCCCATCCCCGGCCCAGGGCGGTGCGGGGTGGTGGACAGGCCTGGGCGTGTCCGAGGAGGTCGATTTGATAGCAGTGTGTTTGGTATTGATGGCTCTGAGGTGCCCAGAGAACCGTCAAGAAATGGCCATCCTGCCAAAGTTTTTGGGAATCTGCCTTGCAAAGTGGCCGGGACGGCGCATGATTGTGCCTGTAGGTTGGAGTGGACTATCCGACTTTCGTAACCATCAACCTTTGAGAGAGGTTTGAGGAGAGGAATCATGAACAAGCACGTCGTCCTTGGAATGTTGAGCGTGGCTGGTCTGGCCGGTGCGGCCATGGCCCAGCAGGCTTCGGCCGCCCCGACCAGCGCCCAGCGTTGGGAAACCCGGTTCCTGATCGAGCGTTTCGGGCCGGATGGCACCACGCTCCTCTCCTCGAACTTTGCGAGCAACCTCGCGCACCTGAATGAGGCGATCTCCTACGACACCACCGCCTCGGTGGGTCGCGTGGACATCACCTACATGGGTCGGGTCGGCATCCTGCCCAACACTGCAGGCACGGCCAACTTGGGCATTGCTCGCCTCGGTGGCGCGGGCTCCGCCACGACCGGCGGCCGCATCTCGTTCATCGATGCCGTCTCGCAGGGCCAGGGCCTGAATCAGGGAACCGTGGCGCGGGCTCAGGTGCCCGGCACGGCCGCTGGCGGCGTGCCGAACGTCGGCATGTTCGGCCCGTTCCGCGCTGCCTTCACGGGCTGGTCGACGGGTTCGAACGGCTCGAACACCGATGCCGGTAACGGCGGCGTGAGCAACACGGCCACGGGTGGCCCGGTGCTCTTCAACTTCACCGGCGGCCG
The DNA here is from genome assembly GCA_964590885.1 of uncultured Phycisphaeraceae bacterium. Lineage (GTDB taxonomy): Bacteria > Planctomycetota > Phycisphaerae > Phycisphaerales > UBA1924 > JAEUIX01. Next base: position 98,618 of record CAZPWW010000006.1, read on the forward strand.
CAACGTGAACTTCGGCGACGGTCCAGGTGGCGACGAGAGCGATACCGATGGTTTCAATGGCTCGGGTGCGCCGCAGGGCGTGGCCACGATCGACGGCACCACGCTGTCGGGCGACTTTGCCAACTACTACAAACTGTCGTACTTCCCCCGGGAGGACTTCTCGACCACCCCCGCCCGCATCATCAACGGCCGGGCCGATGGCCAGACGGGCCGGTATCTGTTCCGCTACAACGGTGGTGGCCAGACCAGCAACGGCGCCAGCGTGAATATCCCCACAACGTTCATCAACTTCGCTGTGCCCACGCCGGGTGCCGCGGCTCTGATGGGCTTGGGCGGGCTGGCGGTCCTCCGCCGTCGCCGCTGATCGCGACCCGATGGGATATCCAAACCTCTCAAGAGGCCCCGCGCAAGCGGGGCTTCTTCTTTTTTGCCGAACGCGTGGGTTTGGGGGGCGGGGCATGCGCACCAGTCGCGCCGCTGCGCGGCGGACTGGTGGCGCCCAAGCCGACTGGTGGCCCTGGCGGCACCGCCGGTCAATATCTGGGCACGGTCGCGTCAACATCCATCGACCACAGGTCGATACCGCCCACCATGCTGCGGGCCTGCGCGAAGCCGTGGGCCTGGAGCGCCAGCACCACCCGCAGGGAGCGCATGCCGTGGTGGCAGTAGACGGTGATGGGGCGGGCACGCCCTCCGCGGTCGTCTTCGAGTTCGTCGAGGCGGCGCTCGATCTGGTCCATCGGGATGTGGAGCGAGCCGTCGATGCGGCAGCGGGCCACCTCATCCTCGCGCCGGCAATCGACCAGCAGCGGCCGGCGCGCATCCGTGCCGGGCAGGGCGAGCAGGTCTCGGGCCTCGCGGGGTGAGACTTCCGCGGCGGGTCGGAAGGGATAGCCGACGGGGATGCCGCGCGGGTCGAGTGGGGGTGGGGGGGGCGGGGGCGGAAGGGGCAGAGGCATGGGCGGCGGCTTCGTGGTGCCCGGCTCAGGGCTTGGGCTGGGCCTGTTCGGCGGGCACCCACTGGCCGTCTCGAAACACCCAGTAGCCGGAAGGAGCCGAAATCGGGACGCGGGCATCTGCGGGCGGTGCAGGTGTTGGTACGGACGCCGCAGCCCCCACAGGCGCGGCCACGGTTGTACCAGCGGGGGTGGCCGCCTGTACCGAAGTCGCCGCGGCGGCGCCTTCGCCGGCACGCGGAGCCGTCCACGCCGCGGGCACGCGGGCCCGGCCATCGGGCCGGGGGTCGGGCGCCGGGGTGGAGGTGAAGGGGGAGCGGAGCAGGGCCCTGGCCGGCATCAGGCCCAGGTCAAAGGCGGCCCAGAGGGGCGCGGCGAAGCCCTCGGCGATCTCCTGGCCGGCGGCGCGGCGTGAGGTAGAGTCGAGAGCGGACTCGGCGGTGGGGTAGTCGCCGCGCTGGCGGGCGAGGTCGTTTGGCCCGTCGGGCTGCGCGGAGCGATAGGTGGGCTGGTGTGCGGGAGCGTCGAGCGGCACGCTGAAGCGGGCGACCGCCCAGTGGTCGCGTGAGAAGGTGGTGGCGGAGAGGGAGGGCGTGTCGGGGCTGGCGGTGGAGGCGGGCCGGACGCCGGTGGGCGTGTCGGCCGTGAGCGCCGAGAGCGTAACCGTGCCCCCGAGCGTGTTGGAGTCGTTCTGGGGCGCGGTGCAGGCCGCGGGGAGCAGTGCCAGGGGCGCGAGGCAGAGGGCGCGGGAGAGCATGGCGGAAGCGTATCAGCCGCGCGGGGCCGGGCGCCGGGAGGAGGGGGCGGGGTGCGGGCGGCAGATTTGACCCGCGCGGCATACGCTGGCCTATGCACTTTGATGCCCACGGGCCCGTGATCGCCGACCTTGAGGCGCGGATCGTGACGATCCGCGACTCGCTTTAACTACCCGGCCAAGGTGGCGCTGCGCGAGGAACTGAAGGGGAAGATGGAGTCGGCGGATTTTTGGGGGAACCCTGGCGCGGCGAACCAGGTGGTGGCACAGGTGAAGGTGCTCAACGGTCAGTTGGACCCTGTGGACGACGCGGCCAGGCGGCTGGAGGACGCCAAGGCGGCGTTCGAGATGGCGCGGGAGGCGGGCCCCTCTGGGCAGCCTGATCGAGAGATGCTGGGGGAGGCGGACGCGATCCTGCACCAGTTGACGCAGGACATGGGGCGGATCGAGTTGCGGAGCCTGATGAGCGGCAAGCACGACCCGCGCAACTGCTTTGTGACGATCTCGGCCGGGGACGGGGGAACCGAGGCGAACGACTGGGCGGAGATGCTCTTTCGGATGTACCTGAACTACCTGGAGAAGAGCGGGTTTGCGATCGAGGAGGTGGAGCGGGGCTTTGGCAGCGAGGTGGGGCTGGACAGCGTTACGCTGCACGTGAAGGGTCCGTACGCGTTCGGGTATCTCAAGTGCGAGCGGGGCACGCACAGGCTGGCGCGGGTGAGCCCCTTCAACGCGCAGGGGAAGCGGCAGACGAGCTTTGCGAGTGTGGAGGTGACGCCGGAGTTCGAGGATGTGAAGGTGGAGATCCCGGATCGCGACCTGGAGGTGACGCCGTTTGTGCGGGCCAGCGGGCCGGGCGGGCAGAACGTGAACAAGGTGGCGACGGCGATCCGCATGGTGCACAAGCCGACCGGGATCACGGTGGTGGCGAACACGTTTCGTGATCAGCCGCAGAACCGTGCCCAGTGCCTGCGGATCATCCAGGCGAAACTGGAGCAGATCGCGGACGAGAAGCGCGAGGCGGAGATCAACGCGGCCAAGGGGGGCACGATGGACACGGGCTGGGGGACGCAGATCCGGTCCTACGTCGTCTATGACAGCCGCGTGAAGGACCACCGCACCGGCCACGAGAGCGGCGACGTGCAGAAGGTCTTCGACGGCGACATCCAGCCGTTTATTGACGCGGAGTTGATGCGCCGCCGCCGCGAACTGGCGGGCGGCGCGGCGATGAAGAAGTGAGCGCGGACGCCGGGAGGCTGGATGCGCGGCGTATGCTCACCTGAAATGGAGCAACCCATGCGTGCAACCGTGATCGTGCTGGCTGCGTTGACTTGGCTGGGCGGATGCGCGACGGCGCCCGATACCGACCTGGGCAAGGCCGCGCTCGTGGAGGAGGCCAACGCCGCGCTGGCCCAAGCCAAGCGCAACGACTCCACGCTCGCCCCCGTGCTGGACGCGGCCAAGGGGCTGGCGGTCTTCCCCACCGTGGGCAAGGGCGGCGCGGGCATCGGCGGCGCGTTCGGGCGCGGCGTGCTCTTCGAGGGCGGCAGTGTTGCGGGCTACTGCTCGCTCTCCCAGGCCACCATCGGCTTCCAACTCGGCGGGCAGTCGTACACCGAGATCATCGCGTTCCAGACGCCCGAGGCGGTGGCCAACTTCAAGACCGGGCACTTCGCGTTTGATGCCCAGGCCAGCGCGGTGGCCGTGAAGTCGGGCTCGGGCGCCAACGCCAAGTACTCGTCCGGCGTCGCCGTCTTCACCATGAACGAGGCGGGCCTGATGTACGAGGCCACCATCGGCGGGCAGAAGTTCGGGTATCAGGCGAAGTGAGGGCACAGGCCCGGGCGTGTGCCCCGCGCCGCCTGCCGCGCGTTGATTGCGACTGATTCGCAGCGGGCTTGCGGCGGCTAAGATTGGGCGTTCGTGTTTGGAACGGTGCGCTGGTCGCCCGGCGCGGGCCCGGTGCGGTTGGCTCTGGGAGTTGCCATGTCGTTGAAGCTGCCTGTCTACATGGATCACGCCGCGACCACCCCCTGCGACCCGCGGGTGGTGGAGGCGATGCTGCCGTTCTTCACTGAGAAGTTCGGCAACACGGGTTCGCGCAACCACCAGTTCGGCTGGCAGGCCGAGGAGGGCGTGGATGCGGCGCGTGATGCGGCGGCGAGGCTGATCGGGGCGAGCGAGAAGGAGATCATCTTCACCAGCGGCAGCACCGAGAGCAACAACCTGGCCATCAAGGGCGCGGCGTATCTGTACGAGAGGGCGCCGGCCGGGAGCAAGGCGCGTGGGCACATCATCAGCGCCACGCACGAGCACAAGGCCGTGCTCGACCCCGTGAAGCGTCTGGTGAAGGAAGGGTTTGACGCCACGTTCCTCGAGCCCGGCGAGGACGGGATTATCACGGCGGAGGCGGTGAACGCGGCTCTGCGGCCCGACACGATCCTCGTGACGATCATGTGGGCCAACAACGAGATCGGGACGATCAACGAGGTGCCGCCGATCGGGCGGCTGTGCAAGGAGAAGGGGATCATCTTCCACACCGATGCCACGCAGTGGGTGGGGAAGATGCCGACCAACGTGGACGCGGATGCGATCGACCTGCTCAGTTGGAGCGGGCACAAGATTTACGGGCCCAAGGGCGTGGGTGCGTTGTACGTGCGGAGACACCGGCCGCGCGTGCGGCTGCAGGCGCTGGCGGATGGCGGCGGTCAGGAGCGGGGCTTCCGGAGCGGCACGCTGAACGTGACGGGGATCGTGGGGTTCGGCAAGGCGTGCGAGATCGCCCAGGCTGAGATGGAGGCGGACGCGATCCGCCTGTCGCGCTTGCGGACCAAACTGGAAACCGAACTCACCAAGGCCCTCGACGTGTCGAAGATCAACGGCCACCTTGAGAAGCGGCTGCCCCACATCACCAACATCTCGTTCGGGTTTGTGGAGGGCGAGGGCCTGATGATGGCGGTGAAGAACATCGCGTGCTCGAGCGGGAGCGCGTGCACGAGCGCGAGTCTGGAGCCGAGTTACGTGCTCAAGGCTCTGGGTGTGGGTGATGAACTTGCCCACTCGTCTCTGCGGCTGAGTTTGGGCAAGTGGACGACGGAGGAGCAGATCGACTACGCGATCGGCGAGATCACCAAGGCGGTGAAGAAACTGCGGATGATGAGCCCGCTGTACGACATGCACAAGGAGGGGATCGACCTCTCCAAGGTGGAGTGGGCGCACCACTGATCGCCGCGGCGGCGATCAGAAATGGCCAAATCAGACCGGACTACTAGGGCTCGCATGGGCAAAGGGCGACTGAAACCCGAGTTTCTGGAACGGTGCGAAGCGTTCAGCGACCGAGCTGTGGCTGTTGCCGAGCAACGCGACAAGGATGGTCGATTTCGACGTATCGTGAAACAACGCGCGGCGTCGGGCCCGGGCGTGGGCGCGAACCTCGCCGAGTCCGATGAGGCCATGAGCGACAAGGACTTCAGCAAGTGCCTGGCTATTGCCATCAAGGAGATGGCGGAAACGCACTTCTGGTTCGGCCTGGCGATCCGCCGGCTTGGTTGACCCCGGCGCGCCTCGACCCGTTGTTGATGGAACTGGCTGAGATGAAGAAGATCGTTGGTACCATCCTCGTTCGCACGGCCCCGGAGCGGCGAGCACCCGTTCGCGGCTGACCCCGCCTTCATTTGGCCATTTGGCCATTTGACCATTTGGAGATTTGCAATGGCTTACGGCCCTAAAATCATCGACCACTACGAGAACCCCCGCAACGTCGGCAACTTCGGCTCCCAGGAGGAGATGAAGACCGACAAGAAGGTCGGCGTCGGCTTGGTCGGGGCACCCGAGTGCGGCGACGTCATGCAACTCTGCATCAAGGTCAACGAGCAGACCGGCAAGATCGAGGACGCCAAGTTCAAGACCTTCGGGTGCGGCTCGGCGATCGCCTCGTCGTCGCTGGCGACCGAGTGGCTCCGCGGCAAGACCGTGGACGAGGGCCTGGCGATCCGCAACACGCAGATCGTTGAGGAACTGAACCTCCCGCCGGTGAAGATCCATTGCTCGGTGCTTGCCGAGGACGCGATCAAGGCGGCGATTGTCGACTACAAGAAGAAGAACGGGATGCCCGTCGAGGCTGCGGCACACTGACGGCTGTCGGGCCGCTGGGCGCCGGAACCCGCCGCCGGATGCGAACGTAGTATTCACGGACCAATCCCGAACCCCGCGAGACCATCATGGCCACCGAAACCACCACTCCCGCCTCGCCCCAGACCGATTCCAGCACCCCGGTGCGCGTCACCGAACTGGCCGCCAAGGAAATCCGCCGGATCATCGAGGAGCAGGAACTCGACCTGGCGAAGGTGCGGCTGCGCGTCGGGGTCAAGGGCGGCGGATGCTCAGGGTTCTCGTACCTCCTGGACCTCACCGAGGCGCAGAAGGAGACCGACGAGGAGTTTGACTGCCACGGGATCAAGGTGATCTGTGATCCCAAGAGCCTGATCTACCTTTCAGGGACGGAGATCGACTTCAAGGACGAGATCATGGGCCGAGGGTTCGTGTTCAAGAACCCCAACGCCACCAGTTCCTGCGGATGCGGCTCGAGCTTCTCCGCCTGAAGACCGTGCAACGCCTACCCACAGGCCCCGGGAGAACCCCAGGGGCTGTTTTTTCGGCGACGAACCTAGCGTGTGCTAACATCGTAGGACGGACATGGAGGTTCCCATGAATCGCCCTCATGGCTATGCGTTCCTGGCGTTGGTTGCCGCGGCGGTGCTGAGCGCCGGCGGGTGTTCGTCGCGGATGGCAGGGCCGTTTGATCCGTCGGCGTGGCATCAGGAGCCTGCCGCCTCGGGCGAATCGCTCCACGTCGGCACGGTGAAGCGCACCGAGTTCCTGGTGGCGTACTACGGGTCAGCCGAGCGTGCGGAGTACATCAACGGCCTGCGTGCGCAGCGCGACCAGGCGCGTGCCGCGGGCGACCATGCCCGTGCCGAGGCCCTGGAGCGCGAGGGCGCGGCGTCGCAGGAGGTGGCGCACCAGCGGCTGATGGGCAAGGCCACGCTGGCGCCGATCATCGACAGCATCCGCGCCCGCCTGCCCGCGATCGCCAGGGCCGCCGGCGTGTCGCAGATCGTGGAGGAGGGCTCGCCGGTCCCCGAGGGGGCGACCACCGTGGACGTCACGGCGGCGGTCACGGCGCTGTTTCCACCGGCACGCACGGGGGCCAGGTAGGGACTACTTGCCAGCGGGCTTGGCGTCGGGCCTGTCGTCGGCCTTGGCCTTCTGCGCGGCGTCGCGTCTGGCCTTGCGGAGGGCCTCGTTGAGCGCGCGGATCTCCTCGCCGGTGAGACGACCGTCGCCGTCGCCATCGAACTTTGCCATCAGGTCGAGGCGCGCGTGCTCGATCCGCTGGCGCAGCGCCTGCCGCTCCGCTTCATCGAGTTGGCCGTCGCCGTTGGCATCGAGACTCTTGATGAGGGCGGCCTTGGCGCCGGCGTCCAGGGCCCGCAGCGCGCTGTTGAGGTCGTCGTCGGGATCGCGCCACTCATCGCTGATGGCCCGCCACTCCGCCGGCGATACCTTGCCGTCACCGTTGGCGTCGGCCCGCTCGCGCACCTTGCTGCGGACAGCGCGCAGCTTCTCGGCGGCAGCCTTTCGTTCGGACTCGCTGAGCTTGCCGTCACCATCGGTATCGGCTCGCTCGCGCACCTTGCTGCGGACAGCGCGCAGCTTCTCGGCGGCGGCCTTCCGCTCGGCCTCCGTGATCTTGCCATCGCCATCGGCATCGGCGCGGTCCTTCACCGCGTCGCGCCGCGTGGGGGCGACGGCCTTGCGGGGAGGACCGGCGTCAGTACGCCGGTCGGATGCGGCGGGCCGCTGTTGCGACGATTGCTGGCCCAGCGCGCCGGGCGCAAGGGTGGCCGGCAGGGCGCTGGCCAGCGCGACCAACAGGGACGGACGGGTGTTCATGGGGCTCTCTCCTCACCACGGTGAACGACCGGACTGCGCGGGGACTTGCCGCGGGTGGGGGCGCGGGACCGGCCCGGAGTGGAGCGGCGCGGGCCTGGAAGCCCTGGGGAGTCCGAGAACAGGATGCGGAGTGACCGTACACCCGCCGGGAACTCCCCCACTTCAGCCATCGGCGTCGAACCGCTCCTTCGCGCGGCGCTTGGCGGCGGCCAGGCCACCCTGGTCGGCCGGTGCCGGCTCTGGCGGCCTGGAGGGCGGGGCGGGAGGCGGCTGCCGCTGGCCTCCGGTGGCGGACTGGGCAGCGGCGCGCTGGCGGCGCCGCTCCTGTACGATCCGTCGGGCGTCGGCGGTCGTCAGGCGTGCGCCGGCGTAGTCAGCCTCGCGGGCCTCGACCTCCGCCTCGACCTCGCGCAACTGGCCGATCGTCGTTTCGGCCCGCGCACCGCGGTCCTGGAGCATGCGGGCCGCGTGCCGGCGCAGACCCTCGCCGAAGCGCGTGGTGAGGAGGCGATCCCAGGCGAGGCGGCGCACGGCCACGTCGGCCAGCGCCAGCATGATGGCCCAGGGCATCAGCAGCGGCCACAGCGGGGTGCGCGCCTCGCGCGGGCGGGTCTGCGAGCGGTCGAAGAATCGGGCCTGCTGTGGCGCCGCGAAGTCGAGGACGCGACCCCCTGTGGTCGCGGCGATGTCCTCGAGCACGCGCGGGTTGGACCGGAGGACGCGGAACTCCGCCCCGGCGGGCTTGGTCACGCCGCCGACCACCGGCGCGAGGGCGCGCGACCCCTGGCGGGGGGCGATGGTGACGACGTAGCTGCCGCTCTGCTCGACGCGCCCGCGGTACTCGTAGACGCCCGGCGCGGTCTGGCTGAGCTGGGCGTCGGTGCGGACGCCGTCGGGGGAATAGATCGCGGCGGGCGCGACCAGGGCGTCGAGGGGCCGTCCATCTTCGGCGAATGCGTCCATGCGCAGGCGCAGCTCGTCGCCCACGACCTCGGCGGCGAGTTCGGCGGCGCGCTGATCGCCGGGACGGGCGATCTGCCTGGCGATGCGGGTCCACAGGGCGCGGTACCCAGGCCACGAGAGCCACTGGGCAGCCCAGTGACCATGGGCATCGGAGGTGAACGCCGCGACCTGGCCGAGGCCGGCCTGCCAGTGGGCCAGGACCGGTTCCCCGTCGGCGGTGACCAGGGGGTAGAGCGCGGTGGACTCGGGTCGCGGCTGGGTGAGGGTCAGGCCCAGCAGAGCGGGCGTGTCAGCGCTGGGCACACCCTCGAGCAGGGGCGACGCGGGATCGACGACGACGGGGACGAAGGGGGTCTCGCGGATCATCGGCGTGCGTACGACGCGCACCGCGCGGAGGAAGACGCGTGGGAGGACGGTGGGATCGACCACGCGGTAGTACTGGCCGCCGTTGGCGGTGGCCATGGACGCGAGCACGTCGGTGTCGGCGCCGTCACCGACGGCGATGGTGGAGAGCTTGATGCCGTCGTCGGCGAGCCTCTTCGCGGCGTCGCGCAAACCGGTTCGCCCGCGCGACACGCCATCGGTCAGGACGATGACATGCTTGACCTTGGCATCGGCGCCCTTGAGCTGGCGGTGGGCTTCGGCCAGGGCGGGCGGCAGGTTGGTGCCCCCGTCGGGCTCGAGCGCCAGGATCTTGCCGGCGGTGGCGAGGGGGTCGGAGTTGCGGGCCAGCGGCACGATCACCTCGGCGTCGCTGCTGAAGGCAATGACGCCGACCAGGTCTGTGGCATCGAGCGATCGCACGGCGATTGCCGCGCCCTCGTTGGCGATGTCCTGCTGTGTGCGTGAGGACCCCATGACCCGGAAACCCATGGACCCGCTGACGTCCAGGACGATGACCACCGCGGTGGCGGGAACGATGAGGCGGTCGGGGAGATCGAGGCGAACGGGCAGGATCGGCTCGAGCCGCCCGCCCCGGTAACCGCCAGCGGCGAAGGAATCGGGCCCGCCGATCATGACCAGTCCGCCGCCGAGTTCGGTGACATAGCGGACGAGCCGTTCCTGGCCAGCCTCGCCGAGAAGGTCCGCGGCGACGTTCTGGAGGATCACCAGGTCGTAGGCCTCGAGGCGGAGGAGGTCGGCGGGCAACTGGTCGGCCGGGGCAAGATCAACCTTGATTCCCTCCTCGCGCAGGGTCTGGGCGAGGACCGCCCCCGCACCGTCGGGGGCGCCGCCGGCCACGCCATCGAGCACAAGGACCGACCCGCGACCGGGCGTGACCGTGACGGCCTCGCCGAGGTTGTTGGAGGCGATGGTGTCGCCGCGGGGAGAGCCGCCGGCGAGCTCGGGCTCAAAGAGGACGCGGAAGCGGTGCACGCGGGCGGGCCCGAGGGGAACGCTGAGGATCACGAGGCGGCGTCCGGCCTCGAGGGTGATCGCCTGGCCCAGGGCCGGCGGCGATCCGTCGATCGACGTGGGGAGCTCGCGGTCCTCATAGAACAGCCGCAGCGTGCCGGAGGCCGGGCCCGTGGAGGAGAGCGCCACGCGCACGGCGATGGCGGCACCGGCCGGCGCGCGGGCCGGGGCATCGACCGACTCGACGATGACCTCGTCACGGACGTCGTAGCGGATCGGCAGCACGTCGATGGGGATCTGGTCCAGGCGGGCTGCGCGCGAACCGCCGGCGCCGCCGGCGGGGGTCGTTGCCTCGGCCGCGGCGGCCAGCGGATCGCCCTGGGTGCTGACCCCGTCGGAGATCAGCAGGATGCGCCCTGCAGCGTCGGGCGGGAGCGCGGCGATCGCGAGACGGATGGCCGACGCGATATCGGTGCCGTCGGCGAGGCGGAGATCCAGGGGGTGATCGAGCGGCCCGTCGGCGCTGGTGGGCGGCCAGACCAGGGCCGCCTGACCATCGAACGCCACCAGGCCGACCAGGTCCTCGGGCCCGCGCTTCCCCACGGCCTGTGCCAGCCAGCGGCGCGCGGCCTGCAGCGGCGCGACGGGATGGCCTTCAGCGTCGGTGGTCGGCGGCGCAAACCCACGCACCGAGCCGGAGACATCCACGACTGCCAGCAGCGCCAGCTTGTCGGTGGTGCGCACGGAGGAGACCCCGGCCAGCATGGCCATGAGGATGGCCAGCAGCGCGGCACGGACGGCCACCGCTGTGCACCGGCGCAGCAGGCTCATGGACCCGCACCACCGAATCATGACCCAGGCCATCGGGACCAGCAGCAGGAGGCCGAGCAGCCAGACGGGATGGTCGAAGCGGACCAGCACGCGCGATGGTATGGGGGGGCCTGTGCGCCTACCCGCGCCACGCCCGCCACAGCGCGCCCAGGAGCAGCACCGCCAGCGGCAGGCCCAGGATCAGCGCCAGGCGGACGGCCCGGAGGCGCGCCGGCGAGAGATCGGGCACGACGGCGAGCGCGCCGGACTCGGCGCCGCGGGCGATGAGATCGTCGCGCCCGGCGAGCCAGGCGATCGAGGAATGGAGCAACTCGAGGTTGCCCGGGAAGGCGTAGGCGGCGCGACCGTCGACGACGGTCTGGGCCTCGGCGATGGCCGGGAAGAACCAGGTCGGCGCGCCGACGACAACCACGCGCTGAGTCGCGGCGAAGGCCGGGGAACTCCGCTGGACGGCCGCGGCCACCCACCAGGCGGTGGAATTGGCGGGGACGGCCTGGTCGCGAGGCGAATCGCTGGCGGGGAGCGCGGGGAGGCGGGCACGATCCTCCGGCGGTGTCTGCCAGAGCACCTGCCACTCGGATTCGGCCCACAGACCCTCGCGGACCGGGATGGTGACGATCGGATCTATGGCCACGCCCTCCGGCGGCGTGGCCGCGAGGGCCAGCGGCACTATCCACTCGAAGAACATGCCGGCGCCGTCGGCGGGCGCGGAGATGACGTGGTTGGCGCCGGCGGCGAGCATGCCGTGTTGCTCGGCGACGGTGCGCTGGCCGCTTCCACCGCCCACGGTGCGCTGCTCGCGAAGCAGCACCAGGCCGGTCGCGGCTGAGAGCCCCAGCGGCCGCAGGCAATCGGTCATGGGGTCAGTCGCACCGCTTGCCGGCAACGGCGACGGGCCGAGCGTCAGGAGCACATTCTTGCCATCGCTCACGAGACGGCTCGCCGCTGCCGAGAGGCGATCCAGTCCGATCGCATCCTCGGCGCTGCGGATGGGGGTCCAGACGATCACGTAGACGACGGGGCGAGCCGGGCGGCCCACCTCCGGGGCGGGGTCTGCGGGCGGGTGGTCATCGAGGCGCACGGGCCACTCGGCACAATCGATGCCGCGGAGGTCCAGGCGGGCGGCGGTGCGATCGAAGGGCGCCAGGGTCGGCATGAGTCGTGCCGGCGCGGCGTGAACGAGCACCGCCCGCGGGCGCACCTGCGAGGTGAAGGTGGCGAGGCCCGCAGCGATCAACTGCTCAGTGCGGAAACGGGTATCGAGGCTTGCGCCGCCGGCGGGCCCAGCGGCGGGGGCGGGGCGAGGGAAGAGCGCATCGACGTCGATCGCGGCGAGCGCCGGCGTGCCTGGGCGGGCCTGGGGCGAGCCCTCAGCCGGGGGCGCCGCGAGGAGGAGCGCGGCGCGTGAGCGCTGGATGGTCCGGGCGACGGCGAGGATGGGGAGGGGCGCGAGTTGATCAAGGGCACTCACATGGCGCGCCAGTCGGTCGCGGATCTGGGCGACGGCGCGGGCCAGGGCCGTGGCGCGCTGGGCCGCATCGACGGGCACGCCGGGTGTCGGCGCGAAACGGTCCAGCGCCGCGTTGAGCACGCTGAGGTTGCCGGCGACATCGCCGGCGGCGGACTGGAGCGACCGGGCGATGGAATCCAGCGGCGGGACCGGGAGGGGGCCAGCGGGCTCGGCCAGGCGGGCGCGAGCCCTGGTCGCGGCCTCGCGCAGCTCTGCGGACACGGTCCGGGCCTTGTCGGCTTCGCCTTCAAAGTGTTTTCCCAGGGCTCGGAGCGCGTCGGCAGAGACTTCCGCCAGGAGCACGGCGGCGCCGATCTGGGCGAGCGACTCGGAGGCGGCCTCGATGTCGGCGGCGGCGGCATCGAGCGCGGCAAGGGCCTCATCGATGACGCGCTGGTGCGACTTGACCTGCGGGCCCGCGTCGTCGGCCATGCGCCGGAGGAGCTGCTCGTAGGTCGCGGCGCCCTCGGCGCTTGTGGTGTCGATGACGGTCACGGCGAAGCGGTCGGAGGCGCCCTGGAACGTGGTCAGCACATCGAGCGTGCGCTGGCGGACGGACGGTTCAAGCGCGCCGAAGTCGGCGGCGATGACCAGTTCCACGCTGCGATCCAGGCGAGACAGAATCGCGCGGGACTGGGCGGACAGTTCGTGGTCACGCGTGGCGGTGAGATCGATGCGGATCGAGGCGCGAGCCCCGAGCAGGCCCAGGAGCATCGTTGACGCCGTGACGGCCAGCATGAGCACGGTCGCGGCGACGGCGAAGCGCGCGCGGTGGGAGTGTCGGGCGGGGGCCGGACCTGCGGGCCGCGGTGTGGTGTTCATCGCCACCTCCGCAGGCGGAGCAAAACGGCGGCGAGGGTGAGCAGCCAGGCGGACCCCACGACGAAGTACACCACGTGCGCCGTATCGATCACACCCTTGGCGAAGTCGCCAACCCGAGCGCTGGCCGAGAGCGCCAGGAAGAGGCTCTCCCAGCGCGGGCCGAAGAACAGGGCGGCTCGCTGCGACCCGACCTCAAGAGCCACCAGGGCAAAAAGCGTGGAGAGGAAGGCCAGCGTCTGGCTGCTGGTGAGGGTCGAGAACACGACGCCGACGGCGATATAGAGCATGCCCATGAGCACAATGCCCAGGTAGCCGGAGACCATTGGGCCGGGGTCGGGGTTGCTCATGCCAAGCAGGACCGCGGCGAAGACCAGCGTGGGGACCAGGGCCGTGACGAAGAAGCCCACCGCCGCGAGGTACTTCCCGGCGATGACCCAGACCTCGGCGACGGGGCTGGTCAGGAGGGGTTCGATGGTGCCGGTGCGGAGTTCCTCGCTGAGCAGGCGCATGGAGATGGCCGGGGCGACGACGATCAGGAGGCTCCAGCAGGTCTGGAAGAACTCACGAAGCGACGCCGGCGCCCCCGGGTTGAGGGTGCCGTAGCCGAAGACCAGACCCGAGAGGAACAGGAACAGCGCGACGACGATCCACCCCAGCGGCACGCGAAAGAAGGAGGCATACTCGCGGGCGGCGATCGCCCAGGCGCGTGACATCGGGTCGAGTGTACGACGCGCCCCGGCGTGAATCCCCCGCGGCGGGCGCGGCGCGAGTCACGCCGGTGCATCGATGGACGGGCGGGTCCAGACGGCCCGGTAGACCGCCGCGGCGGCACAGGCTCCGATGATGGGGCCGATCAGGTACGCGTGGAACATGACCCAGCGGTTGCCGCAGATCGCCGGGCCGAAGGTGCGCGCGGGGTTCATCGACGCGCCGGTCGCCGGGCCGATGGCGAGGATACAGGCGCCGACGGTCATGCCGATGGCGAGCGGCCCCAGGGGTCCGGCCCGGGTGTCCACGGCGGTGGTGAGGATGACGAACATCAGGGCGAAGGTGGCGATGGCCTCCAGGCCGATGACCGGGGCGACTAAGCCGGTCTTGGTAAGTTCGCCGATGGTGGCGCCCAGGGCAGCCTGACCGTTGGCGATTTCGGGCGTGAGGAGGGCCTGGAGCATCCCGGCGGCACAGGACGCCCCGAGGAGCTGCGCGACGATGAACGCCGCGGCCCGGCCCGGCGACTGCTTGCCGGCGACGATCAGGCCGATGGACACGGCGGGGTTGAACTGCGCGCCGGAGACGTAGGCACAGCCGGTGATGAAGACGAAAAGGATGAGCGCGTGGGCCATCGCCACGGTCACGAGGCTCCCGGCCCCGTTGAATTCCTTGGCGGTCATGATGATGGCGCCGGCGCCGAAGAACGTGAGCGCGAACGTGCCGAGGAACTCGGCGACGCAGCCTGGGAACAACTTCTTCATGCCGGTGCTCCGCGGATGGGGGCGGAGTGTCCGTCGGCGGCGCGCGGATTTCAAGCATCAACGGCACACGCTCGGCGGAATCGTCAGGCGGCGGCCGGTACGGCCGCGTCGGCGCGCACACTCAGGCAACTGGTCCATCCGCCGTAGCTGTTGAGCTTGACGCCGTGGGCTGCGTAGTCGGCGATCCAGACCGACCCGTCCACCAGGTAGGAGAACTGGTGCTCACCGGGCGGGACAGCAACGTCCACCTCCCACCAGCCGGGGTGGTGGCGCGTCATGCGGACAGGGCGATCTCGCCAATCGGTGAACGAGCCGAGCAACTCGACCGTCGCCGCGTGCGGAAGGTAGACCCTGAAACGAGAGCTGCCATCAGGCAGAGTGGTGACCATGCGGTTCCCTTCGCCGTCCGGGGCGGCAACGATGTCGGCTTGCCGGGCTGGTCCCCTATCGGACGAATCGATGATGTACTTGGTCACACCGGGGCAGGTTCCGCAGGCGAAGGTCCTGCGGCCGACGTTTGCGCAGGGCCTGCGCGTCGCAGCCCTGGTGGCCGTGATGACCGGATGCAGCGGTGATGGGCCGCAGGCAGACCCGGTGCGGGCCGCCGCCACCGCGCCCGAGCAGCGAGCAGAACTCGAGAGAGAGTTCGCGGGGCGGCGATTCCGGACGGCTGAGGCACGGGTGTATGCGCTTCCAGGACGGGCCCTTTTGGTGCCGATCGTGCTCGCCCCGGGGGTCACCGCCGCCGGGGGTATCACCGTCGAGGGAGAGACGGGTGAGCCCTGGCGGGCGGCGTTGTGGCGCGTGGGGGTATCGGGCGGGGACTCAGCGCCGACGGGGGATGGGCTGCTCTCGGCCTGGATGGGCGGAGTGGTGGGAACAGGCTCGTGGGGCGCGAGCAATGAGCCGGACGCCGCGGATAGGCTGCCGATCGGGGCGTGGGTCGTGGTCACGGAGGTTCCCGACCAGGCGGGCGCGGTGATGGTCATCGACGGCGCCCGGGTGCCGATCTGGTGGGTCCATGCGCCGGCAGAGGCCGGTCGTGCCGCGCTTGAGTCGGCCGCCCAGGAGATCTGGGGGCGGGTGGACAGCGCGGAAGGGGCGCCCTTGTGGCGGATGCTGCAGGCGATGCACGACTCGCCACTCCTCCGGTGGCGGGCGGCGCTGGCGCTCTCGGCGGCGGGGGTACTCCCTGACGGGGCGAGCCCGCCGGGCCTGGTGCGCGTCGAAGGCGAGCGGCTGGACGTTCTGGGGCTGCTGGCCCGGCAGTCGCTTGAGCGGTGGTCCGCGGCGGTCGGCCGCGTGGGCCTCGCGGACGAAGCGCTTGCCTCGGCACTGGCGCGTCGGCTGCTGGCCGGCGTACGTCTGCAGGGCGTGATCGCGCCGGCATGGCCGCCGGAGGGTCCGGACCTTGATCGCCTGCTGGACGCGCTGCTTGACCCGTCGCTCTCGCCCGCTGAGGCCGCGACCCGCGCCCGGTCGTGGCTGGCGGTGCAGCCGGAGGTGGTGACATGGGTCATCGATGACAGCGGGGCAGGCGACGTGCGGACGGGGTCGACATCAGCCACCTTGGGGGTTGCGAATGTGCGCGGCACGCCGGCGGTTTGCACGACCCAGGGGGAGGGGGTCGCCGCGTCCGACCCGGTCGCAGCGCCGGCGTGGACGGCGGTGTCGATCCCAGCGGCCATCGCCGGCGAGGAGGCCGCGCATGGCGCCTCCGTCAGGGTCGTGGAAGTTCGAAACTCCGGAGCCGTGCGACGCGTGGGGGTCGTGAGCATTCCGCTCCCGGCGGCGCCGCCGGGGTTCTCCATCGGGCCGTTCCAGGCGGACTGGACATGCCAGGCGTGGCTGTCACCGGCGGCGGCGGGCGTACCGGTATCGACCAACGCGGCGTCGTCCACGGCGGCTCGCCTGGTGCGCGTGCGCTCGCCGGATGGGGGCGCGCGGTGGGACCTGGTCATCGAGTGCGAAGAGGCGCGGGGGAACGAGGGGCCGGATCCCGGCGGATGGGTTGAGGTGTGGCTGGGGCCGATGGGACGATCGTCGCGTGCGGTACGGATCGAGCCAAGCGGTCGCGTGGTGGAGCTATCCGCCGGAGAGGGGCGCGCGGCCGGTGTGCAGGCGGCGGAGCGCGACGGCTCTGGATGGCGCGTGGTGCTCCCGGTGCCACCGGAGGCCATCGGCCCGGGCGGCGTGCTGCGTGTAGGCATGGTGCGGGTGGATGGCCAAGGCTCGCGATCGGCCTGGCCGCGGGCGATGATGCCCTGGCAGACCGAGCCCGGGCGCCTGTCGATTGATCTGACGCAGTGGGACTAGCGCCGAGCGGCTGGACTGGGTGAGCGCGTCAGAACTGGAAGTCGGCCGAGAGGCCGATGAACGGGGCGGGCTTGGTGTTGGTCTCGGAGATCTGCAGGCCGGCGGCGTTATCGATCTCGAACTCCTGCCAGACGACGACGCCGCCGCGGAGAGTGACCTTGACGCTCTCGGCGGGCTGCCAGGTGAGACCGATGGTGACGGGGATACGGGCGTCGCGCGCGACGCCCGCGGGGAGCGGACTGTCATCATCGAGGCGATACTCGCGGAGTTGAAAGCCGGCCTGGAGGAAGACGGCCCAGGAATCGGTCAGTTCGGCCGTGAGGCGTGCGCCGGGCCCGGCGGTGGAGAACGAGACAGTGGGCGTGATCTGCCACTCGATGCCCACGAGGGGGTAGATGATCGCGTCGTCCTCAAGACTGGACTTGGCGGCGGCCCCGAGGGTGAGGGCGAAGTTCTCCGCGAGCGCCACGCGCACGCCGCCGAAGCCGCCCGCGGTGAATGAATCGCCCAGGTCGGCGCCCGGCTCGCCGGCGAACTCGACGATGGCGCCCGCAAGGACCGACCACTGCTGATTGAACGCGTAGCTGGCGGAGGGGGTGAGGCGGACGAGGTAGACATCGTTGAACGGCTGCGATGTGCCGGGGATCAGGGCGGTGGCGCCGCGGAAGCGATACCACGACCCCTCCGCATCGACGCTGAGGCCCAGCCGGAACTGCGAGTCGATCCGCGCGTTGAACTCGAGGTTGGCGCCGGCCCTGGCGACCGAAACCGTGCCCGGCGAGCCCTTGAGGTCGCCAGAGAATGCGAACTCGCCGACGGGGGTGAGTGTCGCATCGAACGCTGGGTAGTGGACAGGGTCCGGGACCTGCGGGTCCGAGTTCGCGGGTTGGGCCTGCACGGAGGCGGCGAAGGAACACAGGACCGGCAGGATGCAGGCGTATCGGTTCATGTCGGGAGCCTATCCGACCGAGCAGTGCTCTCGCCACAATCCGCGGAGCACCTCGCCCAGGGCGCGGCCCATGGCCGGGGCATCGCACAGCGGGGAACTGCGGAGCCGCGAGCGCAGGCTCGATCTGAGGGCATTGAGGTTCGATCGATCGGACGCGAGCCGGGCGGCAATGTCGAGGAGGTGGTCGGGATCACGAGCGATCAGTTCGGGCATGCCGACGGCGGAGAGCAGGCTGACGCCTACCCGGCTGACGTGGCTCGAACCGGCCACGGTGACCACGGGGACGCCCATCCAGAGGGCCTCGCAGGTGGTCGTGGTGCCGTTGTAGGGGAGCGAATCGAGGGCGATGTCGATGCCGCGATACGCGGCGAGGTGATCGACGGCAGCGGCCGTCCAGCCGATGAGGTCGACGCGGGACGCCAGGTCAAGCCCTGCACCCGCGGCGAGGCGACCCAGGACCTCCTCGCGGCGGCGGGCCGAGGCCAGGGCACGGTTCTTGAGCATGAGGCGTGAGCCGGGTGTGCGGGCGAGCAGGCGTCCCCAGAGTTCGAGCAGTGCGTTATTGATCTTGGGTGCGGCGTTGAAGGAGCCGAAGGTGATGGGCGCGGCGGGATCGCGCGGCTGAGGGTCGGGCGCACTGAGGGGGGGCGTGTAGCAAAGGAAGCACCGCGGCAGCCGGACGAGGCGTTCGGTGGCCAGGTCGGCGCCGGGCGGGTCGGTGACGGCGTCGACGAGCCGGAAGTCCACGTTGGGCACGCCGGTGGTGTCGGGATAGCCGATCGCGGTGCCCTGGATGGGCGCGAGGCGAGCGGCCAGCAGGCGAATGCGGGTGCCCTCGGTGTGGCCATTGAGGTCGATCAGGATGTCGATGCGGTCGGCCCGGATGCGGGCCGCGAGCGCGTGGTCGGTGAGACCGGCGCAATCATGCCATGTGTCGAAGAGCGGCCGGAGCAGGGCGGAGGCGGCATCCGGGAGACTGAGGCTGTAGGCGACGGCGTCGATCGCCTGGGGGTCGCGATGTTCAACCAGCGGGCGCGCAAAGAGTGCGACGACATGTGCGCGGAGGTCGGCGGAGAGGAATCCCACGCGCAGACGGCGGTCGGGGCTGCGCGGTCCGCCCAGCCGGCGAGGATCCACCGGGTCGGGCGCGGCCAGGCGGGCCCCCCACCGCCGATGCTCATGGAGGATGAAGTCCGGCGCGATGCCCCATGGGTAATGGAGCGACATGAGGTAGTTGGTGATGAGCTTGGGGTTGGCGGGATCGGCCTCCAGACCGGCACGGGAAACCTCGAGGGCCTCCTCGACATACCCGGCCCCCGTGAGGGCCGAGGCCAGGTTGAGCTTTGCCGAGGAATCCCCGGGCGCGAGGGCATGGGCACGCCGCGCGGCGGCGATGGAACCGTCGCTGTCGGCGAGGTGATGAAGCGCCGGTGAGAGGCCCAGCCACGCCGGCGGAAAGGACGGATCAATGGCCAGGGCAGCCTCGAACTGCGGGCGCGCCTCCGCGGATCGCCCGGTGAGCAGGAGCATGTTGCCGTAATTGGTCAACAGGGCGGGCGTGCGTGCCGGTCCGGCGAGGGCACGGCTGAAGTAGTGCTCGGCCTGTTGGTGCTTGCCCTGCAGCGAGAGCACCATGGCCAGAAGGCTCTCGAGGCGCGGATCGCCGGAGGCCTTGCCCCCGGCTCCGAGCGCGCGCCGGAGCACCCCCTCGGCCAGGTCAGGCCGACCGGCCTGGTGATGCTCGACGGCCTTGTCGAAGGCGGTAGCCATGGGCGCGTAGCGTAGCGGACAGCGCGTACGCTGCCAGCATGCCCGATGATCGACCGGTCCTGTCGCTGGCGCACTCGGCCGACGCCGACGATGTGTTCATGTGGTGGCCGATCACGGGGAAGATCGACGGGCGCGACCCGGGACGGGTGGTTTCGCCGCCGGTCCTTGACACCGGGCGTTTCCGGTACCGCGCCGTGCCGGAGGACATTCAGGCGCTCAACGCGAGGGCGGCGGAGCGCGGCGACCTTGAGATCACGGCGCTCTCGTTCCACGCCTACCCGCACGTGCGGGCCCGGTACGCGCTCACCGCGTGTGGCTGGTCCATGGGCGAGGGCTACGGACCGAAGGTCGTCGTCGGCGCAGGTCAGGCCGGCGGCGTAGAGGGGCTGCGTGGCAGGCGGGTGGCGGTCCCGGGCGTGCAGACCACGGCGTTCCTTGTGCTCAGCCTCATGCTGGGCCCGGACACATTCGTACCGGTCCCGATGCCGTTTGACCGCATCGCCGGCGCGGTGAGCGCCAACGCGGCCGACGGCGGAGTGCTCATCCACGAGGCCCAGATCGACTTTGCGCGTCTGGGGCTTCGCGAGGTCGCCGACCTGGGGGCGTGGTGGCTCAGCACGACCGGGCTGCCGCTGCCGCTGGGCGGTAACGCCGTGCGGCGCGACCTGGATGCGCGGTTCGGTCCCGGCGCGCTCGCGGAGGTGGGCTCACTGCTGCGAGCCTCGATCCTGCATGCGCTGGAGCATCGTGGCGAGTCCTTGGCGTACGCGCGGACCTTTTCGCCTCCGATCTCCGATGCGGATCTGGATCGGTACGTGCGCATGTACGTGACGCCGCTCACGGTGGACCCTCGCCCGCGGGGCGTTCGGGCGGTCAAAGAGCTGTTCGACCGAGGCTGGCGGGCCGGCCTCAATCCGGCCATCGAAACCCTGGAACTAGTGGGGTGACCGCGGCCGAGGGGATCTGTCCGAGAACCGCCATCGCCACCGGGTGAACACCTGAGGCGCTTGGATAGCGCCAACGGCGGGTTTGCCACGCCGATTTCGAATCGCATAATTGCTTGCGGAACCGACGCGTCCAGATGCCGAATGGACGGTTGCGTGGGCAAGGGTCATGGGACGGAGGCCGCGCATCGGCTCGCGTGGAGAAGTGGGGTCATGAAGAGCAAGCTTGGGGGGCGGGGTACGGCATTGGTCTGCGGATGGCTCGCCGCGGGGGGCGCGGTGGTGGCCACGCTGGCGCTGGCCCTGGCGAACCCGCTGCCGACGACCCTGAGCGACTTCTACCTTCGCGGCACGCAACCGACGCCGCCGTTTGTCGACGGCGAGCCCAACCCGGCGATGGCCGAGATGTTCGAGCCGCTGTTCTGTGCCGCGTGCCATGGCGAGTACGACGAGTCGCAGGAGCCGTATGCGCGCTGGCAGCACTCGATGATGGGCCAGGCGTTCCGCGACCCGGTGTTCCGGGCCGCGATGTCGATCGGGCAGCAGGACGCGCCGGGGTCAGGTGATACCTGCCTGCGGTGCCACGCGCCGTCAGGGTGGACTCAGGCTCGAAACCTGCCCAGTGATGGGTCGGGGCTGGATATCAACGACAAGGAGGGGGTGAGTTGCCACCACTGCCACCGGCAGGTGGACCCGACCTTCCGCCCCGGGGTGAGCCCGATGGTGGATGCGGGGGTGCTGACCAGCCTAGCCTCCGACGCGCCCAACGGGCACCTCAGCAACGGCTACGTGATCGACCCGAAGGACCGGCGGCGGGGCCCCTACGACATCAGCCCCCAGACGCCGCACCTGTGGCTGCAGTCGCCGCTGCACCGCTCGTCGGACATGTGCGCGTCCTGCCACGACACGTCCAATCCTGCGTACGTGAGGCAACCCGACGGCACATACGCGGCCGGGGCGTTCGACGCGCCGCACCCGACGCTCGAGAAGTACGACATGTTCCCGGAGCAGCGCACGTACTCGGAGTGGGCCCAGAGCGCGTTTGCGGCCGGCCCCGTCGAGTTCGGCGCGAGCCGGTACGGTGGGCAGGTGGCCATCGGGGGCGAGGTGACGCCGCAGACGGCCTATTCGACGTGCCAGGATTGCCATATGCCGCGTACCACCGGGATGGGCTGCAACCCGTTCCTGGGCGCGCCGGTGCGTCTGGACCTGCCGCAGCACAACTTCAACGGGGCCAATACGTGGGTGCTGCCGGCGATCGAGTCGCTCTATCCGCCCGAGGAGCACCACATGCTGCCGGGGCTGATCGCCGACGCCCAGGCCCGCACGATGACCATGCTGGCCCAGGCGAGCGACCTGGAACTGTCGCAGGTCGGATCGGCGGTGGTGGCGCGCGTGATCAACCAGACGGGCCACAAGCTTCCAACGGGGTACCCCGAGGGGCGCCGGATGTGGCTGAACGTGCGGTTCCTTGACGGCGCGGGTAACCTGCTCGCCGAGCACGGCCGCTACGACGCCGGCACGGCCCACCTGACCACCGAAGACACGAAGGTGTACGAGACCCACCACGGGGTCGACGCGGCGGTGGCGTCGCTGACGGGCGTTCCGGCCGGGCCCTCGTTCCACCTGACGCTGAACAACGTGGTGTACTTCGACAACCGGATCCCGCCGCGGGGATTCACCAACGCGGGGTTCGCGTCGGTGCAATCGGCCCCGGTGGCGTATACCTATGCCGACGGGCAGTACTGGGACGACACCGCGTTTGTGATCCCTGAGGGGGCATCCCGGGCGGAGGTCCGGGTGTACTACCAGACCAGTTCGAAGGAGTACATGGAGTTCCTCCGGGACACAGACGTCACGATTCCGTTTGACCGCGCCATGCCCTGGGGCCGGATCGCGTACGACGCGTGGGTGGCGTTCGGCAAAAGCGCCCCGGCGCTGATGGACTTCGGCGCGATCACGCTGTCCTCGTGCGCGGCTGATTTCAACGGCGATGGGAACCTGGACGCCGATGACCTCTCGGACTACATCACGGCGTACTTTTCATCGCCGCGCGACCCGCGAACGGACTTCAATCACGACGGCCAGATCGATGCTGACGACCTGTCGGACTACATCACCGCCTTCTTCACAGGGTGCCTCTAGCGGACGGTGCGCCCGACAGATTACCGGGATTCACAGACTTGCTCGTGGCTCCGAGCCCGGTTCGGAGGTATGCTTTTTCCCGATGCCATGTTTCCGGGGCATTCGCCCCGCCCACGCAGGCTTACCACTTGGAGGAATGGCGCATGAAGAATCGAAATCGTGCACGAGCGGCCCGGTTGGTCGAAGCCGCGGCGCTGATGGTCTCGGCGGGCTATGCCGCGGCACAACCGGCCAACAACGCCTGTGCAGATGCGCAGGTCATCGTGGTGTCGTCGAACTCGACGACGTCCGTGACAGGAACGACCGTCGGCGGGTCGGTGGACGGCACGACGACGTGCGGGTCATCGAACTCCACGGCGGACGTGTGGTACTCGGTCGTGGCGCCGGCCAATGGCGTGCTGACGGCCCAGACATGCACGGCCGCGTCCTACGACACGGTGGTGAGCTTCCACAGCGCGGCCGCGTGCCCGCCGGCGTCGCTGGCCTGCAACGATGACGCATGCACCGCGAACCGCTCGGTGGTTACGTTGAACAACGTCACCGGGGGCACGACGTACCGCATCCGCGTCGGCGGGTTCAGCGGCGCCACCGGCACCTTCACCCTCAGCGTGACGCATGCACCGCCGCCGCCGCCCGCGCAGCCGCCGAATCCGGCGCTGGGCCCGGACGTGATCGTGAACTCGCTGACGGACGTGTCCTACTACGGCATCGACAGTGCCGGCTTCCGCGCGTACTCGGTCGGCACCGAGTCGTGCAATCGGGGCGACTATCCGCTGCTGTGGATTGACAACAACACCTTCGCCCCCGACTTTGATGTGACCCAGCATCCGGTGATCGGGCAGAACATGTACCGCCTGCGGAGCTACGGGGCGTATCAGCGCTTCGAGCAGATGGGCCAGTCGTGGCTCAAGCACGGGTTCGTCTCAGTCAACGGCACGAACTGCGGCGCCTGCACCGGCGGCGGCAACACCACCGCCGACCACATCTGGCGCCACAGCCTTCAGAACTACCAGGATGTCGGCGGCGAAGTGCTCGGCATCAACTGCTCGGACCCCTACGGCGCGTCCCTCAACGGCAGCCAGGGCGGCCTGGGCGCAAAGAACATCGTGCACGTCAGCCGTGGCACGTCGCCGTGGGTTCGCGGCAACAGCACCGGCGAGAGCGTGAGCCGCGCGCGTCTGCAGGTCCCTGGAACCGATATCCTCGGCCAGCCGGCCGGGACGCGCTTCTTCGTCGAGGGTCAGTACGTCGCGGCGGATGACGCGCAGTTCGTCCGGCCGTTGCAGGATGTGGCGTTCAACGCGAACAACAACGCGTCGTGGCGCGAGTTGAATCCGAGTTGGACCGGGCTTGGCGGCGCCTCGAGCACGCAGTTCAGCGGCTCAACGGTGCAGCAGCAGACGGCGATCCACGCGTGGCGGCAGATCGATCCCATGGTCACCCTCGTGGCCGCGGACCACGACGACGAGCCCAACCCGGGCACGGGCTACAAGGACCCGATCACCAACGGGCCGCAGTACCCCGTCGGGACCAAGTTCATCCGCTCGCGGTTCTGGGTGGCCGCCAAGGTCACCGACCTGGGCGGCGGGCAGTGGCGGTATGAGTACGCGGTGTTCAACCAGAATTCGGACCGCGCCGCCAGCAGCTTCAGCGTGCCCTACGGCAGCAACGCTGAGGATCCAACCGGCTTCACGTTCCGCGCGCCACGCTGGCACTCCGGCGAGCCCTACAGCAACGCTCCCTGGACCATGACCAAGGCCAACGGAATGCTGACCTTCGCGACCAACCAGCCCTACAACGCCGGCAGCGACACCGCCAACGCCATGCGGTGGGGCCAGATGTTCAACTTCGGGTTCACGTCCTCGTATCCGCCCGAAACAGGGGACGCGTCGATCGGGTTGTTCAAGCCCGGGACCGTGACCAGCACGACGGCGATCAACGTCCCGGTGCCGACAGTTCCTCCGGCGGGCTGCCCTGCCGACTTCAACCAGGACGGCAACGTCGATCCTGACGACCTCTCCGACTTCATCACCTGCTTCTTTACGCAGGTCACGATCCCGGGCGCGTGCACCGAGGCGGACTTCAACGTGGACGGCAACGTCGACCCTGACGACCTGGCGGACTACATCACGACCTTCTTCAGTCCTTGCTAAGCCCGGTTTCGCGGCGACGGGAAGTTGTGATCCACACCGGCGGCCTCCCACAGGGGAGGCCGCTTTTCATTGGGTTCCCAGCGGCGAACGGACTCTGTTGAAATGGGGTATCTCCGGCCGCAACGCAATCCGTTGCGGCCGGTAGCACGCTGGCCGACTACCGGGGTATCTGGCACCCCCGGCGGACGTGGGGTATCTTGGTTCAGCACCGGGACGGGTCTGTTCACACATCAAGGGAGTTGACATGCACAACCGGAAGAGCGCGGGCTTGTTGTTGGTTACCGCCGCGGGGCTGGCAATGGGAAGCGCGGTCGCCTTGGCCCAGCCGGCCAACGACGCGTGCGCGAACGCCGAGGTCATCGTGCTGGCCGCCAACGGCTCCGTCGAGGTCACCGGATCGACCAGCAACGCCACCAACGACTCGGCCTCGGGGAACTGCGGGAACTCAAACGCCACGGCGGATGTGTGGTACAGCGTGACGGTGCCGGCGAACGGAACGCTCACGCTGGACACCTGCTCGCCGATCACCGATTACCCCACCGTGGTGAGCCTGCGGACCAACGCCTGCCCGGGGGGCACGGTGATTGCCGGCTGCAACGATGGGTACAGCCCGTGCGCCAACGGCCGGGCCCGCGTCAGCCTTCAGGCCAGCGCCGGCGCGATCTACAGGATCCGCGTCTCCGGCGTTTCGGGCACGAAGGGGCAGTACTCCCTCACCGTGTCGCACACGTCGACCCCGAACCCCACGCTCGGGCCCGATGTGATCACCGCGGTGGTGACCGACGTTGCCCGCTACGGCACCAATTCCACCGGCACGATCACTGCGTACGCGGTTGGAACCACCTCGTGCAACCCGGGCGACTTCCCGGTGGTGTGGATCGATAACTCGAACTACACGCCCGACTTCAACGTCACCCACCACCCCGTGATCGGTCAGAACATGTACCGGCTCCGGAGCTACGGGGCCTACCAGCGCTTCGAACAGCTCGGGCAATCGTGGCTCAAGCACGGGTTCGTCTCGACCAACTCGGCGGGCTGCGGCGGATGCGGGACCAATTCTTCGCGCATCTGGCGCTACAGCTCGCAGACCTATCAGAGCATCGGCGGCGACGCGCTGGGCATCAACTGCTCGGACACGTACGGCGCCAGTCTCAACGGCAACAACTCCAACCAGGGCGCCAAGAACATTGTGAACGCCGCCCTGGGCACCTCGCCGTTCGTGCGCAACAACGGCACGGCAGGCGAGACCACGGTCCGCCAGCGCCTGCAGGTGCCCACCAGCGACGTGACCGGTCAGCCCGCCGGCACGCGGTTCTTCGTCGAGGGCCACTATGTGACGGCCGACGACGCACAGTTCGTACGGCCGGGTGCGACGGTGGCGATCAACGGGCTCAACAACAACTCCTGGCGCGAAGTGAATGCCGGCACGATCAACAACTCATCGCCCTCCTTCGTGGGCAGCACGGTGACGCAGCAGCCCGCGATCTTCGCGTGGCGCACCGCCGATCCGACCGTGACGCTCGTCTCGGCCGATCACGATGACGTGGACAACCCCGGCACGGGCTATCGCGCTCCCAATGGCGGTCCGCAGAACCCGGCGGGGACCACCTTCGTCCGCTCCCGCTTCTGGGTCGCCGGCAAGGTGACCGACCTCGGGGGCGGCCAGTGGCGCTATGAGTACGCGGTCTACAACCTCAACTCCGACCGTTCCGCGCAGTCATTCAGCGTGCCGTTCCCCGGCGCGGCGGATGACCCGACCGCATTCACGTTCCACGCGCCGCTCTATCACTCGGGCGAACCCTACAGCAATGCTCCGTGGACGATGACCAAGGGCGCAAACTCCCTGACCTTCTCCACCGAGACCTTCGCCCAGAACGCCAACGCCAATGCGCTGCGGTGGGACACGATGTACAACTTCGGCTTCACCAGCAACGTGCCCCCCACCACCGGCGAGGGGTCCATCGCCCTCTTCAAGCCCGGCACCCTGGCGAGCGTCGCCGTCCCCAATCTGCCGGTCCCCACGCCCTCGGTGCCGTGTGCCGCGGACTTCAACAACGACGGCAACCTCGACCCCGACGACCTGATCGACTACGTGACCTGCTTCTTCGCGGTCCCGGCGTGCGCCGAGGCCGACTACAACGGCGACGGCAACAGCGATCCTGACGACCTCTCCGACTTCATCACCGCGTTCTTCGCGGGCTGCTGAAGCCGAGCGCGGCCGCGATCCGGATCGTGCATCACGCCACCAGAGGCCCCGGAGATCGCTCCGGGGCCTTTTTCTTCCCCGGTCCGGTGCGCTCGAGGGCCGCCCGCCCGCGCTGATCCTACCGTCGGGAGGCCTATGTCGGACCCGCGCCACACGCTCGCCGCCGCCGCCGATCTTGCCGCCCGCGGGCGGCCGTTCGTGATGGCCACGGTGGTGGGCGCCAAGGGTCGTACGCCGCGGGATCCGGGCGCTCGCATGCTCTTTGTCCCCGGCGCAGGCGCGCACGATGACGCCCGGCCCGCGTCCATCATCGGGACCGTCGGGGGCGGGCGGATGGAGCAGATGGTCATCGAGGCGGCGCGACTGCACCTGGAGCGCCGCACGTCGGGCATCGAGAGCCTGTCGCTGCTCCAGGATGCCGACCAGTGCTGCGGCGGCTCGATGGACGTCTTCGTCGAATACGTCGGCCCGCGCGGGCGGATCGTGATCTTCGGAGCAGGCCACGTCTCCATGGCCCTGGCACGCGTGCTGGAGGGATCAGCGCTGGAGGTTGTCGTCGCCGACGACCGCGCCGATTGGAACACACCAGAGCGATTCCCGGGGGCGACCAGGCTCACCACCTTTGACGCGGGGCTCGCCGCGGCGGCCGACCGGCCCGGCGAGACCTCCGTGTGCGTCATGACCTACGACCACGACACAGACTTCCGCCTGCTTCACGCGATCCTGGACCATCCGCCGCTGCCGGTGTACGTCGGATTGATCGGGAGCCGCAGCAAGCGGGCCTGCTTCTTCGGTCGCCTGGCGGGGGCGGGGATCGGAGCCGACCGCATAGAGCGTGTCGAGTGCCCCATGGGCCTGGGTGACATGGGGAAGGCTCCCGGCGAGGTCGCCGCGTCGATTGCGGGACGACTCCTCCTCGTGGCTCGCGCCCATGCCTCCACGTGACTCCCAGACCGGAGCGATCGGGCCGGCGCTCCCACCGGTGATCGTGCTGGCCGCCGGGCGAGGCCGGCGCATGGGGGTGCCGAAGGCCCTCATGGCTATCGGCGGGCGGGCGTGGTGGCAGGTGCAGGCTGGGCGCCTGACCGATGCAGGGGTCGAGGCGATCTGGGTCGTATCACCGGAGGTTCAGGAGGCGATGTCGACGACCTCGCTGCGGTGCGAATCGGCAGACCCCGACGCGCCAATGTTTGAGAGCGTGCGCGTGGGTCTGCGGGCCGCTACGGCGTTTGCGCCCGGCGGCGTATTCATCCTGCCCATCGACGTTCCTGCCGCCGAGCCTGCAACGTGGCGCGCGCTTGCCGCGACGCACGATGTCGCAGCGCCCCGGCACGCCGCCACCGCACCGGGCACGGGGGGCGGGCATCCGCTGCACCTGCCGTGGGCCATAGCGGCGGAAGTGATCTTGCCGGCGCCGCCGGGTGCGCGCCTTGACCGGCTGGTGGCGGGACGAATCCGCGTGGTGGGCGTCGAGGACGCCGCGGTGCACGTGAATCTCAATACGCCAGCCGATGTCGCGGCATGGGCGGCGACGCACGCCTGATCGCTATGCCGTGCCCGAGGCCGCGTCGCCATCGAGCACAACGGCACCATCGACGGCCCGCACGTGGTCGATGGTGCACGGCCGGCCAAAGCAGGCGAGGTACTCCGCGCCGAGTCGGGCGGCGAAGTCGGCGAACGCGGCCTGGTCTACCAGGGCGATGGCGCACCCGCCACCGCCGGCGCCGGTGAGCCGCGCGCCGTGCACCCCGCGCTGCAGGAGTGAATGGTCCACCACCCAGTCCAGTTCGGGGCATGACACGCCGTAGTCGCGCAGCGACCGATGTGATTCCAGGAGCAGCCAGCCGAGCGACGGCAGCACCGAGGCGTTCCGGGTGGGGGCCGCGCTTTCGAGGAGCTTTACGAATTGCGCCACACGGGCGTTCTCGCCGATGACGTGGGTCGCCGCCCGCAGGCAGGCGGGGTCCATCGCCGCGGCGCGGCCGCCCAGCAGTTCCTCGGTCGCTTCGCGCAGCGACGGGACGCCCAGCGCCTGGGCCGCGCGCCGGCCGGCCTCGACCTGTGCCGCGTAGGTCCCGTCGGCCAGTTCCCGGCGCACATGGGTGTTGATGACGGCGACGACGCTCTCCACTCCCGCGCCGGGCCAGAGCGGCACGGCACGGGTCTGTTCGCCGGCGCAGTCGATCAGCATCGCCGCGTCGTGCTCCCCGCACGCGGAGGCGAGCTGGTCCATGATGCCGCAGGGGACGCCGGCGAACTCGTGCTCGGCGGCCCGGGCGATGCCGGCGAGTTCGACCGGCGAGGCAGGGACGCCCATGGACCGGCAGAGCACCGCGGCCAGCGCCACTTCCAGCGCGGCGGAGCTCGAGAGCCCGGCACCAGAGGGGACGGTGCTGGTGATCGTGATGTCAAAGCATGGCGCGGGCGGGCCGGCGCGCGCTTCGGCAAAGCGGCGGGCCTGTTCCATCGCTCCCAGGGCGTACCACATCCAGCGCGGCCGTTCCTCGCGCACCTGGGCGCCGCTGGGACGAGCCCCGATGGCGACCTGCGCGCGTTCATCCAGATCGGCCGCCAGGAGGCGCGTGAGGCCGTCGCGCCCCGGTGAGACCGCGACGGCCGTCCAGCGATCGATCGCGATGGGGAGAACCAGCCCGCCGCAATAGTCGGTGTGCTCGCCGATGAGGTTCACCCGACCCGGCGCCAGCGCGATCAGCACCGGCGGCACGTCGTACTCAACCCCGTGGAGGCCGCGGGCGCGGGCCGCCACGGCCGACGCGCCCGGGCGCCCGGCCAACAGCCCCGACCCCTCCAGCAACGTCATTTCGCCGCCCCCGCGGCGACCTGCGCCGCTGTCCAGAGCCACGCCTGCGCGGCGACGAGCACGTTCAGCCCAAGGTAGAGCGTCAAATGGAGGCCCCCCACCAGGCCGGCCTCCCGCGGTGGCTTCCAGAACAGGCCCATGACCACGAGCCAGTACAGCGTCATGCCGCCGACCCACTGCACGAAGGCCACGCCGGCGCGCACGATGGTGTGCGCGTCGGGCGGGTCGTACCGCAGCCGCGTGATCAGCAGGAATGCGCAGAGGGCGACAAAGATGCGCGCGGCGGCGAGATCCACGCGTCCGAACCGCTGCTTGGAGAGCGCTGCCGCGCCGGCAACGGCCACGAGCCCCGTCCCGACGTGGATCAGCACCTCGAGGACCACCCCGCCCACCGACGCGGCGCGGTTGGCGGCGGTGGCGGCCTCCGGCATCATCCAACCGGCCACCAGCATCGTGGCGCCAAGGAGGATGCCGCCGATGATCACCAGGGCCAGCGTGTCCAGCCGCCCGGGCGCACAGAACTCGACCGCCTCCGGGGCTTGCACGACCTCCACGGGCGCCCCGACGGCGGTCTCCCGGACGCGTCCGGCGGTCATGTCGTAGCCGCATTTCATGCACACGACGGCGTCGTGATCCATCTTCGCCCCGCACTTGGGGCAGGGGAGCGCGTCGGCCAGTTCGATCAAGGGCGCGCCTTCGAGGCTCGGACGACCGGGCTTCCTCGCGGGAGGCGGGGGCGCGGCGGAGGATCCGTCGACGGGGATCGCGCCGGCGTCGGGCTGACCGGCATCATCGCCTGTTGGGTGCTGGTGCGGTTGATCGGGCATGCTGGTCCCCGTGTGCCGTGCGCGGCGGCGCCATCTGAGCATACCCGGGCTGGGGTGCGCGAGCCGGCCCGCCTCCCCGTATCATTCGGCTCTCACCCTTCCGCCTTCTGTGCGAGACCCCATGCCCTTTGATCCCAACGCCGCGGCGGCGCCCGACTCAGGCCTTTTCGGCCTGCCCCACACCTTCGACGAGTCGAAGGTGGTGATCGTCCCGCTGCCGTTTGACGCCACGACGTCGTACCAGGCGGGCGCCGCGCTTGGGCCCGCGGCGATTCTTCGCGCCTCGCGCCAGGTGGACTTGCTGGATCATCACTTCGGACCCGTGTACAAGCACGGCGTGCACCTCTCCACCGAGCCCTCGTCGCTGGTGGAGCTCTTCGGCGCCGCGCGTGCGATCGCCGAGCCGATCATCGCCAAGGGCGGCGCAGGGCCCGAGGACGCGGAGGCGGTGGCCCGGATTGACGAGATGGGCCAGGGCGTCAATGACCTGACGTACGGAGCGTTCGCCGCCATCCTCTACGGTGGAAAGTCGCCGGGCTTGCTCGGGGGCGACCACTCAACGCCGTTCGGCGCGATCCGCGCCTGTGCCGATCTCGCCGGGGCCCTGGATCCGAAGGGGGGTCTGGGCGTGCTCCATCTTGACGCGCACATGGACCTGCGCGCGGCGTACGAGGGGTTCCGCTGGTCCCACGCGTCGATCATGTTCAACGTCCTTGACCAGGTGCCCGAGGTGCGCCGGATGGTGCAGATCGGGATCAGGGATTACAGCGAAGGCGAGATCGCGGCGGCAAAGGCATTCGGAAAGAGGATCGTCACGCACTTCGACGCTGACTGGGCGGCGCGCATGCTGTCGGGCGAGAGGTTCGTCTCCCTGGTGAAGGAGGCGCTAGCGCCGCTCCCGCGCAACGTCTACGTTTCGTTCGACATCGATGCGCTGGATCCCGCGCTGTGCCCGCACACGGGCACGCCGGTCCCCGGTGGGCTCTCCTTCAACCAGGCGGCGTTGATCCTGCGGCTGCTGGCCGACTCGGGGCGGACGGTGCTGGGGTTCGACCTGGTAGAGGTTGCGCCGGGACGCTGCGTCGACGAGCCCGAACTCGATGCCAATGTCGGCGCGCGCGTGCTGTACAAGCTGTGCGGATTGGTGAGCGAGCGGGCGCTCCCCGCGGCGCGCCTCGACGCCCTCACGGCCCGG
This sequence comes from uncultured Phycisphaeraceae bacterium, assembly GCA_964590885.1. Lineage (GTDB taxonomy): Bacteria > Planctomycetota > Phycisphaerae > Phycisphaerales > UBA1924 > JAEUIX01. The sequence continues at coordinate 130,563 of CAZPWW010000006.1, forward strand.
TCGAACGGGCGCTCGGCACGAGCACCCGCACGCTCGCGTCGATCCCCGCCCCGGCGGCTCGCCCCGCGACGCTGAAGAGCAGACCCCCGCCATACATGAACAGCCCGACCAGCACCAGGAGCGCCGCGACCTGCCCGACGCCCGTGGAGAGCAGTTCGCGAGCCCCGGGGACGATGCTGGCGGCGATGCGTGACCCGTCCAGCGGCGGCACCGGGAGCAGGTTGAAGATCGCCAGGGCGATGTTCAGCTTGGCCCCGATGAGCAGGAAGGTACGAACGTTGTCGTAGAGGCTCTCGGGCGCGGACACGCCGAACCAGAAGCCTCCCGCCGCGCCCACCCAGACCGCGAAGAGCACCATGCACGCGAGGGCCAGCGCCACGTTCATCATCGGTCCGGCGAGCGCGACGATGGCGTCATCGAAGCGGCCCCGGAAGTTCGCCGGGTTCACCGGCATGACGCCCCAGGCAATCCCCAGCAGCGCCAGGACGATCAGGCTGGGCCAGCCCATGTGGACCAGCGGGTTCCAGGTCATGTGGCCTGTGGCCTTCGGTGTGTCATCACCGCACGCCAGCGCCGCCCAGCCGTGCCCCAGTTCGTGCAGCACGATCGAGCCGACGACCCAGACCAGCCACGAAACCAGCACCACTGTGCCGCCGGGCGTGTGCAGGAGGTTGGTCACCCACCACGTGCGCACGCGAAACCTCCGGGCGGTGCGATACCGACATCGGGCCGGTCACGATGCACTCAGGCGGCCTTGGCGGGCTTCTTGATGGCGGCCAGTGCCGTCTGCACGATCCCGTCGAAGGTCTTGGGGTCGCGGATGGCCAGTTCGCTGAGCATCTTGCGGTTCAGCAGGATGCCGGCGTGCTTGAGGCCGTTGAGGAACACGCTGTAGCGCGTGCCGCGCATCTTGCACGCGGCGGTGAGACGGGTGATCCAGAGGGCGCGGAAGTCGCGCTTCTTGGCGCGCCGGTCGCGGTAGGCATACCACCCGCTGGAGCGGACGGCCTGCTTCATCTCGCCGCGCTGCGCCGTGCGGCTCTTGCTGTACCCCTTGGTCATCTTCCGCAGACGAGCCCTCTGCTGCGTTCGTGCGGCGCCTTTGCGTACCCGTGGCATGACGAGACTCCCAATTGCGTCCGGTCGGGGCGGGCGGTGGCCCGGCTTGGTTCCCGTCGGACAGACCCCGCACAATCGCGGGAATATTGACGCACGGCGGATGCCGCGCAAAACAGGTCAGTTCTTCTTCTGCTCCGCGGCCGCGGCAGCCTGGGCGGCCTTGCGCTCCGCCGGCGACGGGCTGCGACGCTGCGCCGTGAGGGGCTGGTCGCGCCCGCGGACCCGACGGTGCAGCATCAACTCGAGCTGGTTCATCTCGGCATTGGAGGCCAGCCGCGACTTGCGGAGCCGGCGCAGGCGGTTGGGCGACTTGCCGCTCTTGAGGTGCTTGCTATTGGCGCTCTTGTGCTTGACAAGGCCCGACTTGGTGAGCCGCACGCGCTTGAGCAGACCCTTGTGCGGCTTGTTTTTGTGGGTGGACATGCCTGGCTCCGATCGTCTTCCCGGGGGGCCCGGCAAAGACAGGTCGCAACGATAGGGGTCGTCGGCCGCGGGGGCAAAGGCCAGGGGCCGTGATTCGGCGGGCACACCGGGCCGGAAGGCGCTCGGCCGCCCGGGGATCGGGATAACCCCGGACGCCGGCTGATACCATGCCTGTGTGCCCAAAGTCGTGGCCCCAGCACCGCCCGCTGCCCCCACCGTCGCGGTCTGGCTCAACGCTGACCAGGCGTCGATGGTGCAGGCCGCGACCGCCGCAGCCGGCGTCCGGGTGATCGCCGCGGGAACCGGTGCGCCGGGGCGGAGCGCCGAGCTCGCGCGGGCATTCGACGCCGAACCGCTGACGGATCTGCGGAATGCCATCGCGTCGACCAAGCCCTCGCTCTTCCTCCTCGCCGCGTCCGATCAGTTCGGTGAGGCCCGGCCGGCGGAGGACGCCGACGCGCTCCGCCAGGCGACGGCGCGCGGGACCGCGGTGGCCACACTGGAACCGTTGCCCGCGTCGCTCCTGGAACTCGCCACCGGTGCGCCCGGGCACGATCTTGAGTCGCTTCGCGGGACGGGCAACTCCGCCGCGCGGTGGGCGAGGTTCATGCCGCTCTCGCGCGCATCCAGCGCGCTGCGGGACGCGCGCGACGTCATCGCGCAGTTCGGCGCCATCCGTTCTGCAAGCATCGTGTGCCTTGGCGCGCCGGTCCACGGCACGCTGGGCGCGCGCGTGCTGGATGCCATGGACCTGTGCCTGAACCTCGTCGGCGAGCCTGAGACGGTGGACGCATCGTTCACCGGCGCCCACGCGGGGCAGGCCGTGCACACGCTGCCGGGCGAAACGCTGCGGGGCCTTCACGGCGACCTCACGGCGCACATCCGCTTCGCGGACGGTCGGGCCTGCTCGATCCTCGCGAGCAATCAGGCCGGCCGATGGGAACGCGTGCTCACGCTCGTCGGCGCCGGGGGGCGGCTGCGCATCTACAACGACGGGTTCGAATGGATCGGGATTGGCGGCGAGAAGCTCGACCAGTCGCGCGCGCGCCGGACGCCCAAGCAGGCGTTCAAGCCACACTCACCCAGGGCCGCCGAGGTCGACGCCGTCGGCGGCTTCGCCGCCGAGCTGGGGGAACAGATCGCCACGCTCCTGCACGCCGGGCCCAGCGACCTGAGCGCCGGCGCGATCGACCTGGCCCGAACGCTGGCGATCGGCCAGACCGCGCTCCTGAGCGCCCGTACAGGCGAGGGCGAGGGCCTGGGAACCATTCTGCGCATGGCGGCGGTGTAGGCCGGCGATGGACCCGCGATTTCCGACCGCTCATGCAACCTCGATAGCCGGCTGCTGACCGGGTCGTCTCGCCATTTCGCGGCCCGCTCGGCGAGCACTTGTCGCATGTCTCCGCAATGACCGCGGCGTGACAGACATCGGGCTCTTGTCCCACGCCCATGCACGCCGAGCGGTGCGCAGGCTCGCCGAGCCCCCGCGCGGTCGTTGTGCCGGTGTCGCACCAGAGGGAGGTTCAATGACTCGTCGATTCATCCTGCTCATCCCACCCGCCGCTGTCGCCGCGCTCGCCGCCGGCGTGTCGGCATCGCCGGTGGTTCGTTCTGCCGCCGGGGCCGATCCCGCATCGATCCAGGCGGCGGTCGACCAATTCCGCATCGATATCAGCCTCGGCGGAGCGAACAACGGCGTCGGCGGCGGGCCGTTCGCCACCGGACGGCGCGAGATCAACTGGGACGCCGCCGGACTCGATGCCTTCGCATCACCCGGGCTCATGCCGGCGGACTTCTTCAACCGCGCGGTCGCCGGCTCGCCGCGCGGCGCCGAGTTTACCTCGCCGGGCGCGGGCGTGCAGGTGAGTCAGCGCAATGCCCCCGACCCGGGCGACCCGAACCTGCGCTTCGGCAACATCAGCCCGCAGTACAACACGATCTTCCAGGCGTTCAGCCAGCAGCGGCTGTTCGCCGGTGCGGGCAGCACGGTGATCGACGGGCGGTTCTTCGTCCCGTCGAGCCCGACAACCGCCGCCACGGTCTTCGGGTTCGGGGCGGTCTTCACGGACGTCGACCTCGACAACAGCACGTTCATCGACTTCTTCGACGAGGGCGGGCAGTTGCTCCACCGGGCCTTCGCCGCGCCAGCGAACAATGGCCTCTCGTTCCTCGGCGTGTCGTTTGATGCCGGCGAGCGCGTGGCAAGCATCCGCATGACCCTCGGCAACACCGCGATGGCCCCGGGCGTGACCGACGGCTTCAACGACGTCAACTTCCAAGACATCGTCGCGGCGGACGACTTCTTCTACAGCGAGCCGCAGGCCGTGCCGGGCGCCCCGGCGGCGGGCCTCCTCGCGCTGGCGGCGGGCGCGGGCCTGCGGCGGCGCCGGCGGTAGGCGGACCCCAGACCACCTCATGCGACGGGCGGCGTGGGCTCCACCAGAGCCTGCGCCGCCTCGCCGCTTTTGGCCGGCACGCTCAGGGCCGCGCAGAGCGCCCGGCACGCGTGCTCGGGGTTCTCCTCGCCGCACACGCACGCGCTCACCGCAACGCCCCGGGCGCCGGCGGCGGCGAGTTCGCGCGCGTTCTCCGGTGTCACTCCGCCGATCGCCAGGTGCGGGACGCCGGCCAGCACCGGCACGGCCAGGTACTCGCGCAGGTAGGTCGCGCCGCTGACCATCCGCTGCTTGGTCGGCGTTGCGAACATCGCACCGACACCGCAGTAGTCCGCGCCGGCGTGGACCGCGGCGCGCGCCTCGGCGAGGTCGTGCGTTGAAACACCCGCGAGCAGGCGCGAACCGGCGAGCTCCCGCACGGCCCGAACCGGCAGGTCCGTCTGGCCCAGGTGCACGCCGTCGGCGCCGGCGAGCAGGGCGATGTCGGGTCGGTCATTGACGATCACCACCGCACGCCGGCGACACATCTCCACCAGCCGCCGGGCCCGCCCGAGCAGTTCACGGTCGGTCATGTGCTTTTCTCGAAGCTGGAGGCAATCGGCGCCGCCGGTCAGGGCGCCCTCGATCACCTCCTCCCAAGGCCGCCGGCACAGCGCTTGGGTGATGAGCACGCACAATCGCCACTGCACAGCGCGGCCCGTGCCCAGCGCCAGCATCAGATCGCGTTCGAGGTCATACGCGCGGTATCGCAGGGCCTCGATGTGCTGCCACGCGCCGTCGCCCGGGCCCGTGGGCGCGCCGGGCCCGACCTTCGCACACTCTTCGAGCACGCGGAGCGCCTCGGTCAGTCGCTTGCAGGCCGCCGCGGCGACCTCGCGCAGACCCGCCCGTTGTCCCTCGCCGGCCCCGCTGATCTGCGTCCCCACGTCGCCGGCGGTGTCCCGCACCGCCAGGCCCGCGAGCCCATCGATCCCCGCGGCGACCAGGGCGGCCGCAAGGCCATGTCGAACGGCCTTGGCTCGTTCTGCAAGTCCGGCGTGGTCGAGGCCCAATCGCGCCACATCCTCCATGACGCGAAGGGCTTCGCGGGCACGGTTGGCGTTGGCGTCGGTGAGGCGGGCCGTCGGGTGCATCGGGGCGCGACGGTAGTCCCGACGGCGGGGCTCCCGGGGCCCGCCCTCGACCCCGACCCTTTCCCCACCACGCAGCGGCCTGAACGCGGCGCAGCGTTCCGGTACCATCTCCTCCATGCCAAACCCTGCCCTGCTGACCGCCGAACCGTGCGTCATCGTCATCTTCGGCGCCTCCGGCGACCTGACCAAGCGCAAGCTTGTCCCCGCGCTCTACGACCTCGACCGGCAGGGGCGGCTGCCCAAGGGCGTCGCCATCCTCGGCACCTCACGAAGCGAGAAGTCCGACGATGCGTGGCGGACCGAACTGGGCCCGTGGGTGAAGGATCACTCGGCCAACTACGACGACGCCAAGTGGCAGGCCTTCGCCAAGCGGATTTTCTACCACGCCGGCGATGCGTCCCAGGGCGATGCGTTCGGTCCCATGGCCAAGCGGCTCGGGGCGCTGGGCAAGGACCTGAAGATCAACCGCCAGGGCGACATGCCCAACATCCTTTTCTACCTGTCCACATCCCCCAACCTCTTCGAGCCCATCATCGACAACATCGGCGCATCGGGCCTCGTCAACGAGGGGCGGCGCTGGTGCTCAATCAACCAGGAGAATCTCCCGTGGCAGCGGATCATCGTCGAAAAGCCCTTCGGCGTCGACCTCGCCTCCACCGTCTCGCTGAACCGCTGCCTCGGACGGGCGTTCGAGGAGGAGGCCATCTACCGCATCGATCACTACCTGGGCAAGGAACTCGTCCAAAACGTCCTGGTCATGCGGTTTGCCAACGCCATCTTCGAGCCCCTGTGGAACAGCAACTACATCGACCACGTCCAGCTCACCGCCGCCGAGACCGTTACCGTCGGCTCTCGCGCCGCGAACTTCTATGACACCGCGGGCGCTCTGCGCGACATGATCCAGTCGCACCTGCTCCAGGTGCTCACGCTGGTGGCGATGGAGCCGCCCAGTTCATTCGACGCGGCATCGATCATGCGCGAGAAGATCAAGTTCCTTGACTCCTCACCGACCCTCGCCGCCGCCGACGTGCCGAGATTCGGCGTGTTCGGACGGTACGGCAAGGGCAACTCCGGCAAGCCCGACGACGTGGCCTACGTGGACGAGAAGGGCGTGGTGGAGTCGCGCAAGACCGAGACCTTCGCGGCGATGCGGCTGCACTTTGACAATTGGCGCTGGGCGGGCGTGCCGTTCTACATGCGCTCGGGCAAGCGACTGGCCTCGAAACTCACCGAGGTCGTCATCCAGTTCAAGAAGCCGCCGACCAACATGTTCGCCAAGATCGATTCCTCGCTGGCCTACCGGCCCGCCAACCGCATGATCATCAACATCGCCCCGCGGGAGGGAATCTCCCTCCGCATCGAGGGCAAGGTCCCCGGCCCGGGCATGAAGCTCGACTCCGCCAAGCTCGACCTGGACTACCTCGAACGGTTCGGGGGCGAGGTCATCGAGGCCTACGGGCCCCTGATCCTCGATGCCATCCGGGGTGATCGGACCCTCTATAAGCATCGCGACGAGGTCGAGGGCGGGTGGCGCATCTGCGAACCGTTCCTCAACTCCACGGCCATGCGCCAGAACATCGAGACCTACCTTCCGGGTTCGTGGGGCCCGCCGGGGTCCGATTCCCTCATCGCCCATGACGTGCCCGACGGCGTCCAGCGAACGTGGCACAACCCCCATACCGCGGACGTGCGCTAGGCCTGCGAATGATCCTGACCGGCCTCACCCGGATGACGGTGGGCCGGTGTGTAAACATGGGGGGTTCACGAGAATCTGGAGAACCACGGTTTTCGAAGCCCGCGGCACTCAATTCACCGGGTTCATTGGCTGAAATCCCGGTGAAAGGCCGGTCCTCCGATACCCCGGGAACTCGGAAACGTGGGCCGGGCTGGACGGATTTTGGTTGACGGCGGCCCCGTTCCGTGGTAGATACGTCTATTGAGGGCACTCGTAGCCGTCAGGCGTTCGCCTGCCGCGCGGGTGCATGTGCTGAGGAGGTTTTCATGTTGAAGGCAACCCGTGCGTCCGCATTGCTGTTGTTTGCGCTGGCCGGTACCGCGATGGCCAATCCCGACGGCCTGGTGAATCTGCCCCTGAAGCCCGTGACCGAGGCTCCGCAGGGCACCTGGTTCCTGCCGCAGAGCGAGGTCAACCAGTTGGTCTATGAAGTCACGTCGCCCAGCGACCTGACCACCGGCGGCAGCCGTGGCTCAGGTGGCTCCGCGGCCGTTGCCAACGACGGCAACTTCCGCACCTACCCGCCAGCGCAGGGCGTGACGTACCCCATCGGGGTCAACGGCATCGCCTACGGCTGGATCGCGTTCGGGCCCGCCCCGGCGACCCCGGCGAACTTCGACCTCCAGGTCACGTTCTTCGACACCATCGACATGACGGTGCAGGCGGCTGCCGCGCCGTTCTACAGCACCGTGCTCGGCACGTTCCGGGCCAACAACATCGCCCCGGCCTGGGGCTTTGTGCAGTGGTTCCAGAACCCGCTGGCCCTGGTTGACGGCAGCGGCAATCCCATCACGATCAACTTCCCCGATCAGAACTGGGGCTACGAGGTCAAGTGCTTCCAGACCGGCACCAATAACCTTTGGTACGGTGCGGCCCACGGCGGCAGCAGCTCCGGCAGCGTGACGCAGATCGTTCCGCTCATCCGCGGCAACCCCGGGGTCGTCAACGTCGTCACCGGCTCGTCGGACCCGAAGTACTTCCGCAACGACCCGGTTGCCAGCGATACGACCATGGGCGTGAATTCCACGGTCCTCAACACCGCGGCGTTCAACTTCGGCACCGCCGCCAGCACCCGCGAGGTGTACATCAAGCTGCGGGCTGACATTCCCCCGCCGCCGGCCCCCAACGCGTTTGACATTGTCACCGGCAATCCGCGCATGGGCGGCGTTCCGGACGCGCTGGACTGCGCCGTCGCGACGACCGTGTCGCAGACGTTCACGCTGAACCCGGGTGAGTTCCGTCTGTACGGCTTCTCCCTCGGCCCCAGCGGCGCTTCGGTCGCGGCCGACACCTATCTCGACATCACCACTGATGGCGGCTTCGCTGACACCAGCATGGCGCTCTATGACTTCGCCGGCAACCGGATCCGGTCCGACGACGACGGCGGCGACCTCCTGAACCCCGCCCTCACGTTCGGGCACGGCCGCCGCCCGGCGCTGGGCGACAGCATCCAGTACGATGGTCGTCACGGCGATCTGGCCGGTGGCGGCATCTTCTACATCGCCGTCGGCGGCTTCGGGACGGCCTACGGCTCCTCGGGCTTCGCCGTGAACCCCGCCGCCCACGTCGAGTTCGGTGATGTGACCGTCACGGTCAACCACAACATCGCGGCGGCGAGCGCGGATTGCGCCCTGCCCACCCCGGTGGCGCCGAGCGTCGACCTGGCCCTGGGCCTCCTGCCCCCGGGCGTCACCACCGCCTCCGTCGCCGAAGTCGGCTTCGGCCAGGTGCGCTGGGTCACCTTCGATACCGACTACTCCATCGATGGCATGAACCCGCAGAACTTCCTCGACATCACCACCGTCGGCAGCGCCAACGTGGTTGATAGCGAGATCGGTCTGTACGACAGCCTCGGCAACTTCATCGCCAGCAACGACGACGGCTGCACGGGCACGCTGCTGTCTCTGCTGTCGCTGGGCGATCCGGGCGCTTCGCCCCGCCCGGGCATCGACGCCTGCAACGCCGCCGGCCAGGACGGCAGCACGCTGGCTGCGGGATCGCACTACCTCTGCGTCGGTCTGTTTGACACCGTCTTCGACGTGGACGGCTGGCAGGCCCGCAGCGACAGCGGTTCGCGCCTCACCGTGAACCTCAACTTCCGCACGCCCTCGGGCTGCCGCGCCGACTTCAACGGCGACGGCAACGTTGACCCCGACGATCTGTCCGACTACATCACCTGCTTCTTCACCAACGCCGCGTTCCCGGGCGCCTGCCCCGAGGCCGACTTCAACGGGGATGGCGGGGCTGACCCGGACGACCTGTCCGACTACATCACCCTGTTCTTCACCGTGGCCGGCGGCGGCCCGTGCCTTTGATCCCCGCGTAGCACGAAGGAAAACCTCCTAAGTTACCTCCCGACCGGGCCCTGACGGGCCCGGTCGGTCTTTTTTTGCACCGCCATGTTCGCGGGGTCAGGGCTTGCATATCCCGGAGAATCTGGGACAATCGCCACCCTGGGAAATGCGGGCGACCGCTCGCGCTTGTGTAGTTCGTGCGGGGCTCGCAAACATCGGAGGTGCTGAATGGATTTTCCACGACTTGGGTGGACCGCGCTGGCGTTGTGTGCGCTGGCGGGAACGACTCTCGCGACGCCTGAGCCCGAGAACGGGCCAGAGCCGATCAAGGGCTATCGAGGCGGGGCGATGAAGTCGCCGACGCCGCCGGCGCTCGAGGGTGCGCCGCTGGTTCCGCAGATCATCTTCGAGGTGCCTCACCCCGCGGATCTGAATCCGCCCGCCAGCACGCGTGGCAGCGGCGGCGCCGCGGCGATCTTCAACGATGCGATGTTCCCCGCCGGCACCGCGCCCGTTGACGCCACGGCCTTCGACCTCGCCTACATCGCGTTCGGGCCATTCGCCGGCGGAAACCTGGACATGCAGGTGACCTTCTACGACACGTTCGATCTCGACGCGACACAGTGCGCATTCTTCAGCAACGTGCTTGGCACCGCGACGATCCGGAACCATCCGCCGTTCTGGGGCTTCGTGGCGTGGGGGAAGACCGATTTCCCGGGCAACGGCCCGTTCAATTTCCACGTCTTCCAGGATGCCATGGGCAACCCTGCGCCGATCCATTTCCCGGATGACACGTTCGGGTACGAGGTCCGCTGTCTGCGCACCGACAACGGCCAGCTCTGGGCCGGGAACCCTGCGGCCTCCAGCGTCAGCCAGATCGTGCCCATGATCCGCGGCCCGGGCGTGCCCCCCACCATCGGCTCGTCGGGGATCGGCTACTGGCGCAACGATCCCTCGCTCCAAGGGATGCCCGCCTACGTGGACATCTGCCACCAGTCCGTCAACCCCAATTGCCGGGTCGCCGCTGACCGGACCCCCTATCTGAAGCTGGCAGCCAACCGCCCGCCGCCGCCGCCGCCGACCAACGTCACCGATGCGGGCACGCTTGACTGCCAGGGCGCGGGCGCCGGCACCGACACCGTCACCGTGACGCTCAACGCCGGGGCCTTCCAGTGGGTCCAGTTCGCCGTCGGCGGCTCGGGGGTGAACGTCCCCAGCAGCACCTACTGCGACATCACCACCGGCGTCCCGCCCGCGTCGTTCGAGATCGACACCGCCATCGCCCTCTACAACAGCAACGGAATCAAGATCGCCTCCGATGACGACGGCGGCGATCTGCTCTTCAGCGCCCTGACGTTCGGCCACGGCCGGCGTGCGGCGACCGGCGACGGGCGCGAGTTCGACGGCAGCAACGGGGACCTGGCCGCCGGGACCTACTACCTGGCCGTGGGCGGTTTCGGGACCCTCTTCGGCGGGTCGAGCTTCTTTGTCATCCCCACCAGCAGCGTCGAGAGCGGCGACGTGGTTGTCACGTTCCAGCACAACGTGAGCCCCACGAGCAACTGCCCGCTCCCGCCGCCGATCGCGCCGACGGTCGCGCTCGCGCTGGGCGCGCTGCCGGAGGGCCTCACCAATGCCTCGGTCGATATCGACTTCGGCATCGTCTCCTGGGTGACCTTCGACCTCCCCTACGACATCAGCCCGGCCAACGCCGCCAACTTCCTGGACATCAACAACAACGGCGCTGATGCCACCAGCGACCCGGAGATGGCCCTCTACGACGCGATGGGCAACGCGGTCTCGGCCAACTTCCACAACGACAACTCCTGCAACGACGGCGAGACACTCCACGCGCAGCTCTCATTTGGCAACCCCGGCCCGCGCCCCGGCGTCGGATCCTGCAACGCCACCGGCACCAACGGTGATACGCTCCCCATCGGCACCTACTACCTGGCCGTCGCGTTGTCCGACTCGCTCTCTGACGCGGAGTTCGGCACCACGGGGTGGCAGGCCCGCACCAACTCGCAGTCCAGCGTGGCGCTGGCGGTCACGCTCCGCACGCCCTCGGGCTGCCGCGCCGACTTCAACGGCGACAGCAACGTCGACCCCGATGACCTGTCCGACTTCATCACCTGCTTCTTTACCAACGCGGCGTTCCCCGGGGCCTGCCCGGAGGCCGACTTCAACATGGACGGCTCGGCCGACCCGGACGACCTGTCCGACTTCATCACCCTCTTCTTCACCGTCACCGGCGGCGGCCCGTGCGCCTAGGCCAGAAAAACGGGGGCTGATGAAGCCTCCTCGCACAACCTCCCAGCCGGACCTCTGAAAGGGTCCGGCTGGTTTGTTTCTGGCCGAGCCTGCCCGCCGTAAGCGCAGGGCCGGTGCCCGGAATTCGGGCGCACGATGCAACCGCCGCCAGATCCTGAGGCAATAGACAGGTGCGAAGGCAGGGGGAAACGGTCGCGCGCATTCTGCGTGCGGCCATGGAGGTTCGCATGAACATCATCGGAAGGACATCGTTGTCGGGCTATCTCTGCGCGCTCGCCGGGACGGCCACCGCCCTCGCCCAGGCCCCTGGCGGCGGAGGATTCCCGGCTCCGCCCGGCATGACCTTCGCCGAGGCGGCCATCCCCGCCGGGTACAGCACCCTCCCGGCCACGGAAGTGTTCCAGTTCGTTTACGAGACGCCCAACCTCGGGGAAAACGGTGCGGCGGGGACGTTCTTCCAGAACGGGGGCGCCTCGCTGTGCTTCGACGTGATCCAGCTCCCGATGTTCCCTGCGGCACAGAACGTGCCCGACCCGGTGCCGGTGGCGGGGATCGGCTTCCCCATGGCGACGACCGCGCAAACGCCGGTGACATTCGACGCCCTCATCACGTTCTTCGACATGTTCGACCTGGGCGCGGCGATGCCGCCCTTCTACAGCACCGAACTCGGGCACGTGCGCTTCAACGGGATTCAGCTCCCCGCCCAGCAGCCCGGCCGCATCGGGTTCTTCTGGTTCAACAATCTCCAGATCATCGACGATGCGGGCAATCCGGCCGTCATCAACGTTCCACGCGACCGCCAGTTCGGCTACGAACTCCGCTACCTCAACCCGGGGACCAGCACGCTCTTCCCGGGTGGCACGGGTCTGCAGGGCTGGGCCCGCGGCGGACCGCTGGCGCCCACCACCGGCAGCAGCATCCCCCAACGCTACTTCGACGCCAACTTCAATGGCGTGCTGGACCCCAGCACGCTGGCCAATCCGATCGAGCAATCCGGCAGCCTCGCCAACCGGCGCGACGTCTACCTGAAGCTCATCGCGGATATCCCGGCGGCCCCTCCGCCTGGGTTCAGCGAGTTCGGCACCGTTGACTGCACCGTCTCGCCGACGCTCTCGCAGACCACCACGCTGATGCCCGGGGCGGTGAACTGGTTCAGAGTGGTGATCCCCGGCACCGGGGCGACGGTCGCGTCCGATACGTTCCTTGACATCACCGTAGACAGTTCCGCCTCGTTTGCCGACGCCGCGATGGGGCTGTACAACGCGGACGGGAATCGCATCAGCGCCGATGATGACGATGGGAACCTTCTGGACCCTCAGCTCACGTTCGCGCACGGCCGGCGCAACGGGCAGGGCGACGCCACCCAGCTCGACGGCAACGACGGCGACCTCCCGCCGGGCAACTACTTCCTTGCCGTGGCGGGATTCGGCACGACCTTCGGCGCCTCGGCCTTCGCAGTGAATGCCGCCAGTTCCGTCGAGTTCGGCGATGTCACGGTGACGATCACCAGCAACGTCGGCTCGGCCGGCAACTGCGCGCTGCCAGATCCGGTGGCGCCGGCGGTGATCGCCGACCTGGGGGTGCTGCCGGAGGGCATCACCAGCGTCAACTTCCAGCCCACGTTCCGGCAGATCGCCTGGTGGACGTTCACCACCAGCTACAACGTCACGGCGGGCGAGGCCGGCAACTTCCTGGACATCGACACCCTCGGCAGCGAGGGCGGCGACACGGCCAACACGTTCCTGGTGCTCTATGACGCGGCGGGCAACGCCGTCGGGACCAACTTCGACAACGACAGCGGCCCGGGCGTCAACGCCCAGCTCTCGTACCGCAACGGCACCAGCCTGCCCGGCGCCGGCGACGGCCTCCCCTATGAAGGCCAGAACGGCGGCGAGGTCCCGGCGGGCACCTACTTCGTCGGCGTGTTCAACGCGCCGGGCCAGGTGGAGCCCGACGGGTGGCAGACCCGCGCCACCGGCGGGTCGAGCTTCATCATGCAGGTGAATCTCCGGACGCCCGCCGGCTGCCGCGCCGACTTCAATGCCGACGGCAATGTCGATCCCGACGATCTGTCCGACTACATCACCTGCTTCTTCACCAACGCGGCGTTCCCCGGGTCCTGCGCCGAGGCTGACTTCAACGGCGACGGCTCGGCCGACCCCGACGACCTGTCCGACTACATCACCCTCTTCTTCACGGTGACCGGCGGCGGGCCGTGCGTCTGATCCCCCAGGGCTGACGCGCGGCGGCTGCTGCCGCGCTGCTACCGGAACCTCACCGGCTGGGCTCCCGCATGGGGGTCCGGCCGGTTTTCGCGCGCTCGGGGAGCGCGACGCGACTGGTGCGACAGCCCGGCGGCCCCGCCCCGGCGCGTACTATGCCGCCCTCCGGGAGTCTCTCATGGCCGATGCGTCGACCAATCCGCCCGTCCAGCCTTCACCCGCCGCCGCCGGCGTGACGGGCGCCAAGCCGATGGACGCCATCATGGCGCTGTGCAAGCGGCGCGGGTTCA
>CAZPWW010000007.1:0-138520 GCA_964590885.1 uncultured Phycisphaeraceae bacterium
GGGCTCGGGTGCATAACCTGGAGGTGGAGGGCCTGCACAACTACGCCGTCGGCCATGACGGTGTGGTGGTGCATAATAATCCGTGCAAACTGTGGCTCCAGAGGCTGCAGGATGCAGGCGCACGAGTCAAGAACACCGAGGCATGGTATGATGAGGTTGTCAAGCATCTGACAAAGCACCATGGCGGCGACGCATACAAGCTGAGTGATGCCATTCATGCTTTCAAAAAAGGGCGAACTCGGGGCCGCGGAGAACGTGTATCTGGATTTGACAGGCAATGTGTTTCACCCTGAGACGGGGCAGTGGTTGGGAAACCTGCTGAAACCATAAATATGGCGAAAAAACCAGCACCGCATGACATGGACGCGCCCTTCGCGATTGTTCGTCTTCGCGCTGATCTACTGCGATGGCACGATCTTTCCAGTGAGGACCAAGCTCTGGCGGTTGTAATAACAAAGGTCCTGCGCAAGGGTGGCTTAGAACGCGCTGGAAAAGAGGCCGCGCGACTGAATGCCGAGAGGCGCTCAGAAGACGATGTGTATGTCGTTGTTCACGCACGGCTGCGCGAGTAGGCAGCACGCCCTCTCCTCGTGCCGTTCACTTCACGTACGGCAACGCGACGGGCGTGGCGCAGGGGTCCGCCACAACGCCGAACGAATCCGCTATTCTCTCTCGGCTGACGAGCGTGGAAGAGAGCATGAACGAGACGGACAAGCGCAACGTGGCGCGGCTGGAGTACTCGGGCGTGAGCCGGAGGACGGGGCTGTGGCTTGGGGTGGTGGGCAGCGCCATCACCGCGGCCAAGTACGTGGCCAAGCACGGGCTGGCGACTACGCTGCGCAACGGGCGGAACGGCGCGGCCAACCTGATCAGCCGGGCCCGGGACTGGGCGAGCCGTAAGCGCAGCGGCGGGCTCGCGTGCGGCTGCTTCACGGGGGCCACGGTGGTGTGGGCGGCCACGGGTCTGATCCCGATCGACCAGTTGCAGATCGGCGATGAGGTCTACACGCGCGACCCGCAGACGGATGCGCTGGTGCTGCACACGGTCACGGACACGATCGTGACGGAGCAGGCGGCGCTGCTGCATGTTCGCATTCTGCACGGCGACGGGCACGAGGAGACGCTGAGCACGACGGATGAGCACCCGTTCTGGGTGGAGGGCCGCGGCTGGGTGCGGGCGGATGGGTTGCGGATCGGTGATGAACTGGCCTCGGAGAACCCGCGGGCCACGGGGCGAGCACCCCGCGTGAAGAGCCTGACGTTCACAGGTGAACGCACCACGGTCTACAACCTGACCGTCGACGGCGTGCCCGACTACCTGGTCGGCAGCGACGGCGTGCTGGTGCATAACTGCGACCCGCGGCGTGCAATCCGCAACCGACACCTAGCAGGCGGGCACCATCCGGTCACGGGCGTGCCGTTCGACGCGGATGGCTTTCCCGTGTTTGACAGCCACGCCAAGAAGACGGTACATCTTCCCGATGGCCAGTCCGGTGTCCGCGCAACCGACGAAGCATTCGCGAATCAGATGGCGGGCTACAGCACTACACCGTCGGGATTCACTTGGCATCACCATCAGGACGGCGCCACCATGCAACTCGTCGACGGGGCGATACATCAACGCACGGGGCATACGGGGGGCGTGGGGCTGCTGCCCCCGCAGGCCCCATGACAAGACCGCTCCTCCAGTGTCGTCCGCTAGGGCCGTTGGCCACCGAGAGGCAGGTGTGCGATCTGGAGGCAGCCTGCGGTGTGCGATTGTGCGGTGCGCATCGTGCTCTGCTGCTCACATGCAACGCGTGCGAGCCCCACACGCCGTACGTGTGGGGGTATGGTCCACAGGTGCCGCCTGTTATGCGGCTGCGTTGTTTTTACGGAGTTGGTGTCAGTGAGGCGTTCCTGTCTCTAGCCGAGAGAGCAAAATGGACACGAGATGCCATGCCGCGACACGTGCTGCCGCTCGCGGAAGAGGCGTGCGGGTGCATGTTGTGCATTGATGAGGTGTCAGGGCATGTATACTATTGGGACTATTACGAACGTCGTATTGTGGGCGATCCATTGCCTGCCGTGATAGCGAACAGCATCGACGATCTTGTGGCGAGCCTTAGGTCGTGCCCGCCGCCCGGGTACATGGCCTGACATGGGCAAGCGAATGGACGCGGCAGTCTCAGCGCGCTGGTGTACCCGCGGCCGGTGCTGCCGGTGAACGGCACGGCTACGCCGCTGCCGCCCCGCGCCGTGCATTTCACGTACGGCAACGCGACGGACGTGGCGCAGGGGTCCGCCACAACGCCGAACGAATCCGCTATTCTCTCTCGGCTGACGAGCGTGGAAGAGAGCATGAACGAGACGGACAAGCGCAACGTGGCGCGGCTGGGGTACTCGGGCGTGAGCCGGAGGACGGGGCTGTGGCTCGGGGTGGTGGGGAGCGCGTTTGCCGCGGCCCAGAGCGTGGCGGCGTTGCCGCCTCCGCCGGGCGGTGGCGCACCCATCCCCAGCCTGCCCGGCTTGGACGGTTGGGGTCGGGTGGCGGACCTGCACTACCCGACCTGACGCGTGCCGCCAGCGTGCGGCCGTGGGTGGGCAGAGGCGGGAGCGGCACGGCCGTCTACACTTGGCCCCTTCAGATTTGCACGATCCTTCGATTCGCACCATCCGCGGAGTCTTCGCTCATGGAAACCACGCTCATCATCCTCAAGCCCGATGCCGTGCAGCGCGGCCTCATGGGTCGCATTCTCAGCCGCTTTGAGGACAAGGGCCTGCAGGTGGTGGGCGCCAAACTGATGCAGATCAGCCAGCAACTCGCCGCGACGCACTACGAGGCCCACAAGGCCAAGCCGTTCTACGCGGGGCTGGTGAAGTTCATGACCAGCAGCCCCGTGTTGGTGCTGGCCTTGCGCGGCAACGGCGCGATCACCATCGCCCGCAACATGATGGGGGCCACGTTCGGCTCCAAGGCCAACCCGGGTACCATCCGCGGCGACTTCGGCGTGAGCAACTCGTTCAACCTCATTCACGGGTCGGACTCACCCGAGGCGGCGGAGCGCGAACTGAAACTCTTCTTCGGGCCCGGCGAGGTGCTGTCGTTCCCCCGCGCGGTCGAGGGATGGGTCTACGACATGAGCGGCGGCAAAGCGGAGTAGGCAAAGGTCAAGGCGAAACACCCCAGGATCAAGTCGCGGCACGGGCGCACGCGAACCGTCCGGGGGCACTTGAGACCTGCCCATTTGATCTTTGAGTCTGACTTTGCCTCACGCGCTCACGTTGGCCTGCGGCTTGATGCACGCCACCACGGGCGGGGCATCCACGGCGATTTGATCGGCCACCTCGCGGCGGTGCACGTCGATGGTGCGCGGGAAGTCGAAGGCGATGCGCACGCGGTCGCCGCGGATGCTGGCGATGCGCACGATACCGATGGGGTTCTTGGGGTCGCCGATCACGACCTCTTCACCTTCGCGCCGCGTGATGACGAGCATGGGTGGACCTCCTGTCCCGACAGGTCGGCGGACGAGCGTGCCGCTGCGGCAATATACCACAAGACCGGCCGCCACAAGGGCTATTCGCCGTGAATGTGCCCGCGGTTCGGTGTCTGGGGGGTGGCGGGCGGGCTTTTTGTGGGCGACCTGTGCCGTCTCGGTGTTTCGCGGCCCTTTCTGACGGGCCCGGAGTGCCCGGTGGGTGGCATTGCCCGCCCTTCAGGCCACGGCCTCGATGCCCTTGATCTCGGGCACGTGCTGCCGCAGGTTCCGCTCGATGCCCACCCGCAGTGTGACCTGGCTCGAGGGGCAGCCGACGCAGGCCCCGTGCAGGCGGATGCGGGCGATGCCGGCACCGGTCACTTCGACGAGTTCAACGTCGCCGCCATCGGCCTGCACGGCCGGGCGGATCAGCTCGATGATCTTGGCGACGCGGTCTCGCAGGGCGGACGTGTTGGGCAGACTGGCGGCGGCCACGATGCCTGATGATACCGCGCTCGGCGCCGCCTGTACCATCTCTGCATGAGAACGCGCGGTTCTGTGATCGGTCTGATGCGTGTGGCAGTGTGCGCGGCGACCTGGGCAGGTTGGGGCTGCTCGCCCAAACCGGCCGCCGCGCCCACGGACCCCATGGCCGTGGTCAAGAACACCGAACTCGACATGAGCGCGCGGGTGGCCGCGGTTGATCGGGTCTGGGCCGAAGGGGGCGGCACGGCCGCCGCCCGCGAGGCGCTCAAGTCGATCGCGTGGGCGGCCCGCTCGCCCGGGCCGGTGCGGCTGCGGGCGCTCGAGTTGATCCTGGCCGATCCGGCGGATGCGGGGCAGGCCGACGCGCGCAACATGATGCGGCTGATGCTGCCGGTGGAGCCGGACATGGCGGTGGTGGAGTTCATGTGCCGCGCCGCCGGCACACGCGGGTGGGGCGACCTTGCCGGGCCGCTGGTGCGGAGTTATGCGCGGCGGGTGGCCACGCCTCCCGACGCGGAGCGCCCGGAGCGGGCGGCGCTGCTGGCGCTCTTCAAGGGCGAGGGCATCGAGCGGATCGTGTTCCGCGTGTTTGCCGCCCCCGCGGCCGGGGAAGGGCGCGATCTGGAGCGTGCTGAGAAGGCCCGCACCGCGGCGTGGGAGGTGCTCAGCCGGCTGGATGCGGATGGCTCGATTCGGGCCGGGCTGCTGGACGGCGAGACGAGTTTCGGCGATGCGCTGGTGGAGAGCCTGCGGGCGTGCCGGCGCGAGTTGGGAGCCGTGCCGCTCACCTCGTCGCAGTTGCAGTGGCTCACGACGCTGCGCGACACGGCGGACGTGCGCAACGGTGCGGCCCGCAAGGCGTGGTGGGCGCAGGCCGCGGCCGCGGTCGCGCGCCTGCGGCCAGATCAGCGCGACAGGCTGGCCCTGAGGCACGCCGAGGCGGTGCGGCTCGCGACCGCTCACCGGCTTGAGTGGCTCGCGCTTGACCGCAGCGGTCTGGCGGCGCTGCTGCGCGACCGACTTCAGGGCCGGCCCAAGGCCACGCGCGGCGGCGAACGCGAGAACGGCGTGAGCGACTCGTTCATCGACAACGAAGGGGCATTGTCGTGGGCCGACATGCTGACGATCCTGCTGGTGGACGACGCGGCCCGTGAGCCGTCGGTGGTGCAAGCGCTCTTCAGCCAGAGCGAGCAGGATCGGGCGGATGTCTCCACCGAGTACGGCGGCCTGCTGCGCGAGCGCGAGAGCAGGCCGACCGGCCCGGGCAGCGCCACGCTGGCCGGCGGCGTGTTCACGGCCACGCTGTACCCCCCCCGGGCCACGCAGCGCACCGGCGACACGCGGTTTGTCGCGTCCGACGACATGCTGAACGACGGTGCCACGGCCCTGGCCCATTACCACTTCCACGCGCAGCGGGTGTTCAACGCCGACTACGCCGGGCCGGGCCCGGGTGATGCTGAGTACGCCATTGAGCAGGGGCGTGCGTGCGTGGTCTTTACCAGTTTGCGCGAGGGTGTGCTGAACGCCAACTACTACCACGCGGGGATGGCGATCAATCTGGGCGAGGTTCGCCGCTGACGGGTGGCGCAGCCTTTGCGCAATGCCGCCTGTGCGGCGTGCGGATGACAGGGTGGTGTCAGTGTGCGGCGAGAAGATGCCGGTTGGCTGTGTGGCGAGCCGCGCCGCTGGCCGATCTGGTACGGGTACACTGTTCGGGACTCAGGTGCTTCGCAGTGGTCGGGGCTGATGGAACACCAACACCGCCGCATCGTGGGCTTCTTGGCACTGCTCCTGGGCGTATGGATCGCGGTCTACTGGCTCTACACGCCGGCGACGAGCCGGATCACGTGGGGCGAACGGCCCGATGACCTGCTTGAGGCGCCCGCCCTGGCGGCGGTCGATCCCACTGCCGACCCCGTGGCCCGGCCTGCGGCCGGCGGCACGGTCGTGCAGGCGGTGCAGGAGCCTGCTTTCCGCGCCTACACGGTGCAGAAGGGCGACACCAGTTTCGTGGCGATCGCGCGCCGGTTCACCACGGGCGGCAGCGTGGCACAGTTTGCCGAGGCCATCAGCCGCGCCAACCCGCTGGTGACGCCGGATCGGTTGATCGCGGGCAAGACCCGCCTGCGGATCCCTGAAGACCCGGCCAACACGCAGGGGCGGCTGGTGGCCGTGAACCCGGATGGCACACCGGCGGAGGCGGGTGGATCGCCCACGGCGCGTGTCGAGGCTCTGCCGCCCGAGCGGCCGGGCGCCGAGCCGGCCGCGCAACCCGAGCGCGAGCACGTGGTGCGTGCAGGCGACACGCTCAGCAGCATCGCCAAGCGGCACTACGGGCGGGTGGCGCTGTGGCCGCTGATCGCGCGTGCCAACGGGCTCGACGAGGCCTCGCGCCTGAAGTTGGGGATGAAACTGCGGATTCCGCCCGAACCCCGGGGCGACTGAGCGACCTACCTTCCCACCCCTATGGCGAGCCAACCCCGGCCGGGGTTGTGCCGATGAATTGTGGTGGTTGGTGTCGTGGGTTGGTGCCCGGCAGTTGGAGGCCGATTCCGTGTCCAAGGTGAAACGCATTCTGGTGACCGGCGGGGCCGGGTTCCTCGGCTCGCACATCTGCGACCGGCTGGTGGCCCAGGGGCACGACGTGATCTGCCTCGACAACCTCTTCACGAGCCAGAAGAGCAACATTGTCCATCTGCTGGGCAAGCCCAACTTCGACTTCGTGCGGCACGACGTGACCCATCCCATCCACCTGGAGGTGGACGAGATTTACAACGCGGCCTGCCCCGCCGCGCCCGGGCACTACCAGTACAACCCCATCAAGACGATGAAGACCAGCGTGCTGGGGGCCATCAACATGCTGGGCATGGCCAAGCGCTGCCGGGCCAAGTTCCTGCAGTTCTCCACCAGCGAGGTGTACGGCGACCCGACCGAACACCCGCAGACGGAGAGCTATCGCGGCAACGTGAACCCGATCGGCATCCGGGCCTGCTACGACGAGGGGAAGCGGGCCGCCGAGACGCTGGTGTTCGACTACCACCGCATGAACAAGGTGAACATCCGCGTGGTGCGGATCTTCAACACCTACGGCCCGCGCATGCACCCCTTCGACGGGCGCGTGGTGAGCAACTTCATCCGCCAGGCTCTGCTCAACCAGGACATCACCATCTACGGCGAGGGGCAGCAGAGCCGGTCGTTCTGCTTTGTCGATGACCTCGTCGAGGTCATCATCCGAATGATGAACGGGCCCGATTCGTTCATCGGGCCGGTGAACATCGGCAACCCCCACGAGTTCACGATCAAGCAGCTCGCCGAGATGGTGCTCGCCATCAGCGGCTCCAAGGGCAAACTCATCAAGAAGCCCATGCCGGAAGACGACCCCAGCCAGCGCCAGCCGGATATCACGCTGGCCAAGAAGCACCTGGGCTGGGAGCCCAAGGTGCAACTCAAGGAAGGGCTCACGAAGACCATCGAGCACTTCCGGGCCAACGTGCTGCCGCGGCTGGATGAGTTCCGGGCACCCACGCCCAACTACTGAGCCAGCGGCGCCACGGCCACGCTTTCGTGCACGGCTCCCGTCTGCCGCAGGTGGCTGGCCATCAGGCGCACTTCGCTGATCGGGAATCCGGGGAGCGAGCCCTCCAACGACACTCGCCACGGCGCGCCCGCGGGCCTGCGCGTCCCCTCAGGGAAGCGGCACAGCGTGAGGTGAGGCGTGTAGCGGTCGGGTCGCTCGGGCTTGCGGTGGTGCGCGAAGCGCTGCGCCAAGCGGCGGTGCAACTCGAGGAGTGTTGGCGGCGTGTCGGTGAACGCGGCGACCAGGCGTGGAGGAGCCGTCGGCGGAGAATCGGGCACCGTGGCGAGGCGCGAGACCACGAGCGTACAGGCAGCCAGCCCGGCGCACGAGCGTTCGACGGACTCCGCCGCGGCCTTCAGGTCGCGCCGTCGCGTCTCGCCCACGAACTGGAGCGTGAGGTGCACCTGCCCCGGCGGTGTCGCGCGGTGGGGGGGCAGGTGCAGCGGCGCGAGCAGCCCCAGCAGCCGCGCGGCGACCTCGGGGGGCGGATAGACGGCCACAAACAGGCGGATGGTGTCGCGCTCGCGCGGCATAGCCGTCAGACTACCATCCGGCCCCTTGCAAGGAGCCTGATCCATGCGTGTGTCCGCCGCCGCTGCCTGTCGTCTGCTCATCGTTTCGCTGGTCGCGGTCTGCGGCGTGACCCGGGCCCGGGCCGATGCCCAGCCGCCCGGCCCCGGCGTGCGCGAACTGGTCGGCCCGCGCATCGCGAGGTTCTTCGCCCCCGGCGCCACGCCGGCCCAGGCGGAGCCGAGTTTCGCGCTCAAGAACCCGATCGCCAAGACGGGCGAGGTCCCGGCCGATTGGGGCGTGGTGCCGGTGTTCGGGCGGGCGAAGGACGGCCGCTGGACCGCAACTGTTGCCGCGCCGGCGGGGACGAGTTTCTACGGCACGGGCGAGGTGGCGGGGCCGATGCTCCGCAACGGGCGGCAGGTGACGCTGTGGAACACGGATGCCTTCGGCTACACGGTGGAGAAGAACCCGAGTCTTTACCAGAGCCACCCCTGGGTGCTGGCGGTGCGGCCCGACGGCACCGCCTTCGGCGTGCTGGCCGACAGTTCGTGGCGCATGGACATCCGCACGGACGGTGCGATCGCGTTCACGGGTGAGGGGCCGGTCTGCCCGGTGATCGTCATTGATCGGGCGACTCCGCAGGACGTGGTGAAGGGTTTGGCGGAGCTGACGGGCACGATGGAGATGCCCCCCAAGTGGGCCATCGGATACCAGCAGTGCCGCTACTCGTACAACCCCGAGAGCCGCGTGCGTGAGATCGCCGACGGATTCCGCAGCCGCAAGATTCCCTGCGATGTGATCTGGTTCGACATCGACTACATGGACGGATACCGCGTCTTCACGTTTGACAAGGCGCAGTTTCCCGACCCCACCAGGCTGAACGCGGACCTCGAGGCCATGGGATTCCGGTGCGTGTGGATGATCGATCCGGGCGTGAAGGACGAGAGGGGCTACTTCGTACGCGACCAGATGACCGAGCAAGACCTGGCCGTGAAGACGGCCTCCGGGGAGACGTTCATCGGCGCGGTCTGGCCGGGGATGTGTGTCTTCCCGGATTACACGAGCGACCGGGTGCGCACCTGGTGGGCGGGCCTTTACAAAGACTTCATGGCCACCGGCATCGACGGCGTGTGGAACGACATGAACGAGCCGGCGGTGTTCGGCGTGGCGAGCAAGACCATGCCCGAGGACAACCGCCACACCGGCGGCACCTGGCGCAGCGAGCCGGGCGCCGCCGAGGTGAAGATCACTCCCGGGCCGCACGTGCGATTCCACAACGTCTACGGCATGCTCATGGCCCAGGGCACGCGCGACGGCGTGATGGCTGTTCTGCCCGACAAGCGTCCCTTCGTGCTCACGCGGGCCGGCTTCCTCGGCAGCCACCGCTACTCGGCCACGTGGACGGGCGACAACTCCGCCACGTGGACCGACCTCGAGCAGTCGATTCCCATGGTGCTCAACCTGGGTCTCTCCGGCCAGCCCTTCAGCGGGCCCGACATCGGCGGCTTCAACGGCAGCCACACCGGCGACGTGGCGGAGAAGGGCCGCTTCTTTGCGCGGTGGATGGGTATCGGGGCGCTGCTCCCCTTCAGCCGCGGCCACACCGCCAAGGGCAACGACAACAAGGAGCCGTGGGCCTTTGACGCGAAGACGGAGGCGACGTGCAAGGCCGCGCTGGAGCGGCGCTACCGCCTCCTGCCGTATTACTACACGCTCTTCCACGAGGCCCACACCACCGGCCTGCCCGTGGCCCGGCCCGTGTTCTTTGCCGACCCGACCGATGCCGCGCTCCGTAGCGAGGACGATTGCTTCCTGCTCGGGGCCGATGTGCTGGTGGTGCCGCAGTTCATGCCCGATGGCACGCGTGTGCCCGTTGAGCCCAGGGGGCTGTGGCGGCCGTTCGAGGTGGTGGACGCGGCGAAGGGCAACCCCGACCTGCCCGCGCTCAAGGTCCGCGGCGGCGCCATCGTCCCCATCGGCCCGGTGATGGAGTGGAGCGACCAGAAGCCGCTCGACCCGCTCACGCTTGTCGTGAGCCTCGATGCCAACGGCAACGCCAGCGGCACGCTCTACGAAGACGCGGGCGACGGCTGGGGGTTCAAGAAGGGCGAATACCTCAGGACTAGGTACGCCGCCAGCACCATCGACGGCGTCGTGATGGTCATGGTCACTGCCACGGAAGGCACCATGCCCCGTCCGACACGCGGCATCGTGGTGCAGGTCATCGGCGATGCGGGCAAGGTCTTCACCGCCAGCGGCAACGACGGCGACACGATCACTGTGAACATGAAGTGATCGGGCGGGGGTGAGAGGGCTTAGGGCCGAGGGCCGAGTCCTGAGTTCCTAACCCCAAGGCCCGGTTCCGCTCTGTGTTCTTCGATCTTCCGTATTCGTGCATCTGTCTTTCCCCTCGGCCCTTGGCCTCTCCCCCGTGCCTTCCCTCATGGGCCTCTTCTCCCGCGTCATCTCGAACCTGAAGGCAGGTCTGGCCAAGACCCGCGAGGTCTTCGCCACGGGCCTGCGGCGGCTGGTGCACGGCCGCGTGCTGGATGATGCGTTGCTCGCCGATATCGAGAAGGCGCTCCTCACCGCCGACGTGGGCCCCGCGGCCACGGCCACGCTCATTCACGGCCTGCGGGCGGATGTGAAGGCGGGCCGCCTCACCGACTCGGCCAAAGTGATCGACCACCTGAAGGCGGCGTGCAAGAAGATGCTGAGGGGCGAGGGCACAGGGCCGAGCGCCGAGGGGACGGAGTCAGAGGCTTGGTCCCGCGGCCCTCATACCTCGCCCCCGAGCCCTTCCACCTCGGCCCCCATCCCATCCCCCTCGGGGCTCGGCCCTCGGCCCTCGGGCCTTCCGCACGTCATCCTCGTCACCGGCGTGAACGGCGCGGGCAAGACCACGACCACGGCCAAGCTGGCGGCCCGGCTCAAGGGCGAGGGCAGGTCCGTCATGCTGGCCGCGTGCGACACCTTCCGGGCCGGGGCGGTGCGGCAGCTGGAGATCTGGTCGGAGCGTCTGGGCGTGCAACTGGTCAAAGGCGAGATGGGGGGCGACCCGGCCGCCGTCGCGTTTGATGCCTGCGCCGCCGCCAGGGCCCGCGGCATCGACGTGCTCATCGTCGACACGGCCGGCCGCCTGCACACGCAGGAGCCGCTCATGCGGCAACTCGCCAAGGTGTACGCGGTGCTGGGCAAGCAGATTCCTTCGGCCCCGCACGAGTCGCTTCTGGTGCTCGATGCCACCAGCGGCCAGAACGCGGTGCGGCAGGCCCAGGAGTTTGCCGGGGCCGCGCCGCTCACGGGCCTCGTGCTCGCCAAACTCGACGGCACCGCCAAGGGGGGCGTGGTGCTCGCGATCAACGCCGCGAGCAGCATCCCCGTCAAGTTCATCGGCACGGGCGAGACGCCCGCCGACCTCGAACCCTTCGACGCCGATGCGTTCGTCGAGGCGCTGTTCGAGGGGTGAGGGAAGGGGCTCGGGGCCGGGTTCACCGCGAAGGTCGCCAAGAGCACGAAGGACTCGGGACTCAGGACCACTCTGCCCCTCTGCCACTTCTCCTGCGCCCCCGCGTAGACTCTGCCCCCGCAGCATGTGGCTAGTTGGCCATTGGTCATTTGGAGCATTTCCCCATGCCTTCCTCCATCACGATGTCCGCCGGCAAACTGTGCGTCCCCGATGAGCCCGTCATCCCCTTCATCGAGGGCGACGGCACCGGGCCCGACATCTGGCGGGCGAGCGTGCGCGTGATCGACGCCGCGGTGGCCAAGGCCTCCGGGGGCAAGAAGAAGATCCATTGGCACGAGGTGCTGGCGGGGGAGAAGGCCTTCAACAAGACGGGCGACTGGTTGCCCGAGCAGACCATCAGCGACTTCAAGAAGCACCTCGTGGGCATCAAGGGGCCGCTCACCACACCCACGGGCGGCGGCATCCGCTCGTTGAACGTCGCCCTGCGGCAGATGCTCGACCTCTTCGTCTGCCTGCGCCCGGTGCGGTGGTTCAAGGGCGTGCCCAGCCCGGTGAAACGCCCGCAGGACTGCGACATGGTGATCTTCCGCGAGAACACCGAGGATATTTACGCGGGGATCGAGTACGCCGCGGGCACGCCCGACGCTGCCAAGGTGCTGGCCTTCTGGGAGAAGGAGTTTCCCAAGGAGTTCAAGAAGATCCGCTTTGGCAGCAAGGCCGCGGGTGACGCGTGGCAGGCCCAGCTGGAGGCGATCGGCGCGCCGAAGCGCGACAACCCGCTGATGGTGGGCGTGGGCCTCAAGCCCGTGTCGTACCTGGGCACCGAGCGGCTCATCCACTCGGCGATCTCGTACGCCCTCAAGGAGAAGCGCCGCAGCCTGACACTGGTCCACAAGGGCAACATCATGAAGTTCACCGAAGGGGCCTTCAAGGACTGGGGCTACCAGATCGCGCGGCAGTTCTTCCGCGCCCAGATCGTCACCGAGCGAGAGACGTGGATCCTCGGGAACAAGGAAGCCAACCCCGACCTCGCGCCCGAGGGCAACGCCAAGCTGATCGACCCCGGCTACGACATGATGACGCCCGAGCAGAAGGGCAAGATCGTGAAAGAGGTGCAAGGCACGCTCGCGGCCATCTGGAGCACGCACGGCGACGGCAAGTGGAAGAAGATGCTCCTCATCAAGGATTCCATCGCGGATATCACGCTCCAGCAGGTGATCACGCGGGCCAAGGACTTCGACGTGATCGCCTGCATGAATCTGAACGGCGACTACTTGAGCGATGCGCTCGCGGCTCAGGTGGGGGGCATCGGCATCGCGCCCGGCGCGAACATCAACACCGTGACGGGCCACGCGATCTTCGAGGCGACCCACGGCACCGCGCCCAAGTACGCCAACCTCGACCAGGTGAACCCCGGCTCCGTCATCCTCTCGGGCGAGATGATGCTGCGGTACATGGGAAGCGGCGGCGACAAGGTGTGGTCCGACGCGGCGGACCTCATCATCAAAGGGATGGACGGCGCGATCTCCGCCAAGACCGTCACCTACGACTTTGAGAGGCTGATGAAGGCGGAGGGCGATACCTCCGTCAAGAAGGTCAAGTGCTCGGAGTTCGGGGATGCGGTGATCAAACACATGGGGTAATATAATCAGTCGACTATGGATCTGGCACTGCTCGCTCGCCTCCGCCGGAACGCAAGAGGCCCAATGGGGTTTCAATCCGGTGCCGCGGCACGACGCACGCCTTGGAGATTCACATGGCAAAGAAAATCTGCTTTGTCGTCGCCCCAATCGGGGAGCCGAACACGGACATACGGAAGCGGTCCGATCAAGTCCTAAAGCATATTGTGCGGCCAGCAGTCGAACCCCTTGGGTACGAGGTTCTGCGTGCCGACAAGATCGCGGAGCCAGGCCTGATCACAAGCCAAGTGATACAACACGTCTTGGAGGATAGCTTGGTGGTGGCGGATCTCACGGACCGCAATCCCAACGTTTTCTATGAACTCGCACTCAGGCATGCCGTACGGAAACCGCTGGTCCAGCTCGTCAGAACAGGCGAAAAACTCCCGTTTGATATTGCCGGAATGCGCACTATCTCGGTAGATCATGAAGACCTAGACAGTGTTGCAGAAGCTATCGAGGAAATCGGCCGGCAAGTAACGGCAAGTGAGGGAAAGCCCGGTGAAATCGAGACACCCGTGGCTGTGGCGCTCGACCTTCAGTCGCTTCGGAAGAGCGACAAGCCGGAGGATCGATCACTAGCAAACATACTCTCCGAGCTTACGGAAATCCGCAAGCAGATGGGCGCTGTGGAGTCCAGGCAGATTGAAGCGAGTGCGGTCCAGCAGCACATCATGCGCGATATGCTGGAACGCCACGAGCTCGTCAATCATGAGACGCTCTCGATCCTCATGAGGACCGGTGCAGTTTCGCCGGGCGAAGTCGATCGTCTCATGCACCGCTCGCTCAATCCCGGCAGCCTGCGGCGGAGGCTGACGGAACCAAGGCCGGCGACAGCGGAAGCACTCAAGCCACAAGATGGCAAAGAAACGCCTAAGCAGCAATAATCGGCTAGGTGGGTTGAGCTACCACCCCCACCCCCCCGTGCCTGCGAACCCGGCTCGGCAAAGGTGGATAAGCACACAGGCTGGTGGCACCGAAGTCCTTCCCGTGCCACCGAAGTCGACGCCGCGGCGACTTCGGTGCCACCTGCCGAGGGTTGCTCTGCACCGCAGGAGAGGATCGCCCGTCGGTTTCCCTTCTCCTTTTCTCCCCGCACCCCCCTACCTGCGCCGCCGACGACCGGCCACCAGGCCGCCGAGGCCGAGCAGCGCAGCCGCAGCGGGTGCGGGGATCGGCTGCTGCCAGAGAAGGGCTACGGTTTCCTCCGTGACCGCGTTGTAGCCCCAACCGGAGACGTACGTGTTCACCCCGTCGCTGGAGATGCCACGCGCTTCGCTCGACGTGAACCCTGCGGGCAGAAAGGAATGAAGATCGACCCACGAGGCCGCGGTCCCGCTCCACAGGCTCGCACGGGTCACCAAATCGGTGTTCCCGGGCGCATCAAGCAGGACGGCCCCCGCCTGCTGCCCGCCGTGGATGGCGTACGCCCACGAAAGATCCGTGCTGCCGCCCGGGTGGAGATCGACCCACGAGGCCGCGGTACCGCTCCACAGGCTCGCACGGGCTGTCCCGCCCACACTTGCGGACCCCGCCTGCTGGCCGCCGCTGACTGCAAACGCGCCGGAGTTCGTCGCGCCCACCGGGGTGAGATCGACCCACGAGGCCGCGGTCCCGCTCCAAAGGCTCGCGCGTTCCTGCCCGCCCACACGGGCCCACCCCGCCTGCTGCCCGCCGCTGGCGGCAAACGCTACGGACAACGTCGCACCCGCCGGGTTGAGATCGACCCATGAGGCCGCTGTCCCGCTCCACAGGCTCGCATGGCCCACGCCGCCGACAACGGCGTACCCCGCCTGCTGGCCGCCGCCGATGGCGTATGCGCGTGACTCCAACGCGCCCGCCGGGTGGAGAGCGACCCACGAGGCGGCGGTCCCGCTCCACAGGCTCGCGCGTTCCACCCCGCCCACACTTGCGTACCCCGCCTGCTGCCCGCCGTGGATGGCCAACGCGCTGGAGTCCGTCGCGCCCGCCGGGCTGAGATCGACCCACGAGGCCGCGGTGCCGCTCCACAGGCTCGCACGGAACACCCCGCCCACAACGGCCTCGCCCACCTGTTGCCCGTCGGCGATGCCGTACGCGCGGGAAGCAGTCCCGCCCGCCGGCTGAAGGGTGGTGACGGTCCACGAGGCCTGCGCCGCGTCGGGCAGGGCGACGGTGCTGGTGACGGCCGCAAGTGCGGCCGCGCGAACGCGCATCTTCACCATGGCTCTCTCTCCTCGTGCCATTTCTGGCACAGGCGTTCCGGCACGCCGCGGGGCACAGGTCCCCAAAAGCGCAGCGGAACGTGTTAGAGCATACTCCAACCCGGCCGAAACGCCACCCCGCCCGGACACCGAACCGCTGCACAGGCGCTTGGCTGGCGCACAGCGTGCCCTCGGCCGGGTTCGCTGTCCTGAAGCGCTCTCGTTCAGGCCTGAAGCGGTCTTTTTCAGCCGTGAAGTACCTTCGTTGAGGGATGAAGAGCACTTCTTCATCCCTGAACCACCTCCGTTGAGGGATGAAGCGAACTTCTTCAGCCCTGAAAAACCTTCGTTCAGGGGTGAAGGGAACTTTCTCAGCCCTGAAAAACCTTCGTTGAGCCATGAAGAAGCGCGCTCGCGGGTCGGCGAGTCGCTGCGCGCGGCTTGTTTTCGCGCAACAACGTGCCGGTTTCGGCCTTTGCACGCCGAACACGGGCCACACGCGGCCGCAATCACGGGGTTTTGCATGTGGCGCGGGCCCCGGCACTCAACGCGCCCACGCACCCGGCCGAGAACACAGACGCCTCGGTGCCGTCGGCGACCGGGCACGGGTCTTTCAGGAGGCCGCGCTGTTGCGAACTCCGGGCCCGGCCTCTCGTCGCTCTCTTGCTTGCGCCCGCCGCCGCGGCGCACCGAGAAGGAGTTTTCACATGGGGACATTCCCCACCGCACCTCGCGCAGCGTTTCTGGCCTGGGCCCAGACCCACGCCCCCGTGTTCGTCGACAACGACAGTCTCATTGGCCTCACCGAGCCGCAGGCCCTCTCATTCCAGACCGCGTACAACAACGCGGCCACCGCGGTGCAGCAGCAGGACGCGGCCATCTCCGCCGCCAAGGCCGCGACCACCAACGCCAACGAGAAGGTCGGCATCCTGCGTCGCTCGGCCACTCTGACCACGCGCATGATCCGCACGTTCGCCGAGAACACCAACAACCCGAATGTCTACGCCATCGCGCAGATCCCCCCGCCCGCCGACCCCGGCGTGGCCCCCCCGCCCGCGAAGCCCATCGACCTCAGCGTCGAACTCAACAACTCGTCGGGCGCGCTGGTGTTGCGTTGGAAGGCCAGCAACCCCGTGGGCACCAGCGGCACGAGTTACCTCGTGAAGCGCAAGCTGCCCACGCAGAGCGCGTTCATCTTCCTGGGCATCACCGGCGAGAAGAAGTTTGTGGACGAGTCGTTCACGGCCGGGCCCGACAGCGTGCAGTACATCGTGCAGGGCCACCGGGCCGGCAGCGAAGGGCCCGAGAGCAACGTCTTCACCGTGAACTTCGGCAAGGCCCCCGGCGGCGGCCTGACCGCGACCGTGACCGACGAGGGCGGCGGCGAGCAGGCGATGAAACTGGCGGCGTGACGCTACGCGTAAAGGGCCAAATGGCAAAGGGCCAAAGGGCCAAAGGGCCAAAGGGCCAAAGGGCCAACTCAAGGCAGGAAGCCGAACCCAAGGGGGGGCCGCAAGGCTCCCCTTTTTCGTTGCCCGCGTGCGTTCCTTCGGGCCTTCGCGTTCTTCGCGGTCGGTCTCCGCCGGTCCGGCCTCTCAAAGGCACCGCTCACCATACGATTGGCCCGCGTGCGGCTCGACGTCCCTTCCCCGACAGCAAGGAAACCCGCCATGGCCACCGCCTCCCATACCGCCAAGACGCTCTTCACGGGCAAGGCCCACACCACCTGCGGCCCCGCCGGAGCTTCGCGCAGCGGCGACGGCTTCGTGGATGTCAAACTCCCCCAGCCGCACCCGGCCGCCGAGAACCTCTTCGCCAGCGCCTGGTCTGCCTGCTACCTGGGGGCGCTCGAACTGGCCGCCACGCGGCGGAAGATCAAACTCGCCGGCCACCCGTCGGTGGACACCCAGATCGACCTGAACCTCGAGGGCGACTCCTTCTTCCTGCGGGCGAGCCTCAGCGTCACGGTGCCGGGTGTGGATCGCGCGGTCGCCCAGACCCTGGCCGACGCGGCCCACGCGATCTGCCCGTACTCCAAGGCCGTGCACGGCAACATCGAGGTGACGACGACCGTGGTCTGAACCGGGGGCGCGGCGTGGCGTGGCGCGGGCCTTGTACGATCCCTCGATCATGCACCCCGATATCAAGGCCTACAACGCCGCGCTCTCCGCGTCCGACCGCCGCATCTGCGCTGTGCTGGCAAAGGCCATCGATGCGCACTTTGCCAAGCAGCCCGGCGCGGAGAGCAAGGTCTGGCACCGCCACCCGGTCTGGTTCCTCGATGGCAACCCCATCGTCGGCTACCACACGCTCAAGGGCGGCACCCTCTCGCCCCCCCGCGCGTGCATCCGCCTGCTCTTCTGGAGCGGCCAGTCGTTTGACGAGGCGGGCCTCGTGCCCGCGCCGCCGGGGACCAAGTTCAAGACCGCCGCGGCCCACTACACCGATGCCGCTGACATCAACCTCAAGGACCTCAAGCGGTGGCTGAAGAAGTCGGTCGAGGTTCAGTGGGACTACAAGAACCTCGTGAAGCGCAAGGGCAAGTTGCTCCGGCTGAAGTAGGCGGGCCCGCCGTCGCGTCTTCGCGGGCGACGGCGAATACTCTGCCCCATGCCATCGGCCGCCAAGCCTGTCAACCGCGGCCGCTTCGCCGAGTTGCACCTGCATCTGGGCGGTGCGGTGCTGCCCAACATTCTGCACTCGTATCTCAAGCGGCACGCCCACAGCCGCGAGGCCGCGCGGCTGCTCAAGCGCTACCCCACGCAGGCGGCCTTCGAGCGCTACTTCGCCCGGCCGCGGCGCACGCTGGATGAGTACCTCTCCATGCACCGGCTGGTGGAGGCGATCCAGCGGCCCACCAGCCTCGAGTACTTCATCAAGCGGCTGATCCGCGGGGCGGTGCTGTTTGACAACCTGGCGTACATGGAACTGCGCTACACGCCGTGGTTCCGCACCGACGGCCACCTCGACGCGGAGCACCGCCTGCGGCAGATGGAGGAGGTGGTGGAGAGCGTGAGCGCCGCCGCGGCGGCCACCACGCGGCGCTACCCGCTGCGTTTCCGGCAGATCTTGTGCATGCACAGCACGCTGCCCGAGCGTGTCAACCGGCGGATCGTGGAACTCGCCGCGGCCCGCAGGCCCGATGTCTGCGCGGTCGACCTGGCGGGGCCCGACCGGCTCTACGCGGGTGTACTGGAGAGCGTGGTGCCGCTGTTCAAGTTGGCCCGCAAGCGCGGCCTGCGCACAACGGCCCACCTCTACGAGACGCCCGCGGGGTGCCACGCGCGGCTCCTGCCGCTGCTGGATCGGATCGGCCACGGAATCCAGATCCCGCTGCGGCACCGCGGGTTGCTCAAGGACCTGGCCCGGCGCGGCCAGTGCCTGGAGGTGTGTCCGACGAGTTACCTGCGCACCGGCACGCTCAAGAGTTACGAGGCCCTGCGGGGTGTGCTCCGGCCGTGCCTCGACGCGGGCGTGGACATCGCTCTGTGCACCGACAACAGCGGCCTGCACCAGGTGCGCCTGCCGCACGAGTACGAGACGCTGCTGGTGGCCGATGTGGTGGACTTCGCCGAGATGGCGGCGTG
This sequence comes from uncultured Phycisphaeraceae bacterium, assembly GCA_964590885.1. Taxonomy (GTDB): domain Bacteria; phylum Planctomycetota; class Phycisphaerae; order Phycisphaerales; family UBA1924; genus JAEUIX01. The sequence goes on from CAZPWW010000007.1 coordinate 18,953, forward strand.
CCACAAGGCGAGTTTCGCCCACGCCTTTGACTGGGCGGGGCCGGCGCGGGCGTTGTAGCCGCGCTGCCCGTGGCCGTGGTCAGGGGTGCGGCGGTGCGGCGGCGGGCGGGAGCGACTTGAGCACCTTGTCGAGCACGCCGTTGATGAACGCGGGCGAGCGGTCGTTGGAGAACTCCTTGGCGAGTTCGATCGCGTCGTTGAGCACGACCCGCGCGGCCGCAGGCTCGGCGTGCATCTCGTGCCAGGCCAGCCGCAGAATGGTGCGGTCAACCGCGGCCTGCCGGTGCGTGGGCCAGTTCGGGGCGAGGTCGGAGAGCGCCCTGTCGGCCTCGGCGCGGGCCGCGTAGGCCGCGCTGGCGGTGGCGACGGCCCGGTCGCGCTGGGCTGGCGAGTACTCGATGCCGTGCTCGCCCGAGTCAAGCCAACTCGCCAGCGTGCTGGTGTCGCCTCCCTGCGCGTCGAGTTGGAAGAGCACCTGAAAGGTGAGGCGGCGGATATCGCGGGGAGTGGCCATGGCTAGCGGGCCCTCCGCGTGCTGCGGCCGGCGGTCTTGTCGGGGCGTGTGGCGTGCGGCGCACCCGACAGGCGCAGCATGGCCTGCCCGGTGGCCATGGCCCGGGCAACATGGGCGCGGTCGCGCAGGAGGTCGCACTCGGCGATGGTCTGCAGGACGGCTTCCATCGCCTCGGCACCCTTGTTGCCCGGCGGGCGGGTGCCGCGCCGGGCCACGCCTGCCCGTGCCAGCGCCTGTGCCGGCGTGTTTACGGTGAGCACCGCCAGGCCCACGGGCACGCCGGTTTGGGTGGCCAGGGTTGCCAGCCCGGAGGTGACGGCGTGGCCGAGGAAGGTGTCGTGGCTGGTCTCGCCCTTGATGATGCAGCCGATGGCGACGATGCCGGCGAAGGAGGCGCGGCGGGCGGCCGCCGAGGCGAGGGGCAACAACTCGAACGCGCCGGGCGCCTCGGCCACGTACAGGCCGCTCATCGAGCCGCCGGCGCGCACGTACGCCTGAACGGCTCCAGAGAGCAGGCGGTCGGTCACACCCGCGTTGTAGCGAGAAACGACGAGGGCGATGGGGGGGAGGCGCGGCGGCATCGGGTGAGCATGGGGCAATGCGGGGGGCGGATGCTATGCGAAGCGGGCACAAAAAAGGGCGGCCCTTGCGGGGCCGCCCTGGTGGTGAGAGCGGGTTGAGACGGCTTCAGACGGCGGCCCCGAAGGCCTTCTTGTAGTCGGCCAGAAACTTCTCGAGGCCGATCTCGGTGAGCGGGTGCTTGAGCATCATCTTGATGACGCCGATGGGCACGGTGGCGACGTCGGCCCCGGCCAATGCGCACTGCACCATGTGCAGGGGGTGGCGCACCGAAGCGGCGAGGATCTTGGTCTGGTAGCCGTAGTTGTCGTAGATGGTGCGGATCTTGGTGATGAGTTCCATCCCGTCTTCGCCGACGTCGTCGATGCGCCCGATGAAGGGGCTGACGAGGAACGCCCCGGCCTTGGCAACGATCATGGCCTGCAGCGGCTGGAAGACCAGCGTGAGGTTGGTCTTCACGCCCTTGTCGGAGAGCGTCTTGCAGGCTTTGACGCCGTCGACGGTGGTGGGGAGTTTCACCACGATGTTGGAGGCGATCTTGGTGAGTTCGTCGGCCTCTTTCATCATGCCCTTGTAGTCGGTGGCGATCACCTCGCCGGAGACGGGGCCCTTGACGATCTCGCAGATCTGGGCCAGACGCTTGTGGTAACTCACGCCCTTCTCTTTGGCGATGAGCGACGGGTTGGTGGTCACGCCGTCGAGCACACCAAGGTCGGCGGCTTCCTTGATCTCGTCCAGGTTCGCGGTGTCGATGTACAGCAGCATGGGGGGCTCCTCAGGGTTGGGCGGGGTGCGGGTGCGGGGGGAGAGGGGCGGGGGCAGTGCGGTCGTGCGGATCCGGGCGGACCCGTCGGCCGCAGTATACCAAACCGGGGCGGGTCCGTGCGGGCCTCCGCCGGCCTGTAGACTCGCGGGCGTGAACGACCCCGCTTCCCAGGCTGCACACCGCGTGTTGATCGCCGACGATGCGCCGGAGGTCTGCCTGCTGCTGAGCAGGCTGCTGGCGAAGGCCGGCTACACGGTCGAGACCGCCGCCGACGGTGCCGAGTGCCTGGCGAAGGTCGGCTCGTTCAAGCCGCACGTTCTGGTGGTGGACATCATGATGCCCAAGGTCCACGGCATCGATGTGCTGCGGCAGTTGGCCGAGGCCGGTGCCAGCACCGACGGGCGTCCGATCGGGGTCATCGTCTGCTCCGCCCGGGCGTTTGACAGCGACCGCGAGCGGGCGGTGCAACTGGGGGCGATCGGGTTTTTGGTCAAGCCGATTCAGAAGCAGCGGCTGATCGAGATCATCGAGCGGCACATGGGCGGACCGGCCGGCGGCGCGGCCGGAACGGGGGGCGCAGCGGCCGTACCGGGAACTGCGGGGCACGGGCCCGCGACAGATACGCCGCCGCTGCCGACCACCAAGGACATCTACCTGCCGGAACTCGATTCGAGCCGGGGCCTGCTGAGGTTGTGGGGCACACGCGGCTCTATCCCCGCGCCCGGCGCGGGCACGATGCGGCATGGGGGTAACACCGCGTGCCTGGAGGTGCGGCACGGCGAGGACGTGGTGATCATCGACGCGGGGACGGGCATCCGCGAAGCGGGTATGGCCCTGGCCAAGGGAGGCCCGCGACGCGTGCACCTGTTCATCGGGCACACGCACTGGGACCACATCCAGGGGTTTCCGTTCTTTGCCCCGGCGTACATCCCGGGGTTCGAGTTGTTCATCTACGGGGCCTCGGGCTTCGGCAAAGACCTGGAGTCGGTCTTCCACGGGCAACTCGACCGCGATTACTTCCCGGTGGACATGCGCGAGATGAAGAGCGCCATGCAGTTCAAGAAACTCGACGGCCCGGTGCGGATCGCCGGCACCGGCAGCGGTGGCGCGATCGAGGTGTGCTGGGACTTTGCGTTTCACCCCGGAGCGACCATCGGCTTCCGCATTCATCTGTCGGGCCAGTCGATCGGCTACCTCACCGACAACGAGTTTCTGCGCGGCTATCTGGGCGCGCCCGCGGCGGCGTTGCAGCGGGCCGACCTGCTGGCCGACTACTCGCTCCAGGTCGACTTCTTACGCGGGGTCGATCTGCTCATCTCCGATGCCCAGTACACCAACGACGAGTACCTGAAGAAGATCGGGTGGGGCCACACCAGCGTGAGCAACGCCTGCGTGCTGGCGGCGCTTACCAAGCCCAAGCGATGGCTTCTCACCCACCACGACCCCACGCACGACGACGCGTTCCTCGACCGCAAACTGGCCCTGGTGCGGCAGGAGGTGGCCCGCCTGGGCCACGATGTCGAGGTCGCCAACGCCTACGACGGCATGGCGATCTACCTGTAGCGGGCAGCCACGAACGGGCGGGTGCATGAGGATTCTGCTGGCCGAAGACAACCCGGTGAATCTCGAAGCCGCCACCCGCATCTTGCAGCGGCGCGGCCATCACGTCACCCCCGCCGCCACCGGCTTGGAGGTGCTCACGCTCCTGGAGGGCGACGGGCGGACCCGCTTCGACGCAGTGCTCATGGACGTGCAGATGCCCGAGATGGACGGCTTCACGGCAACGGCCCGCATACGCGAGCGCGAGCGGGCCGCCGCCGCGTCCGCCCGTCTCCCCGTCATCGCCATGACCGCACACGCCATGGCCGGAGACCGCGAACGCTGCCTGGCCGCGGGTATGGACGGCTATGTCTCCAAGCCGATCGACCGCAACCAACTGTTCGCGGCGATCGAGAGGTTCGCACCGGCCGCGACCCCCGATGGGGTGACATCCCCAGCGACCCCGGAGCGTGGTGAAGACTCGCCTGGGCGAGAGCGAATGACAGATCGGCCTGCTGCTGGCGCGGCGTCCGCACACGTGCCGCTGTTCGACGAAGCCGCCCTGCTGGAAACATTCGATGGCGATGCCGATGTGCTCCGCGATTTGATCGCCATGTTTCGCACCACCGGCCCGCAGGGGCTTGCCGAACTCAAAGCCGCGCTCGCCCGCAACGACGCGCCCGAGGCCGAGCGGCTGGCCCATCGCCTCGCCGGCACGCTGGGCACGTTCATGGCCAAGCCCGCTTTCAGCGATGCCAAGCAAATCGAGATGCTGGGGAAGCGCCGCGAACTCGGCAGCGCGGCGGCCCTGGCCCGCCTCGAAGTCCGGCTCGCAGGGCTGATTGCGGACCTGGATGCGCTGGCCTCCAGGCTGGGCACAGGAGGTGGCGCGTGAGCCGCCCCGGAGCCGGCGATATCGGGGCGGCACTGGGTTGGTGGGCGCTTGCCACGGCCGACGGCACCTGCTTTGAAACCGTCGGCACACCGCCGCCATGGGTGGCCCGGGTGCCCGAGTGCTCTGCGGGCGACCGACCCTTGGCGCGCGATCTGCTCACCTCGGCCTTCCCGCTGTTGGACGTGTTCCTTGCCGAGGCCGAGGCGGTGTGGAGCGGCACGGACGGCTCGCCCGTCGCCGCCGCCGAAGCCTGGACACAGAGCGACGGCGACGGCGGCGACCTGCGGCTGGAGGCCCTGGCGGTCCGCACTGGCCGCGGGAACGCGCTGGTCATTCTCCCGGCCGGCCAGAGCGACAGCCAGCGGCGGGCCCAACTCCAGGCCGCACGATCGTCCACGCTGGCAAGCCAGCGTGTGCAGAGCGAACTGGCCCGCGCCCGCGCCCTTGCGGACGAGGCGAACCACCTCAAGAGCCAGTTTCTGGCCAATATGAGCCACGAACTGCGCACTCCGCTGAACGCGGTCATCCTTTACAGCGAACTGCTGATCGAGGATGCGCAGGATCAGGGGCTGGAGGGGTTTGTGTCGGACCTGGGCAAGGTGCTGGCCGCCGGGCGGCACCTGCTCGGTCTCATCAACAACGTGCTCGACCTCTCCAAGATCGAGGCGGGCAAGATGGAGGTCTACGCGGAGGAGATCGACGCGGCCGCGGTGATCGCGGAGGTGGTGGCGACGGTGCGCCCCCTGGTTGAGAAGAACGGGAACACGCTGGTTGTGTCGGAGCCGGAGCCGGGCATGGGCACGTTCCACACGGATGCCACCAAACTCCGGCAGATTCTGCTGAACCTGCTCTCCAACGCGGCCAAGTTCACCAAGGAGGGCACCATCACGCTCGCGGTGGCGAGCGCGACGGACACGGTGAGTTTCGCGGTGTCGGACACGGGCATCGGGATGACACCCGAGCAGATGAGCAAACTGTTTCAGGCCTTCACACAGGCCGATGCTTCCACCACGCGTAAGTACGGCGGCACGGGCCTTGGGCTGACCATCTCCCGGCGGTTTGCCCAGATTCTCGGGGGCGACATCACCGCGGTGAGCGAACCGGGCAAGGGCACCACCTTCACGGCCACGTTGCCGCGGCGGCAACCCGCCTGAGCCCGGCCCCAACAACTGGTGGATCGTGCGTGGGGTGGCGGCCCGTGGCGCGATGGGCATGAGACGGCGGTAGCGGCCATGAGTGATTGCCTGACTTTGGGTGCCGACGGTCGGCTTGGCGGTGTGCCGGCGGGCGGTGGCGCGCCAAGCCTCTCCGCGGCCCCCAGGGGCGACGGGCGGGCGGTCGACGCCTCCTTGCCCCTGCGCAGACCGGTGCGCGAGTGGTACGACGCGGCCGCGCCGGGCGTCTTCCGGTTCGTGGTCGTGCGCGCCGGGGGCGACTCGCCCTTGGTTGACGATCTGATGCAGCAACTGTGGATCGCCGCGGCAAAGTCTGCGGATGTGTTGCCCCGCGACGAGGCCGAGGTGTGGCTGCGCACGGTGGCCAAGCGGCTGCTGATTACGCACTGGCGCCGTGCGGGCGTGCGCCGCGCGTGCACGCTGGATGAGCCCGGCCTCGCGGCCGAGGCTGCGGCGGCTCTGTGCGGCGATCCCGCTCGGCCCGAGACGCACGAGGCGCTCGCGCGGAGCGAGTGCCGCGACCAACTGGGTGCGGCCCTCACGGAGTTGCCGAGTGAGGATCAGCACCTGCTCCGCGAGCACTATGTTCGCGGGGTGCCGCAGGCTGCGCTGGGTGCCGGTCTTGGCATCAGTGAGCGGGCCGTGGAGGGGCGCCTGTATCGGGCCAGGCGTGCCCTGATCGCCGCACTCGAGCGCATGGGGCACGCCCCTGCTGCGCGATGGGAGGGCGGCCCTCAGGGGCCGGCGAACGCATGACCCCTCCTCGCGATGATCTCGACCGCATGCTCGACGCGAACCTCCGCTCCGTGGGGCCAGTGCTCGATCTGCCCGAGGACCCGTCGCCCGGGCGTCTGCGTTCGTGGAAGGCGGCGTTGCCCGCCTCCGCCGCGTCGGAGCGGCCCGGCACGCTGGGCCGAATCGGAGGGTTCATCGTGGCCAAGAAAACCTGGTTCGCCGCCGCCGCGGCCTGCGCGGCGGTCGCGGCCGCCCTGTGGCCGTTCGCGCGCGGCTCGAGCGTGCACGCCTCGACGATCATGGCCTCGCTGAAGGCGACCACGTTCGAGAGCCTGCGCGTAACCCTGAGCGACGTCGAGACGGCGGGTGTTTCCGCCACCGGCGAGTTGCACCTGCGCTTCTCCAAGCCGCTCACGATGCAGGCGCTGGTGGACGAGGGCGAGAAGGTCGACGCCGCCGTGGTGGCGGCCTATGCCAAACTCCGGGCCACGTCGAGCGGCGCGGCCGCGCCCGCGTTCGACATGCACCTGGAGGCCGCGGCGGCTCCGGCCAACACCTGGGTGTACGGCCGGGCCGATGCCGCGGGCATGAAGGACCTCCGCGAACACCTGCCGCCCGTCGCCAACATGCTGGAACAGGGCGTGCTCGTGAACTTTGGCGCGGTGAATCTGGCCGACCTGCTCGACGGCGACGAGGTCGGTGAGATCGCCGATGGCATCAAGGAAGCGAGAGACGAACTCCGAAAAGAAGCAACGGGCCATGACAAGGGGCGCAAAGTTGAGTTGCTCGTGAGCGAACTGCTGACGGGCAAGGCCACGGCCGAGACGCTGAAGGAACTCAGGCAGATGCTCGACGACGTTTCGGTCGATGCGAAGGTGGAGCACCAGGGCGGCGGCCGCTACCTGCTCACCACCGGCACCTTTGCCAGGGCCTTGGCGAACGCGGGGGAGCCGGCGGCCACGCCCGCTCCGGCCGATGAAGCCCGCCCGGGTGAACGCCGCGTGGTTCGCAAGGAGGTGCGCCGGCACCGCGAGGCGGGCGACGACGCGGCTGAACTGTTGGCGCAGGCCAACCTCTCCGTGTTGTACGTTGAAGGTGCCGGGGTCGAGTGGATGCATCTGGCTGGTGTTGGCCCGCGGCGCGGCAGTCTGAGGGTCGAGTTCGGCAACGCCGCGATCGATGCCGGGCTGCTGGATGCAGCCCGTCTGGTGGCTCCGGGCAAGACCAGCGTCCTCAACTTCGACGCGATCAAGGGAATGTTCGGAGGCGACTGAGCCCGCTGGACTCCGTGCGCCCGAAGACTGTATAGGGCAGAGTTCCTAGACGCCGGGTGCGGCACCCGGCGTTTTTTTTGCGCTGCCTGCAGTGGGGGGCCGATACCCGCGGGACGTGCCCCGCGTCGGGGCTCGAGTTCCCGGGCCGGTGCGTGCCTCCCGGCGTGCGATTCCTCTTCTCGGAGGTGCCTCGTGATCGACGGCTTGATTTCACTGTGGCTTCCGATTCTGGCCTCGGCGGTGGCGGTCTGGTTCTGGTGCTTTCTGTCGTGGGCCATGCTGCCCTTGCACAAGAACGATCACCTGAGCGTGCCCAACGAGGACGGCTTCATGAACACGCTGCGGGGTGTGGGGCTGGCGCCGGGCAGTTACGCGTTCCCTCACTGCAAAAACGCCAAGAACCCCAAGGACCCCGAGTTTCAGGCCAAGTGGAAGGCCGGCCCCTCGGGCATGCTCAACGTGTGGAGCCCAAACATATCGATGGGCAAGTGCATGGTCCTGTCCTTCCTGGTGAATGTGCTCGCGGGCGTGCTGATCGCGTATCTCATGCGGGCCGCCGGGATGCAGAACGGTGCGTCCTTCACCAAGGTGTTGCAGGTGGCCGGCGCAGCCGGCATCCTTGCCCACGGCATCGGTTGGGTGCCGGGGGCCATCTGGTTCCAGGCGAGCGCAAACAGCAAACTCAGTTGCACCGTTGACAGCGTCGTGAACGGCCTGCTCACCGGTGTGATCTTCGCGGCCCTCTGGCCCAAGATGGCGGTGGCCGGCACGACGATCCCGCTGCCCGGCTGAGGCGGCCACAGGGCGGCCGGGCTGCCGGACCTACGCTGGCGTGTGAGCGACAGCCGCTACCACCGCCAGGAACTGCTGCCCGATTTCGGGCCGGACTCATCGTCGCGGCTGGCCCGGGGCCACGCCATGATCGTGGGCATCGGGGCCTTGGGCACCGTCGCGGCCGACCTTCTGGCCCGCGCCGGTGTTGGGCGGCTCACGCTCGTTGATCGCGACATCGTGGAAGCGACGAACCTGCAGCGTCAGACCCTGTTTGATGAGGCGGATGCCCGTGCCCACCGCCCCAAGGCCGACGCCGCCGCAGGCCGCCTCTCCCGCGTGAACTCGGCCATCACCATCGAGTCTGTCGTCGAGGACTTCGCCGCATCGGCCGCGGCACGTTTGGCTGCTGCCCATCCGAGGCCCGACGTGCTGCTGGACTGCACCGACAACTTCTCCACCCGCTTCACGGCCAACGACGTCGCCGTGAAACTCGGCATCCCGCTCTGTTACGCCGGCGCCGTTGCCACCCGGGCCACGGTGTTCACCGTGCTGCCGGGGCACGGCCCGTGTCTGCGCTGCCTGTTTCCGGAGCCGCCCGCTCCAGGCTCATCGCCTACGTGCGACACCGTCGGGGTGCTGGGGCCCTGCACCGCCGTTGCCGCGGCCCACCAAGCGACCGACGCGCTGAAGGTCCTGCTCGGCCGCATGGATTTGATTCCGCGGCGGCTCACAGCGTTCGACGTGTGGACGGGGGAGCGGCGACTGGTTGACGCGTCGACCGCCCGGGACCCCGCCTGCCCCTGCTGCGGGCGTGGCTTGTTTGAGCACCTGGAATCCGGTCCGCCCGCCACTGTGTTGTGCGGGCGTAACACCGTTCAAGTGGCTGGCCCGGGACGCGTGCCCGACCTCGCGGCGCTCGCGGCGCGGCTCGCACCCAGTCTGCCGTGCGCTCGCGGTGTATCGACGGTGCGGTTCCGCGTGCCTGGCACCGGGCAGACCGGGGAGATCGAGGTTACGGTGTTTGCCGATGGACGGGCCCTCGTGGGCGGCACCAGCGATCCGGTGGCGGCCCGCGCCGTCTACGACCGCTACGTGGGTGCCTGAGCGCGCCCGCGTGATTCGCCAGCCCGCCTCGGCGGCGTACACTGGCCACACCCGCCCCGTGAAGGAGCCTCAGATGCCGGCCGCCGACCTGATCGTGCAACCAGCCAAGATGACCCGCGGCTACTGCGAGAAACTCGCCAAAGGAATCACGGCCGACATGGCCGCCCGTAAGCCGCGCTGGGGGTGGGACGGCCACGAGATCGACTGCAACCACGCGTCGTTCATCTTCGGCCACTTGGCGATCTACCCGTCGCGCATTTTCACACTGGCAGGCAAGGATGCCAAGGCGGTTGCCATCGATCCCAAGATCGAGGTTCTGTGCAAGGCCGGGGCGACCTGCGTGGATGACCCGCACGCGAGCATCTACCCCCACATCGAGAAACTCGTCAGCCTGTTCTTCAACGGGTACGACAAGTGCGTGGAGGTGGCCGCGAAGATGGACGACAAGCTCTTGGCCAGCCCGCACCCGGACCCGGCGGTGCGAGAGCGCTTCCCGACGATCGGCGCGGCGACCAACTTCCTCATTAACAACCACGTGATGATGCACATGGGTCAACTGAGCACGTGGCGGCGGGCGATGGGCCTGCCCAGCGCGATGTAGGCCGGCCGAATGGCCCCGCCGGGACTTGAACCCCCCCCGGATTCCACGGGAAATACGCGACTTCGCACACAGAGCGACGTAAAAAGCGACGCGCGCGGCGCACCGATTGACCCCGAACTTGCCCGGCTTATCGCCGCGTGGCCCAGCCTGTCCGCGGCTGCTCGGGCCAAGGTGCTGGCACTGGTGAACACCGCGGGCCGGGAGGGTGGCCTGTGAACACCCCGGAACCGTCAACAAACGGGGCCGCGGTGCCCGGCGAGGGCCTGCCCTTGCCCGCGACTGGCTCAGGCCGAGACGGCTCAGGCCGCTTCACACCCGGCAACACCGGCGGGCCCGGCAACCCGCACGCGGCCAGCGTGGCCCGGCTCCGCGCGGCCATGCTGGGGGCGGTTGAGGCTGGCGACGTGGCCGACGTGGTGCGTGCCCTCGTGGCCCTGGCCAAGGGCGGCAACGTGGCCGCGGCCCGCGAAATCCTCGACCGCACGCTCGGCAAGACTGAGGCCCTTGACCTGCTCGCCCGACTCGAAGCCCTCGAAGCCCGCATCGGCAACGCCACCCCTCACCCCGCCAGCACCCCGGAGTAGCCACCCGTGCCGACACCACAAACACGCCTCGAACGGCTCGAACGCGCCACGGCCCTGCCCACGGGCACCTGCCCGGCGTGCCCGCCAATCGGGTACCGGTTCACCACCCCGCCCACGGCCGATGAACTCGCGGCACTGGCACCACGCGACCGGCCCGCGCCGGAGACCTGCCCACGGTGCCGGAAGCCCGCCGCGGCGGTGTATGTGCTCCCGAGCCTGTCGGTTGCGCTGGCGTTGTAATACTCCCGCGCAAACCCTGGGGGCCTCGTCTACTCTGCGGCGGGTGCGGCTTGGTGTTGCAACACCGACCGCTCACGGGTGCGCGGTGTGCTGGCCCTCCCAGCGCACTGCGGCCCGGCCCGCCACGGAGGGCGCGGGATGAACACGAATAACCGATTTTCTGCTGTCGCCGGAAGCGCGCGCAAAGCGCACGTATCGACCCGTGCCCAAGAGCCGACACGAGCGGTTGCCCGCACGGTCAACACGCACCCCACCAGACGCGGCCGCACGCGAGCCGATGCCGACACGCGGCCCGGCCTGCCTATGCGTGCCCGCGGGGGGGACGCTGTGCCGAGCGGTGCCGGAGCGGACACACGGGCACGCGACCACGCGGCACCGGCCCACCACCCCCAGCACCCGCCCGTACGCATATCTAATAACGTGCCCGCGCGGCGCGGCCCGACTTTTCGCAAGTTACGCACCGCACCCGTTGATCCTGCCGCGCCCACCGACGACCCCACATGGAACGCGCGGTGGGAGGAACTGAAAGCCTTTGATCGAGACCTCAAGGCCTGCAACAACCTGTTTTCGGTGGGCTGGCTCTGTCTGCGCGTCGCCAATCGCGCGGCAGAGGCCCTTGTGCAAGCCGCGCCACGGCTCGCCCAGAGCACGCCCGACCAACTGAGGGCGGCCGAAGTGGTGCTTTTCAACATGCGGCAGAGCATGAGCAGGCTGCGAGCCGCGGCAGAGGTGCAGGCTTCCGGTAGCACCCTGGTGCTGCCGGTGGGCCTCGCCGTGCAAGAGTTTGCGGACGCGACCGAGACGCACTTGAAGAGCATCTTGCGGGCGCGGCGGGTGCCTTCGCCATTCACCAAGGGCGGGAGCATTCTCGCCGGTGCTGGCGGACGCGCAGCATCCGAAGCGCACGCGAAGGCTTCCAATCGCCTCTACTCGCTGCTCTGCGCGGGGGCACCCACCGCCACCGCTCCGGCTGTCTCCGCGCTGGCTGCGCCCGCAGCGCATGACGGCGCTGGCACAAGGCCGAGCCTCCCGCCGCTGACCAAGCGCGGACGCGCAGTGTTCTCCATACTGCAAGCCCTAGGACCGGACGAGGGCATGAAGGGCTCGAAGATCATCGCCACTCTATCGGAAGGCAAACCGCCCGACCATCTCGATCAAAGCACGCTCACCAAGGCCATCATCCCTGAACTGAAGCCACGCGGGGTGAAGAACAAGCGCGGTGTCGGCTACTACGTAGAGCGCACCGCGTAGCCCCCGCAAACACGCCGCAAACACGCTACTTCGGCGCTGCATACTTCCGGGCCGTCATGGCGCATGGTTCTCGCATGAATCGAGACACCGTGCAACCGTGGCCGCTCGGCGCAATGGCGCGGCGGCTGAGCGTGTCGCCGAAGTGGCTCAAGGAAGAGGCCGACGCTGGCCGCATTCCTTGTGTTCGCGCGGGTGACTCCCGTCTCTTCGACCCCCACGAGGTTGAGAAGATCATTACGAAGCGGCTGAAGGATGCTGCGCGGGAGGTGCGGCCATGAGCGGCTTCTCCACCCCAACCCAGCCCCCCGCCCCCTCCCTGCTCATGCCGCAACGGGAGACCGCGGCGGCCCTGTGCGTGTCGGAGCGCACGGTCTTCGACCTTGCGGCGCGCGGAGAACTCCGCCGCGTCCGGCTGCCCGGCTGCTGTCGGGTGCTCTTCGACCGCACGGACGTGCTGGCCCTGATCGAGCGGGCGAAGGCACCACCAGCGGCACGCGGCACCACGGCTACCGACCGCCCGGCGGCCCCGTCCACACCCACCACCACCAACGAAAGGAACACCCCTTGAACGCCCCCAGAAATGGCGCGGGCCGCGATGCAAACGCGGCCCGGCGCAACGAACCGACTTCTCTCGACATCCTACTCGGCTTGACCGCACGCGGCCGGTTCATCCAGCGCGTGCGCAGCGTGTCCGCCCTCCATCACGATGCCGAGATCAGTGCGGCCGAACAACGCGGCGACCACGCCTTCGCCTTTGCGCTTGAAGACCGGCGACGAGACGTGCGCGCCTTCGTGCAAGACTGGGTGCGGGCCCACCTCGGAGGCTGCCAGTGAACCTCGACCCCCTCAACCCGCTCGACAGCGCCACCATCGACGCGGCATTCGCATCCCGGCCCGCGCCCGTCGATTCCGAAATGCTGCCCGGCCCGGTGCTGCTCAACCTTGCCGACGTTCAACCCGTCCCGATCCGGTGGCTGTGGCCCGCGCGCCTGCCGCTGGGCAAACTTGCCCTGCTCGCGGGCGACCCCGGCTTGGGCAAGAGCCTGCTCACGATTGACCTCGCGGCCCGCGTGAGCACCGGGCGCACCTGGCCCGACGATCCGCTCGGCGACGGGCGCGAACCCGGCGGCGTGGTGATGCTCAGCGGTGAAGACGACCCGGCGGACACCATCCGGCCGCGCCTTGAAGCGGCGCGCGGCAACCCCGGGCGTGTGAACATGCTCCGGGGCGTGCGGCGGATCGAGGGTGGCCGCGAAGCGTTCTTCACCTTCGACGATCTGCCCATGCTGGCCGACGCTATCGACCAGACCGCCGACGCGCGGCTTGTGGTGATTGATCCGGTTACTTGCTACTTCTCCGCCCAGACCGACACGCATCGCACCAGCGACGTGCGCAGCGTGCTGGCACCGCTGGCGGACCTTGCCGCGGCGAAGGGCGTGGCCGTGGTGCTGGTGAGCCACCTGAACAAGACGATGGGCGGCAAGGCGGCGTACCGCATCACCGGCAGCCTGGCACTCCCGGCGGCCTGCCGGGCGGTGTGGCTGGTGGCCAAAGACCAGAGCGACCCCGCCCGGCGCGTGATGGTGAGCGGCAAGGCAAACCTCGCGGCGGACCCCGGCGGGCTGGCGTTCCGCACCGTCGGCGAGCCCGGCGGGGCGGGCCGCGTGGACTGGGAGCCGGGGCGGGTGGACCTCTCCGCCGACGATGCTCTCGCCGATCCCGTGCGGGGCGGCGGCACCGATGACGGGGGCGAGGTGGAAGCCGCGGCGGAGTTTCTGCGGAGCACGCTGGCGGCTCAGAGCCTTCCGGCCAAAGAGGTGGAGCGACAGGCCCGCGAGGCGGGGTTCTCGGTGGCCACCGTCCGGCGGGCGAAGGCGGCGGCCGGTGTGCGGGCCTTCCGGCAAGGGTTCGGCGCGGCGGGTGTCTGGCACTGGACAACCGCCCCGGCGGGCGACAGCGCGGCTCCATAGATGCTCAACCGCGCCATAGATGCTCACTCCCAGAGTGTGAGCACCTATGGGAGAAATGAGCACCATGGGCGGCCACTCGGCACACAGCGGCACGGGCCGGAAGGGCGGCATTCACAGCGAAGGCGCAGATTCTTCTCAGTTTGGGGTTGACAATGCACATCTTACAGGTTAGTATTCCCGCGATGATCGTCTCGTTTGGAGACCGCGACACCGAAGCCCTGTTCCGCCGCGAGCGGGTCAAAGGCATCGACCCGCGTATCCAGCAAGCGGCCCTGCGCAAACTCCGCTACCTGGACGCGGCTACCACGCTCGACGATCTGCGCGTCCCGCCGGGCAACCGGCTGGAAGCCTTGAAGGGCGACCGAGCCGGGCGGCACAGCATCCGGGTGAACGATCAATGGCGGATCGTCTTCCGCTGGGCCGATGGACGGGCGCACGACGTTCGGATTGAGGATTACCACTGAGGCACCTCCGCATGGCCACCACCCACAAACTTCGCACCTCCCGCCCACCGGGCCGCAAACTCCCCCCCGTCCACCCCGGCGCGGTGCTGCGGCTCGACTTCCTCGAACCGCTGGACCTCACCGCGTACCGGCTCGCCAAAGAGACCGGCATGAGCCAGCAGCACATTGGGAGAATCCTGCTCGGCACGCGCGGCATCGGGGGCGACACCGCGCTCCGCCTGGCCCGCTACTTCGGCACATCGGCGCAACTCTGGATGAACCTCCAAACCGCCTACGACCTCGACCGGGCGGCGGATGAACTGGGCGACGAAATCGAGAAGCGCGTACAACCCCGCAAGGCCGCGTAGAGACTCGAACCACACCCGCACCCATTGCAAGGGGCACCTCATGGCGAGCATCAGCACCGACGCGAATGGCAACCGCCGAATCCTCTTCACCGCCGACGGGCAGCGCCGCACCATCCGGCTCGGCACCATGTCCATGCGGCAGGCCGAAGCCGTGCGTTTGAGGATTGAGCAGTTGCTCGCGGGCCGCGAATCGAGCGCACCAGACCCCGCGGCCGTTCAGTGGGCGGCCAGTCTCACCGACAAGGCCCATGCGCGGCTTGTGCGGGCGGGCGTGGTGGAACCCCGCGACCTCACGAAGCACACGCTGGGCGGCCTGCTCGATGCGTGGTTCGGCACCAAGACCGTGAAGCCCGCCACCGTGCTCGGCTACCGGCAAACGCGCGGGGCGTTGGAGGCGTTCTTCGGTGCCGACCGGCCGCTCGCCACCATCACGCCGCTGGAGGCCGAGCAGTGGCGCAAGGGCATGGGCGATGCGGGCCTCGCCGCGGCCACCATCGCCAAACGGGCGAAGACCGCCCGGCAGGTGTTCGAGCGCGGTGTGCGCTGGAAGATGCTCGCCACCAACCCCTTCGCGGGCTTGAAGGGCGGCTCTCAGGCCAACGCGGCCCGCGCGTTCTACATCACGCCCGAAGCGACCGCGAAGGTGATAGACGCGGCACCCGACCGTGAATGGCGGCTCATCATCGCCCTGTGCCGGTACGCCGGGCTGCGGTGCCCCTCCGAACTGCTCGGCCTCACTTGGGGGGACGTGGTTTGGGACAAGGCCCGCCTCATCGTCCGCAGCCCGAAGACCGAAGGGCACGAGGGCGGGGCTGACCGGGTGCTGCCCCTCTTCCCCGAAATCCGCGAACCGCTACTCGAAGCGTTCCACGCGGCCGAGCCGGGCGAGCGGCACGTCATCACCCGCTACCGCGAGGCCAACGCCAACCTGCGCACGACGTTCACCAAGATCATCCGCCGGGCGGGCTTGAAGCCGTGGCCCCGGCTCTTTCACAATCTCCGCGCCTCGTGCGCCACGGACCTCGTGCAACGCTTCCCGGCGCACGTGGTCGGGGCGTGGCTCGGGCACTCCGTCTCCATCGCCGAGCGGCATTATCTCCAAGTGAGGGACGCGCACTTCGACCTTGCGGCGGGCCTGAACACCGGCGGCGAGAAATGTACGCAAAAAGCGGCGCAGTCCGCGCCGGAACAGACCCGCGCGGATCGGAAGCGCGAAAACGCAAACGCGAGTTTTGGGCTTGACGTTCCGCACGATGCCGAGTTGTGCGGAAGTGTTCCTAACAGTCGAATGGCCCCGCCGGGATTCGAACCCGGGACCGAGCGATTATGAGTCGCCAGCTCTGGACCGCTGAGCTACGGGGCCGTAGCGGTCATGGTAGTGGCGCGATCGTTACGGGCCTCGTCCGCAGGCGGTGCCCCGTCCCCACCGTAAACGCACGCTCGCTCCGCACGAGTTCGGCTGCGCTGTCGAAACTGATCGAGTCGGGCGTGCCGGGCGCTGCCGCGCTTCCACCGCCGGGATAGATCACCAACTCAAACGGCCGATCCACCGGCAGGGTGAGCAGGGCCCGCCCCTGTTCGTCGGTCTGCACGGCTGCCGCGCGGGGTGCACCGCGCAGGTAGTCGGCCACGCGCGCGGGGTGCCTGGGGTTCTGCGGGAGGATGCGCGCCACGGCCCCGACCACCGGTTGTCCGTCGGACGAGGTCAGCATGACCTCCACGTCGGGGGCCCGGCTGTCGGCCCCCCCGGCGCATCCACTCGCCACCGCCACCAGCGGGGCCACGGCTGCGAGCAGCCGGTTCAACCGCCGCAGGACGCGCAGGCTCGGGCTGCATCGCGATACCGTGGTCGTGCTCACGGCCAGAGCATACACGCTGGCACCGGTGGCTACTACCCTGCGGCGTGGCCAAAGCCAGCGCGACAACACGGTCTCGGGCGGGCGCGGCTGCGGGCCCGCACCCCGTCCACTCTCCGGTTGCCGGCGCGCCCGCGATTGAACTCGATGACGTGATTGGCCATGACGGGCCGGGCGGGCCGCTGCGCGTCTTGCGGGCAGCGCTTCAGGTCGAGTCTGGCCGCCCGCACCACGCCTGGGTCTTCCACGGCCCGGCGGGCATCGGCAAACGCACCACCGCGATGGCCTTCGCCGCGCGGCTCCTGGGCGTGGCCGCGGCCCGCGTGAGCACGCATCCGGATCTGCACGTCGTGTCGCGGCAGACCGCGGAGTTCCACAGTGAGCCACGCATCCGCGCGCAGAAGCAGAGCACAATACCCGTTGAGGTGCTCCGCGACTTCGTGATCACCCCTGCCGCGCTCGGGAGGCACGTCGTGAGCGACTCCCCCGCGGGCAAGGTCTTCATCATCGACGAGGCGGAGGTCATGCAGGCACCGGGTCAGAACGCGCTCCTCAAGACCCTGGAGGAGCCGCCCGCGGGTGTCGTGCTGATTCTCGTGGCGACCAGCGAGGACGAACTTCTGCCCACCGTGCGCAGCCGGTGCCGGCGGCTGGCGTTTGGGGAGTTGAGTGAGCCGCAGATGCGGGCGTGGCTGGCGCGGTCGGGGCGCTCGCTGGCCGCCGAGGATGTGCCTGATGTGCTGGCTTTCGCTGGTGGCTCTCCCGGAGCGGCGCACCTCGCCCTGCTCCACGGGCTGGTGTCGTGGCCGCGCACGCTGGGGCGGCACCTCGCCAGCGCCGCGGGCGGGGGGCGCGTCGAGGCACTGGGCCCGGCCATGACCGCGCTCGTGACCGCGTCTGCCGAGCACGACATCGGCGAGGCTCCAGAGGCGGGGAAGGAGCGCATCAAGCGCGTGTGGGCGGGGCGGATGCTCGACTTTGTGGCCAGGTGGGCCCGCGGGCAGGTGCGCGACGCGTGCACGCGCGGCGACGCGGCCCGCCTTGAGCGTGCGTTGCGTGCGGTTGACGCGGTCGGGGCCGCCCAGGCCGAGATCGATGCCAACGTGCGCTTTGGGGACGCCCTCGACAACCTGGCGTTGCGGGTCAGCGCCGGGGGCCGGTAGGGGGCTCAGGCCTCGAGGGGACGCACGCGGAGTTCGGTGCCTTCGACAGCCACAACACGGACCGCCGCGCCGCTGCGTACCAGACCGGTGTCCGAAAGGGCGTCGTACCGCCGGCCGTCGATCTTCACCGTGCCGACAGGCCGGAGGTCGGTCGCTACCGTGCCGTCGCGCCCGATGAGTGTGCTGAGTTCGCCCAGGGCGGCGGCGTCGGCGGCGGGTGTCGCGTCGCTGAGTACGAGGCGGCGACCGAAGGGGGTGTTGGGCATCACGCGCAGACCTATGGCGAACGCCGCGGGGGCGCCGATGATCACGAACAGCGTGCCGATCAGCCCCCACGTGGCCGAGTGCCGGAACAGGCAGACGACCCCGGCGATCGCCACCACCGCGGCAGTTACTGCCAGCACGCCCGCCGTGGGCAGGAAGACCTCAATTACGGTCAGCAGAAGGGCGACGCCCAGGAGAGCCAAACCCCAATACAGCATCGTGTCCATCAGGCTGTCGCTCCTTGCGGGCCGGGAGGCACCCGCGGCGGCGCGGCATCGGGCGCTGCCTCGACCACCACGCGGAAATCATCGACCGAACAGACCCTCACCTGTGCACCCGCGGCGATGTACCCCCCTTCGGCCACCACGTCGAGGTGCCTCTCGCCGATCCGCATCCGCCCGGACGGGCGGAGCGGTGTGAGGGCGATGCCGGCATCGCCAACCCGCGCGGGGGAATCGGCCGGGCCCATCGCGCCGAGCAGGCTGGCGCCCGCCTCGTCGTCGGGGGGCCGCTGGGTCAGGATGAGTTTGCCCACGATGGGAAGAGAGCCCAAATGCTTGCCCACGAAGTACATCGCCACGATTGACACCGCCGTCGAAACCCCGACAGTGGTAAGGCCGTAGAGCAGGTCGGACCGCGCGGCTGGTGAGTTCGGGAAAAGCCCTTGTGAAGCCGTGGGGAGGAACGAACCCACCAGCCCGCCGAACAGCAGCACCAGGCCCAGCACCCCAAACACCCCGAAGCCCGGAAGCACGACGACTTCGAGCACCAGCAGGCACACGCCGGCCACGAGGGCCGCCGCGGTCCACCACGCCGCCAGGCCCATGAGGATGGGCGGGGCAAACAGCGCGAGCGCCGCGAGCAGCGCCACCGACCCTGGCAGCACCATGCCCGGGTGCGTGATCTCGATGAACAACCCCACCAGCAAGATCACGATCAGGAGTCCCCTCACGATCGGGTGGGCCATGAACGCTGCGGCGTGCTCCCAGCCCGACTGCTCGAGCCGGCCCATGCTGGTCGCTCCGAAGAAGGCTCGGAGTTCGTCGTCGGTGTTGATCGCCCCCGATGCCGAAGCCGAGGCGGGGGCCGCCACCGCGAGGCGGTACCGCCACAGGTCATCGCGTTTGAACGTGAAGATGCCGCTGCCGTCCGAGACGTGTTCAACCAGGGTCCACTTGCCGCGGTCCGCCTCCGTCAGCACAGGGCGCGTGGCGGGAACGGTGAGGGCATCGGACACGCGCTTGCTGGTCGTGGCTCCTAGGCCCGGCAGGGCGGGTACAAAGTCGGTCGCGGCACGTGGTGCGGCCGGGCTGGTGGCGGCCTCCGGAGCTGTCGCGGCAGGGGGGGGCGCTGCGGAGGCGGTCGGCGACGCCGACACCGGCTCCGGACGTGGTCCAACCAGCCGCGGCGAGCTTCCCGTGGGCTCGGTGCCGAAGAGCAGGCGATACTCGGCTCTGTCGATGAACAGACGCTGGCCGGGCTGGTCCGCACGCTCCACCAGCCACAGTTCCACGCCCAGCGACACCAGCCCCTGCACCAGTTTTTCGTCGTAACCGCGCGTGCGGGCCGAGTCGACCAGTTCGGCAAGCAGCGGTGCCAGGGCCTTGGCACGCTCGGTCTCGCCCAGTTTGGGCTTGCCGCCCAACCCCGCGATGACCGCGATGGGTGCCGCGTCGCCCAGTGTGGCCACGTCGGAGATCACGACCTCGCGGCACGCCAGCGCGATAATCGCCCCGCCCGAGTAGGCGGTGTGGTGCACCCATGCGACTACGTTCTTGAGCGGAGCGGTCTTCACCGTGGTGCAGATGTCGAGCACCGCGTTCATCTCGCCGCCGGGCGTATCGAGTTCGATCACGATGGCGTCGGCGCCGGCCTTGGCGGCATCGGCGAATCGACGCTGCACGCTCAGAGCCGTGTAGCGGTCGATGGGTCCGCGTATGGGCACGATGGCGACGTTGGACGCGGCCCGGCCCGCCGGCACCGCGACCACGGGCGCGAGGGCAGGGGGTGCCGGGACTGAGGCCGGCGGCTGCGCAAGGACGCAGCAGCAGGCTGCCAGCACCATGCCGATGCCCTGGCGCAAGCAGGAGTCGAGTGTGCGGGCCGTGCTCATCACGCGTCATGGTACGTGCTCGCTTCGCGGGAACGCGAACGACACTTCACCCGGCCGGGCTCGGGGGTGATATGCTCCGGGCCCGTTGGCATTCTGGCATGGTTCCTTGGAGGTGTTTCGCATGAACCGCAGCGCGATGGTGAGCCCCGTGGCGTGCCCGACTCTGGCCACCCGTCCCTTGGTGATGGCCGCGCTGGCGGGCCTGGCCGCCTCGGGCCTTGGTCTGGGCGGCTGCGCCGCCGACACATCAGCCCCGAAGATCGGCGACATCGGCGGCCGCTACGTCGCCGTGCTCTGCGACGGCGACATGAGCGCCACGGTCTTTGCCGACAACCTGCTCGCCCCCAAGCCGGGCGCGAAGGACGCGATCACGGTGGTGCCCCTGCCCATCGCCGATCCCGACGGCCCCGATGCCATCCGCTGGCAGACCAGTGTCTCGCAGATGGATGTCTCCAACTCGGCCCTGGGACCGCCGGTGAGCATCGCGGCCACGCAAGACGGGCACCGCGTGTTCGTGGTCGAGAGCAAGGGGCAGGCGGGTGCGGGTGCGGCGCGGCTTGACGACCTGCCGCCGGGAAAACTGCTTTCGTCGTTCTGCCTGGAAGACCCGGCCAGCCCCCATCCGATCCAGAGCATCGACGTGGGGACCGACCCGGTGAGTGTGGACGTGCACCCGGCGGGCGACCTGCTGGTGGTGGCGACGCGCACGCCCGGCGGGCAGGTGGTGGTTGTGCCCACCGACCACGTGGACGGCTTCGGCACCCCGCTGCGATTTCCGCTCGCGGGCCTGGACCATAATGCCCGCCCGTCGCACGTCGCCTGGCATCCTGGTGGGGGGCACTTTGCCGTGGTGCTTCCAGAGCAGGACCTGGTGGCGTTCTACGAATTCCGGCGCGATGGTGGCGACGGCGAGCCGGGCATCGCCCCGTGGGGCGAGCCCGTGCGCGTGGGCAAGTTCCCCTTCATGGGCAGGTTCTCTCGCGACGGCCGGCACTTCATTGTGGCCGAACAGCACTGGGGCAACGACGTGGAAGGCTTCTTTGCCGGTGCTCCGGAGGGCACCCTCTCGTCGATCCGTGTTTCGAGCGTGCCCACCTGCGTGATACCGCCCACGGCGCGCTACGACGAGGCCGGTACGCTGGTTGAGGCCACCGACGGGCGTGTGGACACCAGCCTGGCCACGCACGAGGTGGTGTCGACGGCCGTCGTCGGCATCAGCCCCGAGAGCATGGCCGTCTCGCCCGACGGCCGCTACATCGCCACCGCTAACATCAAGCGCTCTTTCCTCAAGGACGGCGACCTTCGCCAGACGCGCGGCGGCAGCCTCAGCCTCCTCACGCTCGACGACGGGGCTCTGACCAACCACGGCGAACTCGACATCCCCTCGCACCCCGGCGGCCTGGGGTGGGACGCGGGGGGCACGCACCTGGTGGTGACCCAGTTCACGTCGTTTGCACCGGGCGCGGTCGACGGTGAACTGGCCTTCTACAAACTCATCAAGACCAACCCGCCCACGCTCCTGCCCGCCGACTTCTACGTTGGCGTGGGCGTGGGTCCGCACGGCGTGGTCGTGGTGCGGTGACCGCGCCCCCCGGCCGGCTGCTCACTTCTTCTTCGGTTCGTCGTCGTCTTCGTCGTCGCCGAAGTCAAAGTCCTTGAGCAGTTCGCTCAGGGGCTTGTCGTCGCCGTCGCCCGCGTTCTTGGGTTGGCCCGCCCCACCCGTGGCGGGCTTGGAGAGGCTGGTGGTGCGGGTGGCGGGCGCCGGGTGCACGCTCGAACCATCGGACTCTTCCGTGACCGATCCCGCGGCGAAGGAGTCTTTCGCGTCGATCTGGCGCGGGTGGCCGTCGATGCGCACGACGAACACGATTGGGCCGATGCACAGCAAGTCGCCGGGGGCGAGTTCGGTTTCCTTCACGCGCTTGCCGTTGACATAGGTCCCGTTGCTTGATCCTTTGTCGGAGACAAGCAACTCCCCGTCGTCCTTCACGATCTCGCAGTGGCGGCGGCTCACGCTCGAGAGGGGGATGCGCAGCCGAGCGTGGTCGTCGCGCCCGATCACGAACACGTCGCGGTCCAACGGAATCTCTTTGCTCGAGCCGTCGGCCTTCACCATCACCAGGCATGCTTCCACGGTGCGAACCTCACGCTCGGGGCCATCCGGGCCCGGGAGGCACGCCCACGCGGCCTCCCGGCAACAATGCACACGTCACAAGCGTAGCCGATGCGCCCCCCGAGCGCGCTGCACCCGCATCATGCACAAGCCCGCACCGGTCATCGCGCTCCAGCAGGCTCCGGCCGCGCTCACCGCCGCGCCGGCCCATGCCGCAACCGGACCCGCCGCCCGCTCGCTCTACATCCACACGCCCTTTTGCGTGCACAAGTGCCACTACTGCGACTTCTACTCGTTCGTGGACACGCGTGGCCAGCAGGCCGCGTTCGTGAGCCGGCTGGTGGAGGAACTGGCCGCGATTGCCCCCCGCGCCGCCACGCCGCTGGAGACCGTGTTCGTCGGCGGCGGCACGCCCAGCCTGCTCGATGTCGGCCTCTGGAGGCGTCTGCTGGGTGCGCTCGGTGAACGGTTTGATCTGTCGCGTATGGGTGCCGCCGGCGGGGGGGAGTTCACCGTCGAGTGCAACCCCGAGAGCACGTCATCCGAGTTGCTCGAGGCCCTGGTCGGGGGCGGCGTCAACCGCGTGAGCATCGGTGCCCAGAGTTTCATCCAGCGCCACCTCGACACGCTCGAACGCCGGCACGACCCGCGCAACGTGGGCCGTGCCGTGGCGGCCGCCCGGGCGGCCGGCATCCAACGGGTCTCGATCGACCTGATCTTCGCGATCCCCGGTCAAACCCTGTCCGACTGGCGGAGCGATCTCGAAGCCGCGCTGGCCATCGGGCTTGATCACATCTCCTGCTACAACCTGACGTATGAACCCAATACCGCGATGACGCAACGGCTGCAGGCCGGCGCATTCGAGCCGGTCAACGACGAGACCGAGGCGGCCATGTACGTGGCAACGGCGACCACGCTCGCCGCTGCGGGTCTGGATCGCTATGAGGTGAGCAACTACGCACGGGGCGGCCTCCGCGGCCCTCACGCCAGCCGGCACAATCTGGCCTATTGGCAGCACGCGCCCTGGCTGGCGGCCGGCCCGAGCGCATCGGGCCACCTCTGGGCCGATGCCGACCCCGCGGCGGGCTCGTGGCGATGGAAGAACGTGCCACGGCTTGACACGTATCTGGCAAGCGCGGGGCGGGGGCACTGCCCGGCGGTTGACGTGGAGCCGCCCGAACCGGCCCGGGCGCTGCGCGAGCGGCTCATGATGGGTGTGCGCGTCGCAGACGGAGTGGATGCTGCCGCCATGCTGCAACACGCGCGTGCGCTCGGCCCCGGCGTGGCCGAGCGGTTGTCGGCCCGTGTCGGCGCCCTGCGGGAGCAGCGATTGATCGCCCCCCGTGAGCCGGGCCGGGCGCTGCCCGAGCGCTGGCACCTGAGCGACGCGGGCTGGCTCATGGCGGATCATGTGGCCGCGGAGTTGATGGCGGCGGTCCGTGGCTAGGCACCGGCGGCCGGCGCATTCTCGCCGGGCAGGGCCAGACCCAGCCGCTTCAGCACCGGGCGCAGGTCTTTGGGAAACGCCGAAGTCACGTCGAGAGCCGCTCCGGTCGTCGGGTGGGTCAATGTGAGCCGGTGGGCGTGCAGCGCCAGGCGCGGCGCAGCCATTCGGCAGCCGCGCGGGCCGTACAGGTCGTCGCCAAGAATCGTGCAGCCGATCGCATCAAGATGCACGCGCACCTGATGTAGGCGACCGGTGAGCGGCCGGGCCTCGATCAGCGCGGCCTTGTCCGACGTGCCCAGCACGCGGTACGCCGTGGCGCTCGGCTTGCCCGCCGCGTGCACCCGGCAGGTCCGCTTCTCCGGGGAGTTGGCCCGCGGTTCGGACTCCAGCAGCGGCTTGTTGATCACGCCCGTCACCGGGCGCGGCGGGGCAGGTGCCTTGCAGCACACCGCCCAGTAGAACTTGGCAATCTTGCCGGCCTCGAAGGCCGCGCGCAGCGCGTCGTACGCACGCTGCCGCAGCGCCACGATCAGCAGGCCCGACGTGGCGCGGTCGAGGCGGTGCAGCAGGCCGAAGTCGCGGGCCGCGCCCAGGTTTTGCAGGGCGTGGCCGTGGGTGGCGAAGAGGCCGTTGAGAAGCGTGTCGGTGTCGTGCCCCTTGCCCGGCTGCGTGGGCAAGCGCGGCGGTTTATCCACCACGATCAGATCGTCGTCTTCGTAGCGCACCTTGAACGTCACATCGGGGTTGGGGACGATCGAGAGCGGCACGCGTGAACCGTAGCCGCGCCGCCACCTACGCTGGACCCATGCACCTGATCGACATAGCCCGGCTGGAGGAGCGGCGGCGTGCACTGTGCGCCGCGACCGTGGCCGATGACGTGCTCGAGATCGCGGGCGGGCTGAGCGCCGAGCACGGCTTTGGCGGGCTGGCCCTGCGAGGGCGTCCGGGGTCGTGGATCAACTACGCCGTCGGTTTCGGCCTGGGGTTTCCAGGCACCGACGCGCCCGCGGCGGCGGGTGCGGGCGGTGCCACGTGGCCGCAGGTCGTGGACGGCAACGAGATCGAGCGCGTGTGCGCGTGGTATGAGGCGGCCGGAATCGAGCCGCGCTTCGAGGTGTCGCCGCTGGCCGACTTGCGCGTGGTGCGCGCCCTGGCGGAGGCGGGGTGCGGCGTCCGCGACTTTACATGCACGCTGTACCGCGTGCTTGAGCCGGGGGTGCCGCCGGACCCGCTCAACCGCGGTGTCGAGGGTCTCACCGTGCGGGTGATCGACCCTGCCGATGCGGCCAAGGTCCGGGCGTACTCGGTGGTGGCGGTCGCGGGCTTCAACGCCGACCCCACCGAAGAGCAACTCGCCTTCTCCGACCGGGCCGTGCGCGGGCCGCGCACGCTGGCCCTGGGCGGCTACCTGCGCGAGGCCGGCGGTGAACTGCTGGTGGCGGCGGGCGCGATGATGCTGGCGACACCGGCCGACGGAGAGCCCTTTGCGACGCTGGGCGGGTGCGCGGCCCTGATCGGCCTGACGGTGCTGGGTCCGTACCGGCGACGGGGCATTCAGCGGGCCATGATGGCCGCGCGGATGAACCTGGCCGCCGAGCGCGGCGTGCGTGTGGCCACCATCGGCTCGCGCCCGGGGGCCGCCACCGAGCGCAACGCGCTGCGCATGGGCTTTGCTCTGGCGTACACCAAGATGATCGCCACACGCCCGCGTGCGGGCCTGGTGGGCATGCCCGGTTGAGTGCGGTGCCGGGGTGCGGTTCGCGCCGCTACGCGAGGATCAGGGGCTTGTCCTGCACCGCGCTGGTGGTAATCGGGCCGCGCTTGGGATCGACGTAGAGGTTGATTTCGAGGCGGACACCCAGGGCTCCGTCGGCCGCGCCGGGCATGTAGACACCCGGCTCGATCGTGAAGCCGGTATGGGGCAGCATAGTGCGGGTGTCACGGGTTTCGAGGTTGTCGAGGTTCATGCCCAGGCCGTGGACGAGCGGGCCGGGGCTCAGGCTGTGGCCGGTGCGGTGGCGGATGGCGGATTCGTAGCCCGCGGCGACCAGTTGCTCGCGGGCCGCGTCGTCGAGTTGCCAGCCCTGCACCGGCACCCTCTTCTTCCACGATTGCTGGGCCAGTTTCAGTGCGGCATCGCGCGCCGCCTTCACCGCAGCAAAGGCGCGGGCGTGGCGCGGGGGCACGGCTTTGCCCGCGAAGCCCACCCACGTGATGTCGCTGAAGATGTGCTCTTGCGCCGCGGAGGGCGTGCGTGCCCAGAGGTCGATGAGCACCCAGTCGCCGGCGCGGATGGGCGTGGGCGTGTCGGGCCCGGGGGCGTAGTGTGGGTCGCCCGCGTGGCCGTTGGCGGCCACGATGGGGCCGTCGAGCCACTCGAGGTTCGCGGTCCGAAAGGCGGTACGGATATGCTCGGCCACCTCGTGCTCGAGCACGCGGGCCTTGGCCTTCACGCGGGCCCGGATGAGCGCGAAGGCATCGTCCTTGATGCCGTTGACGAGTTTGGCCACCCGCAGGTGCTCGCGCAGGGCGGCGTCGCTCCAGGCCGCCGCCGAGACCTGCACGAGGTCGGCGGAACTGACGACCTCAGCGCCCAGGGCGCGAACGAACTCGACCGTCCCCGCATCGGCCACGGCCATGACGGGCAGCACGCCGCCAGGGGAATACTCCATGGCCACGCGCGGGGTGCCGGCGATCAGTGCCGCGATCTTGGCCTGGTACTCGCGCCACGAGAGATAGGCCTCGTGGCGCACGCCCCACGCGCCGGCGTGCGGGGCGAACTGGGCCGCGTCGATGTGGTGGGTGAGCACAGTGGGCGTGCCCGCCGCGGGAATGCACAGGTCCACGCGCCGGGTGGTCCAGCGGGCGGCACCCGCCGGTGGGGGAATCAACCGGGCCAGCACCGCGTTGGATGAGCGAAAATCGTGCACGAGCCACGCATCGATGCGGCGCTCGCGCATGAAGGCCTGCAGGGCGGGAAGGTTCATCGGTCGATCGTAAGCGGCGCGTGCGAGGGTGTCCCGCTGGTCGCTCACGGCTTGGGCGCTTTGTAGAACGGTGTCTTGACGACCTTGGCTTCGAGGAAGCGTGCCGCGCCCTCGCCCTTGCCGGTCTCGATGCGGAGGGTGGTGCCCTCGGCGGCGTGCTCGCGGGCCACGTAGGCCAGCGCGATGGGGTAGCCCAGTGTGGGGCTGGGTGCGCCGCTGGTGACCGTGCCCGCGATCGTGTCGCCTGCGCACACGGCCATGCCCTGGCGGGCGGAACGTTTGCCGTCGATGGCGAGGCCGACGAGTTTGGTCTTGGGCCCGCCCGCGGCGCGGGTGGCCTTCAGGGCCTCCATGCCGATGTAGGGCTCGCCGCGCTCGTCCGCGTCCTTGTCGATGGCGATGGCGAAGTCGAGCCCGGTGGCGAGGGGATCGGTCTCCTCGCCGAGTTCGTGGCCGTACAGGGGCATGGCGGCTTCGAGGCGCAGGGTGTCGCGGGCGCCCAGGCCGCAGGGGCGCACGAGCGCGTCGGCCGCGCTCATGTCGATGTCCTTGAAGAGCATCTTCATGGCCATGCCCACCATGCTCGCCGGCAGGATGACCTCGACGCCGTCTTCACCCGTGTAGCCGGTGCGGCTGACGACGAGTTTCATGATGAGCAGGTTCTTGGTGGTGAATGTGTAGCGCTTGAGCGTGGGGATCTCGCTGGAGAACTTGCTGATGAAGGGGATCACCCTCGGCCCCTGCACGGCGACCATGGCCGTCGATTCGGTCTGGTCGTCGATGTTGAGCACCAATTGGCCCGCGGCCTGAGCGCTCTTGAAGTGGTCCATGAGTTTGGCGCGGTTGGAGGCGTTGACCACCACCAGGAACTGGTCCTCGTCCTGGCGGTAGACGATGACGTCGTCCTTGATGCCGCCGCGCTCGTTGAGCACCAGCGAATACCGGCACTGGCCGGGCTTCATGTCGCTGATGCGGCGGGTGCAGACGCGCTCGAGGAGGCGG
Source organism: uncultured Phycisphaeraceae bacterium (assembly GCA_964590885.1). Taxonomy (GTDB): domain Bacteria; phylum Planctomycetota; class Phycisphaerae; order Phycisphaerales; family UBA1924; genus JAEUIX01. The sequence continues at coordinate 46,710 of CAZPWW010000007.1, forward strand.
CGTGCGTGCCGACCGGAGAACTTGACGCGGCCCATGTGCGAGACGTCGAAGAAGCCGCCTGAGGTGCGGCAGGCGACGTGCTCTTCGACGATGCCGCCCCCGCTGTCGCGCTGGTAGACGATGGGCATCTCCCACCCGGCGAACTCGACCATCTTGGCCTGGTGCCCGAGGTGGAAGGCGTGCAGCGGTGTTTTGAGCATGGGGCCTCCGGGCGCGGCGGCGGAGGTGAAGGGGTGGCCGCGCGGGGGGCATGGTAGACGGCACGGCCCGGTGCGCGGGGGTGTCGCGATCCGTCAGGCGGCCTTGTGCCGGCGCAGGAACTCGGCGACCGGGGCCGACGCGGGCGCATCGCAGAAGCGCACGCCGATGTGGTAGCGCCCGCCCTCCTTATAGGCCGCGTAGACCACGGTGCCAAAGAGGGCCTTGTGCGCGCCGTCGGGGCCGGGCATCAGGACCACGACGCGGCGCGTGATGTGCATCATCTTGCGGGTGGAGATGCCGATGCCCGAGCGGGAGAGGTCCACGGCGATGCCGTCGATGCCCGCGTCGACCTTGTCGAACTCCCCGATCTCGTAGATGCGCACGGGCCTTCTCAGGTCCAGGCGGTCGTGGTGACGGCGGTTGCGCCCTTCGGCAAACCCGCGCGGCGCCGGCGCATCGGCTGGCGCAGGCTGAGTGGCGTGGGCGGGTTGGTGTGCTTGCTGGGCTGGCACGGGCGCGACTCCGTGCCGGGTTCTTCGGTCGGTGTTCAGGCTGTATCAAGCCCCGCTGGCCGGTTGCGGCCCTCCCGACCACGGGCCATTGTCGATCAGGCGGACGGAGCCGATGCGGGCGGCGATCAGCGTCCGATAGGTGCGGGTGGCCTGGGTGGTTTCCCCCAGTGTGTCGGCGTCGCGGATCACGGCGTACTCGGGCGCCACGCCGCACGTTTGCAGGGCATCGGCCAGAGCGCGGCGGGCCGCAGGCAGGTCGGGCACGGCCGCGGCGGCGGCGATCGCGGTCGAGAGAGCGAGCGCGCGAGAGCGATCCGCGGGCGACAGGAAGCGGTTGCGGCTGGAGAGGGCAAGGCCGTCGGGATCGCGGACGGTGGGCGACGGGATCACGTCCATCTTCGCACCGCCGGCGGCCACCATCGCGCGAATGACGCGGAGTTGCTGCCAATCCTTCTCGCCGAAGACCGCAGCCGCCGGGTGGGTGAGGTCAAACAGGCGCTGCACGACCTGGCAGACACCTGCGAAGTGGCCGGGGCGGTGGGAGTCTTCCAGGCCGGGTTGGGTGGCCACCGGCGGCAGCGGAGGCACAGCCACGCGATGCTCGGGCCAACCGGGATAGACCGTACCGGCGTCAGGTGCAAAGACGGCCGCGGCACCGGCCGCTGCGCAGAGTGCGAGGTCGGCATCGAGCGTGCGCGGGTAACGTGCCAGATCGCCCGGGTCATTGAACTGCGTGGGGTTGACGAAGATTGTGGCGGCGCACGCGCAGCTCCGCGCGTCGGCGATGCGCGCCGCGTGGCGGATCAGGGCGGCGTGCCCCTGATGCAGCGCACCCATGGTGGGCACGAGCACGCACCCGGCCAGCGTCGCGGCCTCGGATTCGCTGTGCAGCAGCCGCACGGGGCGAGTGTGTGGGGGCTGGGCGGCCCCGTCAAGTGCGGGCGGGTGCCGAGGGGGTTGAGGTGGCGTGAGGAGCGGCACCGATGGGCGGTCAGACCTCCGGGGGCCCGGGCCTGGCCGCCGCTGGGCGAACGGGCTGGAGCGGCACGGGTGGCGTGCCTGCGCGAGGGGCGTGGCGGCGGGGGCGATGGATGCGAGGCGAGCGCGACACGCGCCAGAGGATGCGCAGGAACTCCGCGGCGGCAAGAAGGGTGGCACGGACCGCGAGGGCCAAGCCGCGGGTCCCGTCCGCGAGCCGCGCCAAGCGCGGGCGCCGTCGCGCGGCGGCGGGAGCGGACACCAGACCTTCCATCTCAGCGTAACTGCGTGGGGGTCGGGCGTACAGGTCGCCCTTGCAGGCCGGGCAGCGGAGCACATGGGGCTGCGGGTGCTCGAAGGCGGCGTGGGTGCAGCCGCAATAGACGCAGCGTCGCGTCCAAACGCGTGTGCGTGCGCCGGGGGCGGAGCGCAGGCGGAACACGCTGGAAAGGTAACGCGGCCCGCCCCTCCTGCCAGCAAAACCGCGTGGAGAGGAGGGTGATTTTCACGGCTCGGGCCGGTTGCCCGGACTCACGCGCGGGCCGGCGCGGCGGTGCCTGGCCCGTGCCGCAGGTACCGGGCGAGGGCGGGGTCGGCGAGAAGGTCGGCCGGGTCCTTGCCCTGGCTGGCGTGCGTGCGGGCCACGGCTGCCGCGATCAGCCCCATAAAAAGCGGCTGCGGGCGCAACGGGCGGCCGGTGAGTTCCGGGTGAAACTGGCCGGCGATGAAGAAGGGGTGCGTGGGTGCCGCGGGCGCGGTGGCCGGGACGTGCCCGGGCTGAGGAAGTTCGAGCACTTGCATGATCGGGTGCTTGGGATGGCGGCCTGAGAAGAGCATGCCCCCGGCCTCCAGCCGCGCGATGTAGGCGGGTTCAACCTCGTAGCGGTGGCGGAAGCGCTCGCGCACGCTGGGCCTGGACCCGTACAGGAAATGGGCGAGGGAGCCCTCCCTTACCAGCACGTCTTGCCCGCCCAGGCGCATGGAGCCGCCCAGGCCCTCGATCTTCTTCTGTTCGGGCAGCTCGCTGATGACGGGGTGGGGCGTGTGCGGGTCGAACTCCGTGCTGGTGGCGTCGAGCAGGCCCAGCACGTTGCGGGCGAACTCGATAACCGCGACCTGGAAGCCCAGGCAGATGCCCAGGTAGGGCAGGCCGGTGAGGCGGGCGTGGCGCACGCAGGAGATCTTTCCCTCCACGCCGCGGCTGCCGAAGCCACCGGGGACGATCACGGCGTCGAGGTCGGCCATGCGTTCGGCGGCGAGCGCATCGGTGAGTTCGGTGGTGTCGATCCAGCGGATGGACACGTCGGTGGCGAGGTGGGCCCCGCAGTGCTCGATGGCCTTGTCGATGGAGGCGTAGGCGTCGCGGAGGTGGGCGTACTTGCCGGTGATGCCCAGGGCGACGTGGCGGCGTTTGGGGTCGGTGAGTTTGCGGACGAAGGTGCTCCAGCGGTTGCGGGCACGGTCTTCCTGCGCGGCATCCACGCGGTCGTGCAGGTTGAGGAGCGAGAGGATCTCGCGGTCGAGGCCGGTCTCGCGCATCTCGTCGGGGATGGTGTAGATGCTTGGCCGGTCGTGCATGCTGAAGCAGCGCTTGAGGGGCACGTTGGAGAACATGGCGATCTTCTCGCGCACGTTGTCGGCCACCTCCTCGGCGGCTCGGCAGGCGATGAGGTGGGGCTGGACGCCCGCTTCCATGAGCCGCTTGATGCCCAGTTGGGCGGGCTTGCTCTTCTGTTCGCCCAGGGTCTCGGGCTTCATCACGTAGGTGAGGGCGACGAAGCAGGTGGAGTGCTCGCCCTCCTCGAAGGCGAGTTCGCGCAGGGCTTCGATATAGAAGCCGTTTTCGTAGTCGCCCACCGTGCCGCCGACCTCGACGAAGACCACGTCTGCCGGGCGGCTGCCGGGGGTGCCGTCGCCCTGCATCGCCAGTTCGCGGATCTTGCGTTTCACCTCGCCGGTCACGTGGGGGATCATCTGCACGTCTCGGCCCAGGTAACTGCCACGCCGCTCGCGCCCGAGAATCTCGGAGAAGATCTGGCCTGACGTGGTGAAGTTCTTGCGGGTCAGGTCCTGGTCGAGCAGACGCTCGTAGGTGCCCAGGTCCATGTCGCACTCGGTGCCGTCTTCGAGGACGAAGACCTCGCCGTGGCGGTAGGGGTTGAGCGTGCCCGCGTCGATGTTGAGGTAGCCCTCGAGCTTGATGGGGGCGACGACCAGACCCTTGTCCTTGAGCAGTTTGGCGACGCTGGCGGCGAAGATGCCCTTGCCCAGGCCAGACATGACGGTGCCGAAGACGATGATGTACTTGGGCTGGCCGCGCCGGTAACCGGGGGGGATGGGTGAGTAGAACTCGGTGGCGGAGGTGTCCGCGGCGCCGGCCAGCAACGCGCCCGCGCCGGTCTCGCCGCCCTCGAACGCGCCGGCATCGTCATCGGGCGTTGGCGGCGGCGTGAAGAAGCGGCCGAACGATGCCGTGGGCGTCGTCGGAGTCGCCGGCGTGTTGCCAGCCGGCGCCTCCACCGGAGTGCTCGCGGGAGCAACCACAGAAACGGGCACCACCACCACGCGGCCTTGGTCGTGGCGTTGCTCGGGGTGCGGCGCCGGATTTGGCTGGGGGGGCATGAGACAGAGTAGGCGACGGGCGCGGTGGCGGCGCGGCGTGCGTCTGCGGCCGCGGCGTGCCGGTACACTGGGCGCGATGCGGCTCACGTTTGCGCACAAGGTGATCGGGCTGGTGGCGGGCACGGCCCTGGTGGCGGGCGTGAGCGCGGCGAGCGTGGGGTACGGCTTTGCGGTGCGGGCGTTTGAGGAGGCGGCCCGGGTGCGGCTGCGGGCGGCGGTGAAGGCCGCGGCGGCGGAGTTGGGGCCGCTCATCGCGCCGGCGGCGGATGTGCAGAGCGCACCGCTGGTGAACGGGGTGCGGTCAGACGGGCCGGGGAAGGAGGCCCTGCGGGCTGCGCTGGTGGAACGGGTGGTGCGGTGGCGGGCCGAGGGGCTGTGGGTGGACAAGGCCTATGTGCTGGCGGAGGCTCCGCACGAGGAGTTCGGGTTGGCCCTTGTGGCGCACGGGGAGGCGGGCGATGCGCTGCCAGCGCCGCGGAAGGACGCGGCGCGTGCGGGGCCGGTGGTGGTGCGGACGGGGGATGACGAGAGCGCGGCGACGGCCGATGAGCCGGAGGCGCGCGCAACGGATGCTTCGGTGACGCGGGCCTTGCGGGCGCCGAAGAACCCGGGCCGGTACGTGGCGGATTCGTCGCTGCGTCCGCGGCTGCGGCTGGCCGAACTGGGGTCCGCCGATGCGTATGAGACCGGCCTGCGCTGGGAAGAAGGGATCGGTGCCCGCGGATCGGAGAACGGCGATCTGGTGCGGGGCGAGGCAGGGGCGGCCGTGTGGGTGTTCGCGCAGCGGGTGCCGGGGGCGTGGGGGGGGGGCGCGGGCGACGCGAAGGCGGCGTTCGTGGCGCTCAACATCGATCCGCGGCAGTTGCGGGCGGGAAGCGAGGCGGCGTTTCGCGGCGTGCAGGTGGGCGGCCTGGTCGCGCTGGTGGTGGGGGGCGGGCTGGGGTTGGTGGGCACGCTGGTGCTCACGCGCCCCTTGAGCCAAGTGGCGGCGGGGCTCAAGCGCATGAGCGCGGGCGACCTCGACACGCCGCTGGAGCCGACCAGCAGCGACGAGGTGGGGGAGATGGCCCTGTGCGCCAACCACGCGATGGAACTCCTCCGCGAGCAGATCGAACTCAAGCAGAGTCTCCGGCTGGCCCAGCAGGTGCAGCGGGCGTTGTTGCCTGAAGGCCCGCCGCGCTTTGCCGGATTGGATATCGCGTGCGTGTGCGTGTATTGCGACCAGACCGGCGGCGACTATGTTGATCACCTGCGTGTGCCGCACGCGGGCGGCGAGGCGGGGCTTGCCCTGGTGGTGGGCGATGTCACCGGGCACGGCATCCCTGCGGCCCTCCTGATGGCGACGGCCCGGGCGATCTTGCGCTCTTCGCCTCCCTCGGCCGCGCACGGAGATGCGGGGACCGCCTTGGCGGATTTCATGGGGCGGGCCAACCGCGAGTTGTGCGTGCAGGGGCAGACGGGCCGCTTCATGACGCTGTTTCTGCTGCTGATCGAGCCGGGGCTGCGCGGCCTGCGCTGGGTGAGCGCGGGGCACGACGGGGCGCTCGTCTACGACCCGCTGACGCAGGGGTTCAGCGAACTCAACGGCAGCGATCTGCCCCTGGGCGTGGAGCCGGCGTGGGCCTTCACGCCCTGCGCCAGCGGCAGGCCGCTCGCGGCCGGCCAGGTGATCGTGATCGGCACCGACGGTATCTGGGAGCTGCGCAGCAAGGCCGACAAGCACTTCGGCAAGGAGAACCTCAAGCGCGTGATCCGCAAGCACGCCAGCCTCAGCGCCCACCAGATCGGGCAGGAGTTGCTGCACGCGCTCGACGCTCACCGGGGCGAGATGCCCGCCCAGGATGACATCACCTTTGTGGTGGTGAAGGTGGGCGAGCCCACCGGCGAGGCCCGCGCGTGAACGCCAGGCCCCCCGCCAACCTGAAGCCGGGCGACGCTTACTGCGGCGCGTGCGGGTACTCGCTCGTTGGCCTGCACGAGGCCTGCGCGTGCCCGGAGTGCGGCGCGGCGTTTGTCGTGAGCCTCGCCCGCGTCGGCATGCAACTCGCCGGGGGGCGGCGTTACAGCAGCCGGGCCCGGGTGTTCGGCTTGCCCGCCGTGGCCGTCGCCTTCGGCCCCAGCGGCAGCGAGACCTACGGCAAGGCCAAGGGGTTTATCGCGCTGGGCGACACGGCCACAGGCGTGGTGGCCTTTGGCGGGCGTGCCATCGGCGTGGTGGCCGTGGGGGGGTTGGCGCTGGGCGGCTTCACCATCGGGGGCATGAGCGTGGGGCTGGGCGGTGCGCTGGGCGGCTGCGCCATCGGCGGCCTGGCGATGGGCGGCTTCGGCGGCGGGGGCATCGGCAAGGGGGGCATGGCCGTGGGCGTGGTGGCCGACGGCGGGGGCGCCCTGGGCTACTGGGCCCGCGGACCCGGCGCCACGGGCAAGCACACCATCACGCCGCGTTCGAGCGACCCCAGCGCCGTGCGGGTGTTTGATGCCCTGCGGCCGGTGCTGGGCGGGCCGGCCCAGTTCTGGGTGCCGCCGATGGTCATTCTGGGCACGATGGCCCTGTTGGTGCTGTGCGCCATGGGCCTGGTGGCCCGTGCCCACGCGCGGCAGGAGCGCGAGGCGCTGCGCACGGGCGGGGGCACGGGGGGGAGCGCGGGAGCGTGATCTACGACGTCTCGCCGGTGATCTCGCTGGGCACGCCGGTCTGGCCGGGCGACACGCCCCCCACGCGCGAGGTGCTGATGGACCTGGCGCGGGGCGACACCGTCACGCTCAGCACGCTCCGCAGCACCGTGCATCTGGCGGCACACGCCGACGGCGAGAACCACTACCTGCGGGGCGGGCGCGATGTGGGCGCCATGCCGCTGGAGCACTACCTCGGTCCCTGCGTGGTGGTGGATGCCGCCATCCGCGGCCGGGGTGGGGGCGGCGTGGTGCGCCCGGCGGATGTGGCGGGCGGTTTGGCGGCGATCGCCGTGCCGCGCGTGCTGGTGAAGACGGGCACGTTTCCCGGCGGCGGCCGCTGGGAGAGCGGCTTTGCGGGACTGAGCGTGGAACTGATCGATGCCCTGGCGGCCCTGCCGGTGGGCGAGACGCTCGCGGGCCACACGGCGCGCGGGGGGGACGGGGGTCGGGGCGGGGGGGTGTTCACGATCGGGACCGACTGCCCGAGCGTGGACCCGCAGGAGTCGAAGACGCTTGCTGCCCACGCGGCGGTGGCCCGGCACGGCATGGCGATACTCGAGGGGCTGGACCTGCGCGGCGTCCCTGCGGGCGAATACGAACTCATCGCCCTGCCGCTGCGCCTGGAGGGCTTTGACGGCAGCCCGGTGCGAGCGGTCCTGCGGACAGTCTCGCGGCCGCGCGGAGCGCGCCCATGAGCGGGCGCTGGGTGGTGATCGGCGGCGGGAACATGGGCGGCGCGCTCCTGCGCGGGGCGCTGGCGGCCTGCGTGTGGCGGGCCGAGAGCGTGGTGGTGGCCGAGCCCGACGCGGGCAAGCGAGAGACGCTGGCCGCGCTGGGCGTGGGCGTGGCGGCGGATGTGGCCCGCGCGATGGGGCACGGGGAGGTCGCGGGTGTGCTTCTGGCGGTGAAGCCGCAGATGTTCGCCGGTGGTGGCGGCGTGGCGCAGCAGATCGTGGCGTGGCGGGCCTCGTGCGGGAGCGGCCACGCGCCGGGGCCGCAGGTGGTGTCGATCATGGCGGGCGTGCCGGTGGCGGCCATCGCGCGGGCCACGGGGTGTGCGCGGGTGATTCGCGCCATGCCCAACCTGCCCGCCACCCTCGGCGCGGGCATGACGGCCCTCGCGCACGGGGCGGGGCTGGCGCCGGCGGACGGCGCGGCGGCGGAGCGGCTCTTCGCGGCGGTCGGTCGCGTGGTCTGGATCGATGAGTTACTCATGGACGCGTACACGGCCGTCGCTGGCAGTGGCCCGGCCTATGTCTTTGCCCTGGTCGAGGCCCTGAGCACGGCCGGAATTGCGTGCGGGCTGGATCCTGCCACTGCGGACGCCGCGGCCAGGCAAACCGTGATCGGCGCGGGCCGCCTGCTCGAAGCGAGCACGGCGGACGCGGCCGGTCTGCGGGCGGGCGTAACCAGCAAGGGCGGTACCACCGAGGCCGCGCTGGCCGTTCTGAAGGCGGAGCGCTGGGCGGAGGCACTGGCCCGGGCGGTCGCGGCAGCGGCACGGCGCGGGCGCGAACTCGGGGAAGCGGCCCGCGTCGAATAGAACCCGGGCACGGTCGGGGGCCGCGGCGTTCATGGAGAGTGGGCGGGCTCCGCAGCGGCGTACGGTTCACGCTTCATGTCCTTGCGCTTCGATATTCTGGCCCGTTCGGGCAGCTCGCGGGCCCGGCTCGGACGCGTCCACACGCCGCACGGTGCCTTCGACACACCCGCATTCATGCCCGTGGGCACGCGCGGCACGGTGAAGGGCATTCTGCCGCACCTGCTGGCCGCCACGGGGGCGCAGATATGCCTCGGCAACACCTATCACCTGCTGTTGCGGCCGGGCGAGGAGACGGTCGCCGCTCTGGGCGGCCTGCACACCTTCATGAACTGGCCGGGGCCGATCCTCACCGATTCGGGTGGCTACCAGGCCTACTCGATGGCGAACATCAACGCCGTGAGCGACGAGGGCGTCGCCTTCAAGTCGATCGTTGACGGCTCCACCGTGCACCTCTCCCCCGAGCGGGCCACCCACGTGCAAAACCGCCTGGGTGCCGACATCATCATGGCCTTTGACGACTGCCCGCCAAGCGTCGCCGCGGTGGAGCCCGCCACAGAGGACTCCGCCGTCACACAGGACCCGCGCCTGTCGCGCGTCCTGACGCGCGACCGGCTGCCCAAGGGTTGCGACCACGCCGCGCGGCTGCGGCAGGCCAACGAACGCACGGTGCGCTGGCTGGAGCGCTGCAAGGCCGCCCACGCCCGTTCACACGACCAGGCCCTGTTCGGGATCGTGCAAGGCGGCACCGATCTGGAGGCTCGCACCTGGTCGGCCGCGCGGATCACCGCCGTTGACCTGCCGGGCTACGCCATCGGCGGCGTGGCCGTGGGCGAGCGTTCCGACGAGATCGTGCGCGTGGTGGAGCACACGGCGCCGCTCCTACCCGAAGGCAAGCCGCGCTACCTCATGGGCGTGGGCTACGAGCGAGACATCCTCGCGGCGGTTCGCGCGGGCGTGGACATGTTCGACTGTGTGCTGCCCACGCGCAACGGCCGCAACGCCAGCGCCTTCACGGCTGCGGGGCAACTCCGTCTGCGCAACGCCCGCCACGCCCAGGATTCACTGCCTATCGAGCCCGGCTGCGACTGCGTGGCCTGCTCCGGCTGGCCGGAGGGTGCAGGCGCGGGCCTGCCCTTCTCGCGGGCCTACCTCCGCCACCTCTTCGCGGCCGACGAGATGCTCGGACCCATCCTCACCACGCTGCACAACCTGCGGTACTTCCAGCGGTTTCTCGCAGCGGTCCGGGCCGCGGTTCGCAGCGACGACTGGGCGGCGCTGTGCGCCGCGTTTCCGGCGGCGCGTGCCGGCGGGTGCCCGGAAGAGGTCAAGGGCGCGCCGCCCTCCTAATATCCCCCTTCCCCCGGCGATGGCCCCGCACCGTGTTGGGTCGGTTCACTCGCTCGTTGGAGACCGCGTTCATGCCGCTGCAAGCCCAGACCGCCACACCCCTCCCCGCGCCCCTCGCCGCCACAGCCGCGCCCGGCGTCGGTGCGCAGCCGGCCGCCACCCAGCCCCCTGCCGCCAAACAGGTGGAGATTCCCGGCATGCCCACGCAAAGCGCGGCGACCACGACCGTGCCCGCCGCAGCCACCGCTCCCGGCACAGGCACCGCGGCGCGGCCTGCGGCCGGCCCTGATCTCACTTTCCTTTTCATCATCTCCGGCCTGTTCCTGTTCCTGATCCTCACCTCGGTGCTGGGTGGGCGCAAGGAGAAGAAGAAGCGGGCCGAACTGCTCGGGGCTCTGGCCCGCAACGACAGGGTGCAGACGGTGGGCGGCGTGATCGGCACCGTGGTGGAACTGCGCGACGACGAGGTCGTCCTCCGCGTGGACGAGAACACCAACACTCGCATCACGTTCTCCAAGGCTGCCGTGCAGCAGATTCTCCGCAAGGGTGGGGGCGGCGGGGGTGGCGGCCCCGCCACGTCATCGCAGGCCGAGGCCAAGCCCGCCGCGGGCATCAAGGCCGGTGTCTGACCCCGGTTCGCCCGGCACTTTCCCTTCTCGCGCGGGCCCCGCGCCAGCCAACCCTCTCCCTGTCTCCCCATGCGACACCTCGTCCGCAACGCGTTCCTCATCCTCGCGATCGGCGTCCTTTCGGTGCTGGCCATCGTGCCGCCGGAGGCCAAACTCCGGCGCGGCAAGGACCTGGCCGGCGGCACCAGTCTCACCTATCAGGTGAACATCCGCCCCGGCGACCCCGCGGACACGCTGAGCAACATGATCGAGTTGCTCAAGAAGCGTGTCGATCCCAACGGCGTCATGGAAATCTCGATGGTGGCCCAAGGGCAGAGCCGCATCGAGATCACGATGCCGCTGGCCGGCCCCCAGGCCAAGCGCCTGCGGGCCGATTTCGAGGAGCGGCTCAACGCTCTCGCTTCGGGAGCGATGAGCGCTGAAGACTTTGACCGGGTCATGGGCCTGCCGGGGCCGGACCGCACCGCCGAGATCACGCGCATCGCCGGTACCGATGCCGACCGGCTGGCGCTGCTTAACAGCGCCGCGGCCGCGTTCGACGCGGCCCGAGCGGCACGCGCCGCTTTCCAGTCTCAGCGGGGCGCGCTGGAGAAGCCCATCGACGAATTCGCCAAGGCCCTGGATGAGGCCACGGCCCGCAAGGATCCCGAGGAGACGATCAAGCAGATCACGGCGGCTCTCGAGGCCGCCCGGGATGCGCTGGCGGCCGCCGCGCTCGAACCGGCGAGGGCGGAGCAGGCGTTCGAGAACGCCCGCACGGCGGCCAAGGCCACCGCGGTTTCGACGGCGGAGGTGCGACGTGTGCTGGACCTGCCCAGCGTGCCGCGCCGCTACCGCGACGACAAGACCCAGGCGACGAAGGAGATTCCCAGCCCGCGCCAGCGTGCCCTCGCGCGCCTGAACGAGGCCCACCCCCGGGCGGCGGCCCAGCTGGCGGCGGTGGTGGCGGCCTATGACGAGTACCAGAAGAAGCGGGCCACGCTCGACGACCCGCAGGACCTGATCCGGCTGCTGCGCGGCGCGGGCGTGCTGGAGTTCCGCATCGGCGTGAAGCCGGGCGAGGCGGCCGATGAAGACCGCCTGCGCCGCGAACTGCGCGAGAAGGGCCCCCGCAACGTGCGCTCGGGCGAGTACCGCTGGTTCAAGTTGAACAAGGAAGACTCGTGGTTCAACAGCCTGGAAGAGCAGCAGGCCATGCTCACCGACCCGGCCGGGTACTTCGCCGGCCCGTACCGCGCCGTGGTGGAGGAGTACGACGGGCAGTATTACATGCTGCTCTACGACGTGCGCGGCAAGCGGCTCACGCGGGCCGAGGGGGCCTGGCGCTGCGATTCGTCGCGTCAGAGCACGGATGAACTCGGTCGCCCCTGCATCGCCTTCACCATGGACGCGCTGGGCGCCGAGAAGATGGGCGACTTGACCGGTTCCAACGTGCAGAACAACATGGCTGTGCTGCTGGACGACGAGGTCTACACCGCGCCCAACATCAACTCCAAGATCACCCGCTCCGGGCAGATCGCCGGCAACTTCACGCCCGCGGAAATCCGCTACGTGGTGCGTGTGCTCAACGCCGGCTCGCTGGCGGCCAAGCTCAGCCCCGAGCCCATCAGCATCAGCACCGTGGGCCCCGAACTCGGCATCGACAACCTCCGCAAGGGCCTCACCGCGGGCGTGATCAGCCTGATCGCGGTGGCCGCCTTCATGCTGTGCTACTACTTCACGTGCGGCGGGATCGCGGTTGCGGCCATGATGCTCAACGGCCTGATCGTGCTGGCGGCCATGGCCCTTAACCGGGCACCCTTCAGTTTGCCCGCCATCGCCGGTGTGATCCTCACCTTCGGCATGGCCGTGGACGCCAACGTGCTCATCTACGAGCGCATGCGCGAGGAACTGGCGGGCGGGGCAGACCTGCGCGAGGCCGTGCGGCTGGGCTACCAGCGTGCCCTCTCCTCCATCGTTGACGGCCACGTCACGATCCTCATCGTCTGCGTCATCCTCGGTTTCACCGGCACGCAGGAGATCAAGGGCTTCGCCATCACCATGTCGATCGGGGCGGTGGCCACGCTCTTCACCCAACTCTTCGCCACACGCGTGCTCTTTGACTTCCTCGTCTACCGCCTGCGCTGGACGCGACTGTCCATGCTCCCCATCGCCGTGCCCGCGGTGCAGCGGCTCTTCACCTTCAACGTCGATTGGATGAAGTACCGCTTCGTCTTCATCTCCTTCTCCGTCCTGCTCTCGCTCGCCTGCGTGGGCACCCTCGTCTGGCGCGGCGGCGACGTGCTCGACAACGAGTTCCTGGGCGGCACCAAACTCACCCTCAAGTTCAAGGACGGCCCAGACGGCCAGCCGCTCACGCTGGCCCGCCGCGAGGTCGAAGAGCGCGTGCAGGCCGTGGCCAGGGCCGCCGCCGACTCGCCCGACCCGGCCCGCCGTCAACTCGCCCAGTTGCGCGAGGCCGAGATCATCACCGTCAACCCTCTGCCCGACGGCGTCACCAGTTCCACGTTCCAGATCAAGAGCGTGCTCGCCAATGCCGACCTGATCCAGTCCGCCCTCGCGGATGTCTTCCGCGACCGCCTGAGCGTGCGCGAGGCTCTGGCCTTCCGCGGTATCGACGCCGCACTCGAACGCGACTTCCCCGTGCGGCCCGTCATCACGCCGCGTCTGGGCGACGCCGTAGACCGCCCCGATCTGGTCTACGACGCCACCGAGTACATGGGCGGGGCCGCGGTGCTGATCGAGGGCCTCACGCCCGCCACGGCCGTCAAGGAGATCGAGGCCCGGCTCGAGGCCGCCCTCACCAAGCCCGAGTTCAGCGAGTCGGTGTCGCGCCGCCACAAGGTCGTGCTGCTTGAGGGCACCCCCGCCGCGGCCGCCGCCGTCGCGATCATCTCCCGCGACGAGGCCGTGAGTTACCTGGCCGATGAGCAGCAGTGGCGGGCCCTGCTCAAGGGACCCGAGTGGCGCCTTGCACTGGGGGCCCTGGCGACGCCCGGCACGCCCGCGAGCGTCGAGAAGTTCGACCCCTCGATCGCCGCCACCTTCACCGCTCAGGCCGTGATCGCCGTGCTGCTCTCCTCCATCGGCATCATCATCTATATCTGGGTGCGATTCAACAGCATCCGTTACTCGCTCGCGGCCATTGCCACCAGCCTGCACGACTGCCTCGTGGCCGTGGGCCTGCTCGCCATGGCCGAGGTGTTCGTCAACGCGGCCCCCACGGCCGCCTCCACCCTGGGCGTGCTGCCCTTCAAGATCGACCTCAACGTGATCGCCGCCACACTCACCATCCTGGGCTACTCGCTCAACGACACCATCGTCGTGATGGACCGCATCCGCGAGAAGCGCGGCAAACTGCCCTACGCCAGCCGCGCCGTCATCAACAAGGCCATCAACGACACCCTCAGCCGCACGGTTCTCACCGGTGGTACCACCCTGGCCGCCTCGGTCGTGCTCTACGTGGTGGGCGGGGAGGCCGTGCGGGCGTTCGCCTTCGCGTTCATCGTGGGTGTGGCCGTGGGAACCTATTCGTCCATCGCCATCGCCGCGCCGATCGTCTGGGTCCGTCGCATGGATCCCACCACCTGATCCGCACCGAGCGGTCAGCCGCCCGGCGTCTCCTCCCCAGTGCTTCCCTCCAGCCAGCCGCCGCCCAGCACCTCCGGTCCCTCCCGCGCGTAGAGCGCGATCGCCTGGCCGGGTGTGAGGGCTGTCTGCGCTTCGTCAAAGACCACTTCGAAGCGGCCGCGCCGCCCGCTGGGCGTGTCGGCCTGCCCGTCGGGCAGCGTGCGCACACGGGCCGGCGCAGCGGGCGTGTTGTAGCGGTGCTTGGCCAGGCACTCCGCCCATCTGCCCGCAGGGGGCGGGTCGCTGAGCCAGTTGGCCTCGCCGGCGGTGCAGCCGCTGCGTGCCAGCGCGGCGGGCCGGCCCACGGTGATGGTGTTGGCAGCCGCGTCCTTGGCGATCACGTAGAGCGGATGGCCCAGCGCCACGCCCACGCCGCGCCGCTGCCCGAGCGTGAAGCGGTGCTGCCCGGCGTGCCGCCCGACGACGAGGCCCGCTTCATTGAGGATGTCGCCGCCTCGAGCGTGGGCTCCGGCCGCCGCGGGCGAGCGCCGCTCCACCAGCCCCGCGTAGTCGTTGTCGGGCACGAAGCAGATCTCCTGCGAGTCGGGCTTGTCGAACACGGGCAGGCCGCGGGCCCGTGCCAGTTCACGCACCCGGGCCTTCTCCATGCCGCCGATGGGCAGGAGCATGTGTCCCAGGTCGGCGCGGTCAACGCCGAAGAGCACATACGATTGGTCTTTGGCTGCGTCGAGCCCGCGCAGCAGGCGCGGGGCCCCGTCCCGGCCGGGCTCGACCCGCGCGTAGTGGCCGCTGGCGACGTGGGTCGCGCCGATCTGGCGCGCGTAGTCGCGCAGTTTGCCGAACTTGAGCCAGTCGTTGCAGCGCACGCAGGGGTTGGGCGTGCGCCCCGCGGCGTACTCGGCGGCGAAGTAGTCCATCACGCGCGTGAACTCACGCTTGAAGTTCACGACATAGAAGGGAACGCCAAGCCGTGCTGCCACCAGGCGGGCATCGGCCGCATCGTTGATCGAGCAGCACCCCTGATGGCCGATGCGGGCGGGCGCGTGGGAAGCCGAGGGCGAGGTTGGGAGCCCGCCCGAAGCGGAGGGGGCGCAGGTGGCATCGCGCTCCGGCAGAGGCATGTCGAGTGCCTCGCCGGGCGAGCCCAAGCGCATGAAGCACCCGACCACGTCATACCCCTGTTCCAGCAGCAGCGCCGCGGCCACGGAGGAATCCACCCCCCCCGACATCGCCACCAGCACCTTGTTACCACGCGCGGGCACGGCCAATAGTAGAAGAACCGACTCCGCGGGCCGCACGGTCGCCGTTGGCAGGTGACCCAGGCGTCAGCGGTACAGACGGCCATGATCCCGGCACCGGCAATGGCCGCGCTTGCTGAAGAACGCTGTCGGCCGCCCCGGTATCCTCGACCCCGTGGTTGCATCTGCCCCCGCACCTCCCGCCTCCCCGGCCGCCGCGGCCCGTGCGCCCGGCGCCCGCGCGGCGTTGGCGGTGCTCCTGCTGCTCAACCTCTTCAACTACATCGACCGCTACATCCTCGCGGCGGTGGAACCGCTCGTCCGGGCCGATTTCTTCGCGCCCGACGACCCCCGCGCCAGCGGCAAGATGGGCCTCCTCGCGACAGCCTTCTTGGTGTCGTACATGGTCGCCGCGCCGGTGTTCGGGTGGCTGGCCGACCGGCGCTCACGCTGGTTGATCGTGGCCGCGGGCGCCCTGGTCTGGACGTTGGCGACGGGGGCGAGCGGTCTCGCCGCGGGCTTCGCCTTCATGCTGGCGGCCCGCATGTTCGTCGGCATCGGCGAGGCGGCCTACGGCCCGACGGCCCCCACGCTCATCGCCGACCTCTACCCGGTGGCCCGGCGCGGCTGGGTGCTGTCGTGGTTCTACATGGCGATCCCCATCGGCAGCGCGCTGGGCTTCCTGATCGGCGGCTGGGTAGGCGCTGGCTGGGGGTGGCACTGGGCGTTCCTGGTGGTGGTGCCGCCCGGCCTGGTGCTCGCCGCGCTGTGCCTGTGCCAGCGTGAGCCGGCGCGGGGGGCGAGCGATGGTGGTGGTGGGGGTGGCGCGGCCAAGCGGGCGTCGCTGCGGCACGTGCCGGTCCTGTTTCGCACCCGCTCGTGGCTTTTCAACACCATGGGCATGACGGCCATGACCTTCGCGGTCGGCGGAGTGTCGTTCTGGATGCCCACCTACATCCACGAGTTTCGCGGCCAGGCCGACCTGGCGGCGGTGAACCTGCGTTTCGGGGCCATCACGGTGGCTGCGGGCCTCTTGGCCACGCTGACAGGCGGGTGGCTGAGCGACCGCCTGCGCGACCGCTTCGGCGGGGCGTACTTCCTCGTGGCGGGCGTGGGGATGCTCGCGGGGTTTCCGCTGTTTCTGGGCGTGCTGTATGCGCCATTCCCGTGGGCGTGGGTATTCATCGCCGGGTCGGTGTTCTGCCTGTTCCTGAACACCGGGCCCACGAACACCATCCTCGCCAACGTGGTGCACCCGGCCCAGCGGGCCACCGGCTTCGCCGTCAACATCTTCATCATTCACGCGCTGGGCGACGCCCTCTCGCCGCCGCTCATCGGCCTGATCCGCGACGCGACCCGTTCGGCCCTGCACCCGCAAGGGGATATGAACGCGGGCTTCCTGCTGGTCTCGGGGGCGATCCTCGTGAGCGGCGTCGCCTGGCTGGTGGGTGTCCGGCACCTTGCGGCCGACACCGCCGCCGCGCCCACCCGGCTCAGCCCGGGGCCGTGAAGCCCAGAGCCCGCTCGATGCCCTCGACCCACGCGTGCAGGGTCAGCATGTGCAGTTCCTGGATCCGGTCGCTGCCCGAACCGGGCAGGATGAAGGCGTGGTCGGCAGCGCCCTGACGCACCACCACGCCGCCGTCGCCGCCGAGCAGCGCGATGGCTGTGGCCCCGCGCTGGCGAGCCGCGCCGAGGGCCCGCACGATGTTGGGGGAGTTTCCGGACGTGCTGAGGGCCACCAGCACATCGCCGGGGCGGGCCAGGGCCTCCACCCATCGCGCAAAGACCGCCTCCCATCCGAAGTCGTTGGCGGCGCACGTGACGTGCCCGGCATCGGTGCACGCCAGCGCCGCCAGGGCCGGACGCGTGCCCCTGAAGCGGCCCGTGAGCTCTTCCGCAAAGTGCATGGCATCGGCGCAGGAACCGCCGTTGCCGCAGGCCATGATCTTGCCGCCGGATCGCAGCCGCTCGGCCAGCAGGGCCGGCACCGCGTTCAGCCGCGCCACCAACGCGCGGTCGGCGGTCAGGGCCTCGAGTGCGGCCCGGGCTGCGTGATACGCCTCGTCCATCGCGGCATGGTAACGCGCCGCACGGTCGAGCAGAGGCCCGCTGCGATTCAGTCGGTGGCACGGGCCGTCGATACCACGCACACGCGGCATGCGGCCGCGTGCTTCCCGCCCGCCCGCCTCCGGAGCCCCCCATGAACCACAGCCGCCTGCCCCGCACGCTGATCATCTGCTGCTTCGCCGCCGCGGCGGTGTTCGCGCTGGCCGGGCGTGCCCTGAGCGGACTAAGCGTGAAGGCCGCCGGGCACCTGGTGGCTGGGGCACCGGCGCACGGCGGGTGGGAGCGATGACCGGCGGGCTCCGGTGGGGCCATGCGGGGCAACGGTGCGGAGACCGGGCAGTACCACTACGATCGGGTACCGCCGGCTCGATCTGTCCGGCACCCGAAAAGGACCACCCCCGATGCCCCAAGCCCAGCCGATCGCCTCTTTCCTGACTCATTTCTCCGTGGTGGCGTCTCTGCACGCGATCGCACTTGCCACCGTGCCCGCGCTGGGCCAGCACGCGTCGAGCGGTGCCGCCCCCGCCGGTGGCAGCCTGGCCCACAGTGCCGCCGACCCCGCCGCCGTGCTGACGGCCTTGTCGGCCGACGAGCGGCTCTACCACCAGCATGTCGTCACACTCTCCAACGCCTTCTTCGAGGGGCGAGCGCCGGCAACGCGCGGGAGCGAACTGGCCCAGGAGTACCTCGAGTTTTATTTCAAGCAGTACGGCCTCACGCCGCTGTTCCCCAGTGAGACCAAGGCCGCCGACGGCACCGAGGTGCTCACGCCCCGCGCCGCCTGGCGGCAGCCCTTCGAGTCGGGGAGCAGCACCGTCTACGACGCCCAGGCCGTCGCGTGGGCGGGTGGCGGTGCTGGCGGTGGTGCCGCCCTGAAGCCGGGCGTGGACTTCGTGCCCCTGCCCCAGTCGGGCTCCGGCCGCGTCGAGGCTCCGGTGGTGTTCGTGGGCTACGCGATCGACGGCGGTCCCAGCGACTACAACACCTTCACCAAAGAGACCGACCTGTCGGGCAAGGTCGCCCTCGTGCTGCGCTTTGAGCCCAAAGACGAGAAGGGCAAGAGCAAGTGGCAGCCCGCGGGCGAAACCCAGGCGTGGAGCGTGGCCTCGACACTCGCCCCCAAGATCGAGCGTGCGATCAACAAGGGGGCCGCGGCGGTGATCGTCGTGAACCCGCCGGGGGCCGACGATCCACGTTTGAACACGCTCGAACTGCCGCGTGGTGGTCTGAACCGCCTCGCGCCGCCCCTGACGGTGCCCGCGGTGTTCGTGTCGATCGAGCAGGCCTCGGCCCTTGTGAAGCAGTCTGGCCACGACCTGTCCGCGCTCACGCGCGGGGCGGATGAGAAGGGCGGCGTGGTGGAACTGTCCGGCAGCCGTGCCGTGGTGGAGGTGCGGGCCCGCAAGGTGCCGCAGACCAGCCACAACGTGGGGGGGGTGCTGGCGGGCCGGGGTGCGCTGGCGGATGAGTTCATCGTGATCGGAGGGCACTTTGACCACCTGGGCATGGGCACGGCCGGCGGCAGCCGCGAAGCCAGCGCCGGCGGCAAATTGCACCCGGGGGCAGACGACAACGCCTCGGGTACGGCGGGCGTGCTGCTGGCGGCCAAGCGACTGAGCGAGGCCTACGCGGCCCTGCCCGCCGACGCCAGCCTGCGGTCCGTCGCCTTCGTCGGCTTCTCGGCCGAAGAGAGCGGCCTGATCGGCTCACGTGCCTTTGTGAAGCGCTCGCCGATCGCCGCCGACAAGACGTACCTCATGCTCAACATGGACATGATCGGCCGCTTGCGGGAGGACAAGTTCGACGTGGGCGGCGGTGGCAGCGCCGAGGGGCTGGCCGACCTCATCGACCCGGTCTTCGCCAAGAGCGGCCTGAAGGTGCGCACCCGCGATGCCGAGGGCGTGCCGTACAACGGCCGCGGCCCCAGCGACCACGCGAGTTTCTATTCGGCGAGTGTGCCGGTGCTCTTCTTCTTCACCGGCCTGCACGCCGAGTACCACACGCCCCAGGATCAGTATTGGCTGGTGAACACGCCCGGTGCCGTGCGCATCGTGGGAGCGCTTGTTGACATCGCCACGCTGTTTGCGGGGCGGCCCGAGCCGCTCAAGTTCACCACCGGCGTCGGCAAGAGCATGCCCACACGCGACCAACTGCCCACCCCCCCCCGTGCCAGCGGCAACGGCAGCACGGGCGACACGTCGCCCGGCCCCGCCAGCGGCGCGCAGGGTGAGCGCCAGGGTGCCGGTGCCGCCGACGGGGCGCGGCCGCTGCCCATTCGCGTGCGCTTCGGCATCGCGCCCGGCGACTACCAGGACAACCAGCCGGGCGTGCTCGTGGGCGATGTCTTCCCCGGCACCTCCGCCGCGCTCGCGGGGATTGTGAAGGGCGACCGGCTCACGAAGTGGGAAGGGCAGGAGATCAAGGGGATCGAGGAATGGATGCCGTTCCTGCGCACGGCCAAGCCGGGCGACACGGTGGCGGTCACCCTCGTCCGCGACGGCAAGGAGCAGGTGGTGAAGGTGCTGCTCAAGGCTCGGGAGGCGGACGATCGGTGAGCGGACCCGGTGCGCCCACGCCCGCGCTCCTCTCCCTGCTGGACCTCTCCGAGTTCGCGCCCGCCGGGCTGCCGCCGGTGCTGCACGTGCCTCCGGTGTCGCGCCCGTTTGACGCGGTGGTGCGCCCGCCCGGGTCCAAGTCGATCACGAATCGCCTGCTGCTGCTGGCTGCCTTGGCCACGGGCGAGAGCACGCTGTGCGGCGCGCTGGCAGACGCCGACGACGCCCGGGTGATGACCGCGGCCCTTGAGACGCTGGGCGCCCACATCGCCGTGAGCGGCGAGACCGTGCGCGTGCACGGCGTGGGAGGCACGTGGCCTCTGGCCCCGGGCACCACGGCGCATCTCAACTTGCACAACGCGGGCACGGCCACGCGTTTTCTTGCCGCGGCGGCCCTGCTCGCCCCCCCGGGCAGCGCGCTCGAAATCGACGGCAACGACCGGATGCGGCAGCGGCCCATCGGTGAACTGGGGGCCTTGCTCTCGCGCCTGGGCTGCCGCGTGGCCTACGCCGGCCAGCCGGGCTGCCCGCCCCTGCGGGTGGAGCCCCCGCCCCACCCCGCGCCTCAGCCGGCGTCCCAGACCCTCGACATCGGCCCCACGCAGTCGAGCCAGTTTGTGTCGGCCCTCATGCTGGTCGCACCGTTTCTGCCGGGTGGCGCGGGGCTGCACCTGCGTTTCACGCACCCGCCCACCAGCGCGGCGTACATCCGCATGACCGCGGCCGTTCTGCGGAGCGTGGGCGTGCGCGTGGATGAAGCCTTGCCCGCGGGGGTGTTGGTGGGTCCGCTGGCAGGCGGCCCGGGCGGCCTGCCCGCCTTCATGCTCGATGTTGAGCCCGATGCCAGCGGCGCGACGTACCCCTTGGCGGCCGCGGCGCTCGTAGCCGGTGCCCGCGTGCGTGTGCCCGGTCTCACCGGGGCCTCGCTGCAAGGAGATGCGAACTTCGCGCGGGTGCTGGTGGCCGCCGGCGCGGCCGTAGAGGAAACGGACTCGGGCATCAGCGTGCGCGGCGGCCCGCGCATCGCCCCGCTCGATTGCACGCTGGCCGACATGCCCGACGCGGCCATGACCGCCGCGGTGGTGGCGTGCTTTGCCTCGCCCACGGCCGCCAACCCGAGCGCCACGACCACACTGCGCGGCTTGCGCACGCTGCGAGTGAAGGAGACCGACCGGCTCGAAGCCCTGCGTGAGGAGTTGAGCAAACTCGGGGCCCGCGTGGAGATCGTGCCCGAGAGCGGCCCGGCCGGCCCGGACGAGGCGCTGCGGATCACCCCGCCCTCCTGGCATGAGCGGGAGCCCGTCGTTTTCGATACGTACGGCGACCACCGCATGGCCATGGCTCTGGCCCTGGTGGGCCTGCGGCGGCCCGGTGTCGCGATCCGCGACCCCGCCTGCGTGGCCAAGACCTACCCCGGGTTCTGGCGCGACCTGCGGCACATGCTGGCAGGGCGCAGATAGAAGTCGAGCCCCCGCGGGCAGGGAACGGACCTCCCTGGGCAAGGGCACGCGGGCGTGCCCCCGCGCCGAGTAGACTTCGCATCACGCCGCTGGCCCCTCGCCGCCCCACCCGCTGCACCATGGCCTTCTTCACACGCAAAGCACACGCCTCGCCGCCGCACCCGTCCACGCCCGCCCGGACTCCGGCCGTGGCGGGCGGCACCCCGGGCGACCGTGAGGCCCGCATCCGCACGCTGGGCGGCGACCTGCTGGCGCGTGCCCGCGCCCACAAGCAGGGCGTGCTCTCGGCCCGGTTCTACTCCGATGCCCTGATGGAATGGTCCATGAAGGACCAGGCCTTCAAGGTGCAGATGTTCCGCTTTGTGGATGCCTTCCCGGTCTTGAAGGAGACCGACGACATCTACGCGCACCTGCGCGATTACCTCGGCCAGCCGGGCGTGCAGGTGCCCGGCGTCATCGCCGCCGCGCTCGCCGCGGGCACACTCGCCAAGGGCCTGGCCGTGAGCCAGATCCGCGGGCAGATCGAGGGCATGGCCCGCAAGTTCATCGCCGGCACCGACGCGGCCGCGGCGCTCCCGACGCTGCGGGCGCTGTGGGACAACGGCATCGCCTTCTCGGTTGATCTCCTGGGCGAGGCCTGCGTCAGCGACCGCGAGGCCGACGCCTACCGCGACAAGTACCTCGACCTGATCGACAACCTGCCCGCCAGCGTGGCCGCGTGGCCCGCCAACGCGCGGCTCGAATCCGACCACGTCGGCCCAGTGCCCCGCACCAACGTCTCGGTGAAGATCTCCAGCCTCTCGGCCCGCTGCGACCCCATCGACCCCGCGGGTGCCCGCCGCGACCTGATGCGCCGCCTGGGGCCGATTCTCGAGTCCGCCGCCAAGCGCGGCGTGCTGGTGAACTTCGACATGGAGCAGGAGTCCATGAAGGACTTCACGCTCGACCTCTTCATGCGGGCCTGCGAGGAGGTCGGCTTCGTCTCCGGCCTGGCCATGCAGGCCTACCTCGTGAGCGGCGACGCCGACGCCCGCCGCCTGTGCGACTGGGCCGCCAGGGCGGGCCGCACGCCCACCGTGCGGCTGGTGAAGGGGGCGTACTGGGATTACCAGGTGATCCACGCCGAGCAGAACGGCTGGCCCTGCCCGGTCTGGAAGAACAAGCGACTGACCGACGCCTGCTTCGAGCGCATGACCGAGATGTTCCTTGACGCCGCCCCCCGCTCCCCGGGTGGCGCGGGCGTGAAACTCGCCCTGGGCTCGCACAACGTCCGCTCCATCGCCGCGGCCCTGGCGGGGCTCGAGGCCCGTGGCCTGCCCCCCGCCGCGCTCGAACTCCAGATGCTGCACGGCATGGCCGACCAACTCAAGGCGGCCGCCGCCGAGATCGGCCTGCGTGTGCGTGAGTACGTGCCCGTGGGTGAGATGATCCCCGGGATGGCCTACCTGGTGCGGCGGCTGCTCGAGAACACCAGCAACGAGAGTTGGCTCAAGGCCGGATTCCTCGACAACGCCAACGAGGACCGTCTCCTCGCCAGCCCGCACGAGGCGGCCGCGAACGGCCGCGCCACGCCGCAAGGGATCGCCCTCGAGGGGGGCGGCCGCTCCTCGGGCCTCGACCCGGCCCGCCACGCCCTCTCGCCCGCCGTCGATGGAATCGGCGACGGCAAGCCGTTCTTCACCGAGCCGCTGCGCGACTTCTCCAAGGCCGACCAGCGCGACGCGTTCACGGCCGCCGTGGCGGCCGCGCGGGTCCCTGCGGTCGCCAACGACACCACGCCCGAGCAAGCGGCCGGCATGGTCGGCCGCGCCGAGGCCGCGTTCGCCGCGTGGCGCGACGCCGACCCGCTCGTGCGCTGCCGCGTGCTGGTGCGGGCGGCCGACCTCATGCGGGCCCGCCGCGACGAACTCGCGGCGATCATGATCAAAGAGGCGGGGAAGACCTGGCGCGAGGCCGATGCCGACGTCTGCGAGGCGATCGACTTCTGCGCCTACTACGCCCGCACCGCCCCCGGCCTGTTCTCACGCACGCGCCTGGGCCGCTTCATCGGTGAACTCGACGAGACCCTGCACGAGCCGCGCGGCGTGTGCGTGGTCATCAGCCCGTGGAACTTTCCGCTCGCCATCTGCTGCGGCATGACCGCGGCCGCGCTCGCCACCGGCAACACCGTGATCGTCAAGCCCGCAGAGCAGACGCCCGGCATCGCCCGGGCGCTGGTGGAGATTCTGCACGCGGCCGTGCCGGCCGAACTGCGCGGTGCGACCGACGCGGCCCGCCTCACGCCGCACGTCGCCAACCTCGTTCAGTTCTGCCCCGCCCCGGGCGAGACGACGGGCGCGGCTCTCGTGCGCGATCCGCGCATCGCCCTGGTCGCCTTCACCGGCTCGCGCGACGTGGGGCTGGACATCCTGAACGCCTCGGCCCCGCCCTCGCCGTTCTCCCCCCGGCCCTCTCCCCCCTCGGCCCTCGGCCCTGTGCCCTCCCCCCCCTCGCACCTCCGGCACGTCGTCTGCGAGATGGGCGGCAAGAACGCGGTCATCATCGACACCTCCGCCGACCTCGACGAAGCGGTGCTGGGCGTGCGGCACTCGGCCTTCGGCTTCCAGGGGCAGAAGTGCTCGGCCTGCTCGCGGCTCATCGTCGTCGATCCGGCGGGGCCGCGGGGCCCGGCCATCACCCGCTTCCGCGAGCGCCTGGTGGAGGCGACGGCCGCGCTCACGATCGGCGACCCGGCCCTGCCCGGCACCGACGTCGGCCCGGTGATCGACGCCGAGGCGCAGGCGAAGATCGAGGGGTTCATCGCCCGGGCCAAGGCGAGCGGCCTGTCCTGGGCCGCGCTCGACGTGCCTCCGTCCCTTCGTGCCTCCGTGCCTTCGTCCTTCGTCGCTCCCCACGTCTTCTGGGTGGTGCCCGAGGACCACGAACTCGCCCGCGAGGAGGTCTTCGGCCCCGTGCTCGCCGTCATGCACGCGGCCACGTTCGAGGAGGCGCTGCGCATCGCCAACGCCAGCCCGTACAAACTGACCGGGGGCGTCTTCAGCCGCCGTCCGGCCCACCTCGAACTCGCCCGGCGGGCCTTCCGCGTGGGCAACCTCTATCTGAACCGCGGGTGCACGGGGGCGCTCGTTGCCCGCCAGCCCTTCGGCGGCTTTGGCATGTCGGGCTCCGGCACCAAGGCGGGCGGGGCCGACTACCTGCTCCACTTCGTGCTGCCGCGGGCGATCTGCGAGAACACCATGCGGCGGGGCTTCGCGCCGGAGTTGTGAGGACGCACGGGGCAGGCCCGCAGGCACGAACGGGCCAAACCTTGCCACAGATGGACGCGGATGAACGCCGAGCCGCAGACGCAGGCCGAGCGTGAGCACGGGCCCGTTCACGGCCGTACGCAGAGGTGCGCAGAGGGTGCGGAGGGACGCGGAGCGTCGTCAATCGTGCGCTCGGTCTAGCAAGGAGCGAAGTATGCTGTGATGAAGTCCCCGAGGTTGTCGGGGTTGGGGAGTTGGCACGGTTGCCCAGGGTCGAAGGGAAACGTGGCCCGGTACCCCGAAGGATTGAAACCCGAGTTCAGAACACTCTGATTGAAGCACGGGACCGCGTAGCCCCCCGGACCCGCAACGCGGGGCACGGTGAAGTAGTCGGTGATGTAGTCGCCCAGGTCATCGGGGTTCACGACCGTGTCGCGGTTGTAGTCGGTGGCGCACCCCGCCGGTTGCAGGCGAGCGACCCAGCCCTCCTCCAGCCCGTTGCGCGTCCCGTAGCCGACGATGGTGAGGCCATCGCCGCTCACGCCCGTCGCCGCTGTGAGGTGCCATTCCGTCAGGTCGAGGCCCATGCGCGAAAGGTACTCTTGCAAGTAGTAGGAATGGTCAAACACGTCTGCGCCGGCAAGCGCAAATGCGATCACCGCGCCGCCCGGGCCGTTGTCGGTGCGCGGGCTGCTTGAGCCCACGATCACCCTGCCGTCCGCACTGGTTGCCGTGGGGCTCTCGAAGAACGCACCTCCGCCGGCACGCAGAACGTTCGGCAGAAACTGAAGACCAAAGATCGGCTTCCAACGAAACGCGTATCTCTGGCCAGTTGCCGCCTCTCGGGTTAGAAGAATTGTCAGTCCGTCCTCGCTGACCGCTGTCGCGTACGCGACCGTGCCCGCTCCCGGAAAGGTAGAGTTGGACACGTCCACCATGCCGCCCGCGGGCGTCCAGCGGAACGCCTTCACGCCGTTCCCCGACTCGCTCCACCCCACGATCACGCTGCCGTTTGCGCCGATGCCGGTGGCGAACGAGTGCGTGCCGCCGGGCAGGACACCAAGCGACTGGAGCGCGCCGTTGCTGAGGCTGCGGTACGCCTTGAGGCCGATGAGGTCGTACGCGCCACCGGCAATGACGCTCCCATTGCCGCTGGTCACCGCGCTGAGAACGGTGTTCGCTCCCAAAAGCGGTGAGAGCACTTCAAACGAGCTCGCTTCCCGCCAGCGAAAAGGAAATCGCACCTGAAGCGTGTCAGCCACGCCTGCAATCACGAGCCCGTCGGAACTCACTGAGTGGGCGTACGCGAGGGTGAGTGTGGGGAAACCCACGACGGGCACGCCGATGTTCACCGGCCCACCTTCCAGCGTCCAGCGGATGGGCCGGTCGCCCTGCGGCGTGTCCCCGTGTCCCACCACGACGGAGCCGTCGCCGCTCACGCCCGTCGCGGTTGAGTAGGTTCCGCCGGGCAGGTGGCCGATGCCGACCAGCCATTGGGCCGATGCGCTGCCGCTCGCGCTCACGACAACGGCCGCCGCAGCAACACCGCGAACCCTCGCCGTGGAGAAGTTGGCCGTTCGGATGCGTGCACGTGGCATGGGGAACTCCTCTGCGAATGCCCGCCTCGGCCCGCCCGCGTACAGCCTACCTCACAAATCCCGTGTCGGCAACCCCCGGCTTTGGCTGGGCCACGCATGCCCGGTCCACGACTGTTCGGTCCCCATTCAGGCCACCTGAGCGCGGATTCGGGCGGCGCGAGCGCGGAGTGGCGCGGCGCGAGCGCGGTTGCAGGTCGCGCGAGCGCGGATTCGGGTCGCGCGAGCGCGGTGCGGCGCGGCGCGGGCGCGGATTCGCGCGGCGCGAGCGCGGTGCGGCGCGACAATCCACATGGTTCAGCACCGGCGCGCGGCTTGAAATCCGGCAAGAACGGCCCGAAAAACCCTGACAGCGCCCGACGTTCAGGCCCGAAACAGGGTTATGTGGGGGGAAGGGCTCAGGGCCGAGGGCCGAGGGCTCAGTTCGGCACTCTGCCACTTCGCCACTCTGCCACTGTGCCACTTTTTTCCCACGCCGCGCTTCAGTCGGACCGATCCGCGCCCGACAGACAGGGGAACGCCGGCGGGCGCGGCCACGTTGACCGTGCCGCTCCGGCAACGCAACCGGAGTCTCACAATGTCCAATCCTCCTTCCTCTCCCCGTTCGGCCGTCCTGGCGTGGGCCCAGACCCACGTGCAGCCGTGGATCGACGGCGATTCGCAGATCGGCCTGACCGAGCCGCAGGCGCTGGCTTTCCAGACCAAGTACAACGCCTGCATCGCCGCCATCAACGCTCAGGACGCCGCCAAGTCGGCCGCCGAGGTGGCGACCATGGCCGCTCAGAACGCCTACCGCGACATGAAGCGGAGTCTGAGCGACACTGTGCGCCTGATCCGGGCCTACGCCGTCAACCGGCCCACGCCCGAGGCGCAGGAACTGGTCTATCAACTGGCCCAGATTCCCGCTCCGGCCACGCCCACGCCCCTGCCCGCGCCGGGGACGCCGTTCGACATCACGGTGGCGATCGCGCCCACGACGGGCGCCCTCACGCTGGCGTGGAAGTGCGTCAACCCGCCCGGGGCCCAGGGCACGACCTATCTGGTGCGGCGGCGCACCGGCGGCACGGGCGACTTTGCGTTCGTCGGGGCCACCGGCATCAAGAAGTTCACCGACTCGAACTTCACGGCCGGGCCCGACAGCGTGCAGTACACCATTCAGGCCCAGCGCTCGGACTCGGCCGGGACCGTGAGCAACATCCTGACCGTGAACTTCGGCAAGACCGCGGGCGGTCAGCAGACCGTCTCGGCCGTGGAGGATGCCACGCCCATGAAACTGGCGGCGTGACGCGGAGCGCAAAGGGCCAAATGGCAAAGGGCCAAAGGGCCAAATGAAGGCAGGGCAAGGCAGGAAGCCATGCCGAAGCGGGCCGCCCCGCCAAGGCCCAGCCCAAAGACAACCGGGCCGCCGAGTTGGAGACGACCGGCGGCCCCTTGACCAGGTCGGGATAGCGCCGCTGCTGGGGGAACGCACATTCCGCTTCCCCCCGCCGGCGTTTTTGCAGGGCGGCAAGGCTCCCCGTTTTCGTTGGAAGATTGGCACCAGGACGCGAAGGCGCGAAGGACGACAGGGGCCGATGGAAAGAACGAGAAGCGAAGAACGAGAAGCAGGAGATCAGGCCATCAGAGCCGCCACCCCCGCCCCCTTGATTTCTCGATGCCGTGTTCCCCGGTCTGCTTGGCGTCCTTGCGTCTTTGTGCCGCTCCGGGACCTCTTCGCGCCTTGGCGTCTTCGTGCCTCCGTGCCTTCTTCGTGCCCTCCCGCCCCCTCCTCCCTCACACGCTCCGCAGTTTGTTCAGGCCGTTGAAGGCCGCGATCTTGTAGCACTCCGCCAGCGTGGGGTAGTTGAAGACCGTGTTCACGAAGTACTCCACCGTCCCCTTGAACGCCATCACCGCCTGGCCGATGTGGATGAGCTCGGTGGCGTTGGTGCCGATCACGTGCACGCCCAGCAGCGTGCGGCTCTCCTGGTGGATGAGCAGTTTCAGCATGCCGATGTCGTCGCCCAGGAGCTTGCCGCGGGCCACCTCCTTGTACTGGCCGATGCCCGCTTCGTAGGGAACGCCCTCCTTGGTGAGTTGCTCTTCCGTCCAGCCCACCATGCTGATCTCGGGGATGGAGTAGATGCCGTAGGGGATGAGGGCGGGCACGCTCTCGCCCGGCTTGTCGAACATGTGCAGGGCCGCCAGCCGCCCCTGCTCCATGCTCGTGCTGGCCAGGGCGGGGAAGCCGATCACGTCGCCCACGGCGTAGACGTGCGGCTGGGCGGTCTGGTAGTGCTCGTTCACCTTGATGCGGCCGCGGTTGTCGGCCTCCAGGCCCGCGGCGCCCAGGTTGAGCGCGCCCGTAGCCCCCTGGCGGCCGATGGCGTACATCAGGCAGTCGCCCCGGATGCTCTTGCCCGATTCGAGCACGGCCTCGGCCATCACGCCGTCGACGGTGCGGGCCCCCGGCGGGGCCTCGATGGCCTTGATGCCGACCACCTTCTCGTTCATGCGGAGCGTGACGCCCATGTTGCGCAGGTGGTACTGCAGGGCCTCGCCCACCTCCTGGTCGATGAACTCGAGCAGGCGGGGGCGGGCCTCGATGAGGGTGACGCGCACCCCCAGCATCGCCAGCATGCTGGCGTACTCGGTGCCGATCACGCCGCCGCCGACGATGATCATGCTGCGCGGCAGGTGGTCCATCCGCAGCACCTCGTCGGAGGTGATGATCGTCTCGCGGTCGAAGGGGATGTTGGCGGGCTTGCTGGGCGTGGTGCCCACGCCCAGCAGCACCTTGTCGGCCGTGATCTTCTCGAGGCCGCGGGCCCCGTCGCACTGGATGGTGTTGGCATCCAGAAACGAGCCGTGCCCGTTGATGATCTCCACCTGGTTGGAGAGCAACTGCTGGCGCGTGAGTTCGACCTCGCTCTTGATGACCCGCTGGCAGTACTCGACCACGCGCGAGAGGCGGGCGTCGCGCCCCATCAGGGCCTCGGCCGGCGAGGCCAGGCTGGCGTGCTGGCTGGCCCCGCTCACGGCCAGGATCGCCTCCCGCAGCGCCTTGCTGGGGATCGTGCCGGTGTTGATCGCGACGCCGCCCACCACCTCCATGCGCTCGACCAGCACCACGTCCTTGCCGAGTTTGGCCGCCTGGATCGCGGCCTTGAAGCCGCCGGGACCGGAACCGATGACGCAGAGATCGCAGTGGCGCATGGGAAGCTCGGAGGGGGAGTCACCACGGAGGCACGAGGGGCAGAACGAAAGCCGGCAGGGCCGGCGGGCCCAGTCTATCAGATGCCGGGCGGGCGGACGGGTCTCCCTGCGGCCGCTACGCTCGGGCGCGGGTCGCGTGTGAGGGGTTCTTGCCGTGTGCGAAACCAGCAACGGGGGACGGGCCATCGGCGGCGGACGTGCATCGATCGGTATTGTCGGGGCGGGTCCGGGCGGCCTCGCCGCGGCCATGCTGCTGGCGAGCCGGGGCCTGCGCGTGCACGTCTACGAAGCCGCCCCGGTCGTGGGCGGCCGCACCGCCCGGCTCACGCTGCACGCGGCGGGGAGCACCGGGGCGGAGGGCCACGCCTTCCGCTTTGACCGCGGGCCGACGTTCTTCCTGATGCCCTATGTGCTCGATGAGGTCTTCGCCGCGGCGGGGGCGCGGCTGGCCGACCACGTTCACCTCACCCGGCTCGACCCGATGTACCGCCTCATCGTGGGGCAGGCGGGGGCGGACGGGCGGGCCGTCGAGCCCATCACGGTTGACACCACCCAGGACTTGACCGAGATGGCCCGCCGGATCGGCGCGCTCGACGCCCGCGACGGCGAGCGCTTCGAGGGCTTCATGCGGGCCCACCGCCGGAAGCTGGAGGTCTTCACGCCCATTCTGCGCAGCGGGTTTGACACCTGGACCGACTTGGCGCGGCCGTCGCTGCTGCCCGCCCTGCCGTGGCTGAACCCGCACGCCAGCGTGCACCGCCTGCTGGCCCGCACCTTCCGCCACCCCGCAACGCGGCTGGCCCTTTCCTTCCAGAGCAAGTACCTGGGCATGAGCCCCTACACCTGCCCGAGCCTGTTCACGATTCTGCCTTACATTGAATACGCCTACGGCATCTGGCACCCGCGTGGCGGCTGCAACGCCCTCATGCAGGCCATGGCCGACGTGTTCACCGGGTTGGGCGGCGTGATCGAGACCGGGGCAGCGGTGGAGGCGGTGGAGTTTGACGGCGACCGGGCCGTAGGCGTGCGCGTGCGCGGGGCGCTGCGCCGGCACGAGCATGTCGTGATCAACGCGGATGCCCCGTGGGCCCTGACCAACCTGATCCCCGAGCGCCTGCGCCGCGGTGCCTGCGGCGGGGCGGCGCTGGGCGTGCCGCTGGGGGCATCGCCCCCATACACCGATGCGCGGCTGGCGGCGATGAAGTACTCGTGCAGCACGTTCATGCTTTATCTGGGGCTTGACCGGCCCGTCGATCTGCCCCACCACACCATCTGCGTCAGTTCGCGGTACGAGGCCAACCTCGCCGACATCGGCGCGGGGCGGCTGAGCGCCGACCCCAGCATGTACGTGTGCAATCCCGGTGCGACCGACCCCACGCTGGCGCCGCCCGGGTGCAGCAGCCTGTACGTGCTGGTCCCGACGCCCAACTGCCGGGCCGGCGAGGCCGCACAGGCTCCGCTGCGGTGGGAGGCGGCCGCGGTCCCGCTCCGGGCCGAGGCCCTGGCTCGCGTGAGCCGACTGGTGGGCTTCGACGTCGCGAGGCACATCGTCTGCGAACATCGCACCACCCCGGTTGACTGGCGGGCCGCCAACATCATGCACGGGGCCACCTTCAACCTGGCCCACTCGCTCGACCAGATGCTCCACCTGCGGCCCCGCCACGAGGTGCCGGGCATGCGCGGTGTGTGGCTGGTGGGGGGGGGCACGCACCCCGGCAGCGGCCTGCCCGTGATCTTTCTCTCGGCCCAGATCACGGCCCGCAAACTCTGCGCGGCACTGGGCGTGGGCGATCCGTTGGAGCCGCGACTGGCCCCTGCGGCCCCTGTCCGGACCCGGGCGCAGAGCTTTGTCGAGCCTGTCCCGCCCAGGGCCGAGCAAGTTCCAGCCTGAGCGCGCCGGTGGCCGATACCACGGCCCACCATGAGCACCTACGGCGAACCGGCTCTCATCATCACCGACGGCGGTCTGGCGGGCCTGCTCGCCTGCTTCATGGAGGGTGTCTGCCGCCCCGCCGCATCGCTGCCCCGGGGCGGCGGCTCCGGCACGCCTACCCAGGCCCAGAGCACGGCTTGGTTCTGGTGGCACGCGCCCCCCGGCGAGCGTGGCGAAGCCGAGCGCGAGGCCCGCGAGACCACCGCCCGCAGCGCCTTGGCCGTCTGCCACCTGGCCGAACTCGTCGTGCCGCTCACCGAAGACGACGGCACGCCGCTGGAACTGCGCCCCCGGCGCGCCACCGGCGAACGAATCTCGCGCGTGCTGCTCAGCGCGGGCGCTCTGGCGATCAGCCGGGGGTTGTCGCGCATGATCTGGCCGGTGCATCTGGGAGGCGCGGGAGGTCCGGCCGGAACGGCCGGTGAAGACGACCGACTCGCCGACCACGCGGCGGGGCTGGATGCCATCGCGGAGGCGTGCGACCGCGCCCTGGCGGCCAGTCGCCTGCTCTCGCTGGACGCGGGGCCTGAGGGATTCTCCATCCAGACCCCCTTCGTCGATTTCACCGATGCCCAGATCGCCGACCTGGCATCGGATGTTGACCTGCCGCTGGCGGAGGCCTTCCTCGGCACTCCCGACGGGCTGGGTGCCGCGGAGCATCGCCGCTGGGCGAGCGCCCTGGCAGCGGTGGGGCTTGACATGCCCCCGCCGCGCTCGCTGCTGGCGGCTACGGTGCTGGGTTCGGGTGCACGGCTCAAGGCGGTGTGAGAGCCCCGCCCGCCCGCGGATTGCGCGGGGCGTGACCTCGGGGCGGGTGCGGTGCGGAGTTGAGGAGGCCGGCGGGTGCAAGCAACGCGACGGGTCGTGGTTCAGAAGTTCGGCGGCTCATCGGTGGCCGACGCGGCGGCTATGCGGGCCTGTGCAGCGCGAGTGCTCGAGGAGCGGGCCGCGGGCCGCAGCGTGGTGGTGGTGGCCTCGGCACGGGGCGACACCACCGACGAGTTGCTGGAGTTGGCCGGGGCGGCCTCGCCCGATGCGCCGCCCGACCGGCGCGAACTGGATCAACTCCTGGCGACCGGCGAGCAGGCCTCGGTCGCTCTCTTTGCCCTGATGCTGCGGGCCCAGGGCGTGCGGGCCAGCAGTTTCACCGGCCAGCAGGCGGGCGTGCGCACCGACGGGGCCTTTGGGCGGGCCGCGATCACGCGCGTTGTGCCCGACCGCATCCTGGCCGAGTTGACGGCCGGCGGCGTGCCCGTGGTGGCCGGCTTTCAGGGTCAGACCGACGCGGGCGACGTGGCGACGCTCGGGCGGGGCGGCAGCGACACTTCGGCCGTGGCCCTGGCGGCCGCCCTCAAGGCGGCAGGGTTTGATGCCTCGTGCGACATCTACAAGGACGTCGACGGCGTCTTCACCGCCGACCCCCGCATCGAGCCGGCCGCCCGCCGCCGCGACGTCGTCACGTACGAAGAGATGCTCGAAGCCGCGGCACTGGGCTCGCAGGTCATTCACCCCCGCGGCGTGGAACTGGCCAAGAAGTTCGCCGTGCCCTTGCGCGTGCTGCACAGCCACCAGCCGGGCCGGGGTACCCTTGTTCTGCCCGACGGCGGGGAGGGCTGCGACGGACGCATGGAATCACGGCTGGTCAGTTCGGTGGTGGTGAAACGCAACGTGGCCCGCGTGAGCGTGCGCGGCCTGCCCAACCGCGCGGGTGTGCAGGCCGCGTTCTTCGGCCCCGTGGCCGCCGCGGGCATCAGCGTTGACGACATCATTCAGGAAGACGACGGCCCGGGCACGGTCAACCTCACGGTCACGTTCGACAAGAGGGACCTGGCCGAACTCACGCCGGTGGTGCAACGGGTGGCCCAGCATGTGGGGACCGCCGCAGTGCGCTTTGATACCGGCCTGGCAACCGTGAGCGTGGTGGGCGCGGGCATGCGCACCAGCCCGGGCGTGGCGGCGGCGCTGTTTGCCGCGCTGGCCGCCGAGGGCATCAGGGTCGAGAACATCACCACCAGCGAAATACGAATCTCGTGCGTGGTGGCCGAGGGCGACGCGGCCCGGGCCGTGCGCGCGGCCCACACCGCCTTTGGTCTGCATGCGGCCGAGGCCGAGGCCAAGGTGGCGGCCAGGCTGGCCGCGCCCCCGACCCACGCGCCGCCCACCACCGCGGCTTAGGCCGATATGCCCACACTGCGCTCGGCCGCCTGCACCACGTTCAGCAGCAGCATCATCACGGTCATGGGGCCCACGCCGCCCGGCACCGGGCTGATGTGCCCCTGCGGGCCCAGCGCGAGCCGCACGGCCTCGAAATCGACGTCGCCCACCGTCCGGTGGGTCGCCGCTCCCGCGTCCGCCACGCGGTTCACGCCCACGTCGATGACGCAGGCGCCCCCCTCCACCCCGCCCCGCACCATGTCGGCGGTGATCAGGCCGGGCACGCCCGCGGCGGCCACGAGCACATCGGCGGCGCGGCACAGGTCCTTCAAGCCCGGTGTCCACTTGTTGCAACTCATCACCGTAGCATCCATGCGCATCAGCAGCACCGCGATGGGCTTGCCCACCACGTCGGATGCGCCCACCACGACAGCCCGCTTGCCGGCCAGGGGCCCCCGCCGCGCAGTCGGCGCCGCAGCCCCGGGCGCGACCGGACCCGGCCCGTCCGCCAGCGCGTGCTCGATCATCTTGGCCACGGCCAGGGCCGTGCACGGCGCCAAACTGCTTCGGCCGTACACGATGTTGCCGATGTTGGCCGGGTTCACGCCCTCCACATCCTTCTCCGGGGCGATGAGCCGCTGCACGCTGTACGGATCGACACCCGCGGGCAGCGGCAGGTGCAGCATGATCGCGCAGCACTCCTCCTGCGTGTTCAGCAGCAGCACCCTTCCGGCGATGTCGTCGTAGCCCGCGGTGGCGGGGAGCGTGTGCAGTCTGTGCACGATGCCAAGGGCCTCGCACGTGCGTCCCTGATTCGACGCGTAGACATGGGCCGCGTCGTCGCCGTCGCCGATGAGCACGGCATCGAGTCGCACCGTGCCGCCCCGGGCGCGCACCGCCGCAACCCGCTCGGCCACGCGGGCCCGGAAGGTCTGCGCGAGGGCGCGGCCGTCGATCACGCGTGCGGGGGTGACGGGGGAAGCGGGGGCGTTGGTGGAGGCGGCGGCCATGCCGGGAGTATTGGCGGGGCCCGGTCCGCGGACGCGACGGGGTGGTCGCCGGCCGCGGGCTCCGGGCCGCCGCGCCGTGGCTGCGGGCCGCCGCGCCGTGGCTGCGGGCCGGTAGACTTGGGCGACGATGACGTTCTTTCTCGAGATCATGCGCCTGGGCCTGGGCAACCTGGCCCGGCACGCGCTGCGGAGCACGCTGACCGCCCTGGGCATCATCCTGGGCGTGGCGGCGGTCATCGCCATGGTCTCCATCGGCGAGGGCTCGAAGCGCCAGGCTCTGGAACAGATCGAGCGGCTGGGTGCCAAGAACATTATTTTTAGAAGTCAAAAGCCGCCCGACAACCGCAGCCAGCAGGGCGGGCGCATGTCGTTCATCTCCAAGTACGGCCTCGAGCGGCTCGACCTCAAGCTGCTCAAGGAGAACTTCCCCGACGCCGAGGCCATCGTGCCCCTCAAGGAGTGCGGCGGAGAGGTGAGCCGCGAGGAGAAGCGGCGCGTGAGCCAGACCTACGGCACCACGCCCGAGTTTCTCGACGCGGCCCGGCTGAGCGTGGCCCGCGGCCGCTACCTCACGCAGGCCGACATGGACGAGCGGGCTGCCGTGGGCGTGATCGGCCACGAACTGGCGAAACTGCTCTTCCCCTTTGATGACCCCCTCGACAACACCCTGCGCGTGGACGCCAAGGCGGTGCGGATCGTGGGCGTGCTCAGCCCGGTGGGCCTCTCGGGCGGGGCGGGCGCTGCCCTCGTCGGACGCGACCTCAACTTCGACCTGCACCTGCCCATCAGCACGGTGGAGGAGAGTTTCGGCGACGTGGTGATCCGCGCCTCCACCGGCTCACGTCAGGGGAGCGCCACGCAGATCAGCGAGATTTACCTGTGTACGCCCGGCCGCGAGCAGGTGATGGAGTACAGCCGCCTGGCCAGCCGCCTGATCGAGACCCGCCACCCCGGCTTCACCGATGCGACCATGATCGTGCCCTACGAACTGCTCGAGAACGCCCGCCGCAGCGCGATGACGTGGAACCTGGTGCTGGGGGCCATCGCCAGCATCTCGCTCCTGGTGGGCGGCATCGGCATCATGAACATCATGCTCGCCAGCGTCACCGAGCGCACCCGCGAGATCGGCATCCGCCGGGCCCTGGGGGCCACGCGGCGGCACATCGTCTGGCAGTTCCTCGTTGAAACCGGCGTGCTCAGTTCACTCGGCGGCGTCGTGGGCGTCGCCCTCGGTGTCGGCGGCAGCCTGCTCATCGGCTGGGGCGTGCCGCTCTTGCCAAAGGCACCGCTGATCGGGAGCCTGTTCCCGCGCGACGTAAACCTGCCCACCAGCATCACGGCGTGGTCGATCGGCGTCGCCTTCGTGGTCGCCGCGGCGACGGGTCTGGTCTTCGGCTTGTATCCCGCACGGCAGGCCGCCCGGCAGGACCCGATCGTCGCTTTGCGGCACGACTAGAAGCGCACGCGGCCGAGGGCACGCGCGGCCGTGAACCACGCCGGAGAGCGGCGCGCCGACCGGCGGAGTGTTACGCCTGTCTGCGCGCAACACTCGGCCCGGAGGCAGAACACGGCGGCCGGGTCCGGGCACGACGACGCCCGGACCGGATAAACCGCCCACGCGCCCCAGAGCGACGTTTGTCAGACCCGCAGCGCGGCGACAAGGGCCTGAAGCGCGGCCGTTGATGCCCCAACCGACGCGCTTGATGCCCCCAGTCGCCCTTGATGCTCCAAGCGCTGCGCTTCGTGCCACAACGGAAGCGCTTGGTGCCCCGATCGATGCACCTCGCGCACGCGAAACGACGCCGCAGGGCCCGAGACTGGGGCTTCAGGCCCCTTCCAAGCCTTCGAGAGCGCGGTTTGGAGGGGTGGCTGGCACGGATCGCGACGTGTGGTATGCTCCACACGGCTCCGTACCGATGCCTTGGCGAGGCTCCCGCGATGCCAAGGCAGGTGATCGCGAGAAGAGCACAGGGGCTTGGCACACCACAACGGGCTTGAACCATGTCCACGAGCGAAATCGCCCGCACCGATTCACGAGCCGGTACCGCCACGGGGCGCGGAGTGAGAGCCGCGTCGCTGCGTGGCTTCTTTCCGCCCGTGTTGGTTGCGCAGAGCCGGCCCCTCATCGCTCTCGCGCTGCTGGCGCTCGTGATCGCGGCACCCGCCCCAGCCCTCGCCCAGTGCCCTGCGCAGTGGGTGCCGGGCCCGGGTGTGCCGGGAACCAATGGCACCGTCAACGCCGTGGCGATTCTGGCGGATGGCGACGTGATCGTCGGCGGCGGCTTCACCGCCGCCGGGGGGGGAGCGGCCAACCGCATCGCGCGGTTCGATCCGAACACGGGCGTCTGGTCGGCCCTGGGGAGCGGGGCGGACAGCAACTTCGTCAACACCCTGGCGGTCCTCTCGGGGGGCGACGTGATCGCGGGTGGCTCCTTTGCCACTGCCGGTGGCGTGGCGGCCAATGGCATCGCCCGGTACAACCCGAGCACGGGCGTCTGGTCAGCCCTGGGCAGCGGCGTCAGCGGGCCGCTCTACTCCATCCGCGCTCTGGCGGTCCTGCCTGACGGCGACGTGATCGTGGGCGGTGAGTTCTCAACCGCTGGGGGAGTGCCGGCGAGCAGGATCGCCCGGGTCAATCCGAACACGGGGGTCTGGTCGGCCCTGGGGAGTGGGATCAACGCAACCGCGTGGGACGTGGCGGTCTTACCGGGGGGCGACGTCATCGTGGGTGGTGAGTTCACCACCGCCGGGGGCGTGGCGGCAAGCCGCATCGCCCGGGTCAATCCGGATACGGGCGTCTGGTCGGCTCTGGGGAGCGGGGCCAACGGCACCGTCTGGGGTTTGGCGGTCACGCCGGGGTGGGGCGATGTGATGGTGGGCGGGCAGTTCACCACCGCCGGAGGAGTCGCGGCCAGCCGCATCGCGAGTTTCAACCCGACCACCGGCACTTGGTCAGCCTTGGGGAGCGGGACCGACAACACCGTCAACGCCCTCAAGTTCCTGCCGGGCGGCGACCTGATCGTGGGCGGCCTCTTTTCCACCGCCGGGGGCGTAGCGGCCAGCCGCCTCGCCCACTACAACTCAACCACGGGCATCTGGTCGGCCCTCGGAAGCGGGGTCAACGCCGAAGTCCGCGAACTGGCGGTCCTGCCGGGGGGCGACGTGATGGTGGGTGGCTTGTTCACCACGGCCGGGGGCACAGCGGCCGGCCGCATCGCCCGCTACACCTTCGGCAGCCCTGCGCCGAGCATTGGCACCCAGCCCTCGCCGCAATCCACCTGCCCCTCCGGCACCGCCACGTTCTCCATCACCGCCTCCGGCACCGTCCCGCTGACCTATCAATGGCGCAAGGGCGGCGTTGCGATCGACTCTTCCGCAGGAGCGGGGGGCAACCCCTCAGCCGCCACCGCAACGCTCACGCTGATGAATGTGCAACTCGCTGACAGCGACGTCTACGACTGCATCGTGACCAACTCGTGCGGAAGCGTGACCGGCGACTCCGCCACCCTCACCGTCTGCCGGCTCGACTACAACTGCGAGGGCGTGGTGAACCCCGACGACATCGGCGACTTCATCACCGACTACTTCACAGACCCGCCCATCCCCGGCCCCGGCGGCTACGCGATTCCGTGCCCCGAGAACGCGCCCCCGTACGACGCGGGATACAAGGCCGCGTACGTGCCCGGCGGCAGCGGCCAATGCATCCCGCCGTTCTCCGACAATGTCGGCGACTGGATCACCGCGTATTTCAATACCGAGCCGGGTGTGTGCCCGTGAGGGGGGCGCCACGCCGGGTGGCTCCGGCGCACACCCCGCCGGGGTGCAGGGGGGAAAAAGAAGGGGGGAAGGGCCGGTGTCCACGGGTGCAGAGCCACCCCCGCCCAGACGGGCAGGCAGCGGCTCCAGCCCGGTGCCCCTCCGGGGCGTTCGATCCCCCGATCCCTTGTTCCCTCGTTCCCTTCTTCCCTCAGCCCTCAGCCCTCAGCCCTCGGCCCTTCTCCCCTCACGGCTCGTTCTTGACCAGTTCGCCACCCTTGACCACACCCGCGGCCCGCTCGAACTCGCCGGACTCGGCCAGCGGGTCGGCCCGGAAGGCGACAAAGTCCGCCGCCTTGCCCGTCTCGATCGTGCCGATCTGGTGCTCCAGGCCCAGCAGGCGGCTGGCGTTGATCGTGGCGGAGATGAGGGCGTCGCGCGGCGACATGCCCGCCGCGATCATGAGGGCGAACTCGCGGGCGTTGCCCCCGTGCGGGCTGACACCCGTGTCGGTGCCGAAGGCGATGGGCACGCCAGCGGCCAAACTTTGCTTGAACATGTCGATGGACTTGGGGCCGACCAGACGGGCCTTCTCCGCCACCATCCGCAGGTAGTAGCCGGGCTTCTCGGCGTTCTCGGCCACGGTGGCCGCGGCCAGGAGCGTGGGGACGTGGTAGCAGACACCGTTGGTGAGCGCGCCGCCCTCCGCGCCGCGGGCGGCCGCGGCCGTTGCTGCACTCCCCGCCTTGGCAACCCGGTCCTTGAAGAGGGCGATGCTGGCCGCGTCGAGGTAGGTGCCGTGCTCGATCGAATCGACGCCCGCCTTGATGGCGGCGTTGATGCCGTCGGACCCGTGCGCGTGAGCGGCGACCTTCTTGCCCAGGGCGTGGGCGGTCTTGACGATGGC
Source organism: uncultured Phycisphaeraceae bacterium (assembly GCA_964590885.1). Lineage (GTDB taxonomy): Bacteria > Planctomycetota > Phycisphaerae > Phycisphaerales > UBA1924 > JAEUIX01. The sequence goes on from CAZPWW010000007.1 coordinate 85,927, forward strand.
AACGAGTTCGCTGTCGTAATAGTGCTGGGCCAGGCCCGCGCTCGACGCCGAGAGCACGCCGCCGGTGGCCGTCACCTTGATGACGTCGGCTCCGAGCTTGATCTGCGTGCGCACCGCCTTCACGCACTCCTCGGGGCCGTCGGCGATGCCGTGGTCGGGCGTCTGCACGCCGAAGAGGTCGGGGCGGAAGTTGAGCGTGAAGTCGCCGTGGCCGCCGGTCATGCTGATGGGGTGGCCCGCTGCGACGATGCGCGGGCCGACCGCGAACCCGGCGTTGATCGCATCGCGCAGGCCGAAGATCACGTCGGGGCGGCGGGCACCGAGATCACGCACGGTCGTGAATCCCGCGTCAATCGTCTTCTTGGCGTAGGTCGCGGCCCGGATGGCGGCGAAGGAGTCGCCCTCGGTGGTGAAGCGGGCCCGCAGGGTCGCGTTCCACTCATCCGCAAGGTGGACGTGGCAGTCGATCAGGCCGGGGGTGACGGTGCGGGTGCGCCAATCGACCTCGCCCAGCACCGCGCCGGGGACGTTGGCGGGGGAGAGATCAAGCGCCGCGCCGCCCGAGGCGATGCCGACGATCACGCCGTCCTTGCACAGCACGGCCGCGTCCTTGAGGGGCGGCTGGCCGGGCACGGCGTGGAGCGTGCCGCAGCGGAGAACCGTGAAACGGACGGGCGCGGGCGATGGCAGGGGCGACGGGGGCTGCGCGCTTGCCGGGGGGGCGCTGAGCGCGCCGGCGAGAGTGAGCAGCGGCAGCATGGCACGGGTGAGCGTCTTCATGGTGCGGAGCATACCGGGGCGGGCATGGTCCCGAGTCGTCGGTCCTGCGTCCATCGGGGCCTTGGCATCCTTCGCTGTGCGGCAGCCCTGATCCGGGTCCGGGTCTCCTTCGCCTGCTGCTGCCTGCGTGCCTTCGTCGCGGCTTCTATCATGTTCGCGTGAGCGACGGCGAGAACGAAATCCGCGTGAACTTCGGGCGGCCCATGCCGCTGTTTCCGCTCCCCAGCGTGGCCCTGATGCCGCACGCGGTGCTGCCGCTGCACGTGTTCGAGGAGCGCTACCGCCGCATGGTGGCCGATGCGCTGGACGGCCCGGGCCAGATCGCCATGGCGGTCTACGCGCGCGAGGAGGGCCGGCCCTCGGCGGAGAACCCGCGCCCGCCGCTGCGGCGGGCGGTGTGCGTGGGGCAGATGGTGCAGCACCACAAGTTGCCCGACGGCCGCTACATGATTGCGCTGCACGGCGTCTGCCGGGCTCGCCTGCTGAGCGAACTGCCCGAGGAAGATGATGTGCCCTACCGCTCGGCCATGCTCGAGCCCGTGGGCATTGATGAGCCCGACCCGGCCGACTTCGCGCCGGTACGAGCCCGGCTGGCCGACATGCTCGCCCAGGCTCCGCTGAGCGGCCTCACCGAGGCGGGCGCAGTGAGCCGCCACCTGCGCGACGACGACCTGCCCGCCACGGCGGTGCTCGAACTGGTGGCGGTGGCCCTGCTGCGCGACAGCGACATGCGCTCGTACAACGAGCTGCACTACCAACTGCTGGCCGAGGGGGACGCGGGGGCGCGGGCCAGGTTGATCGAGGCCGCGTTGGGCGACCTCGCCAAGTTGCTCGACCGGGCCCGGCCGCAGACCACGACCGATGCGCCCAAGGGGTGTTCGTGGAACTGACCGGGCTGCGCGAGGGGTGCGGCGGTGGGGGGGAGCGGGGGGTGCGGCCTTTCTGCTAGGCTGCCGTGGCGATGAGCGAAGCCGGCACACCCACTGCGCCCCCGGACGCGGGAGACGACCCGCTGGCGCACATCGCCCTCTTTGCGCGGCTCGCCCCCGAGGCCCGCGCGGCGCTCTTCGCCTGCATGCGCCGCGAGCCGGTCGCGGCCAACCAGACCGTCTTCTGGCTGGGCGACCGGGGTGAGAGTTTCTTTCTGGTCGAGACCGGCTCGGTGGGCGTGAGCGTGCCCAACGAGACGGGCCAGCACGTGACCATCAACACGCTGGAGGCGGGCGGCTTCTTCGGTGAGATCAGCCTGCTGGACGCGGGGCCGCGCACCGCCACCGTGCGGGCCCTGGAGCCTTCGACCCTGCTGGTGCTCGACCGGGCCACGTTCCACTCATTCCTGCACCGCCAGCCGGGCGTGGCGATCGACATCCTGACGGTGATGGGCCAGCGGCTCCGGGCGAACACCGAGCAGTTGCGCGGCCTGAAGAACCCCAACGAGGTGTTTGCCGAGCGCCGGGCCAGCGCGTGGCAAAGGGCCAGCGACGTGATCGCGGCGGTGGCCGCCAGCCAGTGGTTCACCCTCTTCCATCTGTGCTGGTTCGGGGGGTGGATCGGCCTCAACGTGGCCGGCTCGGTGGTCTCCACGGGCTCGGTCATCGTGCCCGACGAGAAGGCGCAGCTGCTGCCGGCTTGGTGCTTTGACCCGTTCCCGTTCGGACTGCTCACCATGGTCGTGTCGCTGGAGGCGATCTTCCTGTCGATCTTCGTGATGGTGAGCCAGAACCGCTCGGGCGAAAAGGACCGGCTGCGCACCGATCTTGACTATCAGGTGAACGTGAAGGCCCAGACCGAGATCATGGCGATCGCCCGCCGCCTGGAGCGCATCGAAACCCTGCTCGACGCGGGCCCGCCGGCCATGCCCCCGGCGGCGCCGCCCGCTCGCGAGCCGCCGCGCGGGTAGCGACCGGCCGCCCCTACCGTTGACACGATGTCTCGCCACTGCCCGCCGGACACAGCAGCCACCACGCCGGTATCCGGGCCGGCCGCCCGCGGCACGGTGATCACCATCGGTACGTTTGACGGGGTGCACGTGGGCCACGCCGCGCTGGTGCGTGCGGCCCGCGAAATCGCCGGGGCGACGCCGGGTGTGCGCGTGCAGGCTCTGGTCTTTGACCCGCACCCGCTCACCGTGATCACCCCCGCGGTGGCCCCGGCGCGGCTGCAGACGTTCGAGCGGAAGGCCGCCCGCCTGCGCGAACTGGGGGCCGACGAGGTGGTGCGGCTGGAGCCGGCTCGCGAGTTGCTCGACCTGACACCCGAGGCGTTCATCGACCGCGAGATCATGCCGCGCCGGCCGGTGGCCGTGGTGGAGGGCCGGGATTTCTGTTTCGGCAAGAACCGCGCGGGCGACACGGAACTGCTGTGCGCTCTGGGAGCCCGGCGCGGCTTCGCGGCCCGGGTGGTGGAACCCGTGCTGGTCGCGCTGCACGACCACAGCGTGGTGCGGGCCTCGAGCACGCTGTGCCGCTGGCTGCTGGCGCAGGGGCGCGTGGCGGATGCCGCCCTTCTGCTGGGCCGTCCGCACACGCTCGCGGGCACGGTGGTGGCCGGAGACCGCCGCGGCCGGACACTGGGCTTTCCTACGGCGAACCTCGACACGGCCGACCACGCGCCGGGCGACGGCGTCTACGCAGCGTGGGCCCGCCTGCCGGATGGGCGGGCCATGCCCGCGGCGGTGAACATCGGGGGGCGGCCGACGTTCGCCGGTGCATCGCGTACGGTGGAGGCGCACCTGCTGGTGTCGCCGGATAACGCGCGCGCGGCCGCGGCGTGGGCCACGCTGCCGGGTCTGCCCGAGTACAACTGGGGGCTCGAATTGGAACTCGTCTGCTTTCTGCGCGACCAGATGCGCTTCGGAGGCGTCGAGGTGCTGCGGGCCCAACTCGCGCGCGACACGGCCCGGGTGCGCCGGCTGTGCGGGGTGGCCGGCGCGTCCACTACACTCACGTCCTCACATGCTCAGCACGTCCACGCCGACCGCCATGCCGACCACACCGCCACACTCACCTGCCCGCCCCTCCGCTGATCCGGCGTGGACGAGCACACGCTCGGCGGCCGAGATCAGCGCGGCCTTGCGCGCGGCACGCCGGGTACTGGTGCTCACCCACGCGCGTCCCGATGGTGATGCCCTGGGAGCAAGCCTGGCGCTGGTACGGTCGCTCGTGCGCATCGGCGTCGATGCCCGCGCGGCATACGTGCCCGCTATGCCGCGCTGGGCGGGGCAGGTGATCGCGGGCACTCCCTACACGCTGCTGGAGGCCGACCACGTGGCCCGGCTCGAAGCTCTGCGCGAGCCCGAGCGGATCGTGGTGGTGGACACGGGCGCGTGGATGCAACTCGAGGAGGTGCGGTCGTACATCGCCGCGCGAACGGGCAAGGTGATCGTGATCGACCACCATCTCAGCGGCAACCCTGATTTGTCGAGCGAGCGGCTGCTCGACCCGGCCGCCGCGGCGGTGGCCGAGGTGGTGGCTCCGGTCTGCTGTGGACTCCTGGGTGTGCCGGGGCCCGGCCATCTGTCTCCCGAGGTGGCGACGCCGCTTTACCTGGGCCTGGCGACCGACACCGGGTGGTTTCGCTATTCCAACACCCGTCCGGCCACGCTGCGGCTGGCAGCCGATCTGCTCGCCGCGGGCGTGAACCACTCCGAGTTGTTCGAGTGGGTGGAGCAGCAGGATCGGCCGGCCCGGCTGTCGCTCCAGGCCCGGGCGCTGGCGAGCCTGGTGTACTACGACGGGCAGGCGATCGCCGTCATGAGCCTGTCGCGGGCGGACTTTGACTCGAGCCACGCCGACACGGAGGACGCGGGGGGCTTCGCGGCCGATTGCCTGCGCGTGGCCGAGATTCAGGTGTGCGTGGTGCTCACGGAGATGGTGGGCAAGGACCCCGCCAAGCCCATCACCAAGGCGAGCCTGAGAAGCAAGCCGGGCCCGCACGCGCTCGACGTGGCGGCGGTGTGCGCGGGGCTGGGCGGCGGCGGCCACGCCCGTGCTGCGGGTGTGAAACTTGCTCTGCCCCTGGCGGCGGCTCAGGAGCGCATCGTGGCCACGATCCGCGCGGCGCGGAGCGGATAAGCACCCATGGCCCGCCCGCACGACCAGACAGGCCGCCCCGCGCCCGCCGGCACCTTTGGCTGGCGGCCCGGTGGCCGCCGCGGGGGGCCGACCGTGCCGCGGGCCGATGCGGCGACCAGGCCGGGCCTCGAACCGCTCACCACCACGCTGTGGGCATACCCGAGCCAGCACTACGCGCTTCCCGGCTCGCCCATGCAGGGGGATGCGAAGTACGCGGGGGCCACGCCCTCGTGGGTGATCTGGCAGGTCTTGCAGCGGTACACCAAGCCCGGCGACACGGTGCTCGATCCGATGTGCGGCAGCGGCACGACGCTCGACGTGTGCCGCGACACCGGCCGGAACGGTCTGGGCTGCGACCTGGTGCCGCGCCGGCCGGACGTGCGTCGGGCCGATGCACGGACGATTCCGCTGGCGGATGCGAGCGTGGACCTGGTGTTCGTTGACCCGCCGTATTCCACGCACATCGACTACTCCGACGACCCGGCGTGCATCGGCAAACTCAGCGCCGATGAACCCGGGCGCGGCGGGGTAAATCCCTACTTCGCGGCCATGGCGGAGGTCATACGCGAGATCGACCGGGTGCTGCGGCCGGACCGATTCATGGCCCTGTACGTCAGCGACTCGTTTGAGAAGGGGCCGGCGGGAGCGCGGCCGGCGGGCACGTTCACACCCATCGGCTTCGAGACCTTTGACCTGCTGCGGAAGCGGTTCACGCCGGTCGACATCGTGGCGGTGGTGCGGGGCAACGCCAAACTGCAAAGGGCCCACTGGCACGGGGCGGCCCGGGACGGCCACTACTTTTTGCGTGGCTTCAACTACCTGTTCATCATGCACAAACCGGGAAGGGCCGCGGCCCGCCCGCGTAGGAGCCGCCCATGAGCCTCTCGCCGCAGGCGCTGGCGCAGCGTCTGGCCGAACTGGAAGCACGCCTCGCGCAGTCGGAGCAGCAGATCTTCCGCTTGCGCCGCGACGCCTTCGCCTACAGGGCCGAGGCGCTCTTGCGCAAGGCGGGCCGCCAGCCACGGCTGCCGGTGTCGTTCAACGCACAGTTCGGCGAGGACACGGTGCTGTGGGAACTGCTGGGGTGCCCGCTCGACGGTTTCTTCATCGAGGTGGGGGCTTACGACGGCGAGAAGTTCAGCGTGAGTTACGGGTTCGAGGCCATGGGGTGGAAGGGTTTGCTTGTGGAGGCGATCCCCGCAGCCTATGACAAGTGCCGCGCGGCCCGCCCCGGCAGCCGCGTCGTGCACGCGGCCCTCAGCCGCCCGGGCCACCCGCCGACGGCCACGTTCACGGTGAGCACGAGCGTGGAGATGCTCTCGTACCTGAAGGCCGACCCGCACCATCTGGCCGACTTCGAGCGGCGCAAGTTGCCGACGGCCACGGTGGAGGTGCCGGTGATGACGATGAATGATGCGCTGGCCGCGTGCCAGCACACGGGGGCGGTCGATTTCGCCAGCATCGACGTGGAGGGCGGGGAGGTCGATCTGCTCGACGGCTTCGACCTTGAGCGGTGGAGGCCCCGTTTGCTGATGATCGAGGACTCGGCCATGCAGGCCGACAGCGCGGTGCTGCGGTGGATGCAGGGTGGGGGCGGTGGCGGGGGCCGGGCGTACGAGCACATCGGCAACACCGGTGTGAACCGGCTCTACGCGCGGCGCGACGATGCCGACATCGCGGCCCGGTTGAAGCGCATGCGCGACTTTCTGGAGTAGCCCGGGCCTCGCCCCGCTCGAGGGTGCGGCACCGGTGCCGAGCCTGACCACCTTGTCAGCGCAGCGCGCCTCGACGCCGTCTTCGGGCTTATGACCGCACAAACGTGCCCCGCTCGCGGTCCTTCTTCACGCCGGGGAAAGCCAGGCAGCGCCCGTGGGCCGCGACATAGATACCCGGCCGCAGCACGCCCGTGGCGAACACGGCCTCGGTCAGGTTCTGCAGGGCATCGGAGCGAGTCATCTCGAAGGGGCGCATGGCCCCGGTCAGGACAATCGGCACTCGCGGCGGGGCGAAGGCCCTGGCCAGCACCTCGCCCGTGGTGCAGAGCGTGTCGGTGCCGTGCAGGATGACCATGCCGGACGTGGGGCCGGCGGTTCTTTCTACGCCTGTGGCGGGCGTGCCGGGCGGCCCGCTCGATGCCTCGCCCGACCCGGCTCCCCCCGCCTCCCCTGTGCCCCCCGCGGCCCGCACGGCCTCTACCACGCGGGCCCGGTCGTCGTCGGTCATGACGAGGCTGTCCTTGCTCATGAGCTCGATGATGGCGACCTCGGTCTCCTCCAGACGCAGGCGGCGCAGCATGCGCCGGACGATCGAGCGTGTGTTCTCGAGACTGCCCGAGGCCTCGTTGTAGGTCTTCTCGATCGTGCCGCCGGTGGTGATGAGCGTGAGGTGGCGCATGGCTGGCACTCGTCGCTCTCCGGCTCGCACTCCACGCCACCGTACCCGGCGCGATTATCCTGCGGCCGCAACGCGCTTGGCCGACTTGATCAGCACGGGGGTGGTCGGCACGTCGCCGTGGCCGCCCTTGGTCGTCGTGGCGACCGAGCGGATCGCGTCCACTGCTTCCATGCCGCTCACCACACGGCCGAACACGGCGTACGCCGCGCCCCCGCTGGGCGAGTCGAGGAAGGCGTTGTCCACCACGTTGATGAAGAACTGGCTGGTGGCCGAGTCGGGCACACTGGTGCGGGCCATGGCCAGCGTGCCGCGCACGTTCTTGAGGCCGTTCTTCCACTCGTTCTTGATCGGGGCCCGCGTCCCCTTCTGCTGCATATCGGCGGTGAAGCCGCCCCCCTGGATCATGAACGTCTTGATGACGCGGTGGAAGATCGTGCCGTCGTAGTGCCCGGCATCGACGTACGCCAAAAAATTTGCGGTCGAGATCGGGGCCTTGGCAGCGTCGAGTTCGACCACGATGGGGCCGTGGCTGGTGTCGAGGGCGACTTGCGGATTCGGAGTGCTCATGGTGGGTACCGAGGAATCGCGAGCGGCGTGTGAGGCAGTGGGCCGCGAGGACGGGCGAGGGATGGATGAAATACGCAGGCGGTTACTTGGCGGCCACGCGCACGACCGCCGTGATCGACACGGGCTCAACCGGCTGGTCGGCCCGCATGCCGGTCGGCAGCGTCGGCTTGGGCTCGGAACCGGGGGCCATCTTGGCGGTGCGCACGGCCTTGATCTTGTCCACCACGTCCATGCCGCTCACCACACGGCCGAAGACCGCGTAGGCCGCCCCGCCGTTGGGCTTGTCGAGAAAGGGGTTGTCGTTGACGTTGATGAAGAACTGGCTGGTGGCCGAGTCGGGGATGGCCGTGCGGGCCATGGCGATGGTGCCGCGCGTGTTCTTGAGTCCGTTCTGCCACTCGTTCTTGATGGGCGCGTCGGTCGGCTTCTCCTTGCCGTCGGCCGCGACCCCGCCCCCCTGGATCATGAACCCGTTGATCACGCGGTGAAAGATCGTGCCGTCGTAGTGCCCCTTGTCCACGTACGACAGGAAGTTGGCCGTGCTGATCGGGGCCTTGGTCTCGTTCAGTTCGAGCACGATGTCGCCCAGGCTGGTGGACATCTTCACCTGCACAACTTTGTCGGGCTGGGCCGCCGCGGCGGGTGCGGGTGCGCTGGACGGCGCGGCCGGAGCCTTGGCCTCGGGCTTGGCCGCCTCAGCGGGCTTCTCCACGGGTGGCTGAGCCGCCGCCACGCACGGGAGCACCGCGCCCAGACACAAAGCCAGCATCGTCCCGACCATCTTGCCCTTGAACACCATTGAGAAACCTCCGGAACCAGACCAAAGAGATGCCCGCGAACCGCCGAGTTTAGCCGCCGCGCACGGCTCCGGCCCTGTGTTCGCCCTACCGCAGGGCCCGGATGCCGCGGGCCTGCCGGGCGGCGTTCACGTACGCGAGGGCCGGGCCGTGGTCCGAGATCAAGCGCACGATCTGCGTGCCGCTCACGCCCTGACGCAGGGCCGCCCGTGCCGGCTCCCACTGGCAGTCGGCCAGCACGTCGAGCGCCTCGGCCAGCAGGGCCGGGTAGTCGTGGTGCTCCGGGTTGCACGCCAGGCGCGTGCCCACGACCCGCGACCGCCACAGAGCAGAGCACCAGGGTTCGTCGATGGTGCCGATGCCGCGCGGCGCCGGGGGGGCCACCCGCACCGCGAGCGCGAGGGCCAGCCGCAGCCGCCGCAGGGCCACCCCCTTGTTCTCGATCTGGCTGCGCCGCTCGCCGGCGTGGGCCTCGACACCCGTGGCCTCGTGCTGGAGCCGCACGAGGGTTTCGACCTTGTTGCGGTGCTGGCCGCCCGGCCCGCCGGCACGCCCGCGCTCCACCACGCACCCCTTGAGGAGCGTTGCGTCATCAAGGCAGGCGGGATGGGGCCACCGGTGGATCATGGGGCATCAGGCCGCGGTGGTTGGCACGGCCGAGAGCGACCACGCATCACCGCGCCACGCGCGGGCCTCCAGCACGCGGTGCCCCAGCCCGGCGATCATCGCGGCGTTGTCCACGCACAGGTCCATTGGCGGCATCACCAGGGTCAACCCGCTCCGCGCCGCCAAGGCTGCCACGCCAGCCCGCAGGCCGCTGTTGGCAAGCACGCCCCCGCCCGTGAGCAGCACGCGGCACTCCGGATGCCGGGCGGCGGCCCGTTCCACCTTCTGCAGCACCGCCGCCACCGCCGCCCGCTGGAACGATGCGCACAGGTCCGCCTTTCCCCGCTCGTCGAGGCGGCAGGGCAACTCCAGGGCCGAGCGGCCGCGCTCGGGCACGCCGCAGGCCGCGTAGAGCGCGGCGGTCTTGAGCCCGGAGAACGACACGTCGAGCGAATCGGGCCCGAGTGTGCTCACGGGGAGGGCGAATGCCGCGGCGTTGCCCGTCTGCGCCAGGCGATCAACCGCCGGTCCTCCGGGGAACAGGCCCAACCCGAGCAGCGCGGCGAGTTTGTCGAAGGCCTCCCCCATGGCGTCGTCGAGGGTCGCCCCCAGGCGCGTGAGGCGGTCGGGCCCGTGAACCAGGTAGATCGATGTGTGGCCGCCGCTCACGACGAGGCCCAGTGCGGGCCACAGCGGGTCGCCCTCGACCCCTCCAGACGGGGCTCGCAGCAGGCCCGCAAACAGGTGCGAGTGGACGTGATCCACCCCCACCAGCGGCACGCCCAGACCCCACGCCAGAGCCTTGGCCCCCGCAACGCCCACGAGCAACGAGCCGATGAGCCCGGGCCGGTGCCCCACGGCCACGGCCCGGACCTGCGACAGGGCGATGCCCGCGTGCGCCACCGCTCGCTCCACCACGGGCAGCAGGCGCTCGGCGTGGGCGCGGCTGGCGATCTCGGGCACCACGCCCCGGTACTCCGCGTGCAGGTCGTGCTGGCTCGCCACGATGGAGGATCGCACGACGCGGCCACCCTCGACCACGGCGGCGGCGGTCTCGTCGCACGAGGTTTCGATGCCCAGCACCTGCACGTTGCTCTGCATGAATGCACCCTTCGCCGGAAACGCCCCGACCGGGCGATCGTACGATCGGCGCATGGCGCGCCGCTGGTTTGATGCCCACCTCGACCTTGCGTATCTCGCGCTCAACGGGCGCGACATGCGGGTCGACCCGCCGAGCGCGGGCGGACCCGACCCGCCCGCCGCGGCCACGCTCACGTCGCTGCGCGCCGGGCGTGTGGAGCGCTGCCTGGGCACCATCTTCACCGAGGCAGGCGGCCCGGCCCACCAGGCCCAGTCCTACCCCGAGGGGGACTGGACGAGGGCCCACACATGCGGCCGCGCTCAACTCGATGTCTATCGCCAGTGGCGGCGGGCCGGGCACGGTGCGGGCATCGCCGTGCTCATCGAGGGAGCCGACCCCATCACCGACCCCGGCGACCTGCGCGAGTGGATCGACGGCGGCGTGGTCGCCATCGGCATGGCGTGGTGGAAGCCCAGCCGCTACGCGGGCGGCAACGGCACCGATCTGGGCCTGTCTGACCTCGGCCGCGCCCTCGTGGCATCCATGGACCGCGCGGGCCTTGTCCACGATGCCAGCCACCTCTCCGACCGCGCCTTCTGGGAACTGCTCGATGCCACGCCCGCCCGCATCGTCGCCAGCCACTCAAACTGCCGAACCCTGATGGGCGGCGGCGGGCGTGGCCAGAACCAGCGGCATCTCCACGATGACCAGATCCGTGAAATCGCCAAGCGCGGCGGCGTGATCGGCCTGAACCTGTACTCCAAGTTTCTGCGCTCGCTGGCCGACGGCGACACCATGACCCGTGCCACGATCGACGACTGCGTGAATCACATCGAGCACGTTTGCAACGTGGCGGGCTCGCGGACGCACGTGGGCCTGGGCAGCGATATGGACGGGGGCTTCTCCGCCGCGCGGCTGCCGATGGGCATCGACGCGCCGCGCGACCTCGAACGCCTGCCCGAGGGGCTGGCCGCACGCGGCTGGAACGACAGCGACATCAACGGCTTCGCCTTCGACAACTGGGCCCGTGTCTTCCCCCAGCGTGGCTGAGCCCGCCCGCTCATGCCCGGCGCGACACCGCATCCAGCGCGAGAATCTCGAACATCACCTGCCCGGCCAGCAGCGCGGTGATGTCGGCCACGTCGCGATCCGGCAGCACCTCCACCACATCGCCACCGGCGATCTTCACGCCCTTGAGGAACCGCAGCGCATCCAGCGCCTCGGCGCTCGTCAGGCCTCCCACGGCGGGCGTGCCCGTGCCGGGGGCAAACGCGGGGTCGCACACATCGACATCAAACGTGATGTACGCCTCGCTCGTGCCGATGCGGGTGAGAAAGTCGCGGACGGCGCGTTCGCCCCTGGTGCCTGTCGCGCCAGCGGCACCCGCAAAGCCGCCGCGCAGGTCGTCAAACGAGACCACGGTGACGCCGTGCTGCTTGGCGAAGCCCAGATCGTCGCCGGAGTTGAGCGGCCCTTTGATGCCGATCGAGATCATCTTGCGGGGGTTCACCAATCCCTCCTCGATCGCGCGGCGGAAGGGCGAGGCGTGCCCCCACTTGCTCCCCCACACCTCGTCCACCGTGTCGAGGTGGCTGTCGAAGTGGATCACGGCCAGCCCGCCGGCCGGCTCGCCCCGACGCGTGTACGTGGCCCGGATGTTGGCGTAGGCCACCGAGTGATCGCCGCCCACGGCCAGCAGTTTGGTGTGGCCCGCCTCGCCCAGCGTGCAGGCGAAGTCGTCAACCAAGTCGAGCGTCTTGGCCGAGTCGTACGGGCTCACCGGTGCATCGCCGGCATCCGCCATCGACAGGGCCTGGGTGATGTCGATGTCGTGGTGCATCGAGTAACGCTTGATGTACTGGCTGGCATCGCGCACGGCACGCGGCCCGAAGCGGGCACCCGGCCGGTAGGTCACGCCCCCGTCAAAGGGCACGCCGTAGATGGCCCAGTCAACCGGCGCGTTCTCGGGCGCGACATCTTCCAGCCGCGGATAGCGGCAGAACGTGCTGATGCCCGAGAAGCGTGGGTGGATGCGTGCGTCGGGAAGGAGGGTGCGGCGAGCGGTCATGCACCAAGAGCGTATCAACCCGAAGCGCGCTCGCGCTCCTGGTCGTGGGCCCTGCCACGCTCGCGGGCGCCGGCAACTCAGGGGGGCGGGCTTTCCAGCCCGCCACCATCAACGGCCGGCTTGCCCGCCGCGGCGTGCAGCGCCGCGCGTTGGCTGGGCGGGATCGCCGCGCCGCACTCGGGGCAGGTGTCCTTCGTGTGGCCGGCGAGGTCGTAGCCGCAGTCAAAGCAGCAGCCGGAGAGGCCGCGTGTGCAGAGCGAGACGGCCCACTTGCCGCGAAACAGGAGGTAGAGGGCGAGAACGCACTGGAGCAACTGGGCCAGAGAGTAGATCGCCATCTGGATGACATAGCCCGGAGTCGACGTGAATGGCGATGCCGTGGCCGGGACAAACGCCTGCACGAATACCGTGAGGTACATCAAGAACCCAGGCACACCGCTGGCGAGGAGCAGCAACCCGGCGACCCGCAGCAGAATGCGAGCAAGCACTCGATCAGCCATGCGCCGTCCTTTCCCGCAGGGTCAGGCGGCGAGCCAGGGACAGCGCCGGGCGCGACAGCAGCAGGGCCGCCGCACTCGCGAGCACCAGTCCCTTCAGCAAGTCGCTCAGTACGGATGCGGCTCGCGACCAGCCCGCAGAGGTCACCCTGGCCAAGCACTCTGCCGCAAACAACCAGATCACGCCAAGCGCATCCGATACGGACCGTACCTGGCCGGTGCTGCTCCACGCACTGGCAGCGGCATTTGTCCTTTGTGAAAGCCACACCGCCATGCTCGCCACAAAGTAGAGCACGCAGGCACCGGCCATAGCGGCGAGAACAAACCCGATCACCCGTAGAACCACCACACACTCCAGCCACGCCCGTTTGCCGCTCAGGACTCGCATCGTTGCCTCTGCCTTCGTGTTGCCACCCGTCAGAGCCTACCCAATCCACCCCTCCTCAAACCGCATTCCCTCCGCCACCGTCGCCGCGCCCCCGCTCTCCACCATCGCCGCCACCGGATACGCGCAGTAGTCCAGCGCAAAACTCCCCGCCGGCCGGTGGTTGCCAGACAGGCCCAGCCCGCCGAACGGCAACTTGCTCGATGCGCCCGCCGTCCCCGTGTTCACGTTGAGACACCCCGCGCGGCACTCGGTCAGGAACCGCTCCACCGCCGCCGCGTCTTTCGTGAAGATGCTCGCGGCCAGCCCGTAGCGCGTCGCGTTGGCCCGCGCGATGGCCTCGTCAAGGCTCCGCACCACAAACACCTGGAGCAGCGGCCCGAAGACTTCCGTGTCGTTGATGTCTGGGTGCGTCCCTCCTCCCCCTCCCCCTGCCCCTCCCAAAGGGAGGGGAGACGCCGCCGTGTGCATCCGCACCACGCTGGGCGTGAGAAAATGTCCGCCCTCGCACCCGGCCACATCCATCGTCGTAGATTCCACCAGCACCTCGGCCCCCGCCTTCGCGGCCTTGGCCTGAAACTCGAAGACGGCGTGCCGCGAGGCCTCGTTGATGATCGGCCCGCAGAAGACCGGGTGCGTGGCCCGCGGGTCGCCCACGAGAATCTGGGTTGCCGCCTTGCAGATCGCCGGGATCAGTTTCCCCGCCACGGCCTCGTGGATCACCACACGCCGCGTGCTCGTGCAGCGTTGCCCCGTGGTGTTGAACGCACACCGCACCACCTCGATCGCGGCCTGCCGCAGGTCGGCATCCGGCAGCACCACCGCGGCGTTGTTGCCGCCCATCTCCAGCGCGGCGATCCGCCCCGGCCGGTCCAGATTCGCCTCAAGAATCTTCCGCCCCACCGCCCACGACCCCGTGAACGCGATCGCGTCCACGCCCTCGTGGGCCACCAGCGCGGCCGCCACGTCCGCCCCCCCCTGCACCATGTTCACGACGCCCGCTCCACCGCCGGGCATGTCCGGCACCGTCTCCCGCAGGGCGATGTCGAACAACTCCGCCAGCGCCTGCCCGCACGCGGGGGCCTTGTCGCTGGGCTTGAAGACCACCGTGTTTCCCGCCAGGAGCGCGGGCACGATGTGCCCGTTGGGCAGGTGCAGCGGAAAGTTGTACGGCCCCAGCACCGCCATCACGCCGTGCGGCCGGAACAGGCAGCGGGCCGCGCGGGTCGGCGTCATGTCAAACGCGAAGGGCGTCACGCGGCTCCGACCCCCGTGCGGTCCCTCATCCAGCGTGATCTCCACCTTGCTCGCGAGCAGGGCCGCCTCCTGCTTGCACTCCCAGAGCACCTTGCCCACCTCGTCGCACAGCACATCCGCCAGTGCACCGGCCCGCTCCTTCGCGAGTGCGGCAAACCGCGTCAGCACCGCCGCCCGCCGCGCGATGCTCAGCCGCGCCCACGGGCCAAGCGCCGCGCGGGCCGCCGCAACGGCCTGACCGACGTGCCCCGGCACGCTCGCGCAGGCGTGCACGATCTCCGCGGGCCGGGCCGGGTTGCGCGACACGACCTCCCCCGCCGCACCCCCCGCCCCCCCCCCGGCAGACACCGGTGTCGGCATCCACGCGCCCCCGATCAGGTTCGCAGGCGGGTGCAGCAGACCGGCATGGTGCGTCCTCGCGTCGTGAGCCATAGCCCGCATCGTACCGCGCGCTCCTGTGTAGTCCCCGATACGCTCAGCACCGTGGACATCAACGACCTTGCGCTCCCCGACCTCTTTGCCCACCTGAACCGCCACGGCTGGGTCCAGCGCCTGGTGGAACTGGCCCGCGACGAAGACCTGGGCCCCCAGCCTGATGCCGTCGGCGATGTGACCACCAGGGCCGCCATCGGGGCGACCGCCACCGGCACCGCCCGGATCATCGCCCGCCAACCCGGCACCCTGTGCGGCCTCGCCGTCCTCCCCCACGTGCTGCACGCCTTCAAGGCCGACGTGGACATCGCCTCGCATCCTCCTGCGTGCGACGGCGCGGCCATCGCCCGGGGCACCACCGTGGCCACGCTCACCGGCAGTGTGCGCGGCATCCTCTCCGCCGAGCGCACACTGCTCAACTTCCTCGGCCGCCTGTCGGGCATCGCCACACGCACCGCCGCGCTTGCGGCCCTCGTTCGCGGCGCTGATGCCCGCCTGCTCGACACCCGCAAGACCACGCCCGGCCTGCGCGTGCTGGAGAAGTACGCGGTGCGCTGCGGTGGCGGATTCTGCCACCGCGTTGGCCTTTACGACGCCGCCCTCTTCAAGGACAATCACCTCGCCCCTCCAAACGGTCCGCCACCCGCCGCGCCCCCAACCGACCTCGCCGCGTATCTCCGCCGCGTCATCAAGCGCGCCCACGACGGCGCCGACCGCGACGGGCTCGCCTTCGTGGAGGTGGAGGTAGACACGCTTGACCAACTCGCCGCGATCCTTGCTGACGCCGGGCTTGCCCGCGCCATCAACGTCGTCCTGCTCGACAACATGAGCGTCGCGCAACTCGCGGAGGCGGTCCAGATGCGGGACGCGGCTGCAAGGGCACAGGGCCGAGGGCCGAGGGGCGGGGGGGGCGGGGGGCAGAGCGGGTGGCCGCTCCTCGAGGCTTCGGGCGGCATCACGCCCGACAATCTCGCCGCCGTGGCCGCCACCGGTGTCGAACGCGTGAGTTTGGGCACGCTCACGCACGGGGCCACCTGGCTGGACTTCGGCCTCGACATGGGGTGAGGGCATGCGTGCGCACCCACCGGAGCCCAAGCCGCGTCGCGGCCGAAGCGGATGAACGCGGGCGAGGGCCGTCTGCCCGCGAAGGGCTCGAAAGTCTTCAGGGACCCGGCCCGTGCCGCCTACACCGGGCTGGGGACGCCGCCGGCGATCGACTCGACCAGCCGCTCCACCTCGCGCGGCGTGCCGGCCGCCTCGGGGCGGGCCATGACGCGGTGGGCCGCCACCGCGGCGAGGTGGTCGGTGATGTCGTCGGGCACCACGTAGCCCCGGCCGGCCACGAGCGCCGCCGCCCGGGCCGCCTGGGCCAGACTCAGGCCGCCGCGCGGCGAGAGCCCCAGCGTGAGCGCCTCGTGGGCGCGCGTGGCGGCGGCGATGGCGATGATGTACTCGATCAGCGTCTCGTCGATCTTCACGCGGTCGGTTGCCGACTGGAGGGCCACGACGTCGCGAGCCGAAAGGGCGGGGCGCAGGTCGGCGAGGGCGGCGTGAGACGGGCGGAGTGTGAGCACACGGGCTTCGTCTTCCGGGCTTGGATAGCCGAGCGCGAGGCGCATGAGGAAGCGGTCGAGTTGGTTCTCGGGCAGGGCAAAGGTGCCCTCGAAGGCCGCGGGGTTCTGCGTTGCCACCAGCATGAAGGGGGGGCCGAGGCGATGGGTGGCACCGTCGACCGTGACGCCGGCTTCGTTCATGGCCTCGAGCAGGGCGGCCTGGGTGCGGGGCGTGGCCCGGTTCACCTCGTCGGCCAGCACGATGTTGGCGAAGATGGGACCGGGTCGGAACTCGAATGTGCCCGTCTCACGCCGGTAGACGGCCGAACCCAGAATGTCGGCGGGGAGCATGTCGGGCGTGAGTTGGATGCGCGCGAACGTGCAGTCGACGGCCCGGGCCAGGGCATTGGCCAGCAGCGTCTTGCCCACGCCCGGCACGTCTTCGATCAGGCAGTGGCCGCCCGCCAGCAGGCACATCAGCAGTCGGTCGATCGCCGCGGGGTTGCCGAGGAAGACCGAGGCGATCTTCTCACGGACCGACGCGATCAGGGGCGCGGCCTCGGCCGGTGAGAGGGGTGCGGCGGGTTGGTTCACGGGGCGCGTTCCGGGCGCGTGTCCATTGGTGAGCATGGTAGTGCCGCGCTGCGGATGCGGCGGCACGTAACCATACGGGCGCGGAGCGCGGCGGTTCCGCCCGCTGTGCGTGAGCGGGCGGCCGTCGCGTATGCTCGTGGGTCGGCATGTCGTCTGACGAGCGCCAACCTGGGTTTCGCGGGCCCGGACCGACGGAGGGTGGGAACCTCCCTCCCGAAGTTCCGGGTGCGTTGGTGGCCGGCAACTTGGACAAGAGCCTGTCGGGGGCCCTGCCATGCGTGTCGTGCGGGTACGACCTGCGCGGGCTGAGCGTGCTGGGTGTGTGCCCCGAGTGCGGCGCGGCGGTGCGTGCGGCGATCCTGGCGATGGTTGATCCTCTGGCGGATGAACTCCGGCCGATCCGCCATCCGTGGCTGGTGGCCGCGGGGCTGATGCTCTGGTCGGTCGGTGCGCTGGTGGCAGTGCTGGTTGCGTGGTACGTTGTACTGGCCTGTGGCATGCGCTCGTCGGCGGGCGGGGCCGGTGGCACCGCCTGGCCCCTGCCTTGGAACAGCATCACGCTCTGCATTGCGGGATCGATCTGGGTGTCGGGTCTGGGGGCACTCGCGATGGTGCGCCCGCACGCCGGGCTGGGGCGCAACAACGTGATCCTCGCGGGGGTGGCGTGCCTTGCGTATCCGCCCCTGGGGTACGTGGCGATGCACCTGGTGGACAAGACGGCCCAGCGCATGATGCTCATAGGGGCCGACTGGTGGAACGGCCCCCCCGATCGCGTCGTGCTGCGTTTCGCGCTGGGGCTGCTGGTGCTGGTGATTCTCGTGGGCCTGCGCCCCAACGCCCGAACGCTGGTGGCCCGGTCGCTGGCGATCCGGCAGGGGAGGGTGGACCGGCAGACCATGCTGGTGATGGCGGGCGTGGTGGGGGTGGTGATGGTGGCGGATTCGGTCGGGCTGGCGGGCTCGCGGTTTCTGGTGGGTGGGCGCTGGGCCGAGACACTGGCGACCTTCGGCCGGGCGGGCATGCTGGTGGGGGGGCTGCTGTTCTCGATAGGCGTCGCCGGGTCGGTGCTCGACTGCGTGCGGATCGCGCGGGCCGTGTTGGCGCCCCTGCCGGGGCCGCGTCAGGTGTTCAGCGGGGCGTTTGACGATGCCCCCACGAGGGGCGGGAGCCGGTAGCGATGAGCCCAGCCGACCGGGAACGGTTCGACGCGCTGCTCCGCGACGCCATCGATGCGCTCCCCGCCGCCTACGCGCGCGTGCTCGAAGAGGTGCCGGTGGTCGTCGAAGATCGGCCCGGCCCCGAACTGATCGCGGAACTGCGGCGCGAGGGGGTGCTGCCGCCCGAGTCGGCATCCGACACCTCCGACGACGACGCCGATCTGTGCGGCCTGCACTCGGGCGTGGCCATCACGGAGCGCGGCATCGAGGGCACGGGCACCCTGCCGGCGACCATCCACGTCTTCCGCGAAGGGATCGTGCGACTGGCCTGCGGCGAGGCCGGGTGGGCCCACGAGCACGCCGACGAAGAGGTCTACGAAGAAGTCCGCATCACGCTGCTGCACGAGATGGGGCACCACTTCGGCCTCGATGAGGGCGACCTCGAAGCCCTGGGCTACGCCTGACCCCGGGCGAGCGATCAGCCGATGCCCGCGTAGTGCCGTGCCGCGACCACGCGCCCGCGGCAGGTGTCGACCGCCACGCCGTCGATGCGCAGCGGGCGGTCGTGCCAGCCGTTGGCCCGGCGCAGGTGGTGGGCCACCGCCCGCAGGATGCGCAGTTTGTCGGGGGTGAGTGCGGCCTCCCCTGCGGCCCGCTGGAACGGCCCGTCGGCGGCGGTTGTTTCGCGGGTCTTCACCTCCACGATCACGATGGCGGGGGGTTGACCCGGAGCCGTGCACACCAGGTCGGCCTCGCCCATGGGCACGCGGGCCCGCCGGGCCAGCACGCGGTAGCCGCGCGACACCAGCAGAGCCTCCGCGGCGGCCTCACCAAACAAGCCGGTGATGTGCGTGGGGTGCCCGAGTCGCAGGGCCGAGCGTGCCCTCAGCCACAGGCACGCCGCCCGGAATCGCAGCCGCGCCAGAGGTGCCAGCGTGGCGCAGAAGGCAGGCTCCCCCGTGGGGCCCCGGGCGTTCACGGCGCGGCCCGCGGGAGCAGGTAGCGTTCGCTGGCGATGAGGAGCAGGCGCTCGGTCATGTCGCGCTCGTTGGTGCGGCTGCCGCGCTCGAGAATGCGGTTGAAGAGGCGGTTGGTCTCCTCGTTGAACTTCTCGTTGCGGAGTTTGGTCGCGATCTCGAGTTGGGCGTCTTCGAGCGTCTTGCCGGGCTTCTGCGTGATCGATTCGAGGTGCATCCAGACCTGGTGGCCCTGGAAGGTGAAGGGCGGACTGGTGCGGCCCACCGAGAGGCCGCGGGCGTTGTCGTTGAGGATGGCGTCTTCCCAGAGGCGGCCTGAGCCGTATGGTGGCTCGAAGGTGCGTTCGATAAGGCCGCCCTCCGACGACGAAAACTCGTTGATCGGGTCGCGGGCCACTGCGGCAAAGGCTTCGCCGCTGGCGAGGCGCGTGGCGACGGCGCTGGCGGCGTCGACCTTGCCGCTGGGCACCCAGATCATGCGGAGGTTGGCCACCGGGGGGGGGTTGTAGATACGCGCATCGCGCTCGTAGCGCCGCTGGATGTCCTTCCAGGCGATGTTCACACGCGGGTTCACCTGCTGGCTCACCAGTGTGCGGATCAGGGCCTTGTCGCGTTCATCGCTGATCTTCTTGTCCAGCGACACACCCTCTGCTTCGCGCGACCGCTCGTCGGCGAGTTCCTCGCTGCCTTCGCTCTGGCTCGCGAAATTGCGTCGGAGTTGCTCGACGAACGCCAAAAGGCCGCGCCGCTGGTCGCTGGTGAGGCCGGCCCGCGCCTCGGCCAGAAAGAGCTCGTCGCGAATCTGGTCGATCAGCGCGTCGTAGATGATCTTGCCGGCCTCACGCTGCCAGGCCCGGTTGTTGTCGAGCTCGATCACCTTGGCCCGCAGGCGGCCGTCGAGGGGCGCCAGAAACTTGCTGGCGTAGACCGGCTTGCCGTTGATCTGCCCCACCAGCGCATCCACCAGCAACATGCCCTGGCTGGCCTGGGCCCCGGCGGCCGGGCGCGGGGCCCCGGTGCCAGTCAACAGGGCCACACCCTCCATGCCGCCCCAGGCCTGCGCGGGCGTGAGCGTGGGCCACGGTGCGGCAGCGGGGGCGGGCCGGGGCTGCCCCCCCAGGCTCGCGGGTGAGGTGGCAACCGTGGGCGGGGCGGGGGCGGGCTCGGCGGCCTTGAAGTCGCCGCGCTGGACGACGGCCGGCCCGGACGCTGACCCCCCATCGGTGTCGCCCGTGGCAGCGCACCCGGCCAACCCGCACGCGGCCAAGCACACGCCGAGTATCAGAGGCAGCCGCGAAGTCGTCGGGTGGTTCTGGGGCATGGGGGGCTCCACGGCCGGGTTGACGCGAGGCTCGGGCTACGATCGGTCCGCACAGAGGTTCAAGGACAGTCTATGACCAACCCGGTCCCCGCGAAACTGATCATCGGCGACGAGTGGAAGAAGAAGGACGACGCGCCCGCGCCGGCATCGGCGGGGTCCGGCGCACCCGGTGGGCCCGGCCTCGTCGTCGATTCAGACTGGAAGAGTCAAGCCCAGGCCGAAAAGGAGAAACTCGCCGCGGCAGAGCGGGCCAAAGCCGAGGCCAGGGGAGCCAAGCCCGGTGCCGCGGATGCCGCCGAGGGGCAGCCCGGGCGCGGTGAGAAGATCGACTTCCAGGCCCTGATGGGCACGCTGGCCACGCAGGCGCTGATGTACATGGGTGCCTTTCCCGACGAGAGCGGCCGCGCCATGGTCTCGCTCGAGCACGCGCGGTTTCACATCGACCTGCTGGCGGTGCTCGAAGAGAAGACCAGGGGCAACCTGACGGCGGCGGAGGCCGATGAACTCAAGGGCGTGGCCCACGAACTGCGCATGCGCTACGTGGATATCTCGCAGGCGGTGATGAAGGCGGCCAAAGAGCGCATCGCGAAGGGTGGCGCTGGCGCTGCCGCGCCGATCGGTCCGGTCATGGGCGGCTGAGGCGGGCGGTGCACGCCGCCAGCACGCTGTCGAGCGTGATGCGCTCCATGAGCGCGGCCCCCGCCGCGGCATCTTTGTGGTTGAGGGAATCACCCGGTCGGGCCGCGGAGATCACATCGCCGCCGCGCTGGTACGGTCCGACACGCGCGACGTCGGTCGGGCCGTACAGGGCCACCAGCGGCCGATTGAAGCCGACCGCCATGTGCACGGCGGCCGAGTCGTTGGCCACCACCAGCGCGGCGCGGCTCACAAGGCTGAGGAGCCCCGCGACGGACGTGGAGCCGACCAGGTCGAGCACCCCAGGCTCGCGTTGCGCCAGGTCGATCAACGGGCCGCATTGTGCCCGTTCGCCGGCACCGCCGACCACGGCGACGCGGATGTTGCCGCCAGCCGGCCCGTCGAGCAGGGCCGCCGCGATCGCCGCGAAGCGATCGGCAGGCCAGCGCTTGCCGGGCCAGCGGCTGGTGGGGGCGAGCACCACCAGTCGGACGTCGGCGGTGCGCGGGTCGGGCGCCGGGGTGTCGTTTGGCACGTGCAGGCGCAGGTCGCGCACGGGTGTCGCGCCCGCAGCGGCGGCCAGTTCGAGCATACGGTCCACCGTGTGGGCGGAGCCGTTTCCGCCGGCGGGCGGCACGCGCAGCGAATACGCGAGGGGTGCGCCTTCGCGCGCGTCGGCGTGGCCGATACGGTTCGGTGCCCCGGTGGCCTGGGCGAAGATCGCGCTGCGCAGCAGCCCCTGACAGTCGAGCACGGTGTCGTAGTCGGCCCGGGCCAGCGAGCGCAGCCAGCGCCAGAGGCCGACCATGGCGGGGGGTGACGTCCAGCGCCCGAAGCGGCGGCGGGGGAAGGGCACGACGGTGCTGAGGGCCGGGTGGGCTCGCACGGCATCCGCAAACGAGTCTTGCACCAGCCAGTCGATGCGCGCCCGCGGATAGGCGGCACGCAGGCTGACGAGTACGGGCACCGTGCGGCAGACATCGCCCAGCGCGCTGGGCCGGATGATCAGTATGCGGCTTGGTGTGGGGCCGGTGTGCGGCAACACATGAGTGTAACCCCCGCCCGCCGTCCCCCGCACGCCCAAGAGCCCGGGTGGCCGGGCGTGCAACCCGATCTCGCAGTTCCCCAATGATTGAGAGACCGGGGAGGCCGACCGCGCGGTCGGACCTCTTCGGGAGCGAGCGATCTGGGGATTCACCATGCCGCTGTTCACCCGTGGGCGTCGCGTCCTTCCCTCCGTGGCGTGCGTGCTGGCGGCCGCCGGTATCGCTGTGGGCGTGGCGACGCGTCCGCTCGCGGCCCAACCCCCGGCCGAGAAGCCCGTCTCCACCGTCGTGGCCGCGCTGGAACGCGCCAACCTCGACCGCGTGCTGGTGGCCCCCAAAGACAAAGCTTTGCGCGACGCACTGCACATGCTGCCCGCCCGGCTGGCCGAGTTGCCCGGTGAGATCGACGCGGGTGGAGGCGATGCGCCGCCCGCGGCCTTGATGGAACTGCTGCCCCGTCTGGCTGGCGCGCCCGTGCGCGTGGGGCTGAGTTACGACCCCAGCAAGCCCACGGGCGGATTCGCCGGGGTGGGCGTGGTTCTGTCGTTCGGTGCTTCCGGCGAGGCCGAAGCCGCCAAGACCGCCGGGCTGGTGGCGTCGTTGCTGCGGGACTCGGCCGGCGCGCCCGAGCCGCGTCCGTCCAAGGCTTTTCCCGGCATGAGCGAGATCACGGCGCCGCCGGGTCAGGTGCGCTTCGGGCCGCGCCAGTCGGGCGGGACATGGGCGTTTGAAGTGCACGTGGGCACCGTGCCGGACGCCGATGCGGCCCTCCAGACGCTCGACGGCGTGAGCGCGGCGGGCGTGCAGGCGTTCATCCGGGGCCGGTTTGATGCCGCGCCGCTCACGCCGCTGATCGGCATGCTGCAGGTGCTGGCGGCCGCGAACCCGGCGGCGGCCGCGATGGTGAACAAGTTGACGGAGGGGGGCTTCATCGGGCCCGAGTGCGCCAAGGCCGAGTTTGTGCTCGGCCACACGCCGGAAGCGACCGTGGGCCAGTTTGCCTATCGGGGCCTGGGCGAGCGGGCGGAGAAGGCGGGCGTGTCGCGCGTGGCGCTCACCGCGGCTGATCTGGCGGCGATTCCCGCGGATTGCTACTGGGCCGGAGTGGGCACCAGCAGCGTGAAGTACCTGCGCACCGAGATCGACAACGCACTGGTCGCCACGCCCATGGGCAAGGACCTGCTCGCCAAGTTCCGCGAGCACACCGGCGTGGACCCGCTCGACGACGTGCTGGGCGCGCTTGGAGGCACCTGGGGTGTCTACATGGCCGATGCCCTGGGCGGGCCGAATCTCGGCGGCATCGTCGCCGTAGCCTCGCTGGCGGACGCCGATGGGTTTGTCCGCGCGACGGCCAAACTCGCCGCCACCGCCAACGCGCTGCTGAGCGAGCAGGGCGAGGGCAAGCCCAACGGCTACGTCAGCCTCCGGGCGTGGTCGGAGCCTTCAACAAAGGGGCGCTACACCTCGCTCCGATTCCCCGGCTTGCCGGTGCCCCTGGAGATCACGTATGCGGTGGCGGGCAAGTGGCTCGTGCTCGGCGGCACGCCCCAGGCCGCCGTGGCGGCGGTGCGGCACATCGAGAGCGGCGGCAAGGGGCTGGGGGTCCACGCCGGCGTGGCCGACGTGCTGGCCCGCATCAGGAGCGCCACCAGCGTGAGCGTGATCGACTCGGGGCGCACCATCCGCCACGGCTACCCGATCGTGAGCCTGCTCGGCTCGGCCGTGGGCAACGTGGTGCGGTCGCGCGGCGACGGCGCAGCGGGCCGCGAGCCGGGGCTCATCGTCCCGGCGTACTCCGACCTCGTGCAGGGTGCCCGCGCCATGGTCCAGGTAACGTACTGGGACGGGGCCGATCTCATCGCCCGCTGGGAGGGCGACAAGAGCCTGCTGGTGAACATGGCCGGCACCATCGGCGCGGCGGCCCCGATCATGCCGTTCATCCCCGCGCTCGCGGCGGCGGCGGCCTTCAAGGCCCAGGAGATGAACGGTCATCACGAGCACCACGAAGAAGACGAGGGCGAAGAGGGCGCGATGGACGAGGGCGGGCACAAGCCCAACTTCAACCTCGTGCCGCGCTGAGCGGCGGCGTGGGGTCTCAGGCGCGGTCGATCAGCACCGCCAGGAGCGAGACATCGGCGGGCGTGAGCCCCTCGAGGCGGCTGGCCATACCCAGCGTGGCGGGGCGGAAGCGCTGCAGGGCTTGACGGGCTTCGGCGCGCAGGTTCGCCGCGAGGGTGTAGTCAAAGCACGGCGGTATGGGCCGGCGCTCCATCGCCTCCAGTGCTGCGGCCTCGCGTTGCGAGCGCGCGATGAAGGCGGCGTAGAAGGCCTCGGCGTGGGCGGTGAAGAGCGGTGAGTTGGGCCGGCGGTCCCCCTCTGAGGGGAGCGACAGCGCCCCGGCGAGATCCGCAACGGTGAAGTCCGGCCGGCGCAGGGCCTCGCGCACCGCCAGGCCGCGCACTCGGGCTCGGTCGATGGCGGCCTCGATGCGGGCCCGGGACGCGGTGCGGGCCGCGAAGCCCGCACGTCGCAGCGCGGCGGTTGGACCGTGCCGCAGCAGGCCCGCGCGATCGGCCACGGGCGTGAGCCGATCGGCCGCGTTGTCGCTGCGCAGCGCCAGCCGGTGTTCGGCCCGGCTGGTGAACATGCGGTAGGGTTCGAGCGGTGTCTTGGTGCACAGGTCGTCGAGCATCACGCCGATGTACGCCTCGTGGCGGCCCAGCGTGATCGCGTCCTCGCCCAGCGCGGCGCGGGCCGCGTTCAGCCCCGCCAGCAGGCCCTGCCCGGCCGCCTCCTCGTAGCCGCTGGTGCCGTTGATCTGCCCCGCAAGGTACAGCCCCTCGACGCTCTTGGTCATGCCCGTGGGCATGATCTGGTGCGGCCGCACCATGTCGTACTCCACGGCGTAGCCGTAGCGCAGAATCTCGGCGTGCTCACAGCCGCGCATGCCGCGCACCACGCGCCCCTGCACGTCCGGCGGCAGGCTGGTGGAGATGCCGTTGGCGTAGACCCAGTCGGCGTGATCAGGGTGCAGGCTCTCGGGCTCGAGGAAGACGTGATGGCTGCTGCGCTCGGCGAAGCGAACCACCTTGTCCTCGATGCTGGGGCAGTAGCGGGGGCCCACGGATTCGATCTGCCCGCTGTACATCGGGGCACGGTGCAGGTTGGCCCGAATGGTCTCGTGGATCCCACCGTTGGTCTCGGTCACACGGCACGCCACCTGCTCGAGCGCGGGGAAGGCCGCCGGTTCGGTCAGATCGCTGAAGGGCACCGGCTCGGTGTCGCCCGCTTGCTCCGGTAGCCCGACCCAGTCGATGGTCTTCCGGCTCAGGCGCGGCGGTGTGCCGGTCTTGAGTCGCCCGAGTTCGAAACCCAGTTCGCACAACGCGCCGGAGATGCCGTGGGCAGGGGCCTCGCCAAACCGGCCGCCCGGCGTGCGGGCCTCGCCGGTGTGCATCAGACCGCGCATGAAGGTGCCCGTGGTGAGCACCACCGCGGGGGCGCGGACCAGGCCCCCGCCGGCACCGCCCAGCACCACGCCCCGCACCCGCCGACTCTCCACGAGCAGACGCTCGGCCGCGGCGCCGATCACCACGATCTCGGGGCGTGAGGCGATCAGCCTCTGGACCTGTGCGGCATAGGCGTGCTTGTCGCACTGGGCTCGTGGGCCGTGCACAGCCGGGCCCTTGCTCGCGTTCAGGACGCGGAACTGGATGCCCGTGGCATCGGTGGCGAGTCCCATCAGACCGTTGAGGGCGTCGATCTCGCGCACGATCTGGCCCTTGGCCAGGCCGCCGATCGCGGGGTTGCAACTCATGACCCCGATCTTGGTCGGGTCGAGTGTCACGAGGGCCACCGTGCCCGTGCCGCCCAGCACATTGGCCGCGGCCCACGCCGCCTCGACGCCTGCATGGCCACCCCCGATCACGATGACCCTGTAGCACCTGTCCACCCGGAATCGTATTCGGCCGGGCGTGGCTTACGCCTGGCCGGGTCGCGGGCGCGCGCGTGCTCGCGGTGCAAAGAAGGCCTCGTAGATTTCGTCGAACCCCGACGGATCGCCGGGGTCGCCGGTGCGCGCGGAACCGGCCGGGCCGGGCCCGGGGCCGGCGATGTTGGAGAAGTGCACATGGGGCGTGCCCCGCGCCGCTCGCTCAGCGCAGGCACGATCATGGGCGGCCCGGCGCTTGGGGTCGCCGACGACGGCGTACGCGGCCTGGAGGGTCGCAAAGGCCGCCGCGGCATCCGCTCTGGAGTTCACATCCGGGTGCAGGGTGCGGGCCAACCGGCGATACGCGCGCCTCACCTCCGCGGGTGTCGCGGCGGGCGTCAGGCCCAGGGCGGCGTACGGATCGGGGTGTGGCACGGGCTCGGCGGCCATCACTGATTGGGCGGTTGACCCCCGGGCTGCGGAGCCGCGGGGTCGATCGGGGGTACCGGTTCGGGCGTGGCGGGCGGGGGCATGTGTTCGAGATAGACGCACTCGAGTTCGAAGATCACGGGGGTGTCGGGAGGGATGCGGAAGCCCTGGTTGCCGAGTTTGCCGAACGCCATGCCGCTGGGGATCCACAGCCGGCGCAGCGTGCCTTTGGTCATGCCCGGCAGCCCCTTGTTGAAGCCGGCGATGAAGTTCGCAGGGATCTGAATCTGCTGTGCGCCCTTGCCCTTGGAGGTGCCGAACGACATGCCGTCGGGCAGCCAGCCGGTGTAGTTGATCGCCATCAGGGTGTTGTCCTGCGCGACCGGCAGCCCCTCCTTGGGCGGCACCATGTCAATGGAGACGATGCCCCCCTCGAGTTGGTGCACCCTGATGGGCGACTCGAAACGCGCGAACGTCAGCGGCTTGTCGCCTTCGCCGCCGAAGACGGCATTGCCCGAGACGTCGGTGCCCCGGTCGCGGAAGGCGAGCGCGCCGGGCGCGACCGACACCCACGACTCGACCTCCCACGCGCCCAGTTTGGTCGTGGGGACCGGCCCGGTCGCCTCGCTCACCCAGCCGTCGCCGTCGGCCTTCAGCCGCAGATCAACGTTGGGAATGAGCTGATCGACCGTGAGTGCGGGGAAGACCGAGGGATCGGCCCACAGGCCCACCACGGCCTCGCCCAGTCCCTTGCTCGAGAGGTCGAGCACACGCAGGCGCAGCGTGCTCTCGCGCATCCAGAACACGAACACACCCTGCCTGAAGGGGGCACCGGGGTTGTCGGCGCGTGCGATCTCAAAGTACACCGCGTTGTCCACACCCGTGATGTCTACACGCGCCGCGTGCAGCCAGAGCGCGGTTCCGTCGGACCCGGGCGTCGATGCCCACGAGCCGGTCAGCATGGCGCTGGCCTTGGCCACCGTCGGGTCTGCGATCTGCGGGAGCGGAGAACGCTGGGGCCGCGTGTTCAGGTCGGGCCCGGTTTGAATCGTGACGGCCTTGGAGCCCTCCTGGAACTGGGCCTGCTTGGGCGGCTGCGAAGCCGGGTCAGGTGAAGCCTCTTGGGCCCGGGCGGGCGCTGCGAGGCCGGCGGCCAGGGCCAGCAGTGAACAGGCGCGAGCAAACACGGTCGCCATGGGGAAACTCCAAAGGCCTGTATCGCTTCGCGGGGCGTGCTCAGGCCATCTCAGGGAACATACGCACGACCACACCGACCAGTTCACGAACGTGCGAGATGGACTCATCCATCAGTTTCTTCTCATCGGCCGTGAACTGCAGCGGGATGACCTTCTCCACGCCCTGGTCGCCCAGCACCACGGGCACACCCACGAACATGCCCTTGCCCTTCTGGCCGGGGGCTACGCCGTACTCGTCTTCGCAGTAGGCGGCGCAGGGGATGATCCGCTTCTTGTCCTTGATGATGGCTTCGACCATCTGCACGGTGCCGGCGCTGGGGGCGTACCACGCGCTCGTGCCCATGAGTTTCACGATCTCGCCGCCGCCCACTTTGGCCCGCTGCACGCACTCCTCGATCACCTCATTCGGCAGCAGCATCTGGATGGGGATGCCGTGCACGCTCGTGAAGCGCGGCAGGGGCACCATGTCGTCGCCGTGGCCGCCCAACAGCAGAGCCGTGATGTCCTCCACCGAGCAGCCGATCTTCATCGCGAGGAACTCGCGGAACCGGGCCACGTCGAGGGCGCCGGCCTGACCGATGATCCGGCTGTGGTGGAAGCCCGTGGCCTTCCACATTACGTAGACCATCGCGTCGAGCGGGTTGCTCACCACGATCACGATGGCGTTGGGGGCGTACTTCTTGATGTTCTCGCCCACGCCCTTGACGATCCCCGCGTTGATGCTCACCAGATCGTCGCGGCTCTGGCCTGGCTTGCGCGGCACGCCCGCCGTGACGACCACCACATCCGACCCTTCGATGTCCTTGTAGTCGAACGTCCCGGCGACGACGCGGTCGAAGCGCTCGATGGGTGCGCAGCAGGCGATGTCGAGGGCCTTGCCGCGTGGCATGTGCAACTCGGGCTTGTCCTTGTTGGGAATGTCGAGCAGCATCACGTCGGCCAGTTCCTTCATGGCGATGGAACGGGCGCACTCACCGCCGATGTTGCCGGCACCGATCACGCTCACTTTGGCTCGACGCATCCGAGGGGTCCTTTCGCGCTCGCCGCCCGGGGCGAGCGGGTCCGAACGGACTCCGCACGCAGCGACCGGCGGGTGGGCGGGATGATAGATGCGACAGCGGGCGCGTCGAGTGTCAAGGCTGTCTTTGCGCGCCGCTCGGCGGCTGTTGTGGTATGCTGACCGGTTCGGCGCGGTGCATGCCCGCCGGCGTGCCCGTCTTGACAGAGGTGCCCAATGGCCGACCTGAGCGTAACCGTTGACGGACTGAAACTCCCCAACCCCTTCGTGATCGGCTCCGGCCCGCCCGGCACCAACGCCAACGTCATCTGCAAGGCCTTTGATGAGGGGTGGGGGGCGGTCATCGCCAAGACCATCAGCCTCGATGCCGGCAAGGTGGTCAACGTCGCCCCGCGCTACGCCCGCATGCGCGTCGGCAAGCCGGGCGACCAAACAATCGTGGGCTGGCAGAACATCGAACTCATCTCCGACCGCCCCTTCGACACGTGGATCGACGAGTTCAAGCGGGTGAAGGACAAGTACCCCAAGGGCATCCTGATCGCCAGCATCATGGAGGAGTACCGCAAGGATGCGTGGGTGGAGATCGTGGAGCGCTGCCAGGCGGCGGGGGTCGATGCTTTTGAACTCAACTTCTCCTGCCCGCACGGTCTGCCCGAGCGGCGCATGGGCGCGGCCATGGGACAAGACTGCGACATCCTCTCCGAGGTCTGCGCCTGGGTGAACACCGCCAGCAAGATTCCCGTTTGGGCCAAGATGACGCCCAACATCACCAACATCGAGCACCCGGCCCGGGCCGCGCTCGCGGCGGGCTGCGCAGGCGTGAGCGCCATCAACACGATCCTCTCGGTGATGGGCGTGGATCTCAAGACCCTGCGCCCGGAGCCGACCGTGGAGGGCTACACCACGCCCGGCGGCTACTCGTGCAAGGCCGTGCGGCCCATCGCCCTCCGCATGGTCATGCAGTGTGCGCGGCTCATCCGCGATGAGTTCAAGGGCCGCTCGCTCTCGGGCATCGGCGGTATCGAAACCGGCGAGGACGCGGCCCAGTTCATTCTGCTCGGGGCCAACACCTGCCAGGTCTGCACCGGCGTGATGATCCATGGGTACGAGGTGGCCAAGCCGCTGTGCGAGGGCCTCGCCAAGTTCATGGATGCCCACAAGTTCGCCACCATCGAGCAGTTCCGCGGGCACGCGCTCCAGTATTTCACCACCCACATGGACCTCGTGGCCCGCCAGGCCAGGGCCAAGGCGATCGACGCCGCGGCGGCCAGGGGCGTCGTGACCAAAGACACGCAGTGGAGCGGCGACAAGTTTGTCGAGCAGAGCGACAAGCTTGTCGCGAACAACTGAGCCCCCGCCCCGTGCACCCGCTCCGCTCTACGCCGTCGCCACCGCCACGGCACGCCGATCGCTTTGCCGCACCCAGCCTCTCCCCCGGTTCTCGCGTCCCCGCGGGGTCGCCGCGGATTCCAGCCGCGCCAGGTATTCGTGCACTTCGCCGTCGCTGAACTGGTCCAGGTAATCGCCTGTGGCCGCGGGGTTGACCACGATGATGCTCTGTACCGCGTGGGCGCGGAGCGGGCTGGCTTCCCGCGTCGCAGGGGTGCTCTCGGGCCCGGCGCCGACGCCGGGACGCGACTCCAGCAACGCCACCGCCTTGAAGACGCGGGCGAGGGCTGTGCTCGACATTGGCGCGAACGACGGCGTGAAGGTGAGCACGGCGCGGCCTCCTTGCTACGGGCGGGGCGTGTGAGCGGGTGGAACGTGTCGAGCGGGCTCCGCCGCACGGGCACACCGGCCGACATCCAAGGCCGACGAACCTGAGCGTGTGGTATCGCCCGGCAGCGCCGGGTGCGTGCAGCGTGTAACTCGCCGCAGGGCGCGGGCGCCCTGCCCGGAACCACAACCCCTTGTGGCCGGCCGGGGCGCAGTGCGTGCCCGCGGTGGGCGGCGCGCCGCCGC
The DNA here is from genome assembly GCA_964590885.1 of uncultured Phycisphaeraceae bacterium. Lineage (GTDB taxonomy): Bacteria > Planctomycetota > Phycisphaerae > Phycisphaerales > UBA1924 > JAEUIX01. Next base: position 116,684 of record CAZPWW010000007.1, read on the forward strand.
GTCGGCCAGGGCGGACCTTGCCCCGCCGGGGCCCGTACGCTGATGCGTGCACACCGCCAGTCCGGATCAACTCGTGTGGTGTGATCGTCAACTCCGCCCCACCGGGCCGCGGGCGGCCATGCAGGCGCACCCGCTGGTGGCGGCCGAGGGGTGCGGGCCGACGCTGGACCCCGATGCACTGCGAGCCGCGCTTGCGAACGCGCCCTCGGGGCTGGTGGTCGCGTGGTCGGGCGGGTTGGGTGAAGACATGTGGGCGCGGCACCCGCACACGTGGGGCCCGCGCGGCTGGGCGGCCCTGCACGCCGCGTGCGATGCGCTGGAGCCCGTGCTGGCGGCGTGGGGTGCGGGCGGTGAGGGTGGTGGTGGGGGTGGAGCGGGTGGCGGCACGTTGCTGCTGCGCACCCACGCCCGGCATGTGCTGAGCGACCCGCGTGCGTGCCTGAAGTTTTTGGCAGAGCGGGCCGAACGTGCCCAGCGGGGCGGGCGCGCCCCGACGCCGCGCATCGCGCTGCTGCCCGACCTCGCGGCCATGATCGACGCGAGCATGCTGCCGCACGTGGAAGACCACCTCGACCGGCTCTTCGCGCTGCTCCCGGCTCTCCTCGGGCCGCACGGGGCGGTGCTGGCGAGTGTGCCGTCGCGGTGCCAGGGGGCGGTGGGGGGCGCGGAGGAGGAGGCAGACGCGCACCATCCCCCCGCGCTCATGCCCGTGCCGCTGGGCCAAGGGTGCGCTGCGCGCGCGGCACTCGTGGCCCGCTGGCACGCGGCGACGCCGCCCGATACTCAGGCCGTGCTCCTGCGGGGGTGAGGAGAGACGAAGCGGCCGGCCAGGGCATGCACTTGACCCACGATCCTGACGGGCGTTCCCTGCCACCTTGGCCCTCGGCCCTGAGCCCCGCTTCGGCTAAACTCACCCCATGACCACCGCCGCGCCGAACGCCAAGCCCTCGCTCGACCACCCCATGTTTGCGCTCGTCAAGGGGCAGTTTCCCGGCAAGCGGCTGCGCGGCACCGAGTTCCGCGGGCAGTCGACGCTCATCGTCGAGCCCGGCGACCTGCACGCGGTGCTGGCGTTTTTGAAGAGCGACCCGCGCTGCGGGTACAACTTTCTGACCGACATCGCGGGCGTGGACTACCACGAGTACCCCACCAGGATGCCCGGCCGTTTCGGCGTGCTCTACCTGCTGCACGCGCACGGGCGCGATGAGCGCTTCACCGTGAAGGTGTTTCTGGACCCGTCGCTGCCCACCGACGGCATCACCGAGGACCCCGCGCTCTACCTCGACAGCGTGTGCGACCTGTGGGCCGGCGCGGAGTGGATGGAACGCGAGGTGTTCGACATGTTCGGCATCCGCTTCCGCAACCACCCGGATCTGCGGCGGATCCTGATGTGGGCCGAGTACCCCGCGCATCCCCTGCGGAAAGACTACCCCCTGCGCGGCCGCGGCGAGCGCGAGACCTATCGCGTGATCGACCGGACGGATGCGTGAGCGGCTGCGGCTTCCGTGTGCCCCGCGGGTGAGGCACGAGCCGCCCACCACGCACAGTGGCACCTTGCACTCCGAAGTCCACACTCGCCGCGGCGAAAGTGCCAACCTACGCTTGCACCCCTTGTGCCCGCCAGCCATGGCCGGTCGTTGTTCGGATGTCCCTATGCACGATCACGCGGTCTCTAACGCAGCCCCCGCGAGCCCGCCCCTTGCCGCGGGCCAGGTCTGCTGGTCACGGTCGGTGCGGCTCATCACGCTGGCTCTGGGCCTGCAGGTGGCCGTGCTGATCGGCGCATCGGTGGCGGTGGTGGTGGGTGAATCCGCGGGCCTCGATCACCCCGCCCGCGCCGCGGTTTCGGCCGGCTTGTCTGTCGCCATCGGCGCTCTGGCGGGCTTCGTGCTGCTGGCGAGCCTGCTGCGCCGCACCACCGACCTGCTCGCCCCCGGCATCGTGGCGGCGGGCGTGGTCCGCGCGCTGGCTTCGCTGACGCTGGCCCTGGTCGTCTTCTGGGCCATCAAGCCGGAGGGCCGCGTCTTCTGGGGCGCGTTCCTCGCGGCCAACCTCCTCTGCCTGTTCATCGAGTCGGGCTGGGGCATACTCGCCAATCACGTCGCGCACGGGCAGCGGCGCCACTCGGCTCACCCTCTCACCACCGCCGCGGCCGGAGTCTCCGCATGAATCTGGTGTCGCTCCCGACCGTGCTGGCAGCGTCCAACCCGGTTGACCACGTGGTGAACCAGCCCTTCTGGGTGCAGGGGGGCTACTGGCTCTGGTCCGCCCACGTGGGCAACCTGATCCTCGCCGGGCTGATCACGCTGGTGGTGCTCTCCTACGCCGCGGCACGCATCAAGACCGGCCCGGAGACCCAGGGCACCGACCGCTACGTCACCAAGGGCCACTTCGCCCACATGATCGAGGTGATCTGCGTCTACCTGCGCGAGAACAGCGTGCGGCCGCTCTTGGGGGCCCGCACCGACCGCTTCATGCCCTTCCTGTGGACGGTGTTCTTCTTCATTCTCGTGAACAACCTGTTGGGGCTCGTGCCGATCACCGACACGCTCCACCTGATCGACAAACTCACCGGCACGCACGCCTTCAGCGGTGTGCTGGGGGCCACGGCCACGCAGAACATCTTTGTCACGGCGGCTCTGGCCGTGATTGCGGCGCTCGTCATCAATATCGCGGGCATCCGCGAACTGGGCCTGGGCGGCTACCTCTCGCACCTGACGGCGGGCACGAAGCTGCCGATCTCGCTGCTCTTGGTGCCCATCGAGATCATGGGCACGGTCATCAAGCCGGTGGCGCTGGCTCTGCGGCTGTTTGCCAACATGACGGCCGGGCACATCCTTGTGGCGGTGCTCTTCATGTTCGCGGTGCAGGGGCTGGGAATGCTGACGACGTGGACCGTCGGCGGCGTGGCCCTGGGCGGGGCCGTCACGGTCATCTCGGTGGTCTCCGCGATCGCCATCTACTTCCTTGAGTTGTTCGTCGCCTTCCTGCAGGCGTTTGTGTTCATGTTCCTGACCACGGTGTTCATTTCTCAACTCGCCCACCATGATGAGCACGAGCATCATGAGGGCCACGGCCACGAGCACGCACCCGCCCATGCCCACGGGCACTGAGGCACGCGTGAAGACGGGCCGCGCCGCTCATCACGCCGGGTTCGCCCGGCGCGAGGGTGCGGCAACGAGGTTTCTTGTGCGGTTGGTTTCAGTCACAGAAAGGTCTCTGTCATGAAGATCACGAAGTTCGCGTTGGGCACGCTGGCCGTGCTCGCCACCACCTCGGGCGCTCTGGCCCAGGAGGCCGCCAAGGCCCCCGTGAGCACCGGCCAGGGTCTGGCCGCGGTGGGCGCCGGCCTGGCCGTCATCGGCGGCGGCATCGGCATCGGCCTCATCGGCAAGGGTGCGCTCGAGTCGATCGCGCGTCAGCCTGAGGCCAAGGGCCCCATCGGCACCAACATGATCCTGACCGCCGCGCTGGTCGAGGGTGCGGCCCTGTTCGCGGTCGTGGTGGGCCTGTTGGTCGGCTTCATCAAGTGAGCAATGTCCCGCGCCGCGGTGCGAGAGCCCCGCGTCGCGCTTTCCTGTCGAGTCCGCTTCCCGTGTCTCGGAGACTCCGCATCATGGCACGCCCGATCCAGACTGCTTCCCGCGTGTTGAGCCTCGCCGCGCCGTTCCTCGCGGCCGCTGCCGTGCACGCCGCCGACCCCGCCGCCGCCGGGGCGGCTCCCAAGGCCGGCGTGCTGCCCACCATCGAGCAGGGCCTGGCCCCGATGGTGATCTCGCTACTGGTGTTCGCGGTGGTGCTGGCGGTGCTGTCGGTGAAGGTGTGGCCGGCGATCACCAAGGGCCTGGCCGACCGCGAGCACAAGATCAAGAGCGAGATCGAGGCGGCCGAGTCTGCCCGTACCCAGGCCAAGAGTGCGCTCGAGGGCTACGAGCGGGCTCTGGCCGATGCCCGTGCCCAGGCCCAGAAGGAGCTGGACGCGGCCAAGGCCGCCGCGACGGCCGTGGCCAACGAACTCAAGATCAAGAACGAGGCCGACATGGCCGCCGCCAAGGACAAGGCCATGCGCGAGATCGAGGCCGCCAAGAAGCAGGCCCTGGCCGACATCTACGGCGAGGCCTCGCACCTGGCCACCATGGTGGCGGGCAAGATCCTGCAGCGCGAGATCAACAGCCACGACCAGCAGCGCCTCGTGAACGACTGCATCACCGAACTCAAGGGCGTGGGCGCGCGGGCCTGATGGTCCGCACCGCGTTCCCGCTCCCCCGCATCACTCCGCCGCGTCGCCGTGCCCGCCCCGCGTTGAGGACTGAGCCATGCCCCTCGTTGAAACCCCCGCCGACGCCCTCGCCACCATCTACGCCCGCAGCCTGTACGACCTTGCCCACGGCAAGGGCGGCCAGCAGCGGGTGGAAGAAACCGGCGGCGAGTTGCAGGCCGTGGTCGAGTTGGCCCGGGCCGATGCCAAGTTCGGCGAGTTTCTCGCTTCCCGCATCGTACCGGTGAAGGATCGCGAGCGCGCGTTGCGGGCCATCTTTCAGGGGCGGCTCAGCGAACTGGTGCTGCACTTCATCCTCGTGCTCAACGAGAACGGCCGCCTCGGCCGGCTCACCGGGGTGGCCGCGGCGTACGACGGGCTGCTCCAGCACGCCTTCGGGCGCGTGGAGGTCGACGTCTACACGGCATCGCCCGTGCCCGCCGAGGAACTCGAGAGCCTCAAGGGGCGCCTGCGAGAGTCGCTGGGCAAGGAGCCGGTCCTGCACGCCTACACCGAACCGGGCATGATCGGCGGCATCAAACTCCAGATCGGCGACCAGTTGATCGACGGTTCCGTGGCGGCCCGCCTGCGCGCACTGCGCGAGCAGATGGCCGAGAACGGCACCGCCAGGGTCAAGGCCGCGGCGGACCGGCTGATCCGGGTCGATCCGTCCACGAACGGGCACTGAGAGTAGATCACCACCAAGGCACAAAGGACACAAAGGAAGGCGCGGCTTGCCAAGCAACCCATCGCTTGATGCACTGAGCCACAGGGTGATCGGCGCGGCGATCGAGGTGCATCGTGCTCTTGGTCCGGGGTTGCTTGAGTCCGCGTATCAGGCCTGTCTTGCCGCGGAACTCCGTCATGCCGAGATCGCCTTCCGACGCGAGGTCCCTGTCCCGATCATCTATCGCGGTGCGCACCTGGATGCGGGCTATCGCATCGACTTCCTGATTGAAGACTGTCTCATCGTGGAGCAAGGGGATCCGGGCCATCGAGCCTGTCCACGAGGCTCAACTCCTCAGCCACATGCGTCTGGCCGGCAAGTCGCTTGGGCTCCTCATCAACTTCCACGAAGTGGTGCTTCGAGACGGGATCAAGCGTCGCGTACTCTGAACTGCTGTTGGCTTCCTTTGTGTCCTTTGTGCCTTTGTGGTGAGTCCCATGAAGAAGACCATCGCCGCCGTCCCCGTCGCTTCCAGGCGTGTCCTGTGCCGTGTCGACTTCAACGTCCCCATCGAGGACGGGAAGATCACCGATGACCGCCGCATCCGCGAGGCCCTGCCCACGCTCCGCAGCGTGCTGGACCGCAGCGGCGGGGGCGGTTCGCTCGTGCTCATGAGCCACCTGGGCCGCCCGGAGGGCAAGGGCTTCGAGGCCGAGTTCACACTCCGCCCCGTCGCCGCGCGGCTGGGCGAACTGCTGGGCAGGCCCGTGTTGTTCCCGTCGAACGACTGCACAGACGCCGCGGCGGAGGCGGCCGTCACGGCGCTCAAGCCGGGTGAGGTGCTGCTGCTGGAGAACGTGCGCTTCGCCAAGGGCGAGAAGAAGGGCGAGGCGACCTACGCGGCCAAACTCGCCTCCTACGGCGACATCTACGTGAACGATGCGTTCGGCACCGCCCACCGCGAAGACGGCAGCATGTTCGCCGTGCCCAAGGCCATGGGGGGGGGCGAAGGGAGACCGGGCAAGCCGCGTGTGGCCGGCCTGCTCCTGCAGAAGGAACTCGACTACCTCAGCGTCAAACTCGCCCGGCCGGCCAAGCCCTTCGTGGTGGTGCTGGGCGGCGCGAAGGTCTCCGACAAGATCGGCCTGATCGAGAACCTGATCCCCAGGGCGAGCGCCATTCTCGTGGGCGGGGCCATGGCCTACACGTTCCTCGCGTCGCTGGGCAAGAAGGTGGGCTCCAGCCGCGTGGAGGGCGACAAGGTGGCCGAGGCCAAGCGCCTGCTCGATCTGGCAAAGGCCCGGGGGTGCGATCTCCACCTGCCGTCGGATCACCTCTGCTCCACGACGTTCGCCGAGACCGGCGGCACGGTCAAGCCATTCTCGGGCGACATCGGCGAGGGCTTCATGGGCCTCGATATCGGCCCCGCGACGCAGGCCGAGTACGCGCGCGTGCTGAAGCCCGCCAAGACGATCGTGTGGAACGGGCCGATGGGCGTGTTTGAGTGGGCGGCGTTTGCCGCGGGCACGCGGGCTGTGGCGAACGCGATGGTCGAGGCCACCAAGGCCGGCGCGATCACGATCGTGGGCGGCGGCGACTCCGCCGCGGCGGCCGAAGCCTTCGGCGTGGCCGACAAGTTCAGCCACGTCTCGACCGGCGGCGGCGCCAGCCTCGAAATGCTCAGCGGGAAGCCCTTCACGACGGTGGAGTTGCTGGACAACGCGTGAGGCGTGACCTCGTCACCTGCCGGCACACGCCCTGTGCCGCGTACACGTCACGAGGTGGTCGTTCACAAGCCCCGTCGCCTGCATGAAGGCGTAACAAGTCGTTGACCCCACAAACCGGAAGCCCCGGCGCCTCAGGTCTTGGCTGAGCGCATCCGACACCGGAGTCGTCGCGGGTACCTGCTGGTGTTCCGTCCACCGGTTCACGATCGGGCCCGGCTTGCCCTTCCCGTCCGCGCTGGCGCGCAGGCCCGCCACGAACCGCCACACGTACGCATCAAACGACCCGAACTCCCTCTGCACACGCAGAAACGCCCCGGCGTTCCACACCGACGCCTCGATCTTCAGCCGGTTCCGCACGATGGTGATGCCCTCGGCGCCGCCCTTGTCCGCCATCAACGCCGCACGTTTTCGTGCATCAAACCGCGCCACCTTCACCGGGTCAAACCCTGCGTACACGGCCCGGTACCGCTCGCGCTTCCTGAGCACCGTGTCCCAACTCAGCCCCGCCTGGGCCGCCTCCAGAATCAGGAACTCGAAGAACACCCGGTCGTCATGCACCGGCACGCCCCACTCGGTGTCGTGGTAGCGGATCGCCAACTCGTTCTTCGCCCACGGGCAGCGCGCCATGGCCGCAGCATACCCCGCAAGTCGCTGACCGACGGGCATCTACGCCCGGCCGCGCAGCCGCGCTCCCCGCTACGCTGTGCCGCGTGGCCTCCGACCGCGATCGCATCCTGCACCTGCGCGACGTGCTCAACCGGGCCAACCACGCCTACTACGCGCTCGCCGCGCCGATCATGGCCGATGCCGAGTTTGACCGGCTGCTGAACGAACTGGCCGCGCTGGAGGCCGCCAACCCGGCCCTGGCGGATGCGAACTCACCCACCTCGCGGGTGGGCGCGGGGGGCATCGTGAAGGGGGCGGGCACGCACGCCCACGCCCAGCCCATGATGAGCATCGACAACACCTACGACCTCACCGGCCTGCGCGAGTGGCACGAGCGTGTGCTGCGCGGCTTGGCGGATCAGGGTGGCCTGTTCGGCGGGCGTGCAGAGGCGGGCGGCAGCGGTGTGGGCGGCGAGGCGAGCGCCGGCATCGCGCTCGTGGCCGATGCCAAGATCGACGGCGTCGCCGTCTCCCTGCGCTACGAGAAGGGCGCGTTCGTCCGCGCCCTCACGCGCGGCGACGGCGTGCGGGGCGAGGATGTCTCCCACAACATCCGCACCATCCGCAGCATTCCCCTCGCGCTGGGCGCTTCCGTGCCCGACGTGCTGGAAATCCGGGGCGAGGTCTACTTCCCCCTCGACGAGTTCGCCCGCGTCAACGCCCAGCGCGACGCGGCGGGCGAGGAACTGTTCATGAATCCCCGCAACGCCGCGGCGGGCACGCTCAAGCAGCAGGACCCCGCCGTCACGGCCACCCGCCGCCTGGCCTTCGCGGCCCACGGCAAGGGCGAAATCACGGGCAAGAACGCCGCGGCCTTCGCCTCCGGCCACGCGCAGTTCATCGACGCGATCCGTGCTTTGGGCGTGCCCGTGAACACACCGCTGGCGTGCTCCGCGAAACTCGCCGAGATCGAGCGGGCCATCGAGCGCTTCGACAAGGCACGCCGCGGGCTCGATCGTGCCACCGACGGCGTGGTGGTGCGCGTCGATTCCTTCGCCCAGCAGGCCGCCCTGGGGGCCACCAGCAAGAGCCCGCGCTGGGTGGTGGCCTTCAAGTACCCGGCCGAACGCACCACCACCACGCTCATCCGCGTCGAGCATCAGGTGGGCAAGAGCGGCAAGATCACGCCCCGCGCCGTGATGGAGCCGGTCGTGCTCGCGGGCACCACGGTGCGGCACGCCACGCTGCACAACTACGGGCGCGTGCGGTCATCACCGGTAAACCCCGATGATCCCGACGGCGAGACCGCCCATCTGTGCATCGGCGACACCATCTACGTCGAGAAGGCGGGTGAGATTATTCCGTACGTGCCCGGTGTCGTGGTCGCCAGGCGGCCCAAAGGGGCCAGGCGCGTGCAGGCACCCGAGGCCTGCCCGGTCTGCGACGGCCCCGTCGAGGTTGCACCGCCCGAGGCGGCGGAGAACCCGGCCCTGGAGACGCAGCGGCGCTGCGTGAACCCCGAGTGCCCGGCCCAGGTCCGCGAAAAACTCATCTGGTTCGCGGGCCGCAAGCAGATGGACATCGACGGCCTGGGCGAGAAGACGGTTGACGAGATCCGCGCCTCGGGCCGTATCCCGCTCAACACCTTCGCCGACGTCTTCCGCCTGCATGAGCACCGGGCCGCGCTCGTCGAACTCGACCGCATGGGTGAGAAGAAGGTCGACAACCTGCTCGCGGGCATCGAGGCGGCCAAGTCGCGCGGCCTGGCGCGGGTGCTGGCGGGCTTGGGTATCCCGAACGTCGGCGACAGCACCGCCAAACTGCTCGCCAAGCGGTTTACGGACGTCGATGGGCTGCTGGCCGCGAGCGTCCGCGACCTGATGCCCAAGGCCAAGCTCACCAGCGCACAGGCGGCGCGGCTGGGCTGCGGCACCGAGCCGCTGGATGGCCCCGAAACCGGTCTGGGCATCGACACGGCGCCGATTGTGCACGCCTACCTGCACAGTGCAGCCGGCCAGAAGACGCTCCGCGAGCTCGCCGCCGTCGGTGTCTGCCTCACCAGCGCGGGTGCATCGCCGCCGCGGGGGTTCTCCGGCGGCACCGGGGCCGGTTCACCCGCCGCGCGGGCGTACTGGAGCGGCCGGAAGGTGGTTCTCACCGGCTCGCTGGAGCGGTGGGAGCGCGAAGACCTCAAAGACCTGCTCGAGTCGCTCGGTGCCGCCTGCTCCGGCTCGGTCTCCAGGAAGACGACGCTCGTGATCGCCGGCCCCGGCGCGGGCAGCAAGCTCGCCGAGGCCCAGAAACTCGGCATCACGGTCTGGGACGAGGCCCAACTGGTGCGTGAACTGACCGGTCAGGGCGTGGCCGTGCCCGACCGGGCCGGATAACCGCGCCGCGTGCCGCGTCGAGCGTCCCCCGTGGTCTGATATGCTGCCGGCATGACCACGCCCAGCGACCCTTCCGCGGCGGCACCGGCCCTCACCGGCCACGTCAACATCCACAAACTGCTGCTGGGCATGCGCAAGGTCAACGCCAGCGACCTGCACATCAAGGTGGGCATGCCGCCGTATTACCGCGTGGGCGGTTTGCTCAAACCGCTGCCCATGGACCCGCTGACCGCCGACGAGGCCGACCATCTGCTCGACCCGATCGTGCCCGAATCGCTCGCGGCCCGGCTCAAGCAGCAGGGCGACCTCGACTTTGCGACGTATAACGCCGAGGGGGACCGCTTCCGGGTCAACATGTTCCGCTCCGGCGGCCACGTGGCGGCCGCGGTGCGGCGTGTGAAGGCCGAGATCCCCGATTTCAAGCAGCTCCACCTGCCGCCCATCTACACCGAGCTCGTCGAGAAGGCCAACGAGGGCCTCGTGCTGGTCGTGGGCGTCACCGGGTGCGGCAAAAGCAGCACGCTGGCGGCCATGGTGAACCACATCAACCAGACGCAGGCCGTGCACATCATCACCATCGAAGACCCGGTCGAATACCGCATCGTTCCGGCCAAGGCGATCGTCAGCCAGCGCGAGCTGGGCATCGACGTGCCCGATTATCACACCGCGCTGCGCTACATCGTGCGGCAGGACCCCGACATCGTGTTCATCGGCGAGCTCCGCGATCACGACACCGTCATGGCCGCCATCAGCGCGGCGGAGACGGGGCACCTGGTCTTCGCCACCATGCACACGGCCGACACGCTCCAGAGTTTCAGCCGCATTCTGGAGTTCTTTCCCGCCTCCGAACGGGCGTTTATACGCAGCGCGTTGGCCACGTCGCTCAAGGCGATCATGGCGCAGCGGCTGCTCCCCGCGGCGGAGGGCTTCGAGGTGAGCGTGGTCCCGGCCACCGAGGTGCTTTTGAACAACGCCATCTGCAAAGCCAAGATCCTCGAGGGTGACGACGGCGCGCTCCCGGCCGTGATCGCGGGGTGCGTGAACGAAGGCATGCGGAGTTTCACCACCAGCCTGGCGGAACTGGTGAATAAAGACTGGGTGACCAAGCGCGTGGCGATGGAATACGCGCCCAATCGCGAGGCCCTCGACAGCATCTTGAAGGGCATGAGCGTGAAAGCCGCCACGATGGTGGGCAAACTCAAGGCGTGAGGGTTTGCACAAAGACGCGAAGACGCGAAGGAAGGCGCGGGGCGCGGATAACCGGCCGTGGACGCTGCTCTGATTTGGCCCTTTGTCCCTTTGCTGATTTGGCCCTTTGCTCCACGGTTCTCGGTCGCTGCGGGCGGGAATCCGGGTTTTTGGCGTGCAATCGCGGGTGCGCGCTGCGCACGCGAGGAGCCGGCGCAGAAAAACGCGGAGTTTTGTCGCGCAAGCGGCTCCGCTGCGCGATGCGCGGGCGCCAATGCGCGATGCGCCGGCGCAAATGCGCGATGCGCGGGGGCCAATGCGCGACGCGCCGGCGCAAATGCGCGATGCGCGGGCGCAAATGCGCGATGCGCCGGGGCAAATGCGCGATGCGCGGGGGGCATTGCGCGGAGCGCCGGGGCCGTTGCGCGATGCGCGGGGGCAAATGCGCGATGCGCCGGGGCCGTTGCGCAGGCCGGCTCGCGGGGCCGACCCGTCCGCCCCAGGGCCGGATAACCCGATGCACCACGGAGGGCACGGGAGAGCACGGAGGCGAAGGCACGAAGAAGGGACGAAGCCACGGAGAAGGCACGAGGGCACGGAGGCAAAGGCAAGAGCGAAAAGCGAAGAGCGAAGAACGAAGAGCCGGACTCAGAACGCAGGAGGCAAGGCTGCGCGTGCCTGCTGGGCTGGGCAGGCCGCGGGCGTGCACGAAAGGAGCCGGGGGTGGCTCGGCACCCCCGGACAGCCGCCCCCCACCTTTGTGTCTTCATTTGGCCATTTGGTCATTGGCCATTTGGCCCTTTCCTCTCGGCCCTCGGCCCTGCGCCCTTTCCCCCGGCCATTTCCGCGCCGCGGTGGCCTCAACGCCCCGAAGGGCGGCTCTTCCGTTGTGGCCCTTTGGCCCTTTGCCCTTTGGCCCTTTCCTCTCGGCCTTCGGCCCTGAGCCCTTGCTTCCCACTGACAGCGTCGTGGCAGTGGGGGTGGGCCGTGGCACCGACACGCGGGCCGGGATCGAATACACTGTGCGTGTTGTTCGCAGCGGCCCGGTGGGTGTTGCGGGTTGCACGCGGGCCGGGATCGAATACACTCCGGGTACGACGGCGTGCGCCCCCACCCCTGTTGCGGGTTGCACGCGGGCCGGGATCGAATACACTAGGTGGCGTGGGCGCTGCGCGAGGCCGAGAGTTGCGGGTTGCACGCGGGCCGGGATCGAATACACTCACGCCACCTGGTGCAGGCTCATGGCTACAGTTGCGGGTTGCACGCGGGCCGGGATCGAATACACTCACTGCCGCGTTGACCGCTTTGCAGGGATGGTTGCGGGTTGCACGCGGGCCGGGATCGAATACACTTCCAACAACTTCACCGAAGCGCACATGCAGTTGCGGGTTGCACGCGGGCCGGGATCGAATACACTGGTTGTCCTCGAAAGCCGCGTTGCCCGTGTGTTGCGGGTTGCACGCGGGCCGGGATCGAATACACTTGTTCATGCGGGACTGTACGCAAGCGGTTGGTTGCGGGTTGCACGCGGGCCGGGATCGAATACACTACCCGCAATCGTGGCACACCCATTGCGCGGGTTGCGGGTTGCACGCGGGCCGGGATCGAATACACTTCGCCCCTTGTCGCAGGGCGTGCCGCTCTAGTTGCGGGTTGCACGCGGGCCGGGATCGAATACACTGCCTTCGCGGCGTACGCCTTCCGCTCGTAGTTGCGGGTTGCACGCGGGCCGGGATCGAATACACTGCGACTTGCGTACCGAATGCACCGTCGCGGGTTGCGGGTTGCACGCGGGCCGGGATCGAATACACTCAGCCTTTTGTGCCCAGTCTGCAATGGTGGGTTGCGGGTTGCACGCGGGCCGGGATCGAATACACTCGCGGCGGCGCGGCTGGTGAGCGTGAAGCAGTTGCGGGTTGCACGCGGGCCGGGATCGAATACACTGCGGCGCTACGAGTTCAGCCGCTACAGCCAGTTGCGGGTTGCACGCGGGCCGGGATCGAATACACTCGACCGTACCGCCCCTCCCGCACCCCTCAGGTTGCGGGTTGCACGCGGGCCGGGATCGAATACACTCCTCGATCAGATCGGGAACCGGCACCCGCAGTTGCGGGTTGCACGCGGGCCGGGATCGAATACACTTACGTTCGGTATGCTTTTCGGGTATATGGGGTTGCGGGTTGCACGCGGGCCGGGATCGAATACACTCACACCCCCACAAACCGCGGCAATAGAAGGGTTGCGGGTTGCACGCGGGCCGGGATCGAATACACTGCCAGAATCGTCTCGTACGCGGTCCCAAAGGTTGCGGGTTGCACGCGGGCCGGGATCGAATACACTGCCCACCTCGCGCGTCACCTGCGTGTCGGCGTTGCGGGTTGCACGCGGGCCGGGATCGAATACACTCGAACTGCGTGAGATGTGCCAGGTCTTCCGGTTGCGGGTTGCACGCGGGCCGGGATCGAATACACTCTTGGGTGACGGTCCATTCGACGGTGATGCGTTGCGGGTTGCACGCGGGCCGGGATCGAATACACTTGATCGCCGCGAACGAGGCGGGCGAGCCCCGTTGCGGGTTGCACGCGGGCCGGGATCGAATACACTCGCTTGCTGAGTCTTGAGAGCTTCGCCACGTTGCGGGTTGCACGCGGGCCGGGATCGAATACACTTCAGGGCCGCTCCCGCAGAGGCCTGCTTAAGTTGCGGGTTGCACGCGGGCCGGGATCGAATACACTACGCCGCCAGCGCCGGATCGTCGGGCTTCAGTTGCGGGTTGCACGCGGGCCGGGATCGAATACACTTGTAGCAGGTCAACCAGTTGGCCGCCGCGGGTTGCGGGTTGCACGCGGGCCGGGATCGAATACACTGCCACGAAGACCGGGATGGTGCTGCACTAGTTGCGGGTTGCACGCGGGCCGGGATCGAATACACTGTAAGCGGTCCCCCAGCGAGAGTGCATGTAGTTGCGGGTTGCACGCGGGCCGGGATCGAATACACTGATCGAACACGCTCTGGCCTGTCGCGTCCTGTTGCGGGTTGCACGCGGGCCGGGATCGAATACACTGCACACGCACGTTCAACCCGAGGTGACCCAGTTGCGGGTTGCACGCGGGCCGGGATCGAATACACTCCAAGCCGAGGCCGAGCTCCAGAGCCTGCAGTTGCGGGTTGCACGCGGGCCGGGATCGAATACACTGCTCCCCCGCGCAAAGACTCCTCCACCAAGCACTTGCGCGGTGCGTGCGCTCAGAAAAGTTCGAGTTGGGCGGGCGGGGCCTCCGGCTCTTTCCGCTTTTTCCCCCAAAACACCTGCATCCGCTCGAACTGCTTGTCCGTGACCTGGATGAGCCGCACCTCCCCGTCGTCGGGCACCGCCGCCTTCACACGCTCGGCGTGCACCGCCGCGTTGTCCGGGCTGGCGCAGTGGCGGATGTAGACGCTGAACTGCATGCGGGCGAACCCGGCCTTGAGCAACGACCTGCGGAAGCGCGCGTAGGCCTTCTTGAGGGCCTTGTCGTGCATCGGCAGGTCGAACATCGCCACGATCCACATGTATCGGTATCCGCTCAGCATGCCAAGGGACCAAGGGAGGAAGGGATCAAGGGCCGAGGGCCGAGGGAAGGCACGGAGGCACGAAGGCACGGCCGCAACCCCGGCCGAGCCCGTTGCACACGCATGCTCAGGCCTCATCGAACCGGCACCTCGTCCACTCACCCCCCCTGTCCCGCCAATCGACCGAGGGCGCTTCGGCGAGAGCCATGTCAAACTCGGGGATGGACAACGCCTCAGCCTCCCCTGCCATCGCCGCGGCGAGCGAGGCCGTGTATCTGTGCAACGCGACCATCAAGGGCCCCGTGAAAACCTCCCCTCCCTTGTGGCGTGAGGGCGTGGTCGTCGTCAGGTGAAGCAGGGCCAGCAGTTCGGTCTTCACCGTGCGTTCAACCTCACGCCAGCCCACACGCCACAGGCGGCGCACCCGCGCATCCACCACGGGGCGGAGCGGCTCGATCATGTCATCCGCCAGCGCGAAGGCGTTGGCTCGGTGTCGATGGTGCAGGCCCAGCGCGGGCAGCAGGCCGCTGCCGACCAGCGCCCGGGCCACGGCCGCGCGGAGGATCGCGTAGCCGTAATCCAGCATCGGATTCGGGGGTTGGCCACTGCCGCGGATGCCGGGCTCGCGCACAAAGCCATAGGGCTGGTCGGGCGTGCGCAGTTCCGGCAACCACGCGGGCCAGTACGCCCGTGCGGCCTGTGCCTCGAAGTTGTCCGGATCGCCCGAACGGATCGTGCGGGCCAGCGTCAGGAGCCGCGTGTGTTCGACTGCCCCCTGCCCCCCCGGCGCGTGCGTCAAGAGCGAGGCTTGGGCCAGAATCTTGGCACGCACAATCTGTGTCCACAGGCGCTTGCGGAGCACGGGTTTCAACCGAACCTGCGCATCCAGCCGCCACGCCGTTTCACCGTGCGACACATACGGCAGCAGGATGCCCGCGGGCGCGTGGTTCTTGCCGCAGATGATGACCGTGGCACCCGCGTCCACCAGTTCCACCAGCGCGTGGTGCGAGTACGAGCATTCGCGGTTGTCCACCACCACGATGCCGATGTCCTCACAGGGGATGCTCCCCGCCAGGTTCTGCGGGTGTGCGGGGAGAGGCTTGGGGGGATCGGTTTTCTTGAGGAGCAACAGTTGGCGATCACGAGCCGCCAGGTGCATGGGCGTGCTGCTGACTTCGACGGTGCGTTTGATCACGGCCGCTCCTGTGTGTGCAACCCGGCGTGCCGGGGCGAGGGAGAAGGGCGCGGCCGTGCGCACGAACCAAGGCGGACCGCCCGTGCCTACGCGGCCCGCACCGGGTTGGATGCGGGCCGGTGGGTGGTGGGGGGTAGGGGGTGGGGGGTGGGGGGGGCGGGGACACCGCGGCGGGCGGACAGGTCGCCGCGGCGACTGAAACAGATGGCCGCCCCACCAGTGCCGCGCGGCAGTGTCCGCTGTTCAATCGCCGTTCAGCACAGCCACCACGCCCAGCGGCGATACGCGCACCTTCACGGCGTGGGCATGGTCGTGTGGGGCAAGGTCGCGCAGGTCGGTTGGCGTCGCGCTGAACTGATCGCGTGCCGAGTCTGCCACCGGTTTGCCCTCCGCGTTCTTGCGCAGGCCCGCGGCCCGTGCATCCCAATGGGGAACGAGCACCACGGTCTGCGGCTTGTCCAACTTGGCGACGACGAAGTAGCCGACCTCCTTGGTCTCTTTGTGCCTCATCAGGAGCATCTCGCCCTCGCACAGACTCATCGCGAAGCGGCCACCGGTGGCGGCGTTGTCCGTGCGGTCCACGATCGGGTGGGCCTTCTCAATCGCCGCGAGTGTGGGCTTCATGCGGCGACGTTCGGCCTTGGGCAGTTTGCGGAAGTCGGCGGGCTTGGGGATGCGGGCGGCCCGCAGGGCCCGGAGCCGGGCGAGTTTGCGCTGCGCGGCCGCGAACGTGGAGACGATCTCGCCGGACCACTTGCCCGCGGAATCAACGCGGATTTCGATGTGGTGATTGTTGCCGCCCACGTACGCACGGGCCGATGCGGGGTTGGTGTCTGGCAGCATCGCGCCCGTCGCGTAGTCGGGGCGCTTTCGCGGCAGGATGACCGGGTCGCTCATTGTGCGCAGGAGCACCACGGACCTGATGGGGACGCCCGCCGCCTGACGGACGCCACCCTTCTCGACCAGTTTCTTGATCTCGTTCGCGGTGAAGTCGTCCGGGTCGAGGCCCGCTGAGCTCAGGCACTCCCGCAGCCGGGCCCGCAGTGCCACGTCGCGCACGATGCCGCTCTTTCCCGGCGGGGGATCGATCGTTGCGGGCGCGTAGGCCTTGCTCTCAACGATGCCCTTCGCCCACTTCCGCGCGGCCCGCTCGTCGGTCTCCCCGCCCGCCTGTCGGCGGGCCGCAAGGCGCTCCACCGCCTCCTTGGCGGTCTCCGGCCGAGGCATGCGGAGATGGTTGGGGTCAAGGGCAAGGACGCTCTTCTTGGCTGTGTAGTTGCCCGTGGGTTGCCCGGATTGGTCGAGCACAGGCCCGAAGAGCGTCTCTTCGTGGAACGCGCCCGTGATCTTCCGCTTCACGGGCCTGTGGCAGATCGGCCGCTCCGGCTCACCGGGCTTCACAGGCCCGAAGACGCTGGCCTGCACCGCATCCCGCAGGGCTTTGATGCACTCGTCCACGGGTTTGCCCGGCCAATCGAAGGGCGGAGGCGGGCGGAGGCGGTTGTTTCGGCGGTAGTTCTCCATCGCCTCTCCGTCGGCGGTGTTGATGCCGTCCTTGTCGGCCTGCTTCTCGCGGGCGTCCCACGCGTTACGGACCTGCGCGGTCGAGAGGCCGATGATGACCGCGTCCACGGCGTGGTGGCGGTGGTCGCCGCGGTTCTTCTCTTTGCGCTGGTGCTCTTCCTCGTCGCTCAGGCCCTTGGCTTTGGCCGCGTGTGAGTCGAAGAACAGGCCCCACTCCCGGCGGAGGCGGGCGGTCCACATGCCCTCGGTGGCGAAGATGCGCCGTTCGCCGCCACGCTCCGGGAGGCCCTTCCCCTCATAGAGCGCATCGGCCAGATACGTCATCACGGCGCGGGTCGCGTACTTGGTCGCGGCCTCCTGCCGATTGGTCATCTCCTGAATGTCCTTCACGTCCTTCTTGAACTGCTCGACCTTGCGCTGGTCGTCGCGGCCCGTGAAATGGCACGCCCAGAGCGCATCACCCGTGGCGGACTTCACCTCGGAAAACCGGGGCCGCTTCACGTCGCCGTAGATGCCCTCCACCCAGCGCATCGCGCCCTCAAAGCCCCCCGTGGCTGTGGCCTCCCAGAACTGGCGGGGCGTGCGCCGGGCCATGTCGCGGTTGCACTTGGTGTGGGCCAGCACCAGGTTGCCCAGGCCGTTGTGCCCGCCGCTGCCGCTGGGGATGATGTGGGCCAACTCGCATCCCTCCCCCTTGGCGGCGTTGAGTGCGGTGAGGCCCTGCTTGCCACAGAGCGGGCAGTGGCCGGTCTGCTGCGCGCAGAGGACCACGCGATCCACAGCCGCGCGCTGTTGGGTGGTCGTGCGCGCGTCCAACTTGAAGTGGTCGATGATGTCGTTGCGGATGCGGTTGCGGAGGCGGTTCTGGAACAGAACGCGGTCCGCGTCCTTGGCGCCCATGCTCGCCTCGCGTGCCAGTTCGATCACAATCTCATCGGGCTTGCGGCCGAACGTACGGATGTACTCCACCACGTGGCGGCGGACTTCGTGGATGGCCTTGCGCACCACAGGGTTCGAGAGCATGGGCGCAGGCGGCAGGTCGCCGCCGTGCTTCTTCAGGTAGTGGCGGTCGCGGGCGGACAGGCCGCGTGCGCCGGTGCCGTAGCGCAGGCGTGTGTGCTCATCGAACTGTTGGCCCGTCGTCGCGTCTCGGAAGTCGCCGTCTTCCGCGAGCAACTTGCGGGCCTCCTGCTGCGTGAGCCAGCGGTGGCCGGTCCCTGCGTTCAATGCGGGCCAAGGCACCGCCGCGCCCTTCTCGTCGCGCCGGTCCATCACCGTGAGCATGTTCCGCACGGCCCGGCGGCTCATATTCAGACGCTTGGCGTCGGGCTTTGGGCGTGTCCGCCACGCGGCCACAAGCGCCTCCGCCTGGGCGGTGTTGAGCGTGCCCCACGCCATCGCGCCGGCGCGCAGTTTGGCTGCGTCGCCCACCTCCTCAGGATCGTGCTTGAGGAGGGCGCGGTTGATCCCCTCGCGGATGCTCTCCGGCAGTTTCGCCCATCGCTCCGGACCCACCGCGCCGTGGATGATCTCGCGGCTGAACCAATCGGTGTTAATGAGCCGGTCTTCATCGTTCTCGATGTTGAAGCGGAAGGGCGTGGTCTTGGTCGCCTTGCCCCAGCCCATCAGCTGGCGCAGATCGGTGACGCTCACACGGCGCTTGGGTCGCTCCGGCTGAGCCTTGCCCTTGCGCTTGGGCGGCGTCTCCATGCCCAGCGGGCCGCTGAGATGCGCGATGATCTTCTCGCGTTCCTCAGCCGTGAGCGGCCGCTCGGGCTTGTTCGCTTCGCGGATCCTGATGTTGTTCACCGTCTCGATCACCAGATAGCGCGACGCGTACATGTCCGCGTGGGGGGCGCACCGCTCCGTGGGCTCCAGCACGCAGCGGCCCAGCGTGCCCAGGTCCCACGTCGCCCGCCGCTGGCCGAACAACAGGCCTTTCTGCCGCCATGTGGAGTCGCCCTGTTCGTTGTCGAGCGCCAGGCGGAGTTCATCGGTGAGCAGCGCTGCGGTCGTGCCGCCCTTGGCTTGCTGTGCCTTCCAGAGCGCGGCGAACTCGTCGCGGATCATGGGGCGGTCGGCGCAGTATTTGTAGTTCCCCGCCCGGTTGCGGATTGCGCTGCGGTATTCGCGCGGGCCCTTGCGCAGGTGCGCGGGCCTTCGGTCCTTACTTGTCAGCGGGTCAACCAACTCGCCCCGGAGCATTTCCATGAACTCGCCAAATGTGCGGGCGTCGCGCTTGATCATCTCAGCGCGGACCGCGCCGATCGCGGCCCTCACCTTGCCGTCCTCCTTGCTGGCCGCGTCCTCTTCGGCCGCGGCGTCGTCGGTCTCGTTCGGACCGGCGATGTTCAGCCCCAGCGCGCCCCGATGCTGTGCGAGGTGGAGCAGCACTCTCCCAAACTCGTTCGGCGTAAGGGCATGGTCGAGCCCCTTGCGGCGCAACGCCCAGGGGTCCGTGGCTTCAAGCAAAGCCTTGAAGGCCGCGGCATCGGCGGGCAGCAGCCCGACGGCGATCAGTTTCAGCCGCAGCTCCCGCTTGCGTGCGGCGCGGCGGGCCAGCGTGATGCGCGTCCGCCGCGTCATGCGCCGCTTGGCGTTCTTGGGCTCGCCGCGCTTGTCCTCGGACTCATCCACACCGGCGGGAAAGACCGATGTGCCGGTTGTGAGCTCGCCGGTCTGCCGGTCGATCCACGATGAACCGACGGAGTTGGAGCCGATGTCGAGCGCGAGGACGAAGCGGCGCGGCACGGGTGCGTTCCCGTCGGTGCTGGGTGTGGTCGGGGGCGTGGCCATCGGAGTCTCCCGGCGCCGTTGGTGGCACGGCACCGGCCGAGTCTACTGGCGCGGGGCCAGCCGCGGCAAGCGGTGGCTGCGGGGCCACTGACAACACGCTGTCAGTGGCGGAAGGCTGGTGTTTGGCGTGGGCTTGACACGGCCCGAATGGGCTGTAGACTCTGGGCAGTGTATTTGATCCCGGCCCGCGGTTTCACGCAACAAGAGAAATCGCAGGCACCGCCTAACGGCGACCGCCCCAGCCCGCACAAACGGCCTGGGGCTTCTTTTTGCGCTGCCCCCCGCTGCGCGGAAAGGGCCAAAGGGAAATAGCCAAATGGCAAATGGCCAAAGGGCCAAAGGGAAATGGCCAAGGGGAAATGGCCAAATAGCAAATGGCCAAAGGGCCGGGGGAAATGACCAAATAGCAAATGGCCAAAGGGCCAAATGAAGGCAAGGGATCGGGGGAACAAGGGACGCACCGCCCGTTATGGGCCGCGCCACGCTCGCCGCCCGGGCACGACCGGGCCGTTTATGCCGAGGGTGCCGTCGGCGCCGGCCCCCACGCAGACCATTCTCGCCGATCCGCGCCACCGGCGTTCAATCGCGTCCGCGTTTGCGCCGATTCCCCATGCCGAACCGCCGCGGCACGTTCGCCGCCGCATCAACACTCATGTGGAGGCAAACCATTATGGCGTCATACCCGACATCACCGCGTTCCGCCTTCCTCGCCTGGGCCGCCGAGCACGCCCCCGTCTTCGACAACGAAGAGGGCAACATCGGCCTCACCCCCGCCCTCGTCGCCTCGTTCCAGTCGGCCCTCGCCGCCGCCCAGGCCAGCGAGATCGCCCGCGGCAACGCCGCCAACACCGCACGGGCCGCCGTGAATGACAACAACGCCGCCTTCGCGGCACTGCGCACCCAGGCCTCCGCCTGTGTTCGCAACATCCGCACCTTCGCCGAGAACACCAGCAACCCCAACGTCTACAGCCTCGCCCAGATTCCCCCGCCCGCCGACCCCAGCAGCATCCCCGCGCCCGGCCAGCCCACCAACCTCTCCGTCGAACTCGACCCCGTCAACGGCGCCATCACGCTGCGCTGGAAGGCCAACAACCCCAGGGGAGCCGCCGGCACGAGTTACATCGTGCGCCGCCGCCTGCCCGCCGACCCCGCCGGCCAGTTCCTCTTCATCGGGGCCACCGGCGTCAAGAAGTTCACCGACTCCACCTTCACCGCCGGGCCCGACGCCGTGCAGTACACCGTGCAGGGCCAACGCTCCGACAAGGCCGGGCCCGAGAGCCAGATCTTCACCGTCTCCTTCGGGCGCAACCAGCAGGGCCAGCAGACCGCCTTCGTGACCGAAGAGAACAAGCAGAGCGCCATGCGGCTGGCCGCGTGACGGACGTCAAGCGGAAATGGCCAAATGACCAATGGCCAAAGGGCCAAATGAAGACACCCGAGGGGGTAGGGGGGCCGCGAGGCTCCCCTTTTTCGTTGGACACAAAGGGCTCAGGGCCGAGGGACGAGGGGCGAGGGAACGGGCCACATGGCCAAGGGCCAACGAGCCACATCAAGGCACGTGATCGAGGGAACGCGGGCGCCGCATGCCGCATGCCGCATGCCTCCGATTTGGCCCTTTGGCCCTTTGGCCATTTGTCATTTGTCATTTGGCCATTTGCGCGCCCGCCATGGGCACGCGCAGCCGTTTCGCCCCCGCGCAGGCCGCCGCCTCGGCGTAGCCCGCGTCCGCGTGCCGCAAGACACCCATGGCCGGGTCGTTGGTCAGCACGCGCTCGAGCCGCCGCGCCGCTTCGGGCGTGCCGTCGGCCACCACCACCTGCCCGGCGTGCTGGCTGAAGCCGATGCCCACGCCCCCGCCGTGGTGGAAACTCACCCACGAGGCACCGCTCGCCACGTTCACCATCGCGTTGAGGATCGCCCAGTCGCTCACCGCGTCG
>CAZPWW010000008.1:0-127342 GCA_964590885.1 uncultured Phycisphaeraceae bacterium
TCGAGGGCGTTGTCAACGGCTTCCTTGACGGCGGTGAGCAGGGCCTTGCGCGGGCTGTCGAAGCCCAGCAGGTGGCGGTTCTTGGCAAAGAACTCGCTGACGCTGATGTCGCGCTGCCTGGCCGCCATGCTCTCGGCGGTGGCGCGGGCGGGCGCGGCGGCCTTGGTCTTCATGGATGGCGCGGGGGGTGCGGTGGGGGGGGTGGCAGGTGATTCAAGCAGCGCGGCGTGCGACATCGCGGCCCTCCTTGGCGGCAACGGTCGGTGCGGACGAGCGGGCCGAGTGTACCCGCTTTACGCCGGCGCCGCGGCCTCCAGCGGCGGGGCCACCAGGATGAACCGGGCCACGTCGATGGAGAAGGCCCGGCCCGACGCGGAGCGCATGTGGAAGGCCCCCTCCATGGTGCCCCACTCGGTGGCGAGCGGGCAGAACGAGGAGTAGGTGAAGGTCTGGCCGGGTTCGAGCGTGGGCTGCTTGCCGATCACGCCCTCGCCCTCGACGCGGTTTTCGCGGCCGCGTGCGTCGACAATGGTCCAGGAGCGTGAGACGAGCTGGGCGGCTTCGTCGCTCTCGTTGGTGATGGCGATGCGGTAGCCGAAGACGTACTGGCCGATCTCGAGGGTGGAGTGGTCGGGCAGGAACGCGGGCGCCACATGCACGCGGAAGCCGTGGCTGAACGCTTGCGACCCCTTGCAGGTGGACATGGTCGGGCTCTCCGCATCGCCGCGCGGCCGTGGGCGGCCTGTGCGGTCGGATTCAGCATAGGCGTGCCGGGCGTGGACGACGGGCGTTACGATCGGCTCGTGTTTCTCTACCACACGCCCGAAGACCTGCGCCGCGGCGCCGCGCTCGAGGCCGACGCGGGGCGGTTTCACATGGCCGAGCACTACGCGGGGCAGTTGCTCGACTCGGAGCCCCACGATGCGGTCTGCCTGAACGTGATGGGGCGGATCGGGCTGCACGCCAAGCGGTACGCGGCCGCGGCCCGCTTCTTTCGCCGCGCTCTCGCGGCCAACTCAGCGTACAAACCGGCCCGCAAGGGGCTGGCGCAGGCCGAGGCCGCGCTCAGCGGCGGTGCGAACCGCTCCGCCCCGGCCGCGCCGCCGCGCTACCTGCTCATCCGCGAGTGGGGTGCGGGCTTCTGGAGCGATGTCGATCACGTGCTGGGGCAGTTGCTGGTGGCCGAGATCACCGGGCGTGTGCCGATCGTGCACTGGGGCCCGGGCAGCCGCTTCGGCGACGGGAGCGAGGCGGACGCGTGGGCGCGGTACTTTGAGCCGGTGTCGGGGGTGGGGGGGGCGACGCTGGCGGACCTCTCGCCCTTGCACGCCGCGGGCGACGTGGCCCCTGCCAAGTGGAAGAGCGTGCCGCTCACCGGCAAGGTGCCCAACCGCTGGAGCGGCCCGGGGTCGCGGACCAACTCGCTGGACGTGATGGCCTCCGGCGCGGCGGTGGTGGTCTCCGATTTTCATTACGGCGTCTGCAGCGCGAGGGACTGGCTGGAGCCCGACCACCCGATGCACGGCAAGGACACGCTGACGATCTACCGCTGGCTGTGCGGCAAGTATCTGCGACCGCGTGCGGATGTGCTGGCGGCGGTGGATGCGTTTGTGGCGGGGCACCTGGCCCCGCCCGATGCGCGGCCCGCGCTGGCCGTGCACGTGCGTGGCACCGACAAGCAGACCGAGACCTCGCCCTTTGGCGACCTGAGCGCGCTCTACCCGGAGCATCTGGACGCCATGAACGACCGGCACCAGCCGCGGCGCATGTTCTTGATGACCGATGAGGCGGCCGCGGCCGAGCACTTCACGCGGACCTTCGGCGAGCGCGTGTGCATGACCGGGGCGCGGCGGGGGGGCGGGCCTGTGGGGATCCACTTTGACGCGGCGGCCGACGGGCTTGCGCTGGGGCGCGAGGTGCTGATCGATGCGCTGATCGCGACGCGGTGCGATTGCTTTGTCGGCTTCGGCCCGTCGAACGTGACGGGGATGATCCTGGCGCTCAAGGAGTGGCCCGCAGAGAGCGTGACGTACGTGGGGCCGAACTACCTGCTGATTCGCAAGCCGGGCGTGTACACGGTGCCGGTGGTGGCGGAGCGGTGAACGGGCCTGCGCGGCGGCGGGGCCTATTTCTTGGCGGCGGGGGGCGGCGCTTCGGGCTTGAGTTTGCCCTCGCGTTCGGCGGCCTTGAGCAGCAGGTCGGCGGGGGGCATGGGGTTGTGGCCCACGACGGTGCGGCCGCAGTCGGGGCAGAGTGTGGGCCCCTCCTTGCCGACGTACGCGTTGAGCAGCACGTACGTGGGTGAGAGTTTGGCCGTGCCGTCCTTGTTCCAGTAGCACTGCTCGGCAAAGTAGAGCGTGCGCTTGCCCGAGCGTGGGTTGCGGAAGGGAAGGTCTTCGTTGTCGGGCACGACGAACTCGCGGATGACCTCGGAGGTTTCCGAGTCGATTACGACGCGCATGCGGCTGAGTTGCGCGGCGGAGGGAGGGCCGCCGAAAAGTTGGTAGCCCAGCAGCACGCAGGCCGCGCCGAGCCCCGCTACGGCACCGACCGCCATCACGCGGTCGCGCCAGGTGGCGGTGCCGGGCGCGGCACGCCGCGGGCGTGCGTCGGCGTCGTGGTCAGCGGAGATGAGCGGGTCCATGCGGAGGTTCGTGGCGGGCAAGCGGGGCGGGGCCGTGGTGGCGCGGCGGTCAGGGCACGATGTAGGGGTTGGCGCTGGTCACGTCGCGGCACTTCTTGGGCCAGCGCAGTTTGGTGCCCTCCCAGAACTGCTGGCCGCTGGTGAGCTTGGTGCGCTCGGGGAACCAGAAGTCGGGATCGGTGGCTTCAAGGTCCGTCACGGTTTCGACGTGCCCGTCGAAGAAGGTGAGGTTGCCCCGATACGTCTGCCCGTAGCCGCCGGCAGCGTTGCCGCGGCGTGTGCCGTGGCGGAAGGCCCACTGGCGTGCGTCGTTGAATGTCCCCGCCACGCGTGTGCCGAGTTCGCCCGGTGCCACGAACCGGTCCAGGCTCTTGCTCTCGTTGAACCAGGGCCCGACGTCGCCGAACGCGCCCCCGAATCCGGCGGTCATGCCGACATCGAGATCGGGTGCATCCTCGGGCTTGCGCGACGAGTACCGGGCGCCCTCGTAAAGGGCCACGCGCTTCGAGGGGTTGCCCAGCCGGGCCAGGCTCGGCACGTAGCCGTTGCGGTTGGTGCCGCGATTCGAGAAGTCGCCGGTGCCGCCGCCGTCGCCCAGATCGGTCGAGGTGACCTGCGTGCACATGAAGTAGGAGAGCATCTGCCCCTTCTTGAAGGGCCCGAACGTGGGCACCGCCTTCGAGCCGTCGTAGATGAGCGCCTCATTGCGGTTGGATGGGCAGCGGGCCATGGGGAGAGTGCGATACAGCTCGAGTTGAGCGGCGCGTTGCACGTCCTCGGTGCTGGCAGACCCGGAATAGGCGATCTTGCGGATCGTGCTCGACCAGCCGGCGGACATGGCCAGCGGGCCCAGCCAGTCCCAGGTCTGGATGGCGATCCCGTTGAAGTACCCGTTGGTCGCCTTCGTGTACGAGACCCTCTGACCAGCGGCCGGCACTTGCCGGGGCAGCAGGTCGAAGCCGCTATGAATCGGCGCGCCAGCGATCGCATCCTTGAAGTCGTTGCCGTAGAGCGTGTACGTGGCCCCGATCCCCCGCAGACTGTTCGCGCACACGATGGTGCGGGCCGCGTCGCGGGCGGAGGCGAGGCCGGGGAGCAGGATGCTCACCAGGAGCGCGATGATGGCGATGACCACGAGGAGTTCGATGAGCGTGAACGCCCGCGCGGGGGGGCGGGGGCGGTGGCGGGGGCGGTGGCGGGGGCGGCTGCCGGTGGCGGGGGCGATACCCCTGATGGGGGGAGCGAAGGGGGCGTGAGTCGTGAGCATGGCGAGACTCCGATACCGACGTGCCCCGCCCACGCGGCGGTGATGCCGCGCGCCGGGTTCCCCACGACCGACCAGCAGGCCTCAAGCCGCCCCGGCACCCGGGCCCGGCCCGCGGCCGGAACCGGCCGCGGGCACATGATAACCCGGCGCGGCGGCGTGTGCCCGGCGACGGCGGGTGTGGATAGGCAAGATGAAGGGAGGTTCACGGAGGAAGGGCACAGGGCCGACGGCCCAGGGCACAGGGCCGAGGGCCGAGGGCATCGGTGGCCGGGTACGGCCTTTGTTGGAGGCGGCTTGGTCTCTGCGCGCGCGAGTTTCGTCCCTCCGCGCGACGTTTTCATCCCTCAACACGAGAGCTTCCTCAGCGCAAACGGGAGTTTCTCCAGCGCAAACGGGAGTTTCTCCAGCGCGAACGGGAGTTTCTCCAGCGCAAACGGGAGTTTCTCCAGCGCAAACGGGAGCTTCTCCAGCGCACGCGGGCCGTTGCGGCACGTCCGTGCGGGTTCTCCGCCTCAGAACGCGGCCTCGTCCGGGAATGTTCGCGCCTGCGCAGGGTCTGCACCCGAACGCGTCCCCTCCGGTATCCTGCGCACGACCATGCCCCACGACACGGCCGAGCCGGCCCTTGACATCCTCGACGTCGACAAGGTCTATCCGGGCAAGATTCATGCCCTGCGCGGCGGCGGTGGCGTCGCCATGCGCGTGCACCGGGGCGAGGTCTTCGGCCTGCTCGGGCCCAACGGCGCGGGCAAGAGCACGCTCGTGAAGATCCTGATGAGCGTGGTGCGGGCGACACGCTGCCGGGGCACCATGCTCGGGCACTCCATCGGCCACAAGCCCACCCTCGCGCGAGTCGGCTACCTGCCCGAGCACCACCGCTTCCCTGATTATCTCACCGGCGCGCAGGTGCTTGACTTCTACGCCGCCCTCTCGGGTGTTGAGCGGTCCACACGGCATCGGCGGCGGGGCGAGTTGCTCGATCTGGTCGGCATGACCAGGTGGGCCGACAAGCGGGTGCGGCAATACAGCAAAGGGATGCGGCAACGCATCGGCGTGGCCCAGGCCCTGATGGCCGACCCCGACCTCGTGCTGCTCGACGAGCCGACCGACGGTGTGGACCCCGTGGGGCGGCGCGACATCCGCAACGTGCTCACCGAGATGAAGCGGCGCGGCAAGGCCGTGCTGGTGAACTCGCACCTCCTGAGCGAACTCGAGATGGTCTGCGACCGCGTGGCGATCATGCTGGGCGGAAGGGTCCGCAGCCAGGGGACGCTCGACGAACTCACGGCGTACGGGCGGCGCTACGAGATCGAAGTGGGCGCGGCCGTCGATCGGGCCGTGGTGCAGGGGGCCCTGGCGGCCCTGCCCGCGGGCGTCGCCGGGAGCATCGAAGCCCGGGGCGACGATTGCGTGGTGCTGACCGCCGCGACCGCCGATGCCGCCCACGTGCAGGGGGCGATCGACCGGCTGCGCGGGGCGGGCGCAGCGGTGCGGGCGGTGCGGCCGCTGCGGCCGACGCTCGAGGACCTCTTCATGCGGGCCGTGGCGGAGGACCCGGCGGCGGGAAAGGTGGGGGCCGTCTGAGATGGTGCTGAGGCAGACTTTGGCGATGCTGGTGGACTCGTACCGCGAACTCAACGCGCGGAAGTTGTTCTGGATCACCATGGGCCTGTCGACGCTCATCGTGGCGTCGTTCGCGTGCGTGGGCATCAACGAGCGCGGCCTGACGGTGCTGTGGTGGGAGTTCCCCGTCAAGTTTCTGGCCGAGTTGATGGACGCGGGGATCATCGACCGGCCGCTCTTCTACAGTTTCCTGTTCTTCACGATCGGCTACAACATCTGGCTGACGTGGGCCGCGACCATTCTCGCGCTCGTCTCGACCGCGGGGATGATCCCCGACTTTGTGGCGGGCGGGGCCGTGGAACTCACGCTCTGCCGGCCGATCGGGCGGCTGCGGCTCTTTCTCACCAAGTACGCCACGGGGTTGCTCTTTGTGGGCCTGCAGGTGGCGGTCTTCACGGGCCTGGCGTTTCTGGTGATCGGCCTGCGCGGCGGGGCGTGGCCCTGGGCCCTGTGGTGGAGCGTGCCGCTGGTGCTGGCGTTCTTCAGTTTCCTGTACTGCGTGCTGGTGCTGGTGGGGCTGCTGACGCGCTCGACCATGGCCGCGCTGATCATCGCCTGCACGTTCTGGCTGCTGGTCTGGTGCCTGCACGCGGCGGAGACGGGCATCTACGTGCAGTTGCGGGCCCGCGAGGAGATCAAACTGGATTTGCAGCGGGCGCGATTGGCGCAGGTGGAGAAGGACCTGGCCAAACTCGGCGATGTGGGGACCCCCGACCCGAGCGCGCCACAACCGTCGAGTGGCGACCCGAATGCCCCGCCATGGCCGCCGCGCGTGCGGCTGGAGGAGCAGATCGCCACGTGGAAGGAGCGGATCGCGGAGAGCGAGAAGTCGCTCAAGACCTACGCGCGGGTGCACTCGGTGCTGTTTGCGGTCAAGACGATCCTTCCCAAGACCAGCGAGACGATGGAATTGCTGCAACGGTGGCTCATCTCGGGCGAGCGGATGGAGCAGTTCATCACGCGGGGCGAGCAGGCCGGGGGCGTGCAGTTTGACGACAGCGAGGGGGGCGTGCGCATCCCCGCCCGGCAGGTGCGGGCCGAGGTCGACAAGGTGCTGCGGGGGCGCTCCGTGGCCTGGGTGCTGGGCACGTCGTTCGCGTTTGAGGCGGTGATTCTGGGGGCGGCATGCGTGGTCTTCTGCCGGCGCGACTTCTGACCCGGCCCGTGCGCGGCTACGCTGAGGCCGATGGCGGCCATGTCTGTTGCTCCCGCTGCTTTCGCTACCCCCGTGTGGACGCTTGCCCGCCGCCGCGCGTGGGTGGCGGCGTTTGAGCGGGCCGTGTCGGCACGGCGCGATGAACTCTGCCGCCTGATGCACGACGAGGTGGGCAAAGACCAGTATCAGGCTCTGGGGGCCGACGTGCTGCCGCTCCTGGCATCGTGCCGCTGGCACGCACGCCGGGGGTGGAAGGCGCTGCGGCCGCGCCGCGTGGGGGGCACGCCGCTCCTGATGACGGGCGTGCGGGCGCGCGTGGCTCGCGAGCCGATCGCCCCGTGGGATGGCGCGGCCCGGGTGGCGATCATCGCCACGTGGAACTACCCGGTGCAGTTGCTGGGCATTCAACTGGTGCAGGCGATTCTCGCGGGCAACCGCGTGGTGGTGAAGCCGTCGGAGTTTGCGCCGCGCACGCAGGCCCTGCTGCTTGAGATCGCGCGGGCCGCGGGCGAGGGGCTGCCGCCGGGCGTTCTGGAGTGGACACCCGCCACCCGCGAGGCGGGGCGCGACCTGCTGGCGGCCGGGGGGGCGGACGGGGGGGCGGACGGGGCGGGGGCGCGCATCGCTCACGTGGTGTTCACGGGCTCGACGCGCGTGGGTCGGCAGATCGCGGCGTGGTGCGCCGAGAACCTGGTGGCGAGCACGCTGGAACTCTCGGGGGCCGACTCGGCCTTTGTGCTCGCCGATGCCGACGTGGCCCGGGCCGCCGCGAGCGTGTGGGACGGCGTGGTTGTCAACGCCGGGCAGACGTGCATGGCTCCGCGGCGCGTGCTGGTGGAGCGGGGCGCGTACGCGGGTTTCATTGCGGCCCTGGCCCCATTGGCGGCCGCCGCGACGCCGGTGCGGCTGATCTCGCCCGATGCCGCGACGTCGTGCCACGATCTGGCGCGGGCGGCGCTGTGCGAAGGCGGGCGCAGCCTGAGCGGCGTGCTCGAGCCGCCCGACCGGCGCGATGGCCGCTGGTGGCGGCCGGTGGCCGTCGTCGATTGCCCCGCCCGAGCGGAGCCCAACAGCGGCACGGGTCGCCTGCTCGCGGGCGCACACTTCGGGCCGCTGGTGGCGGTGGTGCCGGTGGCGGACGTTGACGAGGCGCTGGCCGTGCACGGCCGGTGCGAGCAGCACCTCTCGGCCAGTCTCTTCACGCGCGATGCGGGCCGGGCCCGTGCCCTGGTGCCGCGCCTTGGCGTGTCGCAGGTGTGCGTGAACGCGTGCCTGTTTCCGTCGGGGCACCCGGCCCTTTCGCTGGGGGGGCGGAGTCTGAGCGGCTGGGGCGAGTCGCGCGGCACGGGCGGGCTGCTGGCGCTGACGCGCCCGGTGGCCGAGGCGTGCGTGCCGGCGTGGTGGCCGCGCGTGGCCCTGACGGGGGGCGACGGCAGGATGGTGCGGGCGATGCACCTGGCACTGGATTGGTTCCACGGTCCCCGCGCTGCGGAGCGTGGGCTAGACTCGCCCACGGTGCGCGGCGCGCCGAGCGGGAACGGGCTGCCGCGCTCGGAGGAGCGGGCCGCGAGGG
The DNA here is from genome assembly GCA_964590885.1 of uncultured Phycisphaeraceae bacterium. GTDB lineage: Bacteria > Planctomycetota > Phycisphaerae > Phycisphaerales > UBA1924 > JAEUIX01. The sequence goes on from CAZPWW010000008.1 coordinate 8,264, forward strand.
CGGCTCGATCGTCTGCATGAACGCGAGCGAGCGGAATGGTGTGCGGGCGCGGGGGTCGGGCCCGTGTGCGGTCGTGATCGGCGGCGGGCTGGCGGGGCTGGCCGCGGCGTGCGAACTCTCGGCTCGGGGCGTGGCCGTCACGGTGGTGGAGCGCAACGGGCACCTGGGCGGCAAGATGAACCTGCTGACGGAGCGCGGGTTCACCTTCGACATGGGGCCCACGATCCTGACGCTGCCGCAGGTGTTCACGGGCATCGTGGAGCGGTGCGCGCCGCACGGGCGCACCCTGGCCGACTACGCGAGGATCGTGCCGTGCGCACCGCAGTGGCGGTGTTTTTACGAGAGCGGCACCCGGCTCGACCTGCTGGCCGATGTGCCCGCGATGGCGGCCGGCCTTGACCGGCAGTTTCCCGGCACGGGAGCGGGCGCGGGGTGGCTGAAGTTCCTGGCGTTTTCGCGGCGCATGCTGCGGCTGAGCGAGAAGGTGTTCTTCTACAAAGACATCGGCTCCGTGCTCGATCTGATGCGGGCCTCGCCGGTGCGTGAGCCGGCGATCATGCGAGACGTGCTGGCCATGCGCCCGCACGCCACGGTGGGCTCGACCATCGAGGCCATGATCCCCGAGCCGCACACACGCCAGTTGGCCGAGCACTTCCTGCAGTACGTGGGGTCGTCGCCGTTTCTGGCCCCGGCGATTCTCTCGCTGATCGCGGCGGCCCAGGCCGACCACGGCTGCTGCTACGCGCTGGCGCCGGAGGGGCGCACCACCGACGATGGTTGTCGGGGCGGCACCCGGGTGATCGCGCAGACGCTGGCCCGCGTTCTGCGGGAGCGGGGGGAGATGGCGCTGACTGGCGTGGGGGTGCGCCGCGTGCTGCACGAGGGCGGGCGCGCCACGGGCGTCGAACTCGACGACGGGCGGGTGATTGCGGCCGACCTGGTCGTCTCCAACTGCGACGTGCAGCGCACGCTGCGCGACCTGGTGGGCACGCCGCGGGCGGCGCGGCGGCAGCGGGCGGTGGCGCGGGCCTACACGCCCGCGTGCAGCGGCGTGGTGCTTTACGTGGGGCTGGACAGGCAGTACCAGCAACTGGCCCACCACAACTTCTTCTTCTCGCGCGAGCCGCGCGAGGAGTTTGAGGACATCTACACGCGCGGCGTGCCGGCGCGGGACCCGACGCTCTACATCGCGGCCCCGTCGCGGTCGGACGCGTCGCAGGCTCCGCACGGGTGCGAGGCGCTCTACATCCTGATCCACACGCCGTATCTGCGGCCGGGGGCCGACGGCGAGGTGCCGCGCTGGGACGGGCCCGGGGGGTTGCTGGAGCGGTATCGCCCCGTGGTGCTGGAGAAGTGCCGGCGCCTGGGGCTGGCGGATATCGAGCGGCACATCGTGGTGGAGCGCACGCTGTCGCCGGCGAACATCGAGTCGTGGTACAGCGCCGAGGGCGGGGCGATATACGGGCTGGCGTCGCACGGACGTCTGCGCGGCGGGTTCAAGCCGCGCAATCGCTCGGGCGTGCTGGCGAACCTGTATCTGGCGGGAGGGAGCGCAAACCCCGGCCCGGGCGTGCCGATGGTGCTCATGTCAGGCGTGGCCGCGGCCCGCGCTGCGTGTGAGGACCTGGGCCTCTCGGCTCCGGGCTCGCCGGTGTCGCAGTTGCAGTTGATGGAGCCCAAACTGGCCGTGCCCGCGCTGGTGGCGACGACCTAGAGCCTTGGTGCGATGCGCCTGCCCCGCCCGTGCTTCTCCATGCCTGCCACCCTGCTGCCAGCCCGCCCCAGCAAGCCCTTCGCACGGGTGTTCGCGTGGTACCTGCGCCGCACGCTGGCACGTTCGTTTCACGCGGTGCGGCTGCTGCGGGGCTCGCGCGAGGCTATGCGGGCGCTCGAAGCCCACGACGGCCCGGCCATGGCCCTCTTCACGCACTCGGCGTGGTGGGACCCGCTGACCGGCCTGCATTTGGCCAACACGCTGGTGCCCTCGCGGCAGTTGCTGGCGCCCATGGACATCCGCCAGTTGCAGCGCTTCGCGTTCTTCCGCAAACTCGGGCTCTTCGGCATCGATCCCGACGACCCGGCGAGTTTGGAGGCGATGGCGAACTATGTGGAGAGGGGGTTGGAGCGCGATCCGCGCCCGCTGATCGCGCTCACCCCGCAGGGGACGTTCGCCGATCCGCGGGCGCCCATCGTGCTGCGGCCGGGGGCCGCCGCACTGGCGGCCCGGCTCATGTCCAGGTCGCTGGCAAGCGATAGGGCTTCGCCGTGCGGCCTGCGTGTGGCCGTTGTGGCGATCGAGTATGTGTTCTGGACGGACCGGCGGCCCGAGTTGCTGCTGAACGCGCAAGGGGTGGAACTCCCGCCGTGGACGGAGCGCGGCATGGTCTCCACGGCCACGCTGCAGCGGGCGTTTACGGCGGCGTTCGCGTCGTGCGCCGGGGCCCTGGCGGAGCGGGTGATCGCTCGCGACGAGGGTGCCTTTGAGGCGATGGGCGCGGGCGGGGCGGGCGGCGACCGGCCGGCGCGGATTCACCCGCTCTACGACGCATGGCTGCGGCTGCGGGGGCGGAGCGGCCGGATCGAACCTGCGGGCCGGCGTGAGCGTCCCGCGTGACGGCTCTGGAGTGGACAGTCTGGTGCGGGTCGGTGCCCGTTGCCGCCTTCGCGGCCGTCTTCACGTGGGTCAACCTGCGGCGGTATCGCGGCGTAGAAGGGTGGCAGGGCACCGGCGCGGGCAACCTCCCAACGGGTCCGGCCTCGGCAGACCACGGGCCGGCCCTGTCGGTGTGCATCCCGGCCCGCAACGAGGAAGCGAACATCGAGCGCTGCGTGCGCTCGGTGCTGGGCCTGGCCGGCACGGGTGGATCATCCACCGGGCTGAGCACGGAGGTGCTGGTCTACGACGACCAGAGCACCGACCGCACCCCCGCGATTGTGGCTGGCCTGTGCGCCGCGGATGCCCGTATCCGCAGCGTGCCCACACGCCACTTGCCGGCGGGGTGGAACGGCAAGCAGCACGCCTGCGACGTGCTCGGCCGTGCCGGGCGTGCGCCGTGGCTGCTCTTCACCGATGCCGATGTGGAGTTTGTGCACGGGGGTGAAGCGGGTGTACGGCTGGCCCGGCTGCTGGCGGCGGCCGAGGCCCGCGGGGTGGCCCTCCTCTCAACCTTTCCGCGTCAGGTTACGTGCACACTGGGCGAGCGTCTCATCGTGCCCATGATCCACTTTGTGCTCTTCGCCTATCTGCCCGTGGGGCGGATGCGGCGCACGCTCGACCCGGCCGCGTCGGCGGGGTGCGGGCAGTTTCTGCTGGTGCGGCGTGAGGCGTACATCGCGGCGGGCGGGCACGCGGTCTTTCGCGCCAGCATGCACGACGGCATCATGCTGCCGCGTGCGATGCGCCGCGCGGGCTTCAAGACCGACCTCTTCGACGGCAGCGACCTCTGCTCCGTCCGCATGTACCGCGGCCTGAGGCAAACCTGGCGCGGGTTCACGAAGAACGCCTACGAGGGCTTGGGCAATCCCGCGCTGCTGGTGCTGCTCACCCTGCTGCACGCCGTCGGGCATGTCCTGCCCTGGGGCGTGCTGGTGGCGGCTCTGGCGGGGCGGGCGTGGCCGGCGCTGGTGCCCGACGGGAGCGCGACGGCCGCGGCAGGGCTTGCCGTGGGGTGCAACGTCGTGCAGCGGGCGATGCTGGCTGCGCGCTTCGGGCAACCCTGGGTGGGTGTCGTGCTCCACCCGGCGTGCGTGGCGCTGATGACGCTGATCCAGTGGCACAGTTTCGCGTTGCACCTGCTGGGCCGGCGCGTCTGGAAGGGCCGGGCCGCTTAGGGGTGCGGCGCACCGCCGACGGTCGCGCAGAACCGTGCGGGCGTGGCACCTAAGATCATCCCAACAGGCTCTTCAGGCGCGGCGTGCGTGCGGCCGCGGGTGAGCCGATCGACTTGCTCTATGAAGACCATGGCCGAAGCACCGTCGCAGAATCTGTACTCCAAGGGCTCGAAACTCGTGTACGGCGCGCCGCAGGCGGTGGCGCCGGGCACGGCCGTCACGGGCACGCAGGCGGTTGCGGCCAACGGCGCATCGGCCGCCAGGTCCGGCCCCGGCACCGGCGGTGTGGCGGGCGCAAAGGCCCGGTCCGCATCGGCTCAGTTGCCCGATGCCACGCTGCTCAAGTGGCTGCGGAGCATGGTCGCGATCCGCGAGTTTGAGAACCGCTGCGCCCAGGCGTACCAGCAGGCCAAGATCGGCGGCTTCTGCCACCTCTACATCGGGCAGGAGGCGTGCGCCGTGGCGACCATCAACGCGGTGAACCACGACGACCCGGTGGTGACGGCGTATCGGGACCACGGGCACGCGCTGGCGCGGGGCATGTCGGCCCGGGCCTGCATGGCCGAGATGTTCGGCAAGGCGGCCGGGTGCGCCAAGGGCAAGGGCGGGTCGATGCACATGTTTGACCGGCCCAACTGGCTCTTCGGGGGGCACGGCATCGTGGGGGCGCAGACGCCCCTGGGTCTGGGCTTGGCCTTCGCCTCGCGCTACGAGTGGGAGGTGATGGGCAAGGCCCTTGATGGTGGGCCGCCCAGGAAGAAGGTGAGCCTGTGCTACCTGGGCGACGGCGCGCTCAACCAGGGCGCACTGCACGAGGCCATGAATCTGGGCGGGTTGTGGAACATCCCCTGCATCTGGATCGTGGAGAATAACCGCTACTCGATGGGCACCGCCATCGAGCGCGGCACCACCATGGCCCACAACCTGCTCGCCAAGGCCGATGCCTACGGCATCGCCGGGCTGGAGGTTTCGGCCAAGACCATCGACCGCGACCTCGCCAGGCCCGCCCCGGGCGGCGAGATGAACATCCTGAACGTCTACGACCTCTTCAAGCCCTTTGCCGACCGCTGCCGCGACGAGCAGAGGCCGGGCTTTGTGGACCTGCACACCTACCGGTATCAGGGCCACTCCATGAGCGACCCGCAGAAGTACCGCACCAAGGACGAGGTCGACACGGTGAAGAACCGCGACTCGATCGAACTGCTCGCCCAGCACCTGATGATGGAGCGCAAGTGCCTGAGCGAGTCGGCGTTCCAGGAAATGGTGGACGCGTGCAAGGCCGATGCCAGCGATGCGCTGGAGTTTGCCGAGCAGGCCCCGGCGCCCGACGCGGCCGAACTCTACACGGATGTGTTTGTGAACCCGCAGCCGGGCCTCAGCCCGACGCGTGAGTACACGCACGGCGCCAAGAATCCCCTGCTGTAACCCGGTCGCCAATCCACGCGAAAGGACTCGCGCTGTGGCCCTCTCCGACCGCGACTATCTGCGAGCCAAGACCGCCCGCCCGGGGTCGCGCGGCCTGCGCACCGCCGCCCGCCGGCGCGGGCTGCTCAGTTTCAACACATGGCTGATCGTCGTCAACATCGCCGTGTTTGTGCTGACCGGCCTCACCAACACGTCGCCCTTCCTCCGCCCCCAATGGGGCAGCCCGGAGTACGGGCCGGGCGTGAAGCCCGACCAGATCGCCCGCCAGGGCGTGTTCGAGCGAGCATGGAACCCGCGCGGCCCGCGCGTGCAGGAACTGCGAGTGTTCGTCGATCCGCAGCGGCCCCTCACCGATCCCTTCGGCAACACGGTGGTGGATCAGAACGGCACTCCGCTCCCCACGCCCATCGGCCGCCAGTTTGCCCAGGGCGTGTCGCCGCTGTTCGCCTGGTTCCACTTTTCCACGGCCCGCGCGTTCTTTGACTATGAGGTGTGGCGGTTTCTCACTTTCCAGTTTCTGCACGCCGGCATCGCGCATCTCGTGTTCAACATGCTCGGGCTCTGGTTCGTGGGCGGCCTGGTTGAGCAGTACCTGGGGTCTAAGCGCTACGCGGCCTTCTATCTCGTGTGCGGCATCTTCGGGGCGATTCTCTACCTGGTGCTGAACTTCACTGGCAACTACCTCCTGCCAGGTGTGCGGCTGCCGGGCCTGCTGTTTGACGACCCCTCTATGCCGCTGGTCGGAGCCTCGGCCGGCATCTTCGGCGTGCTCATGGCCGCTGCGTTCATTGCGCCAGGGGCTATCGTCGAGGTGCTCGGCATCATCCCGCTGCGCATGCGCACGGCGGTCTACGGCTTCACGGCCCTGGCGTTCGTGAGCCTGCTCTGGGGCAGCGCCAACCGCGGCGGCGAGGCCGCCCACGTGGGCGGCGCCGTCGCCGGGTGGTTCTTCATCCGCCGCACCCACCTGCTCCGCGACTTTTTCGACGTGCTCACGGACTCGCGTAAGACCGCTGACGCACGCCCGGGGCCCGGCCGGGCCGAGGTTGATCGCATCCTCGCCAAGGTGGCCGAGCACGGGCTGGCCAGTCTCAGTGAGAAGGAACGGCGCACGCTGCGGGCCGCCACCGCGGCGGACGATTAGGCCGCAGGCCGCCTCAGTTCACCCGATTCTCCCACCGGCCCGCTTCCATGAACACCCGCACGATCCGCACCACCTCGTCGGCCACGGCGCTCTGAGCCTGGTCGGTGCTGGCGCCGATGTGGTGCGTGCCCACGAAGCCGGGCAGATCGGCCAGCGGCGTCTTCCACTCCGCCACGCTGCTCGCTCCCGCCGGCTCGCCCGCGAAGACATCGGCCGCGGCTCGCACGCCGCGGCTCTTCACGGCAGCGGCCAGGGCATCTTCGCACACCACGCTCCCCCGTGCCGTGTTCACGAACATCGCTCCGGGCCGGAGCGCCGCGAAGAAATCGCCGTCGCACATGCCTTCGCTCTCGGTGTTGGCCGCGACCATCACGCTCACGGCATCGCAGCGCGGCAGCATGGCGAGCATCTCTTCGCGTGTGCGGCCGCCATACTGCACGCCCAGGTCTGCGGCGCGTTCGCGGGTCATGTTCAGGGAGTGCACCACGCACGCCATTCCGAAGGCCTTGGCCCGCTGGATCACCTCGCGCCCGATGCCGCCGGCGCCGATCACGCCCAGCGTGCGCCCCTTCAGGCCCCGCGCCTTGGAGTACTCCTTCTTGTTCCAGCGGCCTGCCCGCAGATCCACGGTCTGTTCAACGATCCGCCGGTCGAGGGCGAGGAGAAGGCCCATCACCAGTTCGGCCACCGCCGCGGCGTTGGTGCCCGGGCAGTTGCACACGGCGATGCCGCGGGCCGTGGCGGCGGGGCAGTCGATGTTGTCGTATCCGGCGCCGGCCCGGATGATGCCCTTGAGACCCGCGTCGGCGCCCGCCACAACAGCGGGCCCCGGCACCTTGCTCGAGCGCACCACGAGCACGCCGGGCCTGGCTTCCACCAAGGCCCCGGTCATGTTGGCGGCACCCGCCTCGGGCAGGTAGGCGACGGCGGCCCCGAGCGCGGCAAGGCCGTCGAGGCCCGATTTCTCGAACTTGTCCGCGACGAGAATCTTCATGCCGCCAGTGTACCGGGCGTCTCAGCGCGGCACGGCCACGCGACCAGTGGGGTCGCCGTACAACTGCTTGCCGCCGGTGTCCAGCCCGCGCAGGCCGCCCATGGTCCAGCGCTGCCGGCCGTGCAGGCCCTCGTGCGGGCTGGAGTCGGGCCACAGCGGGTGCCCGATGGCCTGGTTGCTGAAGTAGCTCACCGTGGCACTCGTGATCGAGATCTGCACGCCGTGCCGCATGAGGTAGCCGCCGGTGTTGAAGTCGGGGTTCGCCACCACCCGCACCGATCCGTCAAAGAACGTATTGGTGGTGCGGGCGTAGGGGTGGGCGAAGAAGTACGGCTGCTTGCCGAAGTGACGCGAGAACCCCTCCATGACCATCACCTTGCTCGAAGGGAAGTGCACCTCGGTGTGGCGGCGATCACCCAGCCGGAAGGTCTTGCTGATCGAGAACTCGTACACGCCATCGCTCTCGCCCTGGCGCAGGAAACTCACCGAGTTCTCCACGTCGGGCTTGTAGCACGCCGGTGTCTGCTGGTAACTGCTGGAGTAGGGCCAGCGCTGACCCGTGCTGGCCGGGTTGCCCGGCAGCCCGTGCACCTCCGCGATCTCTCGCAGGGTGCGTTTGCCCACCTCTTCAGCCCAGTGCTTGCGCACCACGTCAAAGGGCGAACGCACCATCGGCTCGGGCAGGCGCGAGGCCAGAAAATCCTGCAGCACGAGGTGTGCGTACAGCACGTGCGGTATCCACGCGCCCTGATCCGGGAAGTTGGGTTGCGCTGGCGTGGCCCGCCGCCGGATGATGTCGATCGCCTGCCACGCGGCGGCGTCAACGTCGTTGGTGAACATGAGCCGGCGATTCACCAGCAGACGCGTCGGCATGGGCGAGTCCATGCGCCACGAGAACGACCAGATGCGGTCGCGGTACGTGGCCGCGTACGACCCCGCCGCGGTGCCGAAGTTGCGCAGATTGGAGATGTTCTGGGCCTGCCACGAGGTCCGCCGCCCCTCCGCCAGCACGGGCATCAAGATCGAGATCAACAGCGCGATGATCGCGATCACCAGCAGCAACTCCACCAGCGTGAAGCCGCACCGGCCACCCTCGCCAAGCCTTGCACGTGAATACGCAACCATCCGCGGTCCGGGCATGCGGGCACCCCTATCGCACGGAACACCAGAACGGTGCTCCGGTTCTCGTGCGCCCTGATTCCCCGCGAGACCTACAGGGACCATACAAGATGTTCTCGGTCCGTGCAACCCCGGTTCTGTGGAAAACCCTTCTAAACTGCGTCATGCTCACCCGTACCCCCCTTTTCTACCCCGCAGTCATCGCCCTGGGCCTGGTTTCGGGTTGCTCGGCCCCAACCCCCTCGACAGGGCTCTCGCCACCGGTTGCCACGCCGTCGGCCCAGCGCGACACGCCCTCACCGGGGGGGGCGCGGACGGGACCATCCACCGCCCTCGCCGCGGGCGTGGCCGGCCAGCGGCCCGCCGCGCTGCTCGACGGCGCGGCGGTGGAGTGGTCCGCGCTGCTGCCCGCGCTGGTAGAGGCCGCGGGCGGTGCGGTGCTGCAGGAGCACGTGCTGGACACCCGCATCGAGGCGGAGGCGGCGGCGCGGGGGATCGCGCTCGCAGAGGCCGATCTGGCCGCCGAGCGCGAGCGCATCCGCCTCGCGCTGGCGGCCGGCCCGGGCGCGCTCAGACTGGGGGCCCTCGATTCGGATCAGTCGGAGCAGGCGATGGAGGCGGTGCGGCGTGCCCGGGGTCTGGGCGAACGCCGCTTCGCCGCCCTGGTGCGCCGCAACGCGCTGCTGCGGTGGCTGGTACAGGCCGACGTGGCGGTGGACGCGGGGGCGGTGGAACTCGCCCACGCCGTGCAGCACGGCCCGCGTCTCCGGGTGCGGCTGATCACCGTCGCGACCCACGCCGAGGCCCAGGCGGCCCGGGCCCGCTTGGCCGACGGCTCTGTCGATCTGCCCACGCGGTTTGCGGCGCTGGCCCGGGCCATCTCGACCGATGCCTCGGCCCGGGCGGGCGGCTCGCTGGGAGCGATCAGCCCGGCCGACCCCGCGTATCCGATGGTGCTGCGGCAGGCGGCCGAAGCGGGGGCTGCGATGCCGGGGGGCGAACTGTCTCCGGTGCTCGCCCTCGAACGCGGCTACGGGCTGCTGCTGGTGGAAGAGCGACTCCCCGGCACCGGTGTCTCCATTGAGGCCGCCCGGACTGAACTGGAGCGTCAGGCCCGCCTGCGCGCGGAGCGAGAGGCCATGGACCGCCTCGCCGCCGACCTGCTGGCCCGGCCGGGGCTGACCATCTTCGACCGTGCTCTCGAGCGCTCGTGGCGCGAGGCGCTCCCAGCGCGGCGCTAGCGGGCAACTTCAACCGCCCGGGTCTCGCGCAGCACCGTCACGCGTATCTCGCCGGGGAAGGTCATCTCGTCGCTCACCTTGCGGGCGATCGACTGCGCGATCACCAGGGCCTCGTCGTCCGACACACGCTTGGCATCCACCATCACGCGTACCTCACGCCCGGCCTGGATCGCGTACGCCTCGTTCACGCCCTTGTGGCCCAGGGCGATGTCCTGCAGTTGCTCGAGGCGCTGGATGTACTTCTCCAGGCTCTCGCGCCGGGCCCCCGGCCGGGCGCTCGAGACGGCGTCGGCCGCCATCACGATCGGGGTGTAGAAACTCGTCGAGGGCACGTCGCCGTGGTGGCCCAGGATGGCGTTGAGCACAGGCTCCCGCTCGCCAAACTGCTTGGCGAAATCGTGCCCGATCTGCGGGTGCGTCCCCTCCTGCTCGTGGTCCATCGCCTTGCCGATGTCGTGCAAGAAGCCGCAGCGGCGGGCCAGCGTGCCGTCCAGCCCGAGTTGGTCCGCGATGATCTGGCACAAAAACGCCACCTCCACCGAGTGCCGCAGCACGTTCTGCCCGTAACTGGTGCGGTACATCAGTTTCCCCATCGCCTCCGACACCTTGCCGTGCACGTTGCGCAGGTTCACCTCCAGCACGGCGTCCTTGCCGGCCTTCACCACCTTCTGGTCGATCTCGGAGCGCACCTTCTCCACCACCTCCTCGATGCGCGTCGGGTGCATCCGCCCGTCGGCGATCAGCCGCTGCAGGCTCTCCACCGCCACCGCCTGGCGGATCTTGTCGAAGCACGACACCACGATCACCCCCGGCGTGTCGTCGACGATGATGTCCACACCCGTCGCCTTCTCGATGGCCCGGATATTCCGCCCCTCGCGCCCGATGATCCGCCCCTTCATGTCGTCGGAGGGGATCGGCACCGTGCGCACGGTGCTCTCGGTGGTGTGCTCCGTGGCGCAGCGCTGGATCGCCATGAGCGTGATCTCGCGGGCCTTCTCTTTGGCCTGCCCCTCCGCCTCGTCGGTGATCTTGCGCGTCACCTTGGCCATCTCCTGCCGGCACTCGTCCTCCACCCGCTGGAGCAGCAGTTCGCGGGCCGCCTCCATGCTCAGCCCCGTGATGGACAGCAACCGGTCCCGCTGCTGCTGAAGCACGCCCGCAAGTTCCGCTTCGCTGGCGGCCGCCTTGGCCTCGCGCTCCCTTAGCGTCTCGATCTGGCGGGTCACCTGCTCTTCCTTCTGCGTCAAACTCTCCAGTTTCTTGTCCAGGAGGTCCTCGCGCTTGGCGATCCGCCGCTCGCCCTCGCGGATCTCGTTGCGGGCCGCCTCGGTTTCGCGCTCGAACTTCTCTTTCCGCTCCGCGATCCGCTTCTCGGCGTCCAATTCCGCACGCTGCACGGTCGAGCGGGCATCCTCCTCCGCGCGGCCGGTTAACCGGGCCGCATCCGCCCGGGCCGCCGCCAGCACGCCACCCGCCTGGCGCCGCAACAGGGGCACGCCCACCACCAGCCCGAGGGCCACACCGGCCACCAGGGCACCGCCGCCCCAGGCCAGGCTCTCGGTCGCCACCGCCGCGAGCATCTGTCCGCACACGCTGTCGATGAGCATGGTCGCGCTCCCTTGTGCGCCGGCGCGGCCCGCGCCGCACCGTCGCCTGACAGGGCACCACCCACGCACCGCGCCGCACGCCCGCAGGCCCACGGCGCGGCCCGCGCCGCCGCTCACCTCTGCGCCTCAGCCCCGGGAGCCGATCATCCCGCCGCCAACGCATTGGCCGTCGAACACCCGACCGCATCGGCGTCGCACACGGGCCACGCGCCCGGTCTATCGCCGCTCGTCTGGTCGCTCGCCGGCCTCATACCACGCTCCCAAGGCCTGCCAAATCCGCGCAGATCTATGCGCCGGGCCGCCGCCGATCGGCACTCCCGGCGGGCTCACACTCGCGGGCCGCGTACGCGGCCCGCTCGGGCAAGCCTGAACGGCCCGACGCACGCACCGGGTGCGCGTGAGGGAGCCGGTTGGACCCCGGCCCGAAGCGCCGGAGTGAAGGCCCTATTACAGCCGATGCCGGGCCGCGAATCAAGATTGCACAAAGCCGGCGCGGGCGGGCAAGCGGCCCCCGCTGGGGCGCGGACCGGTTGCGTGAACCTCCCCGTGCGGATCAGGCCCGGCTCACGAGTTCGATCTGGTACCCGTCAGGGTCCACAAACCGGTACCGCCCGGGGGCTTCGGGCTGGCCGGGTGCCGTGCCGATCCACCGCACCGTGTCCCCCAGCCGCGCGGCGTGCGCAGGGGCATCGGGCACGGCCACCGTGAGGCCGAGCAAACTGCCGGGCCCGCCGCCGGTGGCCCGCTTGCCAAAGGCCGCGCGCAGCGTGAGAGCCAGGCCCGGCACGAGGGGCGAGCGCAGCACGCGTTCTTCGAGAATCAGTCCGGCGCGTCGGCCGCCGACCACCTCAAAGCCCAGAGCCAGCGCGTAAAAGCGGCACGACCGGTCGAGGTCGTTCACATCGAGGGCCACGCCCACGTCGGCCTGCCCGACCCCCACGCCGCTTGCCGCTGCCGCCGTCATGCCCTGATGATAGCGAAACCGCCCGCTCAGGCCGCCCGTCGCAGGGCCCGGCGGTTCACCAGCCGGTCCACGTAGTCCGCCAGCAGTTCGGTGGCGAAGCGCTGATGGGCCGGATGGTGGCGGAAGTCAAACGCCAGGCCCACGCAGGTGTTGCGGTTGGAGTCGAGGTGCGCGTGGGCCACCCGTGCGGTGAGCGCCAGTGGCTCAGGGATGTCGGGCCGCAGGTCGACCTTGAGCCACATGAACCGTGCCCGCTGGGCCGTCGCCGCGTCCTCCGGCCCCAGCACCAGGCCCATGCCCCCGCCCGAGAGGTTCTGCATCCGCCCCTTGATCGGTGCGCTCACGCGCGGCAGGCAGAGCGTGTCGAGCGCCTCAAACCCGGCATCCTGCGGCATGGGATCGCCGCCGTGCCCCACCCCCGTGCGGGCACGGATCGTGGCCCGGTTGGCCGTCTCGGCGGCGATGGTGCTGGCGGGGTCATCGAGCACCCAGCAGTCCACACCGGGTAGACGCACCTCGGCCCCGCTCACGCGGTGCAGGGTCCGGCGGGCGCAGCGCGCCACCTGCTCGGGCCGGGCCAGCACCAGGCCCAGGGTCTGGCCGGTGGGCCCGCCCCGGGCCGCGGGTTGGTAGCCCAGCACGCGCGTGCGGAACATCCAGCGGTTCTGCCCCACGCTCATGGCACCGACCAGTTCCACGCCCTCGGGAATGTGGATCGGCCGCCCCAGCGCGGCCGGGGGGTCGACCACGAGGCGGGTCTCGCTCACGTCCAGCAGCCGCACCCGCCAGACCACGTCGGCGGGCTCGGCCGGCCCGGTGCGATCGGGGCTGTCGGAGGGGGTGCCGTCCGCCCCCGTGTCGCCGTGCGCCAGCGCGATCTCGAGCGCGCCGCCACGCACCGCGATCTGGTCCATCAGGTCCATCCACCGTTCTGTCCGCGAGCGTGATGCCGGCATGTCGTGGGCTCCCTCGGCCGGTGCAGAGCGCGCGGGGTGCGCAGCGGCGGCCAACCCGAGCATCGGATTCGCGGCCGATCGCGGCCAGCATTCGCCGCGGCGGCCCGCCTCAGGCGGCCCGCGTGCGCGTGCCAGGCCGCGCCGCTGCACAGGCGCACCGGTTATCGCCCCATCGGGACTGACCCGGTTCGGCCCCGCAGGGCCGTGCGAATGGCCCGCACCCGCCGGCCGGCCTCGCGGGCCTCGGCCCGCGTCGCCGGTTGGCCGCCGAAGCGCTCGCGATAGGCAAGGTACACGACATCGATCGCTTCGCCCGCCTGATCGCCCAGGGCCGCGGCGCGGGCCCGTGCGAAAGCCAGCGGATGCACGCCAGCGGGGCGGCCTCCGGTCGCGGAGCCGGGCTCGAGCGCCTTGAGCAGGTCCGCGAGGTACACCGGGGTGGCGCGGCGCGGCCATGCGGCACGGCGGGCCGCTCCGGCTCCGTGGCGGAGGTGTCGCAGCAGCGCGCGCACGCCCAGCAGCAGCCCCGCAACGGACACGGCGGCCAGCACGGCCAGCACCGCCACGCCCGCCACCCAGCGCAGCCAGCGGTCGCGGGCCGAGATCGGCGTCTCGGCGTCTCCCACCACGCGTTCGACCAATCCGTCGACGAAGCGGGTCAGGCCGCGCACCCGGCGGCGGGCTCCCTCACCCGCGGCGAACAAGTCATAGTTCCCGGCGGGCGACTGGTCGAAGGCGACGACCGACTGGATCCAGCGGAGTTCCGCGGCCTCGTACGTCTGGCGCACACGGGCGATGAGTTGTGCGAACATGCTCTCCCCGGCAGCCCGCTGGCTGTGCGCCAGTTGGCCCGGCGGCGTGGGGTCGAACACCTCCCACCTTGCCGGTTCGTCCTGCACACGCACCTCCACCCAGGCGTGGGCATCGGAGCGCCGCACCACATAGGCCCCCACGATCGGGTTGTACTCGCCCGCCGCGTACCCCGTGGCGATCCGGGCGCCGATCCCCACAGAGCGCAGCATGGCCGTCAGGGCCGCCGCGAAGTACTCGCAGTGCCCGCGCCGCGTGTCGAACAGGAACATCTCGATGGGGTCCTGCCCCGGTACCGGCGCCACCATCTCCAGCGTGTATGCGTAGCGCGTCCGCAGGTGCTGCGCCAGCGTTTGCGCCGCACGCCGGGCATCGCCCGCCTCACGCTCGGCCAGCGTGATGGGCACCTCGGCCTCACGCAGCACCGACTCGGCCAGAGCCCGTATGCGCTCCGTCACCTCCGGCCCCGCCGCGGCGGCTGCCCGGGGCACGCGGTCGGCCGCTGCGCCCGGGTCGCCCGGGTCGGGCCCCGCGACGGCGGTGTAGGTGAGCCGACCCGCCGCCCCCTCGGTCCGCTCGAGCACGGAGGCCGCGGTGCGGCCGATCTTCACCACGTTCGGCGACGAGACCGCCAGCGTGCGCCACGGGGCGTGCAGCGGCCAGCGGCCCGCCGGCTGCCGGTGCACGTTGATCGTGTAACGCAAAGCGGCCTGGGCCCACGGACCCTCACGCCCCGCCGCGTGAAGGGCCAGCACCTCGCCGGCGGGCAGTTCTTCACGCGACACGAACCGCCCGGTCCCGCGCCGGCCCCGGGGCGCGGCCCAGCGCCCGTGCACGGGGTCGTAGTCCTCGAGCACGCTCCCGCGCAGGTAGATGATCGCGGGCGGGGCGGCCAGCGGGGCACCGGCGGCATCCGCCACGGCCACGTCCATCACGGCGTCTTCAGATGCCGATAGCAGGCCCACCTGGCCAAGTTCGATGTCCGGCCGGAAGTCAGCCTGCGCACCCGCCGCGCCCTGACCCCAGCCGCCCATCGCCTGCGAGGCGAGCGTGCGCGGTGTGCCGACAAAGGCCGTCAGGGCCAGGCCCATCACCGCCAGTCCGCTCACCGCAGCCAGAGCGGCCAGCCTGCGGCCCGCGCCGCCGCCCCACCCGTCGCGCGGACGCAGGCCCGAGGCCAACTCCGCCATGCTGCGCCGCCCCGTGTACACCTGAAACCACACCACGGCACCCAGGGCCATCGGCGTGTACGCCGCCAGGGCCAAGCCCAGCAGGAAACTGTTACTCGTCAGCACGGCCCCGATCACCACGAACATCGAGAGGCCGAGCACCTGCGCCTCGTCGCGCGGGCGGCGCCGATCCAGCAACTTCGTGAGCAGCACCAGCGTGAGGTAGTCGCTCAGGTCCGACACCAGCGGGTTGGCACGCGACGACACCGCCAGGGCCGCGTTGGCCGTGGCCGCCAGCACCAGCACGTTCACGGCCCAGCGCGGCAGTCCCCGCAAGCCGGCCGGAGCCCGGCCGAGCGTCATCCACGCCGACGCCGCGCCGGCGGCCAAGGCCACGGCGGCCAGCAGCGGCTTCTGGTCGGCGGCGCAGTACGACAGCACGCCGATCAGGGCCGTCGCCAGCGACAGCGCCAGGAAGCGGCGCGACACCACAGGTGCCGGCGTGGCAGGTGCGCTCACAACCCACCCCCGCGCGCCGGGTAGGGCAGCAGCACGCACCCGCGCAGGTCAGCCCCCGACGGAGCGCGCCAGCCGCGCTGGTCGCCGAACCGCGGCAGGTCGGTCAGGACCTCTGCCACCGCGGAGGCACCCGGCTGCGGCCGCGCGAACGCGCCCGCCGCGCTCACGCGCAGTCCGACGTGCACGTCGCGCCCCTGCGCGCCGGCGCAGAGCCGCCGGGCGGCGCCCAGCGCGCGTGAGATCAGGCCCTCGTACTCGGCATCGGAGCGTGCCCCGGCGAGGTCGAGGTCGATCACCACGCGGCGTGTGCGGCTGGGGAGCCGCCAGTGGTGCTTCACCAGCAGCGGGTCGCGCCCCAGGGGCTCGGCAAGGGCGCGGCTGGACGCCCGCCAGGCCACGCGGCCGGGGGGGTCGCCCGCTGCGTACTCACGCACGCCTGCAAGCCGCTCTTCGCCCGACCAGGACCGCCAGTCGCGCACCAGCCGCTCGGCCTCGGCCTGGTGCCCGGACCGGTCGGGCGGTACGGGCAGGGGCCCCGGGTCGGCCGCGGCCGGGCGCACCACCAGCCGGCCGGGTTGGTCAAACAGGAGCGACTTGCGGATGATGCCGAAGGGGAAACTGGTGGCCGCCTCGAATGCGTTGAGTGCGAACCGCCCTCGGGTGTCGGACAGCGCGATGCCCTCGATCACGCGCGTCCGGCCCGCGGGCACGCAGGCGGCGAACGCCAGCACGCGCGGCTGCCCGCCGCCGCTCCGCTCTGTGATGCGCAGGGCGAAGATCGGCACCAGGCGGTTGGCGTTGCGCACCGCGTAGCGCACCAGCATGGGGCCGCCCGCCGTGCCGGGGCTTGCCTCCAGCCGGCGGATTGACACGCCCATGAGCATCGACCCGCTGACCAGCCCTGAGACGACGATGAGGCTCAGGGCCAGGCCGAAGAGCCAGAAGAGCAGGTTGTTGTTGCTGTTGAAGGCGCCCAGAGCCAGTAGCAGCGTGAGCAGGCTGAACACCACGAAGGTGCCGTTGAGGTGGTACCGCCGCCGGGTTGGTGCGTCATTCGCCATGCACGCCGCCGTCAGCACATACGGTCCGCCGCGTCGGGCAGTTTCCGCCACGCCCTCTCACCGCGCGTAATAGGCGGGCTCGTTGCCCGGCTTCCACTTGATGTTGCACCCCAGACTGGGCTTCTGCACGGCGGCCGGTGCCCGCCCGGCCAGCACCGCGTCGAGCGCGGCCCGCAGATCGGCCCCCGTGACCGGGATGTCGCGCTCCACATACTTGGAGGGCCTGCTGTCGTCGAGTTGGCCGCGGTACGCGAGCCGCAGCGCCGCATCAAACAGGAAGAAGTCGGGGGTGCACGCCGCGCGGTAGGCCTTGGCCACGGCCTGCGTTTCGTCGTAGAGATACGCAAACGTGTACCCCGCCTCGCGTGCCTCGGCGGCCATCTTGTCGGGGCTGTCGTCGGGGTGGGTGGCGACGTCGTTGGAACTGATCGCCACCACGGCCGCGCCGCGGGCCTGGGCATCGCGCCCCAGGCGTGCCAACTCGGCCCGCACGTGCTTCACAAACGGGCAGTGGTTGCAGATGAACATGACCAGCAAGGCCTTGTGCCCGCTTAGGCTCGCGAGCGACACGCGCCGGCCGCTCACCGTGTCGGGCAGGTCAAAGTCGGGAGCGGCCATGCCAAGTTCGACCATCGTCGAGGGTGTGCGTGCCATGCGGCGAGCGTAGTGGGGGGGCACGGGGTGCGCCGGCCCCGCGTCGGCCGCGTGCCTGTCGGCGGCCAAAAAAACCCGGCGGCACACGGTCAATGTGCCGACGGGCAAAGGGGCCGGTGCGGTCCCCGATAACTCTCTCCCCCATTTCCTTACTTCCACGTCCCTGGAGGCACCGGTGGATCGTGAAGGTTGATGGAAACGGGTGCCGTCGATGGAATCAACCATCGCGCGGCGCGGATTCTCTGAACCCACAGCCTACATCATGGCCCGGATAAGTCAAGCCCGGATGCCCGCCCGGAACACGAACATTGAGCAAATCGCCGATATTCGCCCGCCAACGCTGCCTCAGGCGTCCTCAACCACGTCGGGCAGGGCGGTAACGACCACCTCGCCACCACGCAGCACGCGCAGCAGGCGGTGCAGACGGCGCTTGCTCTCGCCGCTGAAGTACTCCACGGGCGAAACCCTGGCCCCGGGACGGATCACCCGCAGGTAACGCCTGCCCACGTGCCGCTCCGCCCAGCCGGGCAGGTCGATCGTCGAGCAGACCTTCCACCCCAGCGCATCCTGACCGGGAATGTCGGGCAGCCCCTGCTCAATGTGGTCGGCCAGGCGTGCCGCCTCGTGCCCGGCCAGCGTGGTGCCGGGCGTGCCGAAGGGGGTTGGTTTCCCGCTGCCGGCGGCCGCCGCGCCCAGGTCGCTCGCCTCGCGCTTCCACTGCTCGGCCGCCGCCAGGATGGGGTCTTTCCAGCCGTGCATCGCCGCCAGGCGCGTGGCCATGCGCCAACTCGTGTAGAGCAGGGTGATCTGCCCGCCTGTGCTGGCCAGCACTCGCCGCATACAGCATTGTACGGGCAACCCCCGCACTCGGGTTCGCTATACCCGCGGCATGAGCCAGCCCGGCCCCTCCGCACCCGCTCCCCTGCCCGCCCCCGCGCCAGCCCCATCCGCCCCGGCCACTTGGATCCTGCGGGTCGTGGGCCTGCATCGCAGCGAGGTGCTCCCCGCCGGCTTGGCCGCCGTGCTCACCTTCACGCTCTTCGTCGGCTACTCGCTCATGAAACCCCTGCGCGACGCCGCCAACGCGGCCCTCGCCGACCGCTTCGGTGAGCGGGCCACCGCCACCGCCGCGACCGCCACCCTCGTCGGCATGGCGCTGGCCGCGCTGGTCGTCGGATGGCTGGTGTCGCTCCTCGGGTGGAAGCGATTCTGGCTCGCAGCGCACGTCATCTGGATGATCGGGGCCTGCGCGTTCGGCGCGGCGTTCACGTTCGCCGGCACGCTGGCCACGGCGTGGCCGCTCGCCGGCGGCTTCATCGTTTGCGTGAGCGTCTTCAACCTGCTCAGCCTCTCGCTCGTCTGGTCGCGTCTGGGCGACCTCTTCACACCCGAGCGGGCCAAGCGCGTCTACCCCCTCATCGGTCTGGGCATCACGCTGGGCAACATCGCCGGCTCGGCCACGATGGCCGCCTATGCCAGGGCCCTTCCGCCCGGCACGTGGCTCTTCATCAGCGCGGCGGCCCTGCTCGCGGCGATGGGCGTGGCGACACTGCTGGTGCGCTGCCCCGATCGGCCCGATGCTGGTCCCGGGGGCGGCACGCTGACGGGCGGCATCGCGGGCGCGCTCGCCGCGGCCGCGCACGCCCTGCGGGCCGTGGCCTCGTCGCCGTACCTGGCAGGCATCGCCGTCTACCTGCTGCTCTACAGCACCACGGGCACGATCCTGTGGTTCGAGCAGCAGCGCATCGTGCGGGCGGCCCACGTATCGGCCGAGGACCGCACCGCCGCGTTCGCCGCGATCGACCTTTACACCAACATCGCGACGCTGGGGCTGCAGGGGCTGGCCGCGGGCCGGGTCGTCGGTCTGGTGGGCGTGGGCATCGCGCTGACGGTGACGCCGCTGACCACGGCCATCGGCATCGGCGTGCTGTACGCGTGGCCCAGCCTGGCCGCGCTGGTGTGGGTGCAGGTGGGCCGGCGTGCCCTGCACTACGCGATCGATCGGCCCGCGCGCGAAGCGCTGTACACCGTGCTCGGGCCCGACGACCGCCGCAAGGCCAAGGGCTTCATCGACACCTTCATCTACCGCCTCGGCGACCAGTGCGGGGCGTGGTTGCAGGTCGCGCTGGGGGCCCTCACGCCCGCGGCGGTGGGCGGGGCCGTGGCGGCGTGCGTGGTGTGGGGCGGCCTCGGGCTGGGTCTTGGGCGCGGCTTCGGCGGGCGCAGCGCGCAGCGCGTGTCGCGTCCGTCGGCGGGCCTGCCCTCGTAGGATTGCCTGTCCGCACCCCGAGGAGTCTGCACCATGCCGTTCTACACGCGCCTCGGCACCCTGCCCCGCAAGCGCCACACGCAGTTTCGCCGGCCCGACGGGGCCCTGTACTCGGAGGAACTCTTCGGCACCGAGGGCTTCACCGGGCCCAGCAGCACCATGTACCACATCCACCCGCCCACGCAGGTGGCGGGCTGGAAGAAGCAGTACTCGACCAAGGTGGAGTTTGTGGAGCAAGACGTGATGCGGATGCGGCACGTGAAGAGCGCGCCGCTCAAGCCCAAGGGCGACTTCGTGAGCGGACGCGTCGTGCTCTTCGGCAACGGCGACTGCGAGATGGCCGTCTGCAGCCCCGCCGAGCAGATGGGCTACCACTTCAAGAACGGTCAGGGCGACGAGTGCATCTTCATCCACTTCGGCTCGGGCGTCTGCCACACGATGCTGGGCACGCTCAGGTTCGGCCCCAAGGACTACCTGGTGATCCCCAAGGGGATCATCTACAAGGTGATCTGGAACAGGCGTGAGAACGGCCCCGACGGCAAGCCCGCCGACGGCGGCCCCGCGATCGATGCCATGCCCTTCGGCAAGTTCCTGCTCATCGAGACGGTCAACGGCAGCCACATCGGCCCGCCGCCGCGGTATGTGAGCAAGGCCACCGGGCAGTTCCTGGAGCACGCTCCGTACTGCGAGCGCGACCTGCGCCTGCCCGAGGCCCCGCTCACGTGGGACGAGAAGGGCGACTTCGAGGTGCGGATCAAGGCCCGCGACCTGGTTCACAGTTACACCTACCACTACCACCCGCTGGATGTGGTCGGCTGGGACGGCTGCTACTACCCCTTCATCTTCAACATCGACGACTTCAGCCCCATCACCGGCAAACTGCACATGCCGCCGCCGATTCACCAGACCTTTGAGGCCCACAACTTCGTGATCTGCTCCTTCTGCCCGCGCATGCTCGACTACCACCCCCAGGCCATCAAGGTGCCCTACAACCACTCCAACCTCGATTCCGACGAGGTGCTCTACTACGTCGAGGGCAACTTCGGCAGCCGCAAGGGGATCGAGGTGGGCAGCCTGACGGCCCATCCGCAGGGCATACCCCACGGGCCGCACCCCGGCACCATCGAGGCCAGCCTGAGCGCGACGTACACGGGCGAACTCGCCGTGATGTGCGACACCTTCCGCCCGCTCTTCCCCACCAAGGCGGCCCTTGATCTGGACGACTCCAAGTACCCCGACAGTTGGCAGGGGGAGCACTTCCCCGGCCTCTCCAGCGGGCAGGTGAAACTCAACGGCACGCACGCCAAGCCGGGTGTGATCGACGCGTCCGCCAAGGGCAGCAACGTCTGGGCGCCGTGAGCGCGGTCTACGCCACCGCCGCCGCCACGCCGATCACGGCCACGCCCAAGGCATCGGCCCGCTTGAGCATCTCGACCTTGTCGATCATGATCACGTCGCCCGCCGCCAGGGCCAGGCAGCGTCCGCCCGCCGCGGCGAGGTTCTCCACGGTTTTCACGCCCACCGTGGGCACGTCGCTGCGGCGATCGTGCCCGGCCCGCGCCCCCTTGCACAGCGTCCACGGCCTCCCCTTGCACAGTTGCCCGGCCCGCTCCATCATGCGATCGGTGCCCTCAACCGCTTCCACGCACAGCACGTCGCGCTCGCGCACGGCCAGGGCCTGGCCCACGTCCAGCCGCAGCACCTCCGCCAAGAGCGGCCATGCAAACATCACGTCTGCCCGCTGCTCCAGCGTGGGGTGCACCGTACCCATCACGCCCGCGTGGGCCATCTCACGCTGGATGGGAGCGGTCGAATCCAACAGTTGAATCCCCGAGCGGCCCAGTTCTTCGGCGATTGCGCCCAGCACCGCGTGCGAGCGTTTGTCGTGCCGCAGGTGGCGGTACCACGCCACGATCGTTCGCCAGTCGGGCAGGTGCCGCACGATCTTCCACGGATCGTGCATCAACGCGGCCTTGTCGACCTTGCCCACCATGATGGCGTAGCCGACGCCCACCTGCCGCAGAGCCGCGCCCCACGTGCCCACGCGCAGCACGCCCACCGAGCGGAACGTGTCGCACAGCCCCGGCAGCACCGGGTCAAACTGCCCCAAAAGCCCCAGTCCGTGCACCGGGTGCCCCGCCGCGCGCAGCCCCTCGGCGATGATGATCGGCAGCCGCCCGCCCCCGGCGATGAGGCCGATGGGCGTGGGCGGCGGCGGCGGATCGGGCAAAATGGTCAGGGCGTTGGGCACGTGGGCGGGGGGGGCGGGGGGGGCGGGGGGAGCCGCAGGGGCGGCCCAGAGGGCTGCGCGGGCATTCTATCGGCTCACCGGCCTCAACCACAACGGAGAACCTGGTGCCCACGCCGATACTGCACGCCGTGCCCACCTCTGGCGACCCCGAAGACACGCTCGAACTCAGCCCCGGTCTGACGGGCGGCGCATCGGCCGCTTCGGCCGGGCACGGTGCCGCGCCGGCGAGCGGCCCCCGCCCCTACTTGCGCCTGTGGTTTGCGTGCGCCAACCAGTACGCGCGGGCGTACCGATCCCCCTGCGGCACGGCCTACACGGGCCGCTGCCCCACGTGCGGCAAGGGGGTGCGTTTCGTGATCGGGGCCAACGGAACCAGCGAGCGGTTCTTCCGCGTGAGTTGCCGCTGAGAGAGCGCCCCGGTGCGCACGCCTGACCGCGCAGACTTCACACCTGGCACCCGGCGTCGCTAGCGCCCGGCCCGAGCAAGTTTGGCGGCGGCCTGGCTCTGCATGAGCACCAGCGCGGTCTGCAGTTGCAGGTCGATCCCGTCCACGAGCAGTTTCTCGGGCTCGGGGGGCGTGCGCGGCTTGCCGTCTTTGTCCAGGCCCGCGCCGTCGGGACCGGCAAAGGCCAGCGGCGTGTCGGCATCCTGACGGATCGTGAGGGCATCGGAGATCTGCTGCGGCAGCATCTCGACCTTCATGTGCGGGTCCACTCCCCAACTCGTGGCCTTGTCGCGCCGGTGGATCAGCCGCCCATCGGGCAGGAAGTAGTACGCTACCGTCAGTTTCAGCATCGCCACCGGCGACAGCGGCATCACGTTCTGCACGCTCCCCTTGCCGTAGGTGCGGGCCCCGATCAGCACGGCCCGCAGTTGGCCCTGATCCGCGTAGTGGCGCAGGGCGCCCGACACGATCTCGGAGGCCGAGGCCGAGCCCTCGTTCACCAGCACCGCCACGGGGATGTTCTTCACCGCCTGCCCGCTCGGCACCGCCTTCTGCTCCTCCGTGCGCACGCCGCCGGCCGTCTCGGTATAGACGATCAGCCCGCGCTCCACGAACAGGTTGGCCACGCTCACCGCCTGCGGCAGGAGGCCGCCGGGGTTGAAGCGCAGGTCGACCACCAGCCCCTGCAGGCCGCCCGGGCCCGCCTTCATCTGGTTGATCGCCTCCTTCAACTCGCGCGTGGTCGAGTCCTGGAAGCCCGTGATCCGCACGTAGCCGATGCGCTGCTCGGGGTCGATGAACCAGTCCCACTTCTCCTCCACCGTGCTCTGCCGCTTCCACCCCTTCACCGTCTTGATGGGAATGCGGGCCCGCTCCAGCGGAAACTCCATCTCCTCGCCCTTGCGCTCCATGGTGAGCACCACGCGCGTGCCCGGCTTCCCGGTGATCTGCTCGATCGCCTGATTGAGCGAGATGCCCAGGGCCGAGTTGCCGTCGATCTTCTTGATCAGGTCGCCGGCCTTGATGCCCGCCCTGAAGGCGGGCGTGCCTTCCAGCGGCGCCACCACCTTCACCAGTTGCGTTTCCTCGTCGCCCACGATCTGGATGCCCACACCGATGAACTCGCCGTCCATGATCCGCTTGAAGCGCGACAACTCATCCGGCCAGATCACCTGGCTGAACTCGTCCAGGCGGTCAAAGGCCCCGTTGCCCACCTCGTGCAGCACCGCCGCGTCGGCGATCTTCACCGTCCGCCGGCTCGTGGTCAAAAGGTCGCTCAACAGGTTGCTGACGGCGAAGTTGTCCGGGTCGGCCCTGGCGTTCAGCAGCTCCGCGATACGCAGGTCGATCCAGTTCACAAACTCCGTCCGGGCCGCGCCGTCGTCGATCCCCGCGAAGGCCTCGCGCAGGTCGCGGGTCGTCGCCATCGTCCGCACGCTGTCGAGCGCGCCCACCAGCAGGTCGCGCATGCTCGTGCGCTCCACATGGCTCTCGGCCGCCCGGACCAGCGCGGCCAGCACGATCGTCTGGGTCACGCCCTTGAGTTTGGCCTCGTACTCCTCGCCCACACCGTTGAAGGGGGGCAGCGGCTTGAGGTTGTCCACCGCGCGCCGGGCGTTGCGCAGTTCCCACAGGCGGCGCGGCACGTACAACTGGATCATGCCCAGGCGGTCGCTCAGCCGCCGCACGTCCGCCTTGTACGTGCCCTCCTCCTCCAGCAGCAGGTTCAAGCGCAGAAAGAGCTCGCTGGCCATGATCCAGTCCATGGCGCTCTCGGCCTCGTGGGCCGCGCGGTCGGCCCGCTCGATCAGCGTCTTCAGGCGGGGCTGCTGCACCAGCCCGCGCCGGTCGGGCACCAGCATCGACAGTTCCACCGCCGACTTGAGCGCCTTGCTCAGGGCCAGCGGGGTGCGTTCCCCGGCCAGGGCATCGTCGAGTTCCTTCTCCACCTTGGCGATCTGCTCGGCCCGCTTCACCTCGCGCTTGGCGATGTTCGCCTCCAGGCTCGCCACCGACCCGCGCAGGGCCGCCATCCGCGGGTCGGGCACATCCGCCGCCACGCCCTTGAGCGGTTCGGCCAGCGCCGCCTCGCCCTGCCCCGAGCGTGCGATCTGCCACAACTGGTCCGACACGGTGGCCACCGCCGAGACCGGCGACGCCGCGGCCGTTTCGGCCGGCTTGGCCGGTGCGCTCCGGCCCACAGCCGGTGCCGCACCGAGCGCCGCGGCCAGCCCCGCCAGCGCAATCACACCACCCGCCGTGCACACCCACCAGCGTGTATTGGTCTTCTTCATAGTGCTTCCCTGCTCAAACCCCACACGCGGCCTACGGCCACGCACCACCCGTGCAACCCGTCGTCCGCAGACTTCGCCCGCCGCTGCAGCCCGGATGACCCCCGCAGCGGATCGGGCACCCGCGCCCGGCCCATGAGAAACCCGAACGGCCCGCGCGGCCCTGCACAGGATATCGGGCCGCGCAATCCGGGTTGCTTCACCGGCCCAAGCCCGCTGGGTGGCGGGCCGCGGTGGCCCGTGCCGCGCGGACGGCCATGGCCACCCCGCCCAGCATGAGCACGGAGACGAGGGCCAGCATCGTCGTCTCGATGTACCCCGTGCCACCCGCCTTCTCGCGCCACCACCAGACCGCCGCCAGCCCCGACAGCGGGCCGATCAGGTAGCCCAGGCCGATCAGCGTCTCGAAACTGCCCCCGGCCTCGACCTGCGCCGCCCCGACCGACATGATGTAGTAGAGCGTGGCCGCGTAGATGACGCCCATCGCCGCACCGAACACGAGCAGGCCCGCCACCACGCCCGGCAGGGCCAGGGGTGGCGGGAGCAGCACCGGCAGCAGCACCACCATGGCAAACCCGGCCAGCAACATGCCGCAGCCGATCCACGGCATCGAGCGCCGCCCGTGCCAGCCCGGCCACCGCTCCATGAAGACGAACGCCGCCACACGGGCCCCCGGCCACGTCGCCCCCAGCACCACCGCCATCGTGGCCGACAGGCTGAGCGTGTCGGCCACCACCGCGATGTACGGCAACAGCGCGTTCAGCACCAGATACGCCGTTGCCAGCACCCAGCGGAAGATGGCCAGTTGCTCGCCGTACACGGGCGGGTGGGGTTCATGAGCATCGTCGTGCGCGGCCGGGGCCCGCCCGAACCACACCAGCACCAGGCACGACAACCAGTGCACCGCACCCAGCAGCGCGAGCGCCTGGGTCGCCCCGTTCTTCGTGTACGGCGCCACCAGCAGCATGGCGATCACCAGCGCGCTCGACCACGTGACGTTGAAGCGCCCGGTCGCCGTCCGCAGCCCGGGGCCCCGCCGCCCGCCCGACAGGTACGACTCGACCATCGGCCACAGCAGACCCGACAGCCCGCCGTAGACGCCGATCAGGGCCCACAGCGACCACGCCGCCGGGTGCCCCGCGGCGGAGAGTGTGCAGGAGAGGCCGGGAAGCAGGCACATGAGGCCCATGCCCGCCATCACGCATGCCAGAATGGCCCGGTGCCCGACGCCGCGCCCGTTCAGCCAGCGCACCGTCGGCCCCGCGTTCATGGCCATCGGGATGTACGCGGCCCCGTAGGCCACACCCAGCCCGAAGCACTCCGCCTTGCCGAACCCGAACGTCTCCTTGGCGATGAAGAAGATGCCGTTGGAGACCAGCCCCGAGCCCATCGAGTTCAGGAACGTGAACGCCAGGACCGCGCCCAGCGGCGATGCGGCCAGCCTCGCCGGGCGAACCTCAGACTGCGCGAATGACGTTGCCTCCATGCGGGGCCCATCGTAGCATCGCCTCCTCGCGGCTCGGGCCCACAGCCCGCGTCGCGGGTCATCCCCTTTCTGTGCCCATAGCTCAATTGGATAGAGCGTCGGCCTCCGAAGCCGAAGGTTGAAGGTTCGACTCCTTCTGGGCACGCTTGAAGAAAGCCCGTCGGCCGCGAAAAGGAGCCCCGAATGAAGCTCGCCGAAGCGCTCCTGCTGCGGGCCGACCTCCAGACCAAGTTGGCTCGACTGCGCGATCGCATCGCGAAGAACGCGCGCCATCAGGAGGGCGACAAGCCTTCCGAGGACCCGAATCAACTGCTGAAGGAGGCGGCTGGCATCGTGCACGAACTCGCCGGGCTGATCGTTCGGATCAATCGCACCAACATCACGGTCAAGGTACCCAAGGTGGGCACCATGACCGAGGCTGTGGCCGCCCGTGATGCGCTCAAGCAGGAGCACGCGACCGTTGCCGCCGCCATCGCGGCCACCACCGTGGAGCCCGAACGGTACAGCATGCGCGAGATCAAGTGGGTCGCCGCGGTTGATGTGCCGCGCCTGCAGAAACAACTGGAACAACTCTCGGTGCGTATCCGGGAGGCCAACACGCGCATCCAGGAAGTCAACTGGAGCGCGGAACTCAAGCAGGACTGAGAGAGCGGCTCCGGGCGGGTGGCTACACCCCCACACCCAAGGCCCGAGGGGTGCAATAAATATCGGAACTGGATCAACGCGTACGGGCGAGCGTGCGGCTAGAACCCGCGACCAAGAGCGCCCAGCACCGTGCACAAGGCACTCCGCACCGTTGACTCCGCACCACCAAGCCACCGACGGAGCCGCTCTCTCAGCCCTCGCGTCTCAGGCCTCAACCCTGATGTCTCGCGTCTGACGTCTCTACTCACGTCTGCAGCACGCCCGTCCTGAACACCTTGTCGTAGTTCCATCCTTGGGCCGCGGCGTCCAGGGCCACGATCAACTCCTCGCGCGTCCGGTGCGGCTCGACAAGGCGGTCCACCCATCCCCGTGCCGCGGCGTGCCGGATATCCGCCTGCTCCGTGTAACTCGCGTGGATCGCCCCGTAGATGCGCTCGTGCGTCTCGGCGTCGATCGCCTCGCCCTTGCGCTTGCGGCTCGCCTCCTCGATGGTGGTCAGCACGCCCGTCGCCTGGTTGGCGCCCATCACCGCGCACTTGGCGTTGGGCCACGCGAGCGCGAGGAACTGGTCGAACGCCCGCCCGCACATGGCGTAGTTGCCAGCGCCGTATGAGCCGCCGGTGATCACCACGATCTTGGGGACGATGCAGTTGCTCATCGCGTTCACCATCTTCGCGCCCGCGCGAATGATGCCGCCCTGCTCGCTGTCGCGCCCCACCATGAAGCCCGTCGTGTCGTGCAGAAACACCAGCGGCACCCTGCGCTGGTTGCAGTCCATGATGAACCGCGCGGCCTTGTCCGCCGACTCGTTGTAGATCACCCCGCCCATCTGCACCTGGCCCTTGCCCGAACGCGTCATCTTCTTCTGGTTCGCCACGATGCCGCAGGCGTGCCCGTCGATGTGCGCGTACCCGCAGACGACCGACTGCCCGTACTCCGCCTTGTACTCGTCAAAGTCCGCCTCCCGGGGGGCGGGCCTTCCAGCCCGCCCGTCCACGATGCACGCGATCAGGTCGCGCACCTCGTACTGTCCGCCGCTCTTGTCCGTGAACACGCCGTAGACATCCTCCACCGGCCGCGCTGGGCTACGCGCTTGGCTTTGCGCCTTTGCGTCTTTGTGCTCTCTTGCCTGTGGTGGGGCGGACGTCCCGTCCGCCATGCCTTCGTGCCTTTGTGCCTTCCTCGTGCCTTCCCCGTATTTGCCCACCAGACTCCTGATCCGCTCGATGCACGCCCGGTCGTCCTTCTCCTTGAAATCAATCGTCCCGCTCACCGCCGCGTGCATGGCCGCGCCGCCCAGTTCCTCATCCGTCACTTCCTGCCCGATCGCCGCCTTCACGAGCGCCGGCCCCGCCAGGTACAGCCCGCTCCCCTCCGTCATCAGCAGCGTGTCGCACAGCACCGGCAGGTAGCCGCCGCCCGCCACGCAGTAGCCCATGATCGCCGCGATCTGCGGGATGCCGTCCGCCGAGATCACCGCGTTGTTCCTGAAGATCCGCCCGAAGTCGTCGATGTCCGGGAAGACATCCTCCTGCATGGGCAGAAACACGCCCGCCGAGTCCACCAGGTAAATCAGCGGCAGGCGTGCCGCGTGCGCGATCGTCTGCGCTCTGATGATCTTCTTGCACGTCATCGGGAAGAACGCCCCCGCCTTCACCGTGGCGTCATTCGCAATGACCATGCACAGCCGCCCGGCCACGCGCCCCAGCCCCGTGACCACGCCTGCGGCCGGCGCGCCCCCGGCCTCGGCGTACATCCCGTGCGCCGCCCACAAAGCCAGTTCGAAGAACCGCCCGGTCAAATCCCGGTGCGAGTGGGGGCCCAGTTCGGGCGGCGAGTCACCCGACTCGCGCGCGTCCACCAGCAGGTCCACCCGCTCACGAGCCGTCAGCCGCCCCTTCTCGTGCTGGCGATCGATCGCCGTCTTCCCGCCCCCTTGGCGGATCGTCTGCTCCTCCAGGCGCATCAGGTCGGCCAGGTCCTTCACCGTGGGGTTCGCCAGCGGCTCCGCCTTCGGCCGCGCCGCCGCCCGGTCGATCGGTGCGGGCGTGCGGGGTTGAGGGGGGGGCGGGGGTTTTCCGGCTGGTGGTGTCATGCCACGCCAAGCGTATCACCACGCCCCGCTCCGTTGGTCCGTTTCGTGGCTTCCCCAGTGCCCAGTGCCCAGGGCCCGATGCCTTCTTCTTGCGTTCTTCTCACCCCCGCACCGCACGCCACAGCACGCCCAGCAGCAGCACGCCCAGCGGCAGACCCCCGATCAGCACCCACCTGAGCGCGCCCAGTTGCCCGCTCGACAACTCCGGGATGATCGCTCCGCTCGCCGCGCTTGCGCCCATGCCCAGGCGATCCTCTCGCCCCGTCAGCCACCAAACGCACGACTCAAACAACTGCAGGTTGCCCGGCGCATCAAACACCACCCGCCCGTCGATCACCGAACTCGGCCGCACGACGCCGTCAAAGAACCAGCCGTTTGACCCCACCACGATCGCGCGGCTGGGCTCACCGCCCTCGCCCGCACCTCCGGCCCGCTCCGCCGCCACCGCCACGGTCAGCCCCTCCGCCGGCAGCGGCCGCGCCCGCGGCCCCGTCGGCATCGGCAGGTTCGTCAACCCCGCCCGCTCCGCCGGCGGGGTCTGCCGCAGGGTCGTCCATTCCTCATCCGTCCAGCGATCGGGCGCGGGGGCCAGCACAAGCAGCGGGTGCACCCGCACCCCGCCCGGGTTGCCCGCACTGCCGCCACGTTGAGACACCGGCACCGCCCACGGCAGGCGCGTCTGCACGCCGGCGATAGTCGCCGCCACCGGGTGATCGCTCCCCGGCTCGCGCACATATTGATCGGTGTACACGCTCCGCACCGGCTTGCCGCCCCCCCCGCCCCCCCCGCCATCCCCCGCCGCGCTCACGGACTGCTCCAGCACCACCCGCCCCGTCTCCGCCAACACCCCCAGCGGAGCCAGGCACTCGGCCATGGGGTCGGCCGCGCCGACGTTGGGCAGGTTCGACGGGTTCATCGACACCAGAAGCGCCTGCCGCGTTTCCACAAGTTGCCCGATCGCCGCGCTCAGTTTGCCCATCCGCACCGCGCTCTCCGCCGAGCCGGTCTCAAGCCCGATGGTCGCCCACACCACCGGCCGCGGGTCGGTTCGCTTCAGCGGCACCGGCGGCGGCTCATCCAGCCCTGCCGCCCACTCCGCCAGTTCCATGTTCGCCACATCCAGCCGGTCCGCCAACTTGCGAAACGCGGCAAAGTCGGGCCCCAGGCGCCGCCCCGATCCGTGCACGAGCACCACGAGAGGCCGCTCCGTGCTGGTGAGCCCCGCCAACGCCCCCGCCACCAGTTCCTCCGTGCGGAAGCGCAGGTCCACCCCCACGGGCCGCGCACCACCGCTTCCCGCCGCGCTCCCCCGCGCCGGCGGCATCATCTGCTCCACGTCCATCGCCAGGAGCGCCGGCCGCGTGTCGCCCGCCGGGCGCGACCCCGAATCCCCGATCAGCAGCGCGGCCCGGTCGCTCTGCACCGCCCGCGCCACCTGGATCGCCGCAACCTTCGGCAGGCCCGCGAGTTCGTTCTGAGCCCGCGCCGCCCTGTCGCGGAGCGTCGCGACGCCCGCGGCCAGCGCGCCGGCCCGGTCCTTTGCCAGTGCCGGGGCGCTCGCTTCTGGAAGCCGGGCAAAGTCATCCAGCGCCTTGCCCAGCACCGCCAGGCTCGCCGACACGCCCGCCAGCGGCTGGGCCGCCGCGCTGACCGCATCATCCAGCGGCGGCACGCCCAGCGGTTCCAACCGAGCCCCAAGTGTCCGCTCGCCGGCCGCCACCCTGGCCGTGGTCTCCTCCGCCAGTTTGCGGGCCGCCGTCGCTTGTCCGCTCCAGTACGACCGCAAGCGTTGAGCATCCTGCGCCGGCGCGTCCTCCATGGCGGCGGCCACGGCCTCCAACGCCGCCCCCGCTCGCACCAACTCCTCTGCCAGAACCCGCCCTTCGTCGAGGGCACGCCGGGTCGCTTGCTCCGTCCTGGCGATCTGCTCCGCGCTCCGCTCCCTCAGCCGCCCCAGCACCGCCGCAAACTCCGCAGCGCCCGCCGCCGATGCCGTGTCGATCACGCTGGCCCGCAGGCGCGGCTGCTGCGCGGCCAGCAAACCCACCACTTCGCGCAAACGCGCCACACCCGTCGCATCCGCTTCCGCCAGCGGCGCGGCCACCACCAACTCCACCGGCTCGTTCACCCGCTCCAGCAACGCCACCGTCTGCGCCGCCAACCGGTGGCCCCGCGTGCCGGTGAGGTCCCACACGCGGGCCGTGCGGGCCGCCAGCACGCCCAGCAGCACGCACGCCGTGATCACGACCACGGCAAGCAATGCGGCCCGCGCGATAAACCACCGACCCGCAGCATCGGCGCCACGCTCAAACTCTGCCGGCTCAGGCGTCACCGCCACCTCCTCAGTCGCAGGGCCAGCGCCGCGAGCGTCAGAGCCAACGTGATCGCCGCCGCGAAGTACCCAAGATGGGCCGTGTCGATCACGCCCCGTGCAAAGTCGGCCACTCGCACGTTGGCGGCCAACCCCGCCAGCAGGCCGTTCCACGGCTCCGGCGCCCGCAGCGCAGCCTGCCCCGCCGCGATCTCAAACGACAGGAGAAAAAACAGCGTGCCGAGATACGCCAGCGTCTGGCTGGCCGTGAGGCACGAGATCAGCGTGCCCACCGCCAGATACAGCCCCCCGAGCAGCCCCACACCCAGATAGCCCGTCAGCATCGGCCCCGGGTCCGGCCGGCTCAGCGTGAGCAGCACGACCGCGTACACCGCCGTGGGCGCCAGCGCCGTCGCCAGAAACCCCGCCGCCGCGGCGTACTTCCCCAGCACCACCTGAGCCTCGTTGACCGGGGCCGTCAGCAGCCCCTCCACCGTGCCGCTGCGCAACTCGTCGCTCACCAGCCGCATCGAGATCGCCGGGCAGACGATCGCCAGAAGGCCCCACCACGCCGCGAAGAACTCGCGCAAACTGGCGGCCCGCCCCGGCTCCAGCGTGCCCCGCGCGAACACCCACCCCGACACAAACAGAAAGATCGCGGCGAGGATCCACCCCAGCGGCACGCGGAAGAACGCGCCGTACTCGCGCCGCGCTATGGCGAAGAGTGCCGTCATGTGCGCGACGCCCCTTCCCGCACGCCCGCGCTCGCGGCGGAGCCATCAGCGAGCCCGCTCACCACCGACAAAAACACCCGCTCAAGGGTGGGCCTCTCGCGCCGCAGTTCGCTCAGCACCAGCCCCCCCGCACCCCCCGCACCCGCCGCCCCCGCCGCGCGGGCCACCGCCTCGCACGGATCACCCTCCACCTCCGACCCCGCCGCGGGCACCGCCCACCACGCACCGGGCGTCGGCACGCCGCTCGCCACACGCCACCCCGGCAGGGCCCGCTCCATCACCCCCCGTGCCGCGCCGGCGTCCACGCCCGCGGCAAAGCGCACCACCACCGCCGCGTCGGGTGCCAGACGGGCCACCAGTTCGGCGGGCGTGCCGTCGGCCCGCACCACTCCCCCCGCCATGATCATGACGCGGTCGCAGGTCTGCTCCACCTCCGGCAGAATGTGCGACGAGAACAGCACCGTGCGCGGCCGTGCCCCGCGTTCTCCCCGGGCCAGCCCGCGAACCAACTCGCGCATCTGCGTGATCTGAGAGGGGTCGAGCCCGCTGGTCGGCTCATCCAACACGAGCACCGGCGGGTTGTGCAGGGTGGCCGCCGCCAGGCCCGTGCGCTGGCGATAGCCCTTGGAGAGGTGCCCCACGCGCTTGCCCGCCACCTCGCCCAGCCAGCACCGCTCGATGGCGTCGTGCACAGCCCGCGTGCGATCGCGCCAAGGTACGCCGAAGAGCCCTGCCCGGAACGACAAGAACCCCGCCACGGTCATCTCCGGGTAGGCCGGCACGGTCTCCGGCAAGTACCCCAGCGCCCGCCGCGCGGCCATGGAGGCGGTGAGCGTGTCGTGCCCGCACACACGCACGCGTCCGCGCGTGGGCGCGAGAAAGCCGGTGATCATCCGCAGCAGTGTGGTCTTGCCCGCGCCGTTCGGCCCGAGCAGGCCGGTGGCCTCGCCCGGGCGCACGGCGGCGCACACGCCGCGTACCGCCACAAACCCGCCAAACGACTTGGTCGCGTGCTCAACCTCGATCATGCCCGCCGTGATCCTTGCTCGCCGTCGAGGGGGAAAGGGAGTGTGTGGAGAGAGAGACGAAGCGTGGGGGGAGAGAGGTGAGCGTACGTCGGCTCACGCCACAGCCACCGGCCGCTGCGTCGCCACGCTCTCACGCTCCGCATCCACCAGCGCCGCCGTGCGCACGGCATCGCCGATCGACGCGACCGGTCGCCCGCTGCCCCGCGCCACCAGGCCGAGCAGATGCCGCATCTGGGCTTGATACCCGGACTCGGCCGGCAGGTCGATCGCTTCCGACCTGCCCTCCCCGTGCAGCAGCAACGCGGGCGTGCGCCCCAGGTCAAAGTCGGCAGTCGCCCGCTCAAACACCACCACGTACCGCATGCGGAACCCGAAGCCCTCCGCGTGGTCCTGCCCACCTTCGGCCATCACATGCCGGGGCACGCTCCCGTCGGGCGCCACCGGGCCGCTGCCGGGGGCGAAGGTGTAGCGGTAGTGAGTGCTCACGTGGGCCGAGCTCCCCGTGCTCGCCACCTCGCAGGGCAGGCCCAGCAGCCAACCGACAAAGTCGGCGTCGTGTACGTGTAAATCCACGAGCGCCCCGCCCGACCGTGCCGCATCCGCATAAAACGGCGACCACGTCGGTGCGCTCCCAAGTCGCTGGAACACCGCGGAGCGCACCCCCCCCAGCGTGCCGTCGCGCAACCGCGCCTTGAGCCACACCCACCCCGGCCAGTGTCGCATGCACATCGCCGGCACGCACAGCCGCCCCGCGTCGTTGGCCGCCTCGGCCACGCGTCGAACCTCGCCGGCCGTCAGCGCCACCGGCTTCTCGATCAGCACGTGCTTGCCCGCCCGCATGCACCTCCGGGCCAGGTCCACGTGTGAGTCGGTGTGCGTGGCGATCACCACCACGTCCACCGCCGGGTTGTCCAGCACCCGCTCAATCTCGCTCTCCACCGCGGGGCCGTGGGCGCGCCAGGCGTCGGCCGCGGCGCCGGCGTCGAGATTCCCGCCCGCGCCCCTCCCCGTGAGGCGGGCCGCGTCGCGGTCGGCCACCGCCACCAGGCGGCACGCAACCCCCGACGCGGCGGCGCTCACCACCGCGCTCGCGTGGGTGCGGCCCATGAAGCCCATGCCCACGACCGCCACGCCCACACCCACGCCGCGCCGCTCCGGCGCGGGACCCTCGGCATCCAGCTGCGCCATCAGGGCACGGGCACGCCGCACGTCTTCCACCCGTCGCTCTCCCGCTTCGCGCTCGATCACCAGATCGGCCCGCACCGCCTCCGCACGCACGGCTTCAAAGAACGCAGCCCAGCGCACACTCCCCGCGCCCACCGCCTCCTCGCTTCCCCAGGTGCCCGGCTGTGCCGCCGGCTTGGCATCCTTCACGTGCACCTGCCGCACGTGCCGCGCCAGCGTGCGCAGCGCCTCCACCGGGTCGCCCATGCCGTACAGGATCATGTTCGCCGGGTCGAAGTTCACCCCGAAGTCATCCTCCGGCGGCAGCCGCAGCCGCAGATCGCGCAGCGCCTCCAGCAGCGTCGCGGCCGTTTCCTGCCCCGTCTCAAACGCCACGCCGCACCCCTGCCGGTTGAACACGCGCGTGATCGTGGCCAGCCGATCCAGCAGCACGGCCCGCTCCGGGTCGCGCTCGTCGTGAGGCAAAAACCCCGCGTGAAACGTGGTGAGCGTGATCCCCAGCCGCCGCGCCAGCCCGGCCGCCGCGTGCACGTGGGCCAGATTCGCCGGCCAGGTTGCGTCCGGCCGCACCCCGCCCGTCGCCCTGATCGTCTCCAGTGTGGCGTAGTCCTCCCCCGCAAAGCCGATCATGCCCGACACCACCTCGATCCCCGCACCGTCGAGCGCCGCAACCGTCCGCTCCACGCTCCATTCGTCCCGCACCAGCGGGTCGAGTGCGAGTTGCACCCGCATCACGCCCGCGGCCCGCGCCTGCGCCACCAGGTGCTCCGGCGACTCGGGCCGCAGGCTCCACGAACAGACCGCCACACGCTCGATCATGCCGCTCTCCGGCCCGCCGCCCCCCTCACCATGCCCCCCGCAGTTCGCCCACGATGGCGCGGGCCAACTCCGCCACCGCGGCGTGCTGGCCGGTCTCGATGCGCTCGTTGAGCGTGCCCTGCGTGCCGCGGGCCGGCACAAAGGCTTCAGCCGCGCCAAACGACCGCCGCCCCACCAGCACCTTGCCGGTGCGGTTATCCGTGAACTCAAAGTCCACCGTGATCTCCACCGCCAACTGCTCGACCAAGCCCGATTCGCGGGCGGTGGAGAGTTTGCGCAACTCGCTCGACGTGATCGTGCCCTTGAGCGTGGCCTGAGCGGCGCCCGTCTGCTCCACGCGCCACGGCGTGCCCTTGCGCACCTCGCTCACCACGGCCGACGTCAGTTCGGCCTCCAGTCCGCGTGCAAATGTGGTGTTCCCGAACATCGGCACCTGCACGCTCTCGATCGCCCCGCTATATGTCGAGTTGAACGTGTAGCCGCGTTTGGGGTCGTTGGTGCAGCCGCCTCCCGCGCCCGCCAGCAGGCCCGCCCCAGTCGCCAGCATCGCCAGCACGCCACGCACGCCACGCACGCCACGCACGCTCACTTGGCCGCCTCCGTCGTCGCCGCGGGGGACGGTTCCTCCTGCGCGGGCGGCTCAGCCGCATCGCCGGTCGTCGCCATCCACCCCCGTGCCCGCAGCACGTCGATGGCCGCCCCCGCCGCCGCGCTGCGCGGGTGCGTCGCCAGCAACCTGGTGAGCGTGTAGCGCCCGCTCACGAGGTCGCCCCGGTTGAGGTAGTAGTTCGCGCTGTCGAGCATCTGCGCCCCGGCCGATTCGTCGATCCGCGTAAGCAGCGCCTCATCCAGGCCCGCCCGTTGAGCCTCGGCCGGATAGAGCGTGCTGAAGCGCCGGATCAGCACCGTCGAATCCGTCAGCGGTGCCCCGTCGTAGCGCGGCCCCTTGAAGCGGGCCAGACTCGAGTAAATCCGCCGCTGCATCGCCTTCATGCGGTACGGGCTCTGCGGGTAGTTCCGCAGAAACAACTCGTAGGCCTCGCTCGCCAGTTCCATGTCGCTCTCGCGGTAGTAGAAGTCCGCCAGTTCGATCCCCGCGCGCTCCGCTAGCTGGCTTCCCGGCAGCCGCTCCTGAATGCGGATCAGCAGCTCGGTGCCGATGTCGTCGGCCGCCAGCCAGCGCACCCCCAGGCTCCTGCGGTCCAGGCCGTTCACGTACCGCACCGCGATCTCGAGTTCGCGCTCGTTGGCCGTGATGAACTCCGGCCGCCCAGCAAACTGCTTGATCACCGCCTCGTAGTCGTACAAGGCCTTGAACTCGTCGCCGCCGGCGGTGAGCGCATCGCCCCGCGTGAGATACGCCGCGGCCAGCCACGGGCTGCGCCCACGCTCGTTCTTCTCCAGCCACGCGTTCACCGTGTCGTACGCCGCCTTGGGCCGGTCCTCCGCAAGTTCCTTGCGGGCCCGCGCGATCACGGCCTCGTCGGCGCTCGCCGCCGCCGCGCCCGGCTCGGGCCGCCACTCGCCCGCGCCGTCCAGCCGGTACATACCGCCGCTCTGCCCGTGTGCGGGCAGACTCACCACGCCGCACAGCGCCGCCGCCGCCACCGGGGCCCTCCACGCAACCTGGACGCTCCGTCTCATGCCCCCAGCATAGCGAGCCCTGCCCGTACCGTGCTCACCTCACCAGCGACGCCACCCGCACCGCCACCGTCGGCGCGGCACACACGGTCGCGGCGCAGCCACTCGAATCAAACCCCGCACCCGCGCCCTCGCCACACGCCGCCGCGTCGCGGAAGCACCCGGCGATCCGCGCCACCTCCGCGTCGCTGGCGGGTACAGCACCCGCCGGCCCCTCCATCCCCACGATCAGCACCCGCCCCTCGCCCGGCTCGCACCCGAGTTCAGCACCCAGCCGCGCCAAGTCGGCCTCCCCCATGTCCGCCAGCCGCGTCCCCGGCACCGGGCAATGGTCCGCCCAGCGCACGCACGCCACCTCCCCCGCCGCGTCTTCGGAAATCGCCAGCACCACCGACCGCGTCGCCCCAGGCCGGGCCGCGACAGCGCCCGTGCCCATGACCCGCGCCGGGGGGCGAGTGGGCCCCGCCGCCGGCATCGCCCACCACGCGGCGGCCAGCCCCAGGCAGGCCGCGATCGCCAGCACCGCCGACCGCCAACCACCCACCCGCGCCAGCGGTGCGAGCGCATCACCCTCAAAGGCTTCCGCACCGTGGGCCTGCCGCAGCAGGTGCTCGAGTTGTTCATCGCTGCGCATCATGCTGGCCTCATCCGTTCTTCACACCGGGCCTCCCTGCGCTCGGCCCCCCTCCTCCAGCGCGCCCCTCAACCGCTCCAGGGCCGCGCGTTTTCGGGCGTGGGCCGTGCTCGCAGACACGCCCAGCCACACCGCCAGATCCCGATCCGTCGCTCCCGCCCCCACCAGCCGCAGCACCTCCCGGGTTGCGGCATCCAGCGGGCTGCGCTCGCCAACGTAGAACCGCACACGGTCGAGCTCCTCGGCCTCCGCCACCGCGTCTGGCAGGTCTGGCGAACCCGGTGCGGCCCGCTCGTCGGCCCCGGCCCCCTCCGCCACGCCGGTGCCCGCCCGCGCCAGGGCCGCCGCGTGCTGCCGCCAGATGTTGTGCATGACGGCGTACACAAACGTGCTGGGGGCGCTGCGGCCCGCGTCGTAACCGCCGCGGGCCAGGGTGGCCGCCAGGGCCGCCCACGTCTTCTGGGCCAGGTCCTCAGCCGTCTGACTCCGGCAGCGCGCCCCGAACCAACGCGACACCGCACGCCCGAACCGGCCGTGCCACTCCTCCAGCACGCTGTCGCCGGATCGCTGGTCTTCCATACGCCCGCGCGGCTCGCCCGACACGGTCCTTCATTATCGGCCCGCCCGCGCTCGGCCACCCATTCACCCGAGCGCACGCGCGGGTCGAAGGAAGAACCTCAACGCCCCCCGGGTACCATTGAAACGACGCACCAAGCCTTCTGTCCGGAGCACCCATGACCCCTAGCACCGCCAGCCGCGCCGCCGCCCTCCTCGCCCTGCTCACCACCTCCGGCGCGGCCTCCGCCCAGGCCAAGATCGAACGCATGCCCGCCCCCCCCGGCTTCGCCCAGAAGCCCGGCCAGCCCGTGCCGCCGCCGGTTCCCTCCCCCGCGGCCACTCCGGGTGCCCTGGCCTTCGAAAAGGCCCGGCATGACTTCGGCCGCGTGACCGACGACTCCCCCATCCCGCACTCCTTCAAGTTCACCAACACCTCCGACAAGACCATCACCATCAACAACGTCCACCCCTCCTGCGGCTGCACATCCGCCCCCCTCACCAAGAAGACCTACGGCCCCGGCGAAACCGGCCAGATCGACATCACCTACAACCCCACCGGCCGACGCGGCAAAGAGGTGAAGCACATCACCGTCGACACCGACGAGCCCCCCTCCGGCAAGCGCTACGAACTCACGTTCGACGTCGAGACCCTGCCCCGCGTCGCCATGGAGCCCATGAGCGTCACCATCGGCGAGGTCCGCCTCGGCAAGGCCGGCCAGATGCTCCTCACCATCACCGGTCGCGGCGAGGCCTTTGACATCACCGAAGCCAAGCCCAAAGACCCCACCTTCATCGTCGAGCGCGGCGAGCGCACCGTTGTCGCCGACGGCGACGAGAAACTCGTCAAGATCGCCTACAACGTCAAGATGCCCGAGACCGCCAAACTCGGCCCGTACCGCAGCGTGCTCGACATCAAGACCACCGACGCCAAGCGCGCCTCCGTCAGCATCCCCGTCTCGGCCGATGTGGTCGGCGACCTGCGCATCCTGCCCGACCGCATCCCGCTGCGTTTGTCCGGCGCCTCCGAGGCCTGGAAGCGCACCCTCCGCCTCGAAGCCCGCAACGGCGTGGCCTTCGAGGTGCTGGGGCTCGAAACCGACGGGCCCACCGACCTCAACCTCGTCGTCGACATGGAACCCGTGCCCAACACCAACGGCACCGCCTACCACGTCTTCGTCTCCGGCAACGGCCCCGCCCAGCCCGGCCCGGTTACCGGCAAGGTGATCATTCGCACCAACTCCAAAGACATGGAAGAGATCACCGTGCCCATCCTGGGCAACCTGATCGCCACGCGTCCCACTCCCGCGCCAGTTCAGCGGCCCATGCAGCCGCGCCCCCAGCCCTCCGCCACGACTCCCGCCCCCGTCCCTTCCGCACCCGCACCTACGCCCGGCGA
This sequence comes from uncultured Phycisphaeraceae bacterium, assembly GCA_964590885.1. Taxonomy (GTDB): domain Bacteria; phylum Planctomycetota; class Phycisphaerae; order Phycisphaerales; family UBA1924; genus JAEUIX01. Next base: position 47,547 of record CAZPWW010000008.1, read on the forward strand.
TGCCCCCAAGCCCGCCCCAACCACCACGCCCCCGGGCCGCTGATCCCGGCCCCTGCCCCTGCGGGCCCGGCTGCCGGTGCCGGCGCGGCTCGTGCTCCGGCGTGTTCCTTCGCGCGCTCGCCCTGCTGGCGATCTCGGGCGGACTCGGCCTCACCGACCTCGCCCGGCGACCGTTCACCATGCTCGAGACGCACACGGTCCGCGCCGCCGCGCCGGGTGCCGCACCCGCAACGGGCAACTCCAGCCCGTCCGTGGTCGCGCCCGCCGGCATGTCGCTCATCCCCTTTGAGCGCGCCCTCGCCCTCTTCGAGCGCGGCAAACTCTCCGGCGACGCCGCCTTCATCGACGCCCGCACCGCCACCGAGTTCGCGGCCGGGCACATCCCCCTCGCCTACCACCTGCCGCTCGATGCCTTCTTCGGCGGGAAGGTGCCCCCCGACCTCGACATGATCCCACGGTCGAGCGCACTGGTTGTCTACTGCGGCGGCGGCTCGTGCGATGCCTCCATCCGCGTAAGCGAACGCCTCCGCGACTTCGGCTACACCGAAATCTACATCTATGACGAGGGTTTCGCCGCGTGGCAGTCGGCGGGCGGCCCGGTCGAGGCGAGCGGCCCGGGTGCGACGGGGGCCGGAGGCACGCCATGACCAGTGCCGCGCGCATGCCCCATCCCCCCGGGGCGATCGTCTCGCTCTGCTCCCTCGCTGCACGCCTCGGTCTGGGCGGCTTGCTCGCCTTCAGCGGCCTCATGAAACTCGGCATCTGGACCATCTTCGGCCTGATCGAGCCGATGACTCCGCGCGACTTCGCCGCGTCCATCGAGGGCTTCAAGTTCGGCATTCCCGGGTCGCTTGTGGTCGCCCTCGCCTTCATCGTGCCGTGGACGGAGTTGCTCCTGGGCCTCGCCCTGCTCACCGGCTTCTGGACGCGGGCCGCCGGCCTCGTCGCGGCAGGGCTGATGCTCGCGTTCATCGCCGCCATCGCCAGCGCGCAGAGCCGCGGCCTCGCACTCGACTGCACCTGCTTCGGCGCTCTGAAACTCTTCTGCACCGGCCCCTTGGGCACCTGCCACATGGTGCGCAACGGTGTGCTCGGCGGCCTGGGGCTGTGGTTGCTGGTGGCGGGCGGTGGCTATTTGACTCTCGACCGTGCCTGTAGCTCGCGGCCACTTCCACGATGAGGCCGAGTGTGCCGCCGAATCGGCACACCACATCCCCCGACTCAGGCTAGCATCGCCCCTGCCCCTCTCCGCCGCGCGGCGGAGCCTCGGCCCTCTCTGCGGAGCCCGCGGTGCTTCCCCCGTCAACCACGCCCGGCACGGATGCTGGTCCCCACGCGGACCCCAACCCGCGCGGCACGACGAGCCCCGAGCGCAGCGAGGGATTTCCTTCTCCCGTGCCCAGTCCCCAGTCCCCAGTGCCTTCTTCGTCTTCAGGCACCTGGTCTGCTCTCCGCCACCGCCACTTCCGCCGCGTATGGGCCGCCAGTTTCGTCTCCAACTGCGGCAACTGGATGGAACTGCTGGGCATCCAGATGACCGTCGCCACGCTCACCGGCGAACTGAAGATGCTCGGCATCTACGGCGCGGCCACGCTCACGCCGATTCTCCTCCTCGGCCTCTTCGGCGGCCTCGCGGCCGACCGCTTCAACCGTCGCACCCTGCTCGTGGCCACGCAGGCCATGCTCATGGTGCTGGCCGTGGCCGTGGCGGTGGCGAGCATGATGCGATTCTCCACGCCCCTGGCGCAGGTCTGGACGCTCATCGCTCTGGGCTCGCTGCAGGGGCTGGTGATGGCCTTCAACATGCCCGCGTGGCAGGTGATGACGCCGCGCCTTGTGCCCAGGGCCGAACTCACCGCCGCGATCACGCTCAACGGCATCCAGTTCAACCTGGCCCGGGCCGTGGGCCCTGCGCTGGCGGGCATCATCATGAGCACGTGGGGCACCACGCCCCTCTTCTGGGTCAACGCCTGCACGTTCCTGGCCGTCATGCTCGCCGTCTGGCGCACGCCAGATGCCCCCGCGCCCCCGTCGGACGGCCGCAACCCCTGGCGGCAGATCGGCGACGCCATCGGCTACATCGCGCTGTCGCGCGGGCCGCTGGCGATCTTCCTCGCCATGTTCTTCATGTCCATGCTGGCCGCGCCGCTCGTGCGCCTGCTCAGCCTGTTCGTGATCGATGTCTACGGCCAGCACGGCGACGTGGCCGACCGCACGGTGGGCTGGCTCCTGGGTATTCAGGGGATCGGCGCCGTGGCGGGGGGGCTGGCCCTGCGGTTCATCCCCGCGTGGTACCCCAAGCACCACTTCATCCCGCTGGCGGTGGCCGCGTGCGGGCTGGCGATCACGGTGTTTGCGTTTGTCTCGGTGCCCGGGCTCGGGTACGCGGCCATGGCCGTGGTCGGCTTCTTCTGGATCTGGGCGTTCAACCAGAGCTGGGCCGCGATGCAGGGAATCGTGCCTGATGCGATGCGCGGGCGCGTGATGAGCGTGGCCAACGTTGCCGCCTTCGGTGCCACCGCGCTGGGCGGCCTCGCCGGCGGCTACCTCGGCGAGGCCCTGGCCGAGCGCACGCTGCCCGTGGTCGGCCTCGTGAGTAAGGCGGCCAGCACGCAGGTTGCCATCGCGGGCCTGTCTGTGCCGCTGCTGGTGGCGGGCCTGTGCATGATGGTCTGGCGCACGCCGGAAGTCGACGGCCTCCCGCGCGGCTCGCCGACGTGGCGAAGCCGCCTGGACCTGTTCAACGCCATCACCGCCCGCAACCATCGCCCCGCGCAGGACGACACGCCCAGCCCCGGCAGCGTGGCGTGAAGGCCCGGTTTCAGGCCGCCAGACGCACCGCGGCCCGGCGCGGCCGCAGGCGCAGGCCCAGCAACGTGATGTCGTCGGGTTGGTGCAGCGACCCGTGCTGCGCATCCATGCGGGCGCTCAGGCAGGCGAGCGCTTCGGTGACAGTGGCATCGTCGTCGCGCTGGGCGAGGCTCTCGAACGCGGCGACGTACTCGTTGTTGGGCCGGCGTGTGCCGCGCCCGCCTTCCTCGTGGGCAAAGGCCCACTCGAAGCCGTCGGTGTACAGCAGCAGCGTCTCATCCGGCCGCAACACCAGCGACGCCTCCTCGTACTCGGCGCGATCGTCAAGCCCCGCCGAGGGGCCGCCGACATCGACCGGCCGCAGCCCCGTGGCACCGGCGATCATCGGAAGCGGGTGCCCGGCCGAGGCCATGCGGAGTGCGCCCGTCTCCAAGTTCAGCAGGCCGTACGCCGCCGTCACCATGGTCGAGTCGTCGGCACGGCGGGCCATGAACGCGGCGTTGAACCGGCCCATCGCCTCGCCGGGCGGAACGAGGCGCTCGCCCGCGGCCGTGGCCTCCTTCATGGGCAGCAGTCGGCTTACGAGCATGGTGAGGAGCGCGGCGGCGATGCCGTGCCCCATCGCATCGGCCACGAAGAAGCCGACGTGCCGGTCGTCGAGTTGCACGAGGTCGAACATGTCGCCCGAGAGCGATGTGCCGGGCCGGTAGAGCACGCCGCTGTCGAGCCCCTCGATGCGAGGGAGGCGGTTGGGGATGAAGGCCCGCTGCACCATCACGGCCTGGGCGGTCTCGGTCTGGTGGCGGTCAAGTTCGCGGGCCGCCGCGCTCTTCACCGCCCGCTCGAGTTCCAACTGCCGCTTGACGAGTTCCACGGCGGGCTCGCGGCACAAGAGCGCGTACGCCGCGCCCGCGATGGCCTCGCGTCCGGCCGTGGCGGCGATGGGGACCACGGCGGTCGCGGAACTGGCATCGGCCGTGCGGGCCGCGCTCTCGTCGCGGGCGACCAGCAGGACGGGGGTGGCGCGGTCGTCGAGTTCGACGATGAGGCGGCGCAGCGTGCGCTCGCAGGTGTCGCCCCCCGCGAGCACCACGGCCACGCTCACGTCGGGAAGGCTGGCCGCGAGATCCCCGGTCGGGCCGCCGGGCACCTCGCAGAAGTGCGCGGCGGGGCGAGCGCGAGTGGGCCAGGCCTCGACCACGGTGGCCCACCAGTCCATGGCGCTGGCCGCGGGCACGCCGCACGCCAGCACCCCCAGCCGGGCGGAACTGTTTTCGGACGATGCGGCCATGCACTGCTCCACGACCGGGGCACTGGGTGCCCGGACGCAAGCGGCATCGGCCTACTTGGCCCGCTTCTTCAACGCCTCGCCGTCAAAGTCGATCTTGGTGCCCTCCTTCAGGCCCAACGGCGCCAACGTGCCGCCCTTGAACTCGAGGACGAACTGCGATGGGTAGCGGCTGGAATAGCGGGGGAGGCGGCCCTCGTACTTGGCGTTCTCCTCGTCGGTGTTGTTCTCGATTCCCGGCTTGCCCTCACCCTCGCCGCGTGGCGATTCCACCTTCATCTCGTGCCAGGTGAGGATGCGGCCGCTCCCGTCAAGGTAGAGGATGTCGATCGGCACGGTGCAGTCGCGCATGAGGAAGGACTGGACCGAGACGAGCGTGTCGGGGAAAACGAACATCATGCCGCCGTCGCTGGGGATGGAGTCGCGCAGGCCCAGGCCCTTCTGGCGGGTGGCGGGGTCGAGGGCGAGTTCGAGCGTGAAGGCCTTGCCGCCGACCTTGAGCGTGATAGCCTTGCCGTCGGCGGAGACGGCCGCCTGGCCGCCGCGCAGGGGCTTGTCGCAGGAGGTGGGGTTCATGCCCAGCCCGGCCACGACACCGACGACGATGATGCCCGTGAGGCCGAAGGTGATCAGGTTGGTCTTCGCAGCCATGCGTCGTGCTCCGATCCAAACACCACGGGTGCCCGGGGCAGCCGATCGAGTTGCAGCATAGACACCCACTCGCGGGGCGTGCAAGGCGCCGGCGTGGGCGTGCAGCCGCACCAGTGGGCAACGAGGCCGATGACCCGTTCGGGGGGCACGCCGGCCGCGCGGTATGTGTCGACGCGCGTGTCGCCGTGGCGCTTGGCGAGGCGGCGGCCGTCGAGCCCGATGACGAGCGGCAGGTGGCAGTAGGCGGGCTCGGGGGTGAGGCCGAGGGCGCGGTAGAGCAGCAGTTGGCGGGCCGCGGAGGGCAGCAGGTCGTTTCCCCTGACAACGTGCGTGATGCCCTGCCGGTGATCGTCAACGACGACGGCGAGTTGGTAGGCGGGCGTGCCGCGCTTGGTCCAGAGAACGAAGTCGCCGATCTCGCGGGCCGGCTCGTGGCACTGCGGGCCGGCGGCTTCATCGGCGAACTCGACCGAGCCGGGTGGCGTGGCGAAGCGCCAGTTGGTGTCGAGGCGGTCAAAGGTGCACGGCTGCCCGGCGTGGGGCGGGCGGAGTGTGGCGGGGAAGACGCTCTCGCTGCCCGGCGCGGCGGGCGTGGTGTCGTGCGGGGCGCTGAGCGCGGCCTCGATCTCGGAGCGTGTGAGGTCGCAGGCGTAGGCCAGGCCGCGGGCGGCGAGCGACCACATGGCGGCGTGGCAGGGTTCGAGGGTGTGCGATTGGACGAGGGGGCCGATGTCCCAGTCGATGCCGAGCCATGTCAGCGTGTCGGCCACGCCTTGAACGGCCTCCGGCTTCACGCGCGGGCCGTCGAGGTCTTCGATGCGGAGGACGACGCGCCAGCCGCGCTGGCGGGCGAGTGCCCAGTTGACCAGGAATGTGCGGGCATTGCCGAGGTGCAGCGCACCGGTGGGGGAGGGGGCCAGGCGGGTGGCGACGGGGGATTCGGGGTTTGTGTGGATAGTTGCGGGCATGAGGGGCCACGCACCATACACTGCGGCCGGACTGATTTTTCGCGGGCGCGGCGCGGGTCGTCGCCCGGACGATTCCCTTCGGAGGTTCGCTCATCGTGGCCAAAGCCGCTAAAGCCCGTGTTGCCTCGCCCGCCGCTCCTCCCGTGGCCGCCGCGCAGGCCGGGGGAGCGGGTCGGCTGAGCGAGGAGCAGGTGGCGGCGGAACTGGCGTCGCGGCCGGAGTGGGGGGAGAGTGGGGGGAGCATCCAGCGGACGTTCGCGTTCAAGACGTTTGTGGAGGCGATGGGGTTTGTGAACCGTGTGGCGGCGGCGGCGGAGGCGGCCCAGCACCACCCGGACATTTTGATTCGCTACAACAAGGTGACGATGTCGTTGAGCACGCACGATGCGGGGGGGATCACGAAGAAGGACTTTGACCTGGCGGCGAAGATGGACGGGATGGTGTGAGGTGTGAGGTGTGAGGTGTGAGGGCGGAGGGCGGGGGAGGGGCAGATCACGCGGGTGGCACATGGATGAATCGCTGACGGCGGTGTCGTTTCCAAGCCCGCGCAAGTACGCGGTGGGGATGGCGTGGGCAGCCGGCGTGTGCCTGTTGTTCGGCGTGTCGCTGGTCGCGCTCGACGCGTGGACGATCGGCACGCTCGCCCTTCGGTGGACTGTGGTGGCTGCGGTCTTGGCGAGCAGTGTGCCGGCCTGCGCGAGGCTCCGCACCTACTGCGCGGGGCAGCCACCCGAGCGGCTTCCTGTAGTGCATGGACTTGCGACAACCGCGCTCGTCGGCGTGGCGATGCTTGCGGTGTGGTTTTTCCTTCAGGGCACGAGCATTGGGCGGGGCGCCGGGCCTGCTTTCGCCATGCAGGCGGTGGTCATCGGTGGCGCCACCCTGGTGGGAGCGAGCTGGCGGAGGCGCGTGGGCACCTCGCTGCATTGCCCGGACTGCGAGTACGAGTTTGCTTACGCCGATGCCGACCGCGCTCCGCGGCTGTGCTCGGAGTGCGGGTGCGAATGGCTGGGCCGTCTGAACAGGGGTCGCAGGGTCAGATCGCTCCGCCTTGTCGTGCTGGGTGTGGTGGGGACCGTGGGAGCGTTCTTTGTCTTCAACCCATCAACCTATCTCGGCTGGTTGGCCCCGCACCTGCCGACGCCCGCGCTCTACTGGATGCTGTACGTCCAGGCACCCGACTACTCCTCCGCATGGACTGAACTTGGTACGCGCACGCTCACCGAGGCGCGGACAAGGACGATGGCGTAGCGGGCACTGGCGGTGCGGGCGGATGGCGGTACCGGGCGTGGCGCGGCGGAGTGGTTTGAGAGTGAACTGGCGGCGGGACGCGTGCAGGAAGACCTTGCGCGGCGGTATTTCACTGAAGGCTTGCGGGCGCGGCTGTTGGTGCCGCGCCGCGTGCGGGCGGGAGAGCCGTTCACGGCCGCGCTGCGGGTTGAGGAGCGGGGCCGGTATTGGCAGTTGCACCCGTGCCTTGCGTTTGCGGGCTATCGTGTCGGCGATGCACGCGAGCCGCTGGGGCGAGAAGCAGCACCGGTCCACTCGTGGCGGTTCTCACCGCACTGGCTGTCGGGCCTGTGCGATGTCTTACCCGCCGTTCTCACGATCGAGAAGCCCGGCCGGGCGACGGTGAGGGTGGACTACTGGGTGGTTTACGCGCGGGGGTATCAGCACGAGGTGCCGTGGTTGGATGGCGATGAGCTAGGCCCGTGGCAGGGCGAGGTGTACCGGCGCCGAGAGGCCCTGAGTGCAACTATCGAGGTGGAATAAGGGTTGGGCGGGGCCTCTTGCACTGTGCCGGTTCATGGTATTCTCTGCGCATGGCCACTCCACTCACATCGTCTCCCGCCTGGAAAGCCCTCGAAGCGCACAAGGCCGCGATGGCGGGCGTGCACATGCGCGATCTGTTCGCCGGCGACCCCGGGCGGTTCGGCGCCTTCCACGCGACGTTTGAGGATGTGCTGCTCGATTACTCGAAGAACCGCGTGAGCGGCGAGACCATGCGGCTGCTGTTTGACCTGGCCCGACAGGCGGATGTGGCCGGGTGGGCCAGGAAGATGTTCGCGGGTGAGAAGATCAACATCACCGAAGACCGGGCCGTGCTGCACGTGGCCCTGCGGAACCGGAGCAACACGCCGATCGTGGTGGACGGGCAGGATGTGATGCCCGAGGTAAACCGCGTGCTGGAGCAGATGTTCGCGTTTGCGGATCAGGTGCGCGGCGGAGGGTGGAAGGGGTACACGGGCAAGGCGATCACCGACGTGGTGAACATCGGGATCGGCGGGAGCGACCTGGGCCCGGTGATGGCGACCGAGGCCCTGAAGCCGTACTGCAAGCGCGACCTGAAGTGCCACTTTGTAAGTAACATCGACGGCACGCACATGGCCGAGTGCCTGCGGCAGTTGAACCCGGAAACGGCGTTGTTCATCGTCGCGAGCAAGACGTTTACGACCCAGGAGACGATTACCAACGCGACCACGGCCCGGGACTGGTTCCTGAAGACGGCCAAGGACAAGGGGCATGTGGCCAAGCACTTCGTGGCCCTCTCGACGAACGCGAAAGAGGTGTCGGCGTTCGGGATCGACACCAAGAACATGTTCGCGTTCTGGGATTGGGTGGGCGGGCGGTATTCATTGTGGTCGGCGATCGGTTTGCCGATCGTCCTTGCGATAGGGCCGGCCAACTTCCGCGACTTGCTGGCGGGCGGGCACGCGATGGACCAGCACTTCATCTCGGCGCCGCCGGAGAAGAACCTGCCCATGATTCTGGGCATGATCGGCCTGTGGTACAACAATTTTTTCAACGCACAAACCGAGGCGATTCTGCCGTACGACCAGTACATGCACCGCTTCGCGGCGTACTTTCAGCAGGGCGACATGGAGAGCAACGGCAAGTTTGTCCGCCGCGACGGCCAACGGGTGGATTACACCACGGGGCCGATCATCTGGGGCGAGCCGGGCACCAACGGGCAGCACGCCTTCTACCAGTTGATCCATCAGGGCGAGAAACTGGTGCCGTGCGATTTTCTGGCGCCGATCCAGAGCCACAACCCGGTGGGGCAGCACCACCCGATTTTGCTGTCGAACTTCTTTGCGCAGACGGAGGCACTGGCGTTTGGCAAGACGCCGGCGGTGGTGCGGGCGGAGCTCGAGAAGAGCGGGATGAAGGGGGCGGCTCTCGAAGCCCTGGTGCCGCACAAGGTGTTCGAGGGGAACAAGCCGACCAACAGCATCATGTTCGACAAACTCACGCCGCGCACGCTGGGGAGTTTGATCGCGATGTACGAGCACAAGATCTTCACGCAGGGAATCGTGTGGAACATCAACTCGTTTGACCAGTGGGGCGTGGAACTGGGCAAGCAGTTGGCGAAGGTGATCTTGCCCGAACTGCTCGGGCCCGGCGAGGTGAAGAGCCACGACAGCAGCACGAACGGGCTGATCAACCACTGGAAGAAGAACGGCGGGAAGTGAGCGGATGCGTGCGTGGCCCCGGCCTGTGCGATGGTCGTCGGAGTGCTACTTGAGCTCCACGCTCCAATACGCGTTGTCGAGGAAGGCCTTCCACGACGCGTACTTGTCCTGCCCCAGCCGCAGCGTGACGAGCGGGTTGCGCTTCGGCATGATCGGCCGGCGCACCATCTTCATGCTGGCCTGCTCGGGCGTGCGGCCGCCCTTTCTGGCGTTGCAACGGATGCAGGCGCACACGAGGTTGTCCCAGGTGTCGCCGCCGCCCAAACTGCGCGGCAGGACGTGGTCGATCGAGAGTTCGCTGGTCGGGAAGTGGCGGCCGCAGTACTGGCACTGGTTACGGTCGCGGGCAAAGAGGTTGCGCCGGTTCAGTTTCACCTGCTGGGCGGGCAGGCGGTCGTAACTGAGCAGCCGGATGACGCGCGGCACGGCGATGTGCAGGCGCACGGTGCGCACCCAGTCGTGCTTGTCGGGCTCGAACTGCTTCTTCAGTTCGCTGATCTCGGTCCATGTCGAGAAGTCGAAGGTGGAGTACTGGCCGTTCTCTACGTGGATGATCTCGGCGAGGTCGCGGTAGACCATGCTGAAGGCGCGGCGGGCCGAGACCACGCGCACCGCGAGGTAGAGTTTGTTGAGGACCAGCACCTTGCTGTCGAGTGCGCCCGCGGCGATCTCGCCCGCCTTGCGCAGGCGTGCCGCCAGCACAGCCTCGTCGGCATCCACGGAGGCGAACACGTCGTGCTCGTCCGCGTGCTGAGAAGAGCGCGGGTTGGCAGGCTTGTGGCCCATGGCAACAGCGTCCGTGCCCGCCGCGGCGGCGTGCAGTGGAGCCGATGCCTGTGGGCCCCGGATCGGGCAGCCCGAGGGACCGGCCCCGCACACGACAAGTGTGCTGCACAAGATGCTAGGTGGCAAGGGTCTGCGGCGGATTTCTCGGCCTGCGCAGGGCGCCCGGCACGGCCCGCTCAGGCGTGGGTGGGCGCCAGCACCGCGGGGGCCGCGACGTCCGGGAAAGCCGCGGCCAGTTCGTCGAACAGGGCGATGGTCCACGTGAAGAGCGACTCGGCGGCGGCGACAACATCCTCTGCCTGCGCGGGCGTGAGGTCGAGCGTGTTGAGGGCGGCTTTAAACTCTGTCCAGCGCGGGCGTTGCAGGTCGCCGTGCGGGTCTTGATACGAGAGGCCGTGGCCGTCGGCGATGCCCAGGGCGCGGGCCAGTGCCTTGGCGATGAACTTCGCACCGTTGGTGGAGCCTTCCAGCACGTAGAGGTAGCCGACGAGGGCGTGCGGTCGGGCGTCGGCGGCTGCGTCGATCTCGGCGATAAAGGCTGTCGTGCAGGGCCGCGGGGGCGCGTGCGTGGAGCCGCCCAGCGCCGCGAGGTCGGCCTCGGCGTGGGGCACGCGGAAGTGGTGGTCGCGCACCAGTGCGGTGAGCGCGGGCACATGGCGGCGACGGCCGGCGAGGTGCCGTTCCAGCACGCGGTGCACGAGGAGCGTTTGTTCGAGTTGGGCGACGTAGCCGCTGCGGCTCATGCCGCCGCGCATGATGGCCGCCTGGAACGGGTGGTGCTCGGCACGCTGGTGCAGGGGCCAGGTGCGCGACTTGAGGGCCTCGTGCAGCCCGGCCAGTGGCGTCGGGGGGCTGGCGGTCTGCGTGCCCGTCGCCGCGGGCTTGATTCCGAAGAAGCGGGCCACGGCGTTTTTGGTGGCGGTGTAGGGGCACTTGGCGGGGGCGCCGGCGTTGGCTTCAGGCTGGTGATGAGCGATGGTCATGTGCGGTGATCTCGAGGATCCGCGGGCGCGGACTCAGTTGGCAACCCAGACGGCGAGAACGGCGGGCACGATGAGCCACGCCAAGCCCTTGATGAGGAAGAACAGGAAGGCCCCGGCGGCGAGTTTGGTGGCGAGTCCGGAGCGTGCGGCTGGTTTGAGAGTGAGTCTCATTTGCACATATTACGCGCTGCGGGCGTGCTGGCAAGGGGGCGGCAAGACCTGTGGATAACCCCGGCGAGCGGTGAGAGGCCCCGTTGCCCTGTCCACCGGATGCAAGGTTACTTCCTAGTGGATTTGTCGAAGAACGCCCTGATGGCTGCCGCGCCTTCGGGGGTATGGCGTAGACGGTTGAGTTCGCGGCGTTCGACTTCGAGTGCACCCTGCCACCCTCGTTCGAGGCCTGCGGCTACGGCGCCGGCGCACGCCCGCGCGGCCTGGGTGGCGGGCAGGCGTTCTTGCACGTCGAGCAGGGCTTTGGCGGCGGCCGCCTTCACGGCCGACCGCCCGATCCACCGGCTCGGTTCGCCGTCGCGGCGGCTGCCGACGATGGCGCGGTTTTCGACCAGCCACGCCGCGGCGGTGTCGAGCAGGTCACCCTGCGAGGCGGCCATGCGGTCAATGAGGCCGCAGCCGCCGGCGGCGCGGGGTGCGGCTTCGGTGATCGTCATGGGGCGGCCTTCGGCGGTGCGGAGGATGGCATCGGCCGGGTCCATGCGCGCGGGGAGGAGGTTGGTGCCGCCCCAACCGGGGCAGATGGAGAGCCCGGCTTCGGGGAGGCCGATGGGGTAGGGCCGGGCGGGCGCGCCGTCTTTGCCGGGGCCGGGGGGCGCGGCGACAAGGCCGTCGCAGTGCATGGCGATTTCGAGACCGCCGCCGAGGACCGCGCCGTTGATGGCGGCCACGGTGGGGCAGGGAAGTTTGCAGAACATGCCGAAGACGCGCTGGCCGAGTTGGAGGTAGCCGTCGAGTTCGGGGATGCTCAGGCCGGAGATTTGCTTGAGGTCGGCACCGGCGATGAAGACGCGCGGCGAGCCCGATGCCAGGATGAGACCGGCGCAGGTGGCGGGGACGCGCCCGAGCGAGGCCCCGATTCGGCGGATGAGCAGGTCGTCGAGCACGACCATGGGGCCCTGATTCGGCTCGAGCGTGAGCACCAGCACGCCCGGTGCTGACGTGTGCGGAACGAGCGGGAATGGCTCGGCGGTGGTCATGGGCCGAGTGTATTGGGGCTACGCCCGGAGCGAGTCGAGGGCGGCACCGACGAGCCGCGCGGGAGGCCCGGCGACGACGCGGCAACGCAGGTCCCTGGTGGGCAGGATGAGGCGGAGCTTGCCCGCGGCGACCTTCTTGTCGTCGAGCATGGCGGCAAGGATGGTGCCGCTGTCCGGGAGGCCGCTGATGCGCGTGGGCAGGCCGCAGCGGGCCAGCAGGGCGGCGAGCGTGTCGGCGGCGGTGGGGGTGTTGAGTTTCATGGCGACCGCCACTCGCATGGCTGCGAGCAGGCCCAGACCGACGGCTTCGCCGTGCTTGAGGGGCCCGAGTTGGATACCGGTGGCCGAAGCGCCGACGGGGAGGTCGGGGCGGTCGCGCACGGGCCAGGAGAGGCCGCCGGCACCGGGCAGGGTTTCGAGGGCGTGGGCGAAAGTGTGGCCGAGATTGAGGGCCATGCGCCCGCCGTCGGGTCTGGTGCTACGTTCGAGTGGGTCCGCGGCGACAACACGGGCCTTGGCGGCCACGTTGCGGGCGACGAGTTCGGTCAACGCGGCGGTGTTGCCCGAGAGCAGTGCGGAGACGTGGCCGTCGATCCACTCGAGCAGCGTGCGGTCTTTGACCACGCTGCCGATGAGACCGTGCTTGATGCACTCGGCAAGGCCGCAGCGGAGCTCGCGCGCGGGCAGCGTGGCGAGCGTTGCGACATCGCACACGACGGCGCAGGGCTGATGAAAAACACCCACGGCGTTTTTCACGAGGCGGGGCCTGGTGCTGCTGAGGGGGTCGCCGGGGACGCTGAGGTTGACCCCGGTTTTCCCGCCCAGGGCGGCATCGACCATGGCGAGCAGGGTGGTGGGGCAGTGGACGACGCGGATGCCGCGCCGGCAGGTGGCGGCGATGAAGCCGCCGACGTCGCAGGTGATGCCGCCGCCCAGGGTGAGCACAAGGTCGTCGCGCTCGATGCGGAGGCGGCCGGCCTCCGCCAGGCCGCGCTCGGCGGTAAGCAGGCTCTTGTCGGGCTCGGTGGCGGGCACCACGCAGACACCCCAGCGGACCTTGGCGCGGTCGAACTCGCGGAGAACGGGCTCGACGGTGGCCTTGCCCAGGCCGGAGTCGATGACGACGAGGGCGGCGCGGGGCGGCGTGCCGCCGGCCCGCCCGATCGCGGTCGTGAGCAGGCCGGCGCCCACGTGCACGTCATACGCGGCGGCGGGCCACGCTGCGCCGGCACGGATGCGCACCGGCAGACGGCGCGGCTTGGGAGCGGCGGACCGCTTGGTGGCGGGGGCTGGGGCGGACCGCTTGGCCATGTCGGCGTCGGCTCCTCAGGCGGGCAGGGGGACGACGCGGCTGCGCCCGCGGCCGGTGGACTCGGCGGCATCCGTCGCGCGGGGCGCTGCGTCGCCGGGACGTGCCCAGGGGACGCGGGGGGCATCGCCCCAGAGCATCTCGAGGTCGTAGTGGGCCCGCGTGTTGGGCTCGAAGACATGAGCCACGACATCGACAAAGTCGACGAGGCACCAGGTGGCGGTGTCGTCGACATCGCTGCGGAAGGGCTGGTACCCCTGGGTGGCACCGGCCCGCTTGAGGTGGTCCATGACGGCCCGCATCTGGCGGTCGGAGGTGCCGGAGCCGACGACGATGTAGTCGGCGACCTGGCACAGGTTGCGCACGTCGAGCACGACCACGTCGTCGCACTTGTCGTCGTGCATCAGGCGGGCGGCTTCGAGGGCGAAGCGGCGCGAGGGCGTGAGGGGCTCGGACGGCGGAACGGGTGCGGCCGTCGGTGGCGCGGCCGCAGGCTTGCGGGCGAGTGCGTTGCGCTTGCCGGCGGCCTTGGCCTTGGCGCGGGTGCGCACGGCGGGGGGGACGGCACGGGGGGGCTTGGGGCGGCGGGCGCGGGAGGCACCTGCCGCGGCCCGCCGGGGCGGCCGGGCGGACTTGACTTTGGAACGACGCTTCGCCTTGCCAGCCTTCGCCATGCCCAAGCGTAGATCAGACGGGGGCGGGTGTCGCGGGTGAGTGGGCCGATGCGGCCACGCGCACGCGCGGGCCGATGCGGACCCAGCGGGTGGGGCGGTCGTGGTGGGCGATGGTCAGGGCGTAATCGGCGCCGGCGTGCTCGGCGGCGGCGAGTTCCGGCGTGTTGCACTGGCGGGAGAGGTGCAGGAGCACCACGTGGCTTTGAGGCTCGATGCGGCGCACGGCCTCGGCGGCCTGCTGGTTGGAGAGATGGCCCGCGCCGCCCATGATGCGGTCTTTGAGCGCGGCGGAGCGGTCGGAGGCGAGTTGCAGACGCGGGCAGTAGTTGCTCTCGATGGCGAGCACGTCCACACCCGCGAGGTGGTTGACGAGCGCATCGGTGGTGTGCCCGAGGTCGGTGGCGAAGCCGAGTTCGCGCCCGCCGCCCAGGGTGAAGCGGAAGCAGGCGGTGCCGGAGTCGTCGTGGCTGTTCATGAGGACGCGGGCGGTCGCGCTGCCGGGGAGATCGACGTGGTCGCGGAAGGGGAGGAAGCGGCCGGCGTTGAGCAGGCGACGTCCAGCGTGCCCCATGTGGCTGCGGGCGAGCAGCAGGGGGACGTGGCGGGGGAGGGCCGCGTCGTCGGTGCGGTAGAGCGAGGCATCCTTGCCTTCCCAGCCGGGGTGGCAGTGGTCGGTGTCGAGGTGGGTGAGCACAACGGAGCCGATGTCTTCGAGGCGGAGGCCCAACCCGCCCAGGACCAGGCGGGTGCGTCGCGGGGAGAGGCCCAGGTCGATCAGGCACGTGTGGGGGGCCCCCGAGGCATCACACCAGCGGACCAGCGTGCAGTTGCCGCCGGAACTGGAGGCGAGGACGCAGAGGCCGACATCGGGCGCGGCCTGCGGGGTATGGAGGGGGCGCGAGGCGTCGGGAGGCGAGGGGCGGGGGCGAGGGGCACCGTCCGTGATGCGCATGGGCCGAGCGTAGCGAGCGAGAGCCGATCGCGGGGGCGACGGGCGGGGAGGGGGCGGAGGGGGAAGGGTCGGGCGCGGAGAGTTGTCCACGGCGGTGCGGCGCGCCACTAGACTCGCCGGTCGGCGTGCGTGCGTCGGCGGTTGTTCTTGTGCGGAGCCTGAGCCGTGCCCAAGCACATCGGCATTGTGGCCGTGAGCCCCGAGGGGTCGGCGCTGTGTTACCGTGAGATTCACAGGCGGGCGTGCGCCCTGCTGGGCGACAGCGGGCACCCGGCGATCACGCTGCACAACCTCCCCTTTGAGCAGTACCTGGCGGCGGTGATGCGCGACGACTGGCACACTATCGGCGCGCTCTTGCAGCAGTCGGCGACGGTGCTGGCCCGCGCGGGGGCGGAGTTCTGCATCACGCCCGACAACGTGATCCAGCACGGCGTGCAACTGGCCGAGAGCGGGTCGCCGATCCCGTGGCTGACCATGACCGATCTGGTCGCGACCCGGGTGGCGGCCGACGGGCGGCGCGTGGTGGGCGTCGTGGGCACCAAGATGGTGATGCACGGCTCGACCTACCAGACGCACCTGGGGCTCAAGGGCGTGAAGGTGATCGCGCCGGAGGCGGCCGATGCCGAGGCGATCGACGCCATGATCTTCCGCGAACTGGTGCACGGCGAGATCGTGGAGTCGTCGCGGGCGCGGCTGCTGGAGGCGGTAGGGCGGCTGGCCCAGCGCGGGGCCGACGCGGTGGTCATCGCGTGCTCGGAGGCGCCGCTCTTGATCGACGACCACAACTCGCCGCTGCCGTGCTACGACGCCGTGGCCCTCTTGGCGGACGGCGCGCTGCGGCACGCGGTCGAGAAGGCGACGGCGGTCGCCGCGGCGGCGCGGTGAGGGGGGCGCGGGGGTCGCGGTCGGCGGGAAGCGTCAGCGTTTGGAGCCCATCAGGCCGCGGAAGCGCGACTCGAGGCGGGTTTCGGCCAGGCGGCTCTCGTCGAGGGCGACGGGGAGGATGACGCTGAACATGCTGCCGCGCCCGGGCTCGCTCTGCACCTGCATCTCGCCCTGAAGGAGGTGGGTGAGTTCTTTGCAGATGGCCAGGCCCAGGCCGGTGCCGGCGTGTTTGCGGGTGAGGCCGGGGTCGAGCTGGGTGAACTTCTCGAAGATGATGCCCAGGTGCTCTGGCGCGATGCCCGGGCCGGTGTCGAGCACGCTGATGCGCACGGCATCTTGTGCCACCTGGCCGCCGCCGGCGCGGGCGACGAGCGGCTCGAGGCGCAGGACGACCTCGGCGGTGTGGACGGGCGGGGGCGGCGGGCCGGGCTCGGGGATGGGGGCCGCATCGGGGGCCGGCGTTTCGGCGAGCGTCTGCGCGGCGTCGGCAGCGGCTTCGGGTTGGGGGGGCGTGCCCTGCCCGCGGGCCCGCTCCTCGGCGACGTCGCCGGAGAACTTGATGGCGTTGGACATGAGGTTGAAGACGATCTGCTGGAGTTTGCGGGCGTCCGTGCGGATCGCGGGCACGTCGCCGATCACGTCGAGCCGCAGGGCCACGGACCGCTTGTCGGCGGCGGGGCGCATCAGCGCGATCATGGCCTCGGCCCGCTCGCGGAGGTCGACGGTGTCGATCACGACGTCGCTCTTGCCCGCCTCGATCTTGGCCATTTCGAGCAGGCCGTTGATCAGGTCGAGCAGAGCGCGGCCGGCGGAGACGATGTTCTCGAGGTACTTGCGTCGCTTGGCCAGGCGGCTGGAGTCGTCGCCGGCCTGGGCCTCGCGCTCGGCGGCTTCGAGGAGGAGGTCGGCGAAGCCGAGGATGGAGTTGAGGGGCGTGCGGAGTTCGTGGCTGACCCCGGCGAGAAACTCGCCCTTGACGCGGTTGGCCTCGTTCAGCAGACTGTTCTGGCTCTGCAGCACGCCGACCTGATCTTCGAGGGCGGCGGCCACGGCCCGCGCGGAGCGCTGGCCCTCGCGGAGGGCGCCCAGCATCTCGTTGAAACTGTCGGCCAGTTCCTCGAACTCGTCGCCGGTGTGGATTTCGGAGCGGGTCTCGACGTCGCCCTCGCGGACGCGCTGCGCGGTCGCCCGCAGGTCGCGCACGGGCGAGAGGATGAGCCGGTTGGTGATGAAGTAGAAGACGGCCACGGCGAGGCCCAGGGCGACGCTGCCGGCGCTGAGCAGGTAGACGGTGTTGACGATCACGTCGCGGCCCACCTGCGGGGCGGCCCGTGTGAGCGCGATCATCGAGGTGAGCGTGCCGTCGGGGGCGCGCACGGCCCTGCAGAAGACGTAGTGGCGGGTCCACGCCTTCCAGAGACCGCGGGCGTGCTCGGGCAGTGCGGGCCGATCGCGGAGGGCATCCCACGCGGCACCGAGCGCAGGGTTTTTGGCGCGTGCGGCGTCAACCTGCCCCGGGGTGAGCAGGGTGATGGTGGCACCGTCGAGGTCGAGTGAGCGGGCCACGGCCTCACCTGCCTGGGCACCCTCGGCGGGAGCGGCCCCCACGGAGGTGGCGGCCCAGACCCGCGTCATCTGGCGGCAGACCTCGATCTCGCGGTCGTCGATGCCCCAGGTGAGCCGCAGCCAGGGCACGGTGAGGGCGGCGCAGATAATGAGGACGACCGCGGCCCCGAAGAGCAGGATGCACTTGTTGGCGAGGGAGAGGCCGCGGAACATGCCGGGGCGAGTCTACGGCGGGTTGATTCCGGGGCGGGACGCGGCTTTGATTACCCCCCAGGCAAAGTGTTTGCCCGGATCTTGTTGGTTCCGGAGCCGCGGTCGCGGCCACCCGGTGAAGGTCGTCTGCCCGTCGCCCCAGGCGAGTGGAGCGGACACGCCACGGGGCATGCGGCGCGTGTGCGCGGCGGCCCGGCGGTGGCGACGGAGGATGTGTGCCATGGCGCGTTACATTGGTCCCAAGGTGAAACTGTCGCGTCGCGTGGGCGTGCCGGTGGAGAACAACCCCAAGCACACGGCCAAGCGGGCCCTGGTCTATCCGGGCATGCACGGCTTCCGCGGGAGGCGGCTGCGCGACTACGGCGTGCGCTTGCAGGAGAAGCAGAAGGTCCGCTACCACTACAGCGTGCTGGAGAAGCAGTTTCGCCGGTACATGGCCACGGCCGAGGGAATGACGGGCAACACGGGCGAGTTGCTCATGCGGCTGCTGGAGTCTCGGCTGGACAACGTCCTGCGGCGGCTGGGCTGGGGGCGCACCATCTGGGCGTCGCGGCAGATCGTGGCCCACGGGCACGTGCTGGTGAACGGCCGCAAGACCGACCGCCCGAGTTATTCGGTGCAGCCGGGGGACGTGATCACGCTCAAGCCCAAGGTGCAGAAACTGATCCGCGAGAACATGGAGAGCATGAGCGGGCACGAGGTCCCGCAATGGCTGGACCTGAACCCGGGCGAGTTGACGTGCCGGGTGGTGGCGCTGCCCACCTCGGACCAGATTCCGTTTGACGTGAACCCGAACCTGATCATCGAGTTCTATCGGTAGCGGAAGCCGCGAGGGCGGCTCGCGGCGGATCGCGCACGGCCTCAGCCATGACCAAGTTCTTCCGCAAGTACAGCAAGGCGCTCCTCGTCGGCTTCGGCGTGGTGCTCATGGTCGCGTTCCTGGCACCCCAGGCGATCCAGCAGTTCGGCCAGCAGGGGGCCGACACCGTGGTGATGCGTATCGGCGGTCGGCCAGTGAAACACCGCGAGACCACCGAGGCCGCCACCCAGGCGGAGACGGTGCAGCGGATCAGCGGGGGCATGCTGCCGGCCAGCAGCGGCATCGACCCGCGGGGCGACCACTGGCACTTTGCGCGCGAGTACGCCAAGGCTGCGGGCTTTGTCGGCGGGCCGGCCTCGGGGCTGCCGCTCACGCGCGACATCGCCGTGGCGGCGGTCGAATCGGAGTATGTGCGGCAGTTCGCGCCGCAACTGGGTGTCGCGTTTGCGCGGCAACTCGCCCGCGGGCAACTGGGCACGGAGGAGGCCCGCAAGCGCATCGAGGACCTGGCGGCCGGCCTGAGCCGAGAGGTGAACGCGGCGGGGCCCGCGGCCCGTGCGGCCCTGGCGGCGGCACGGGGCATCGCCCAGATGCGGTTGGACTACCAGACGCTGCCGCGCTTGTCGGAGCCGCGTCTGACGGGCGAGGCCCGGCGGCTGCTGGACGCGGCGGAGGTGAGCGTGGTGTTTGCGGGCGTGGACAACAAACTCTCGACCGCGCTCACGGCCCGCGACGAGGCGGCCCTGATCGAGCACTTTGAGAGGTACAAGGACAAGCGGGCGGGCACGGAGAGCCCGTTCGGTTATCAGTTGCCCGCGCGGGTGAAGTTGGAGTGGATCGTGCTGGATCGGGCCGCGATGGAGCGGGCGGTGCGGCCCGATCCCGTTGAAGTGCAGAAGCGGATTGTGGCGGGTGCGTCCGCAGGCACGGCCGATGCGGGCAAGCGCCGCGTCGAGGTGGAGGCGGCCCTGCGGCGTGAGCTGACCGACCGGGTGATGGCCGAGGCGACGCTGGTGGTGAAGAGCGAGATCCTGAAGGGCAACAGCCGGCTGGCCGAGCGCGGGGCGTACAAGGCGCTGCCGGAGAACTGGGCCACGATCATGCCGCGCATGGCGGCGATCGCCCCCGGGGTGCCGGGCCGTGTGCAGGAGCGGACGGGGACGCTGATACCGGAGCCGGGCGTGTTTGTGCGCGAGGCGCAGTGGCTGACGGTGGAGACCGAGGTGGCGCAGTTGCCGGGCATCGCGCAGGCGAGCATGCGTGTGTCGGGGCGGCCGGTGCCGTTCGCGCAGGTGGTGGCGGTGGTGCGCGAGTTGCGGGACGACGACGGCGCGGCGCTCGCGGTTCACCCGCAGGCGGGCGTGCCGTGGGCCGAGCCGCTGGACGATGCACTGGGCAACCGGTACTTCTGCACGGTGCTGGCGGCGGCCAAGAGTTCGCCGCCCGCGTCGATCGACGAGGTGCGCGAGCGGGTGGTTGCCGACAAGAAGAAGGCCGATGCCTTCGAGACGCTCAAGGGCGACCTGAGCGCGTACAGGCTCGTGGCCGCGGAGCAGGGTCTGGAGGCGGTGGCCGAGCAGTTCAGGGCCTTGACCGGCGGCCCGGCGGAGGTGAAGACCGGGGTGCGCGTGCAGCGTGAAGCGGGCGTGCAGCCCGCCGATGCGATCGTGAACGCCCCCGAGTTCATCGAGGCTGTGATGGACGCCGCGGCGCGGCTGGACCCCACCAAGGACCTTGCGGAGGCCGACAAGGGCGACCTGATCGTGGCGGTGGCCCTGCCGGGCAAACTGGGCGTGGCGGTGGCGCAGATCACCGAGTACTCGCCGCTCACGCGTGAGGACTTCAGGCGTGTGGCCCGGGCGGTGGAGCGCAGCGTGGCGACGCGAGAGGTGCTCGCCACGCCCGACGAGACCTTCTCACGCGACTGGCTGATCAAGCGGCTGGGCGTGTCGTACGTGGGCCAGTTGGTGGAGGGCGCCGAGCAGGCCACGCCGGCTGCCGCAGCCAAGCCGGACGCCCGGGCGGCGGACAAAGGGGCGCAGGCCCCGGCCCCGAAGTAGGCGGCCGGCCGGATCAGAACAGGCTGGGCTGATTCTCCGCGACTTCGGCGGTCGTGGGGTGGTCCACGTCGATCCGGTAGTCGCCGCTGAAACAGGCGGTGCAGTAACCGGCGGCCGGGCGCTTCATGCAGGCCAGGAGCCCTTCGATCGAGAGATAGGCCAGCGAGTCGACGCCGAGGAAGGCGCGGATGTCATCGACGCTGCGGCCGTGCGCGATGAGTTGGTCGCGGGTGGCGAAGTCGACGCCGAAGTAGCAGGGGTGGCGGATGGGGGGGCAGGAGATGCGCAGGTGGATCTCGCGGGCCCCGGCCTGGCGGATCTGCTCGACCTTGGCACGGGTGGTGGTGCCGCGCACGATGGAGTCGTCGACGATGACGAGGCGCTTGCCGGAAACGATCTCGGAGATGACGTTGAGTTTGAGGCGGACGGCTGCGGTGCGTTCGGCCTGGCTGGGCTTGATGAAGGTGCGGCCGACGTAGCGGTTGGGGACGATCGCCTCGCGCAGGGGCAGGCCGCTGGCGCGGGCGAAGCCGATGGCGGCGGAGCGGCCGGAATCGGGCATGGGGATCACGCAGTCGGCGGGAGCGGGCGACTCGCGGGCGAGGGCCTCGCCGAGCAGTTCGCGCGTGATCTGCACGTTCTGACCGAAGACGCTGCTGGCGGGGTTGGCGAAGTAGACGTGCTCGAAGACGCAGTGGGCCGGGCGGGCGGCGGGGGGAGCGAAGCGGCGCGACGAGAGGCCCTGAGCCGAGAGCGTGGCGATCTCGCCGGGCTCGACCTCGCGGAGAAACGCGGCGCCCACCACGTCGAGGGCCACGGTCTCGCTGGCGGCGATGAGCGTGCCGTCGGGCGTGCGGCCCAGCACCAGGGGCCGCCAGCCCCAGGGGTCGCGCGCGACCTCGATGCGGTCGGCGAAGAGAAAGGCGAGGCAGAACGCCCCTTGCAGGTGGCGCAGCGTGGAGGCGAGCGGGTCGGCCGTGGTCTGCTGCCGGGGTGAGGCGAGCAGGTGGATGACCACCTCGGTGTCGCTGGTGGTGTGGAAGAGGTGCCCGGCCCGCTCGAAGGCGGCCCGCAGGGCCTCGGCGTTCACCAGATTGCCGTTGTGGGCGACGGCGACCTGCCCGCCCACGTAACTCTCGAGGAGCGGCTGGGCGTTGCAGGCGAGCGAGCCGCCGGCGGTGGAGTAACGGGCGTGCCCGATGCCGCCGCGCACGCGGCCGGAGGCGGCGTGGGCGTCGAGGGCGGCGAGCACGGGAGCGTCAAACACCTCGGGCACAAGGCCTGTGCCCGTGTGGCCCATGAGGCGCGTGCCGTTGGTGGTGGCGATGCCGGCCGCCTCCTGCCCGCGGTGCTGCTGCGCGTAGAGGCCGAGGTAGGCGAGCGCGGCGGGCCCCGGTGCGTGTGCGGCGGCGGGCGTCCACGCGGCGAAGACGGCGCACTTTTCTTTCTTTTCGTAGCGTGCGTGCGGGCCTGTCAGGAGCGGGAGCGACAGGGTGGCGGGCACGCGGCACGGCATCGGCGGCAGTCTAGCGGCGCGCGGGCGAGACGGAGCGGATGCGGGCCAGCAGCCAGTCGGCGAAGTCCTCTTTGGTCACGGGGCCGGGCGTGGCATCGGCGCTGGGTGGGGTGCCCGGCGCGGCGGCGCGGCACAGGAGCGTGGCCTCGATGGTGTCGCTGTCCATGGTTTCGAGAGGGTTGGCCACGATCAGGTCGAGGCCCTTGCGCGTGAGTTTGTCGGTAGCGGATGCGAGGAGGCGGCTGCGCGGCTCGAGTGCGAAGCCGACCAGCGTCTGGCCGGGCTTGCGGGCGGCGGCGCAGCCCGCGAGCAGGTCGGGGGTTGGTTCCAGGTGGAGGGTGAGGCCTTGGTTTTCGCGGCGGAGTTTTCCGTCGGCCGAGGCCGGTTGGCACTGCTTGGGCCGATAATCGGCCACGGCGGCCGCCATGATCAGGCAATCGCACAGGGGAAAGTGCACGCCGAGCAGCGTTTCGAGGTCCGCGGTGGTTTGGAACCGGTGCAGGTGCAGGTGCGAATGGAGGGGCGACCGCGGCGTGCGGGGAGTGGGGCCCAGGAGGAGCGTGGTGTGCCAGCCGGTGTCGGCGGCGTGCTCGGCCAGGGCGATGCCCAGGCGGCCGGAGGAGCGGTTGCCCAGGTAGCGCACCCGGTCGATGGGTTCGTGGGTGGGGCCGGCGGTGATGAGCAGGCGCGGCGCGTGGTGCGGGCCGTGCGGTGCGGGGCTGACCGGGGTTTGACAGTTGTGTGGGGGCATGCACGATGACCAGCGGCGTAAACGTAGACTCGATGACGCGGGGAGGTTCGGGGTGTCGCGGGCAGGCGGTGTCGGCGGCGGCTCCGCTGCGGTGGGAGCCTGTGCGGTGCGGGTGCCTGCCGCGGATCTCGGAGGCGGCCATGGGCGTGCGGCACGAGCCGCACCGGTGTGGCGGCGAGGTCGAGGGGCGCGGATGGGGGGGCGAACCACAGCGGGCGGCGGCGGAGGTATGATCGTGCCCCGCGTGAGATGGTCCTGAAGGGCCGGGCGAGCGCGAGAGCATCCGGGCATCGACACGTACACCCCTCTCCTCGTCCCCCCGCAGGCAGCGGCCCTCACCATCGAGCGCGGCACACCATGGCACGATCCCGCAAGAAACTGGGCGAAATCCTGGCCGAATGGGGCGTGCCTGCCGACAAGATCAACAAGGTGTCGGAGTCGACACGGGGCACGGGCAAGCGGCTGGGAGATGCCCTGATCGAGAGCGGCGTGGCGACGGAGGAGCAGGTGGCCAAGGGGTTGGCCACGCAGTTCAACATCGCGTACGTCGATCTGGCGTCGAACGGGGTGGCCAACCAGGTCAACCCCAAGTTGATTCCTGAAGATCTCATCAAGAAGCACATGATCCTGCCCTTGTCCAAGGCCGGGGGCAGGCTGCAGTTGATCATCCACGATCCGATGGACCTGGAACTGCTGGACATGCTCCGGTTCCGGCTGAACGTGGAGGTTGACCCGCGGCTGTCGAGCCGGTCGGCGATCAAGAAGTTCATCGACGCGAGCATGGGGAAGGGCGGGAACGGTGCCGCGGCGGCCGACAAGAAGACCGACCCGACCAAGTCGCTGGTGACCGAGTCGATCGACAAGTCGGTGGACAAGAGCGTTGACAAGTCGATCGACATCACGGCGGACGATGCCCCGATCGTGAAACTGGTGCAGCGGATTCTGACCGAGGCCTTCACGATGCGGGCCTCGGACATCCACGTGGAGCCGTTTGCCGAGTATGTCCGGCTGCGCTATCGCATCGACGGCGTGTGCGTGGAGCGCGACCGCCTGCCCAAGCGGATGCAGAACTCGGTGCTGAGCCGTCTCAAACTGATGGCGGGCGTGAACATCTCCGAGAAGCGCGTGCCGCAGGACGGGCGCATCAAGATCAACCACGGGGAGGAGATCATCGACTTCCGCGTGTCGGCCTGCCCGTGCTACCACGGCGAGAGCGTGGTGCTGCGTATCTTGCGGGCCGACGCGGTGAAGATCGGCCTGATCAACCTGGGCTTTGAGGAGGACAGCCTCGCGGCCTTCAACAAGATCATCCGCAAGCCCAACGGGATTTTTCTGGTCACGGGACCGACGGGCTCGGGCAAGACCACCACGCTCTACACCGCGCTCGACGTGCTCAACCGGCCCGACAAGAAGATCATCACCGCCGAGGACCCGATCGAGTACAACTTTGTCGGCATCAACCAGTGCCAGACCCGCGAGAAGATCGGTCTGACGTTCAGCGTGATCCTGAAAACCATGCTGCGGCAGGCGCCCAACATCATCCTCGTGGGCGAGATCCGCGACCGCGAGGTGGCCGAGATCGCGATTCAGGCCGCGCTCACAGGCCACCTGGTGTTCAGCACCCTGCACACCAACGACGCTCCCAGCGCGATCACGCGCCTCATCGACATGGGCCTCAAGCCCTTCCTGGTCGCGTCGGCGATCCAGGCGATCATGGCCCAGCGGCTCATCCGCATCCTGTGCAAGGAGTGCCGGGCGCTCGATCCCAACCCCGACCCCAAGTACATGGCCCTGGTGAACATCACGCCCGAGGAGGGCAAGGGGAAGATCAACGGGCCGGTGGGGTGCCCCACCTGCAACAAACTGGGCTACAAGGGCCGGCGCGGCATCTACGAGATGATGACGATGAACACCGAGATCCGCGAACTGGCCTTCCGTCAGGAGCCCATTGCCAAGATCCGGCACGCCGCGATCGCCAACGGCATGCGCTCGCTGATGGAGGACGGGAAGTTGAAGGTGCTCAAGGGCCTGACCACGCCGGCCGAGGTGGCCGCGGTGGCCCAGGTGGAGGGCATCGAGTAACGCACGCACCGCTGGCCGGTGGCGCGGCCCGCACACGTCTTTGGCGAGGGAGCAACCCATGGCCGGCACCGTACAGATGGACCGCCTGCTCGACACCGTCGTGAAGACGGGGGCGAGCGACCTGCACCTGACGGTGAACCGCCAGCCCACGGTGCGCCTGCACGGCGGGCTCAAGAATCTGCAGACCAAGGTGCTGGATGCCGACGACATGGTGGCGCTCATGAAGAGCATCACTCCCGAGCAGCGCCAGCAGGAGTTGCAGGAGCGGGGCGGTTGCGACTTCGGCTTCAGTTACGGCGAGGCGGCCCGGTTCCGCGTGTCGATCTTCCGGCAGCGCGGCGACATCGCCATCGTGTGCCGGCAGATTCCCAACCGCCTGCTGACGTTCGAGCAGATCGGCCTGCCCGAGGTGTGCCGCGAACTGGTGCGGCGGCCGCGGGGCATGTTCCTGGTGACGGGGCCGACGGGCTCGGGTAAGACCACGTCGCTGGCGACGATGATCGACTACACCAACACCAACTTTGACAAGCACATCGTCACGATGGAAGAGCCGATCGAGTACTACCACCAGCACAAGAAGAGCATCGTGAACCAGCGCGAGGTGGGGCACGACGTGCCGAGTTTCGCCGAGGCGCTCAAGCGCGTGCTGCGGTCCGACCCGGACGTGATTCTGGTGGGCGAAATGCGCGACCTGGAGACGATCGAGGCCGCCATGCGGGCCGCCGAGACCGGCCACCTGGTGTTCGGCACCCTGCACACCACCGGGGCGGCCAAGACCATCGACCGTATCGTGGACGCCTTTCCGGTCGCCCAGCAGAACCAGATCCGCGTGCAGCTGTCCACCAGCCTGCTGTGCGTGCTGAGCCAGCAGTTACTGACGCGGGTGGACGTGCAGGGCATGGTGGCGGCGTACGAGTTCCTGGTTGTGACGCCCGCCATCGCCAACCTGATCCGCGAGGCCAAGACCTACCGCATCGACTCGGCCATCCAGACGGGCAAGAAGTTCGGCATGCAGTTGCTCGACGACCACCTGTGGAGCTTGTACATGGCGAACAAGATCGGGGTGGAAGAGATGGTGGACAAGAGCAAGAATCCCAATGACCTGGCTGACAAGGTGCGAAAACTGGGCCGCACGGTCGGCCGCACGGAACTGGACGAGGAGGATGTGAAGGGCTGATTGGAAGTCTCAAACGACGTCCTTTCTGTCGTGTCGCATCATAAAATAGTCAAAAACAGCGGTTGCCGAGTGCAACCCCTTGCCTGTACGCTTCGTTTAGACTTGCGCCGGTGGCGGTCAGCGCGGCGAGCGCGGTGCCACCCGGCCTTGGATCGGGAGTGGTTGCGATGGCTGTAACGCCCGCTGATCTTGCCGAGATGAAGGGGCGCAAGCTCGGGCGCATTCTGACCAAGTTGGGCAAAGCCAGCCGCGAGCAGGTGCACGAAGCCCTGGCGATTCAGAAGACCAAGCCGGACAAGATCGGGCAGCTGCTTGTCGGCCTCGGGTATTGCAAGGCTGGGGACATCGAGGAGGGCATGGCGGCCCAGGGCGGGCTGGGGTACATGAACCTGGCGGGGTTTGAGATCCCCGCGGAGGCCAAGGACGCGATCCCCGCGGAGAGTGTTCAGGCGTATCAGGTGGTGCCGGTGGCGTACAACCCCACCAGCAAGCGGCTGAAGGTGGCCATGAAGAGCGCGGACAACTTCCGCGCCGTGGACGACCTGCGCCTGCTGATGGGGTTCAACGTCGAGGCGGTGGTGGCCGATGCCGCGGCGATCGATGCGCTCATCAAGCAGCACTACTCCAAGCAGGAGTCGGTGAAGGACGTGGTGGGCGACCTGGCGAAGGACGACAAGTTCGCCAACCTGCAGACCAAGGGCAAGGGGGGCGAGTCGATCGACCTGGACGCGGTGATGGAGGCCGCGGAGGACAACAAGGTCATCAAACTGCTGAACCTGGTGCTGCTGCAGGCGATCAAGGACAAGGCGAGCGACATCCACTTCGAGCCCTTCGAGGACGAGTTCAAGATGCGCTATCGCATCGACGGGGTGCTGTACGAAATGGCCCCGCCGCCCAAACAGCTCGGGCCGGCGATCACGAGTCGCGTGAAGGTGATGGCGAAGATGGACATCGCCGAGCGGCGTCTGCCGCAGGACGGGCGCATCGAACTGACCATCGGGGGCGCACCGGTCGATCTGCGTGTGAGCGTGCTGCCGACCATGCACGGCGAGAGCGTGGTGATGCGTGTGCTCGACCGCAGCAACGTGAAACTGGCCCTGGACCGTATCGGGCTGCGGCCGGACGACTTCGAGAAGTTCGACAAGCTGATCCACAAGCCCAACGGCATCGTGGCGGTCACGGGCCCGACGGGCTCGGGCAAGACGACGACGCTGTACGCGGCTCTGGCCGCGCTCAACGACATCGAGACCAAGATTCTCACCGCCGAAGACCCGGTGGAGTACGACATCGAGGGTCTGTGCCAGGTGCAAGTGAACGCGGAGGTCGAGTTGACCTTTGCGCGGGCCCTGCGGAGTTTCCTGCGGCAGGACCCGGACGTGATCCTGGTGGGCGAGGTGCGCGACCTGGAGACGGCGCAGATCGCGGTGCAGGCCAGCCTGACGGGCCACCTGGTGCTGAGCACGCTGCACACCAACGACGCGCCCTCGAGCGTGATCCGTCTGGTGGACCTGGGCGTGGAGCCGTTTCTGCTCACGGCCACGATGGAGGGCGTGGTGGCCCAGCGGCTGGTGCGCACCATCTGTCCAAAGTGCAAGGAGGCGTACTCGCCCAGCGAAGAGGAGATCATGGAGTTGGGCGTGTCGGACAAACTCATCGCGGGGAGGAGTTTCTACCGGGGCAAGGGGTGCGACAACTGCTACAAGAGCGGCTACAAGGGCCGCATGGCGCTCTTCGAGATCATGGGGGTGGATGATGCGCTGCGCGACATGATCATGAAGAAGTCGAGCACCAATATTCTCCGCAACCACGCCCGGCAGATGGGCATGCGCACGCTGCGGGAGAACGGGATGCTGGCGTTGTTCGAGGGGCAGACCACCATCGACGAGGTGGTGCGCGAGACGCTGGCAGAGGAATGAGCCCGGGTACCGGGCACACGGCAGTCGGGACCGCCGAAGGCAGCACGGCACCGGGCCGTGGGTCCGGCAAGGCGAGGCGGTGGACCGAGGACCGGGGACTGAGGACCGTTGAGGGCAGCAAGCATGGCCACGTTTACGTATGAAGCGCTGAACGCATCGGGCAAGCCTCAGAAGGGGACGGTCGACGCCGCCTCGAGCGAGGAGGCGATCAAGAAGGTGAAGGAGCAGGGCTTCTTCCCCACGTCGGTGCGCGAGCAGAAGGGCAAGAAGGACGCGAAAAAGGAGGGTGCGCCCGCCGCGGGAAACAAGCCCAAGAAGAAGAAGGGCGGGGGCTTCTCCTTCGGCGGGGTGTCCACCAAGCAGCTCACGGCCTTCACGCGGCAGCTCTCCACGCTGCAGGACGCCGGCCTGCCGCTGCTGCGCTCGCTGCAGATTCTGCAGGAGCAGCAGAAGCCGGGTGCGTTCAAGAGCATCATCGAGGGCGTGTGCGAAGAGGTGGAGGGCGGGTCGAGCCTTTCCGAGGCCATGGCCAAGTTCCCCAAGGCCTTCGACCGGCTGTTCACCAAGATGGTGGCCGCGGGCGAGATCGGCGGCGTGCTCGACATCATCCTGCAGCGGCTGGCCGACTTCATGGAGAAGGCTCAGCGGCTGAAGCGCAAGGTGGTGGGGGCCTCGATGTACCCGGTGGTCGTGATCGTGATCGCGGTGGGCATCGTGACGTTCATCATGGTGAAGATCATCCCGAAGTTCAAAGAAATCTTCGCGGAGTTCGGCGTGTCGATGCCCCTGCTCACGCAGAAACTGATCGACACGAGTTCGTTCATGGCGGGCACGGCCCCCGGTCAGAAGGTGCCGGGGTGGGCGGTGATCGTGTTCGGGCCGATCCTGTTCGTGACGTTCTGGAAGTCGATCCGCAAGACCACGCCGGGCCGCGCGGCCACCGATTGGCTGGTGATGCACCTGCCGGTGATGGGCGGGCTGATCCGCAAGACCTCGATCGCCAAGTTCACGCGCACGCTGGGCACGCTCATCAACGCGGGCGTGCCCATCCTCGAGGCCATCACGATCACGCGCGACACCGCGGGCAACTACATCTACGAGCGGGCCCTGAACAAGGTGCACGACTCGATCCGCGAGGGCGAGACCTTCTCCCAGCCGCTGCGCGAGGCCAAAGTGGTCGATTCACTGGTGGTGAACATGATCGACGTGGGCGAGGAGACGGGCGACCTCGACGCCATGCTCCTGAAGATCGCCGACAACTACGACGAAGAGGTGGACACGGCCGTCGACGGCATGGTGAAACTGATCGAGCCGCTGCTGGTGGTGGTGCTGGGCGGCACGGTCGGCACCATCGTGGTGGCCATGTTCCTGCCGCTGGTCTCCATCATCGAGAAACTGCAGGGCGGCGGCTGAGGGCCGCGCCGCGGCAACGGCGTTCCGTTCCCTGCTTCCTGAATCCGCATGCACGATCGCACGCACCAACTCGACTCCCCGCGGCCGTCGCGCCCCGGCGCGCGGGCCTTCACGCTGGTCGAGGTGGTCATCGTGATCACGCTGATCGTGGTGCTGTCGGCCCTGCTGCTGTTCTCCATCGGGCCGTCGGTGAAGGCGGCCCGCACCGCGGCGGACACGGCCTTCTGCCGCTCGCTGGGTGTGGGCGTGGAGCAGTTCAACCAGGAGTTCGGCTTTCTGCCGCCGCTGGTGGACGACTTCTCCAATGCCGCACCCCCGGGCCCGCTGGAGCGGCCCACGCTGCCGGCCCTGCCCTATGTGCGACTGAAGGGCGACCCCGCGTTGCCGCGGAATGACGCGGTGGGCCAGGCCCGCTTCCTGCGGCACGAGGTGGTGCAGCCCGACGGGGCCAACCAGGGCACCCTGCGCATGAGTTACTTCACGCTGCCCTATTACCTGCTGGGCATCGCGGGCGAGCGCGACCCCGATACGCAACTCAACGCCAAGGTTGACGGCGTCCAGGGCCCGGGCTTCACGCAGCCGCTGGCCGACGGCACCTTCACCCGCTCCGGGGCCACGCACCCGCCCATGGCGAACCTCTCCACGCTCACCGAACGCCTGCTGCCCCTGGCGGGCACAAACGAGCGGGCGCTCGGCGACCGTCAGCGCCGGGCGGTTCGCTACCACCGCTGGCAACCCACGCTGCACGTTGCCGCAGGGGCCAACGTGCCCAACCTGCTGGTGCAATCGCCGGGCACAGCGCCGATCAACGACCCGCTCAAGGCCGGGCAGGTACGCTCGTACAACGCCCCGCCGGTGCTGCCGCTGCCCGAGCGGAGGCGCCTGACAGGCGGGCAACTCGAGCCGGTCGCGGCGGTCATGTCGCCGCAGCAGCGGGCGGCCCGCTACGCAGTGGTCTTCCCGGGGCTGGATGGCCTGTTCGGCGACGAACCGATCGCGACCATCCGCACCACGCTCGGCCTGCTCGCCTCCACCCAGATCGACGACGACGAGGCGCGTCGGCGTGCCGCGGCGGACAACCTGGTGGCTCTGGAGGGCGGCTCATGAAGGCGTGCGTGCGCCGCAACCCGATCGCAGCCCGCGCCCGCGCCGCGCCGGTAGGGGGCTTCACGCTGGTGGAGATGCTCGTGGTGATGCTGGTGATGAGCATCGTGGCGCTGCTCACGGTGCCGGCGTTCAACGCGTTCTCACGCTCCAACACGCGCACGCAGGCGGTCGAGGCGCTCAAGGGCGCGCTCCGCTCGGCCCGCGAGGCGGCTCGTGCCTCCAGCCCCGGGCAGGACGTGTGCGCCGTCTTCGTGCAGGGCCTGGGCGGGCGCACGTCGGTCGTGCTGGCGCGGCGTGTGGGGCTGCTGATGGATCAACTGGCGATTGCGCCCACCGACCGCATCCGCCGCGAGGTGTTTGTGCCTGTGGAGGGCCAGCCGCTGGCGGCTTTGCCGGAGGGGACGAGCGTCCGCGGCTACGTGGGGGCGGGCGTGCTGCGCGATCCTGCCGCGCTCGACCCCGATTGGTACGCCCCCAGCGTGGCCAACCAGATCTACGCCCAGTCGCAGCCCGCGTGGGTGGCACCCGAAACGCACCTGTACAAGCACGTGTACGCCGATGGTGGCCTGGCGACCGACGACGACGGGGCCGACCGCAACACGTTCATGCTGCGCTTCGAGGGGGGCACGGGTGATCTGTCGCGCGAGGTTGCGCCGGTGCTGGTCGTGCTGCCGCGCCCCTCGGCCACCGGGCGCGAGTTGAGCGAACCCTGGGCGAGCAACCGGCTGGACCGGCTGGTGGATGCACAGGGGCGGGCCCGCACGCTGACGGAGATCGTCGACCAGATCGTGAACGCTCAGCCGGCGCTCGCCTCCGGCACGTACGCGAATCACGATGCGGTGGTTGTCGATCAGCGGCTGCTGCTCGGGCACGGCTCGAGCGACACCGTGCTGGCCGGGCCGGTGGTGCGGGTGGCACTCTACGACGAGGTTGACCTCGCGGCGGGGCTGGGCGTGCGCACCGACCGGGCCACGGGCACGATCTACTGGACGGGCAGCGGCACCGACGCGACAACGCGGGAGGCCGATTTCTACGCACCCGGCACCGCCCGTGGTGCCATTCGGCCGCACCTGCAGACCAGTGCGCTGCGGCTGGGCAACTACACCACGGCGCACGCGGCGATCGAGGGCTGGCTGCTCGGCGACACCAACCTCAATGGGGTGTTCGGCGATGCCGAGCCGAGCACGACCCGTCCGGTGATCGACACCCCCTCGGCCCGGGTGTTCATGATCGAGCGGGCTCTGGGCGAGCCGGTCGAGATCCCTGCGCCGCGGCAGAACGTGGAGGGGCAGTAGATGATCCCACGCCGCGCCTTCACGCTGGTGGAAGTGCTCATGGCGGTGCTCATTCTGGGCATCGGCCTGTTGGGCCTTGGCGCCGTGCTCCCGGCGGTGGTGAAACAGCAGCAGGCGAGCACGCAGAGCATTCAGGGCAGCCTGGCCATGAACGCCGCGCAGGCCTCACTGCGCGTGGGCACGCGGGGGCGCAACGAGGTGCAGCGGCTGACGCTCACGTTCAACCTCGACCCGACCACGCGGGCCGTGCCCGCCGGCGCGGCGTACACGCTGACGTTTGCCGGAGCGACCACCGCCGAGGTGCCGGTGGTTTCGGCCGCGGCGGCACCGGGAGCGGTGGAGGAGGCCCTGGCTTCGCTTGACGTGCTGGTCGGTCAGTCGGGCGCGGGCGGCACGCTGGGCGGGCAGCAGCGCACGTTCACGGTTGCGGGCTCCGCGAGCGTCTCGGGGGCGGGCGGCACGCTCACCGCCACGATTGTGTACGACGTCGAGTTTGTGGGGCGCATGGGCGGCGCGCGGGTGGAGGTGCTCGAGGCTCGCGGCATGGGCGGCGTGAACGCCACGGTGGCCCGCACGGTGGCGGGCCAGCCGGCCTTTGACGCCTCGCTGTGGACGGCCTTGGCGCGGATCGACCCCGACGGCCCGGGTGCCGGAGCGTTGCAACACTCCGCGGGCCTGCCGGCCACGCTTCTGCCCAACGATGCGAGTTGGGTGGTGCTGCCGGTGGAGACGCGTACGGGCACGGCCCGTGAGCGCGGGGCCACGCTCCTGGGCGTGGATGCCTCCGGGGCCGCGTTCTTCCCGGCCGATCGCTCGCTGAGCATCCCCATGGCCGAGCGCCTGCAGCCGTCGGAGACGGCGGGCGTCCGGTCACCCCAGTACGTGTGGGACGTTGCGGCGCGGCGTGTTGGCCCGCGTCGCCAGAGCGGGCAGGACCGCTTCGGCGTGAACTACACGAGCGCGTACCAGCCGCCGGAGTACACCAGCGTGCAGACGGTGGTGTTCCTGCGTCGGGTGGACGGGCGGCTGGAAGCGCCGGCGAACTCGAGCGTGTTTGCCGCGCTGCTGGCGCGGGTTGGCACCGCTGGCGACCTGCGCTGGCCGGTGTCGCTGCGCAACGGCGCGCCCGTGCAGCCCACGAACGACGGGCTGGTGGCCGGGCGCACGTACTCGCTGCCGCTGGCTTGGAGCGCCGAGTACATCCCCACGCGGGTGGGGCCTGACGGGCTGGTCAACCGCGACCTGATCACCCTGATCGATGACACGACGTTCATCCAGCCTGTGGGTGTGCTGCCGGCGATGCCGGGCAAGGACGAGGCTTTCCAGATGGCGGCCAAGCCGGGGCAGATTCTGGTGGACAACCTCGGCAACGTCTACACGGTCGTGGGGCCTGCGTTGGGCGCGGGCTACGCCTACACGCTGCGTGTGTCGCCGCCGGTGCCCCCGGAGGTGCTTGAAACCGACTCCAATCCCGAGGCCGGTGCGGCCACGCTCCGGCAGATTCTCTTTGTGCCCGAGGGCGCGGTTGCCGCCCGCGTGGAGGTGGCCAACCCATGAAGCGCGGCACAAGAGGCGTGTTGATCTCCCCGGCGGACCGCGTGGGCGGCTTCACGCTGGTCGAACTGCTGGTGGCCGTTGCGCTCGTGGGCCTGCTCACGGTCGGCATCGCGCAGGTCTTCAGCCTCACGGGCACCACGGTCGCCAGCGGGCGCCGGCTCAGCACGCTCAACACCGCCGCCAGCGCCATCGAGCGGCAGTTGCGCACCGACCTGAGCGCCGCGACCCGCGACGGCTTTCTGCTCATCCGCCACGAACTGATCCGCGACCCGATCGCGGCGACGCGGGGCGTGCAACTGTGGGCGGGAGATGAGCGGCCCCGCGACCGGCGGGCCGATGAACTGGTCTTCTTCGCACGGGGCGAGTATCAGAGCGCCCGCGAGCCGCTGCACGCGGCCAGGGTTGCCCGGGCCAACGCGGCCCGCATCTACTACGGGCACGGCCTGCGCGGCACCGATGCCGCGGCCACCAGCCCCGAGATCAACGACCCCCAGCCCGCCGCTCTCCCGCGTGCGCTGGGTGATCGGCCGGCGGCCCCGGGCGAGCCTGCGTACGCGAATCAGTACGCCGGCGGATGGACGCTTTTGCGGCATGTCTGCCTGCTCGCACCCCCGCACGCGGGCGACCAGACGGTGAACCCGACGGCGGTGATCCCCACGGGCAACCCGATCAACGCGGCGACGTGGAACGACTCGGATGCGCAGGTGGCGCTGCAGCCCGCGGTCATGAGCCTGTTCCGGGCCCTGGCCGCGGGCACCACGCCGCCGAGCAGCAACGCGCTGGTGCGCGGCAACCGCCGGCCGCTCCTGGCGAGCGGGTTGGTGGACATCGCCACGTCCGATCTTTCGGAGGTGCGGGCCTATGTGAACGGGGTGCCGCTGGCGTCGCCCGTGAACCCGCCCGATGCCATCCTGCCACGCGAGCCGGTGGGGCACCCGTCTGCGGAGCCTGCATTTGTGCCGGTGCCGCTGGCCAACCAGCCTGGTCCCGGTGGGCAGTTGGCCCGCGAGGCGATGCAGGCGTGGATGCGCGAGGCGCTCCCGGCTTGGTCGGATGACCTGCGGCGGATGCGCTACGAGCCGGGGCCGCCGAACTTCGCCGGGGCCGGGCTTTCGTGGGAGTCTCCGGCCGACCCCGAACGCCCGTATCGCCAGGCCGACCAGCTCATGCTCAGCGCCTCGAACTTTGTGCCCGGCTGCTCGGAGTTCATCGTGGAGTGGAGTTTCGCACAGGTGGAGCCGGATGCAGGCGTGGTGCCCGCTGCGCTGGGGCGCGTGCTGTGGCACGGGCTGGAGCGGGATATCAGCGTGTCGGGCCAGGCGGCGTTCAGCAACGCGGTGGACTATCGCGTGCACCCGTACGGAGAGGGCCCGGGCGGCCCCCGGCCGCGCGGGCCAACTGGACCCGATGATCGCGCCGCCATCACGTACCAACTGAACACCGGCGGTGTCAGCGAGCGGCGCATCGCGCCCAAGTTGATTCACGGCGACAGTTTGCCGTCGAATCTGCGCGTGGGGCCGCTCTACTCGTACTTCGGCTATACCGACCCGATCTTCGATCCCGCGCCGAACTCGGGCGGCACGGTCGACGCCGCCCGCAGCGACTTTCTTGTGGATGTCGGCCCGCTCGACCCGGCCACCGGTCGCCCCACGTACGACCCGCTCGACGGCGACCGGCTGATCGAGCCCGGCGCGGTGGAGTGGCCGTGGCCCCGGCTGCTGCGCATCACCATGAAACTCGTCGATCCGTCTGACCCGGGCGTGGAGCAGACTTTCCAGTTTGTGCTGCCCCTGCCCGAGCCGGGCGCGGGCGTGCAGTAGCGAGCGCCGGGGCAGCGGTGCGGGGTGTTTGAGGTCAATCGGTCGCGGTTGGGAGCATCACGATGAACGCGCGCACGAATCACATCTTGTCTGGCCCGGCGCACGGCACACAGCCACAGGGCGGCCGGGCACCGGCGCGGCGCGGCTCCATCCTTGTGCTGGTTGTCGGCGTCGTGGCCCTCATGGCCATCGTGGTGGTGGTGTACGCCAGTCTGGGGCAGACCGATCGCCGGCGTGCCGAGGCGCTGAGCAAGGCGGGCAAACTGGGCGACCAGTCGGTGGCCGTGGGCGACTACCTGGCGAGCGTGGTGGCCCGCGGCGCGTTCAAGACGCAGGCGGTGCAGCGCACCGACCCGGCCTTGCCGCTCTTGAACCAGCGCGTGGCGATGGACTACCCGAGCATCGACCCGTCGCTCATCTTCGACCCCACCGACTCGGCCAACAGCGGCGTCAGCAACCAGCAGTTGCAGAGGGCGCTGGCGTACGACGCATCCGGCAGCGTGCGCTCGGCGTGGACGGCCTCCGGCGGCGGCGGCACCACGTCCTCGCCCGACCCGCGTTTCGCGTTTGACGCGTTCCTCGCGTCGGCCCAGCCGGCCAACCTCCGTTTCACCGGCGACCGCAGCACGCTCGACTCGACCATCGAAGAGAAGCCGTATGTGGCCGACCGCGACTGGCGGATGATCTCCAACGCCGCGCCGGACGGCCGGTTTGTGAACCTGGCCACGCTCCGCAACAACTTCGGGGCCGAGAGCGGCGTGGGCCTGGGTATGAACGGGAAGCCCAAGACCACGTATGACCTCACCCTGTTGAACGACGCCAATGTGCCGGGGCTGGCGACGCCGCTACCTACCCGCGACATCGCTCTGCCGCTGCGCACGTGGTCGTACGACCCCGGCAGCAACACGGTGCGCAACGACGTACGCACCGGCCTGAACGCGGCCGGCAGCGACGCCAACACGCCCGGCGGCCACCGGCCGGCCGACTTCACGCTCAATCAGGCGGGCCTGCTCATCCCCCTCACCGATGCCCGCCCCGGCGCGGCCCGGGTGAGCGGCATGGCGCGGCTCTACGTTGAGGCCGAACCCGCCACGCTCGTGCCCGGCGATCAGGAGTATCTGGCCAACCAGTACGCGGATGCCGACGGCGACGGCTTGGCCGACTCGCGCTGGTTTGAACTGGTCGATGCCTCAGACCCCGCCAATATTCGCAGCGTCATTCCCGCCGACCCCGACCTGCGGTTGTTCGTGGCCACCCGCATCATCGACCTCTCGGGTAAGGTGAACGTCAACACCGCGTCCACCTTTGCCCAGTTGCCCGATGCCCGCCACCCCGCCGGCTTCACGCCGGCCGATGTCGACCTCGAGCGCATCCTCTCCATGCGCGGCACGTACAGCGAGTCATTCCCCGTGGCCACCTCGGCGTCCGGCTACGCGCCCGGCTACGAGGAGATGGCCCAGCCCGATGGACCGGGTGGCGGCCCGTCTGTTGTGCGCCCCGGTAACTACTCCGCGATCACTACGCCGCCCTTCCCCGGCTACGCCGGTGCGGGCCCGGTCACGGGCGTGCGCGGCTTCGCGGCCGTGGGCGCTTCGGGCTTCGCCGGGCTGCTCGACACGCTGGTGCGCGGCAGCCAGGCCCCGCGGGCGCTGGCGGGCGGCGGTCAGTTGGTGCCCGATGCGCTGGGCGTGTACCCCGCCGGCTTCGTGCGCCCCTTTGAGTACGGCCTTGACGGCGGGGGCAGGCCGATCACGTTCTTCGCTGACAGCCTTGCCAACGGCCTGGCCGCCCCCGGCACGGAGCGGGTGCGGGCGTTTGACCGCCACTTCCTCTTCTCACGCGCCGCGCACGCGGCTCTGGAGTCGCCGCTGGCGGGCACATCGCTGCGGGCCGGGCTGCTCGACGGTGCGTACACGCCCACGCTCGAAGCCGGCGGCCGCTTCGGGCTGGCGGATGAACTCGACCTGCGTGCCCGCGAGCGTGTGAACGACCCGCGTCGCCGCTCGCGGCTGGAGGCGGTGCTGGCCGGGCGGCACGTTGATTTCCCGCGCTTCAGCCCGCTGCGCGACGACCGTAATCTGGAGATCGAGAGCCTGGCACGAGACCGCACCACGGCGGCCTACACGCCGGGCGGGCCGGCGACTCCGGCCGTCATCAAGCCCGACGGCCTGCCCGACCCGAGCGCGTACTTGCAGGCCAAAGCCGACGTGCGCCAGCACCTCACCACGCTGAGCGGGGCCCGCCCGCTGGTGAGCACCACGCTGCAGCCGGGCACCGAGGGCAAACTGAGCGCGGCCGAACTGCGGGTGGATGTGAACGCCGCGCTGGCCCAGATTCAGAGCGCAGCTCAGCAGGTGGACACCAGCAACCAGCCCGCGCCCAACTGGGCGGCCATGCAGGAGGGGATTACGACGATCTTCTCGGGCGCAGTGGATGCCCTGTTGCCCTATGCGCGCGAGAACGACAACGCCGACCCGCGCGCGGGCTCGCGGATCGCGTGGGACACCACGGCCCGGCCCGACGGCATGACGCTGAACTATGGCGGCGGGCGCAACGTGGCCGGTGCCACGCCGCAGGCGCGGAACAACTCCGGCGAGGTGGCCCTGCGTGCCGCGGCCCACTGGACAGCGAACCTGATCGCATCGCGGCAGACGTTCCGCAACGGAACGAACCCGACCGACCCGCCCGAGGCCGCGGACCGGCCGGTGATGTTCGCGGTGCCGCTGGGGGGGAAGTTTGAGTTGACCGCGGCCGACCCGGCCCGCACTTCGATGCTGCGCGGGCCGACCAACGGGGCGGGCGACATTCCCGACAACGTGCCGCTGGGCGCAACCGATAACCTCAACGACTTCCCCGCGGCGTTCCCGGCCGAGGTGTTCGCGGGCCTGGTGGCGGGCGGCGCGGTTGCGCCGCGTATCGCGGCGCGCCTGGATGCGGATGCCGGGCTGCCGATCGGTGCCGGTTGGCCCACGCAAGACGGCACGCTGTCCCAGCGCCTGGCCCCCCGCACGGGCACGGGCAAGCCGCCGGCGCTGAGCACGGCGGGCATCACGGTGTACGGCATCACGCCGCAGCCCTTCATCACGCACGCGGGCGTGCTGCTGATGTACGCGGCGCGCGAACTCGAGGGATCAGAAGACCTGCTTTGTGACGAGCAGGACGGTGAGAAACTGATTCTCGACGGCAAGGTCACCCGCGGCAACAAGAGTTACCTGATGGAAGCGATGGCCGTGCAACTGCACAACCCGTTCGATGCGGAGGTGTCGCTGGGCGGGCACATCGTGGAGGCGGCCACCGGACGCGTGGTGCCGCGCCCCGCGGGGATGGGCATCAGCCCGACCGAGATCGTGTACTACGTCGAGTTCGGCGGGCGCATCTACGGCATCTGCGAGTACGACGAGCCTTCGGGCGCGATCGCGTCGGCGGGGGTGCTGGCACCCGGCGAGACGCGCACGTTCTACTTCACCGATCAGTCGTTCGCCGACATCGCGGCCCGCTGGGTGGTCGCCAGCAGCGACTTCACGGCCGATGCGGGCGCACCCGCCGACGCGACGGCGGTGAGGACATTCCTGGAGAACCAGTTTGTGAACCCGGGCTCGCTCACGCCCGCGGCCCGGTGCCCGGTGCTTGATTACCAGCTGTTCACGGTGAAGCCGTACACAGATCTGGCGAGTCGTCCCGTCGGCGTTCTCGCACGCGACCGGACGAGCGATGACCCGCGTGTGGATCAGTCGAGCGCTGACGCGGGCGATCCCCGGCGCGACAAGGAAGTCCGGCTGTGGCGCGTGCAGCGTAACGCGCTCTCGGACACGCCCGATCGGCGCCCGCACGACATCCTGGTCGATCGGCTTCACGACCCCGAGAGGACCGGGCGGGGCGGCTTCGACCGCGAACTCAAGGACAAGCACTGCGTGAAGATCGCCGGCAACACCAGCTCGGGCGGCGGGCCGGCCCTGGCGCTCTTCGGGGCCGTGCGCCGCCCTGCCGACACGGGCCCGCTGGGGGGCGGAGCCCGCGGCGTGCTGCCGCTCTACTGCGTGGAGTCCAAGGGCGTGGCCCTAGAGGACGTGAACTTCAAGGAGGCCTATCGGCGTGCCAGCAGCGTGCGCTCACTGAACGCGCGACTGCAAGACGAGCACTCCAACGGTCTGGTGGAGTTGAACTTCACCATCGACGAGGCCGTCATCTCAACGTTGCCGCCGTGGTCCGATCCTGTACGCATCCGCGAGCCCGTGGCCAACAAACTGGGCACGCTGGTGCGCGAACTCAACACCCGGGCCACCACCGCCACCACGCGCGTGATCCCCGACCTCGACACTCGGCCGCAGAACTTCACCGCCACCATCGCGGGGTACCCGCAGTCCGACTTTGTGGACCCCGACTTGGCGGGTGTGAATCAGGCCGGTCTCACCACCGCCGCGGCCCGGCTCGGCCTGACGCTGAGCCTGCCCGTTCCGCAAGACTCCACGCGCCGTCAGCGCACTCCGGGCTTGCTGGGGAGCGCGGTGCCGCTCACGCCCCTGAGGCCCATGGACTTGCTCGCTGTGCCCGCGTTCGGCGCGTGGCACGACCCCGATGCCAAGGCCGGCACCGCCGGGCCGCAAGGCATCGACCAGTCGAAGATCCAGGAACTGGTCCAGTGGACCACGCTCTCCGAAGCGGCCGCCTTGGCCATGGGCTTCGACGCGGCGGAGGACCCCACCAGCCCCGAGTACGCCTTCGCCGGTCTGCGGGCGAGCGCGGGCGGTGCGGTGGAGGTGGAGGCGGTGCTCAATCGCGGCCGCCTGCGCACCGATGCGTTCTTCGCGTATCTCGACCCGGTGGGCGACCGGGTGTTTGACGGCGCGGCGAGCCTGCCGCGCGGGCAACGGCTGCCCCTCGCGCTGGGCATGCTCGATCGCTTCACCACGCTGCCGGGTGTGGGCGGGCTCACGCAGAGCGTGCCGGGTGTGGTGAACATGAACACCGCGCCGGTGGATGTGCTGCGGGCGGTGCCGATGCTGTCGCCCGATTTTGCTCGGGGCTACGACCCGGCGACCGGCGTGCCCGACCCCGCACGCGGGTCGTGGCCCGCGCAGCAGGCGTGGGCCGATGATGCCAACACGGCCCGCTGGTTTGACCCGGCCATCACACACTGGGACGGCGCGGCGATGCTGGCCGCCTATCGCGACAAACTGGCGGTGCGGCTGCGCAACCGGGCCGACCCGCTCACGGGCGAGCCGGTGGACCCCGCCGCGTTCTCGCTGTACGCGAACTTCCGCGACGACAGCGTGCAGACGCCGCCCACCGTGCAGGGCGCGCCGGCCGACCGGCCCGCTGGCCGGGCCGCGTGGACCCAGCGGGCCACGGCCCGCGAGGCGGGCGGCCTCGCCAGCGTGGGCGAGTTGCTGAGCGTGCGCTACGGGCTGGACACGCCCTTGGCGACCGGATCGGGCGTGATCGAGGGGTACGCGCTCCCGGCGCCGGGTGTCGAGACGCTGGCCCTGCAGTCGTCGAGCATCGACCGCTTCGTACGCGACGAGGTGGTGAACGAGCGGCCCGGCACGCCCGTGCGCGTGGTGCCCTTCACCGACCAGCCCGGCCCCGGTGGCGTGGGCAAGCAGCCGGTGACGGGCTTCGGCGGGCGGCTGGTGCGGGCCGCGAGCACCACGGCCGACCTGCTCACGGCGGTGGCAGTGCCGCCGCAGGCCGACAGCGGCGGCGCGATTGCCGACGCGGTGCTCAACACCGTCAGCGTCCGCAGCGACACCTTCTGTGTCTGGTTCGTCATTCACGGCTACCGGCGCGAAGACGTGGAGGGCCTCAGGGCGACCGACCCCATGACGCCCTGCGTGGCGCGGCGATTCGTGATGGTGGTCGATCGGTCCAACGTCATCACGCTGGGCCAGAAGCCGCGCATCCTGATGCTGGAAGAGGTGCCGTACAACTGAGGTTGACCGCTCTGGGCACGGCCCAAAGAGGCCCGGGCGCAAGCCCGGGCATGGCTCCGCCGTCAACCGGGCGCGCGCCACGCCGCCAGTTCCGGCGGCACCAGGGCCAGCAGTTCGAGCGGCCGCGCGGCCAGCGTGGCCACGGCCTCGCCCGTCACGGTTCCGTGCCACACGCACACCAGTTGGCCACCGGCGAGGTGCCAGGCTTCGCTCTTGGGTGCCGCCGCCAGCCACGCCTGGGCCTCGGGCGAGAGCAGGAGCAGCGCGAAGTCGGCGTCGTCGCACTTGAGCCGCCAGCGCTTGTTAAAGGCCGCGTCGTCGAGTTGCAGGTCGCTCATGCCCACAAGGTCGGCCAGGGCGTGGCCCCAGTGCTCGCGCGTGAGCGACAGCGGGGGCCAGTGCGCGGGGCACGCGACGGCCGCGGCGGTGTGGTGCACGGGGTGGGCACCCTTGCCGTGGCTCTGCATGTACATGTGCTCGGCCAGGTGCACGGCTGTGCCGCGCACCGTGCCGTGGGCGGCCCACTGGATGCCCGAGGCGCCGCCCCCGCGCGAGAACTGGGGCGCGTGCGCAAAGGGCACGAACAGCGCGGGCTTGTCGGTCTTGGCGGGCGAACCCGTGAAGGTGAAGCCCAGGGCGTGGAGCGCGGCTTCGAGTTTGGCGCGGCGGGCCTTGCTGGCGCGGTGGGCCGAGTACATGATCGCCGCCACCACGGCGATGAGCGCGCACACCAGCAGCGTGCCCGCAACGGCCTGTTGCGTCTGCCGGCTCACCTGGGCGATCAGGAGGGCACCGGCGGCGAGGGTGGCCGTGCTCACGGGAGCGGCCCTCCCTCGACGGCCTTGCGTATGGCCGCCACGCTGCGCAGCACCGCCTCCACCCGGTCGAGCGGGATCATGGTCGCGGCGTCGGAGAGGGCGGCGCTGGGCTCGGGGTGGCACTCCAGAAACAGGGCGTGCACGCCCAGGGCCACCGCCGCGCGGGCCAGCCCGGGGGCACGCTCGGCCCGGCCGCCCGTTACTTCGCCGCCGGAGCCGTCGCCGGGGTGCTGGGTGCTGTGGGTGCAGTCAAAGCAGACGGGCACGGGGCGGGCGTCGCCGGCTTTGTGCTCAAGTTGCATCAGGTCGGCCACGCCGACGAAGTCGTTCACGAGGCGGCCGTAGCCGAAGAAGGTGCCGCGCTCGGTGAGCATCACGTTGGCGCAGCCGGCCTCGGCGAGTTTCTTGACGGCCCCGGCCATCTCGCGCGGGCTCATGAACTGGCCCTTCTTCACGTTCACCGCCCGGCCGTGGGCGCTGGCGGCGGCCCCGGCGGCCACGAGCAGGTCGGTCTGGCGGCACAGAAACGCGGGGATCTGCAGCACGTCAACGTGGCGGGCCACCGACTCGGCCTGAGCGGGCTCGTGGATGTCGGTGGTAACGGGCACGCGCAGGTCGTCGCCGATCTCGCGTAGCCACCCCACGCCGCGCTCGAGGCCGGGGCCGCGCGGCGAGTTGATGCTGGAGCGGTTGGCCTTGTCGAAACTCGCCTTGAAGACGAAGGCGAGGCCCAGTTCACGGCACAGGGCGTGCACGTGGCGGGCGATGTGCGTGCCGAGCTCCAGCGACTCGAGCACGCACGGGCCGGCGATGATCGTGAGCGGCTTGCCCGCGCCGATGGCGACGCTGCCGGCGTTGCACAGGCGGTTCATGGGCTGAGCCTAGCACGCCTTGGGGTGGGTGGGGGGCGGCCGTCAGGGGCCGAAGTAGTCGGTGATGAAGTCGCCCAGGTCGTCGGCGTTCAGCATCCCGTTGAAGTCCCAGTCGGCCGAGATGTGGGGCGCGAAGTAGGCGGTAATGAAGTCGCCGAGGTCGTCGGGGTTCACCACCGTGTCGTAGTTCACGTCGAGCGGGTGGAAGCGCGGCACGATCTTGCGGACGCGGCCGGTGAGCCCGGAGCCGTATTGCACGATGTAGAGTTCGCCCGCCGCGTCCTCGCCGAAACTGGAGACGCTCGTGATCGCGGTGGCGGGGGTGAGGGGGTTGAGGATCGTGTAGACGTCGAGGAACGAGCCCCACGCGTCGCCCGAGACGACGCCTGACCAGACGCGTGCACGTACGAAATCGGCGAAGAAGTAGCGGCCGTGCCAGGGGCGGATCTGGCGGCCGCGGTAGACGTAGCCGCCGGTCACCGAGTTGCCCTGCAGCGCGCCCGTGCCGTGCGCATAGGCGTACACCGGCGCTGTGAGGGTGGCCAGGTAGTTTGAACCGAAGGTGCCGCCTCCCTGGGCCGGTGCCTCCCACACGGTCTGCGAGGTGCCGAAGGCGGCCCAGTCGCTGGTGAATGTGGAGGGGCGTGCGTTGCCCTCGCGCAGGCGCCAGCCGTAGTTGCGGGTGGAGCCGCCGTTGCCCGGCACGAAGTTGATTTCTTCGGCGGCGCCCTGGCCCACGTCGGCGATGTACAGGTCGCCGGTGCCGCGGTCGAAGGACCAGCGCCACGGGTTGCGCAAGCCGATGGACCAGATCTCCGGCAGGCCGCCGCCCGACGCGTAGGGGTTGCCCGCGGGGATGCGGTAGTTGCGGTTGGCGTCGGCGGGAAAGTCGTCGCCGGAGACATCGATGCGGAGGAGTTTGCCCAGCAGCGAGTTGGGGCTGAGCCCGGCGTTGTTGGGGTCGTTGGCGCTGCCGCCGTCGCCGGTGCCGATGTAGAGCAGACCGTCTGGCCCGAAGTGCATGCAACCGCCGTTGTGGTTGCTGAAGGGCTGGGCGATGAGCAGCAACCGTGTTTCCGCGATGTCGGCCACGTTGGGGTTGGCTGCGCTGGCGAGCATGCGGGAGACCACGCTCTGCCCCGCCGCGCCGCCGCCGGCGGCGGTGTAGTAGACGTAAAACGCGCGGCTGACGGCGTAGTCTGGCGCAAAGGCCAGGCCCAGCAGGCCCTGCTCGCCGGAAGAGGAGTTGAGTCGCGTGGAGATGTTGACGAAGGCGGTGGGTGCCGCGGCACCCACCTTCACGAGGATGATGCCGTTCTGCTGCACGATAAAGAGCCGGCCCGCGTCGCCCGGCGGGGCGCACACGAAGAGCGGCTGCGTGAGGCCGGTGGCGACATCCGCCACGTCGGCGATATCGACCGGCGGCGTGGGGAGTTGGGCGGATGCGCCAAGAGCGCAGGCCGCGAGCGTGGCCACACCGGCCAAGACAGACGCGACGGATCGACTTGGCATGCTGAGCTTCTCTCGGACCGTGCGGGCACCAAGTCTAGGGGCGGGCGGGAGGCGGTGCATCCGCCGCGCTGGCCGGTGCCCCCAGCCGATCGCGCACGGCCCACAGGTCCGGATACAGGC
The DNA here is from genome assembly GCA_964590885.1 of uncultured Phycisphaeraceae bacterium. Classification (GTDB taxonomy): domain Bacteria; phylum Planctomycetota; class Phycisphaerae; order Phycisphaerales; family UBA1924; genus JAEUIX01. The sequence goes on from CAZPWW010000008.1 coordinate 92,083, forward strand.
GGATGTTGAGCGTCGCGGCCAGGTACTTGGCCCCGCTGGAGCCGCCCGTGCCGGTGCCCATGCCGATCATGCGTTCGACCATCTTCACGTGGTGGAAGCGCCAGATGGCGAGCCGCTCCTCGAACTCCAGCAAGTGTTCGGCCACGCGGAACTGGGCGTAATAGCGCTCGCCCGTGTGCTGCTCCGCCTGGCGGCGGTAGAGGCCCACGAGCGCGGCGACCAGCCCGTCGTCGAGGTCGTGGGGCTTGCTGGTGTCGCGGGTCAGGGCCGCGGGCGGGATCGGGAAGACCTTGTGGTCTTCACGGGCGAGGTGGCGGACGAAGTGGTCGTAGGGCGTGGGCTTGGCGAGGTACGCGGCCATGCTGGCCCGGGCCGCGTCGTCGTCGCCCACCAGTTCGAGCATGCGCGGGTTCTTGGCGCCGATCAGGAACTCGATTTGGCGGAACTGCACGCTCTGGAAACCGCTGGCGGGGCGCAGGTTGTCGCGGAAGCGCGCGAACTCGGTGGAGAACATGGTTTCAAGCAGCGGGATCTGCTCGACCAGCAGGTGCTGAATCTTGAAGACACGCTCGAAGAGTTGCGCAGCGCGCAGGGGCTGGTCGCGGTCGAGGAACACGCAGACGGCCTCGATCTCGTGCAGCAGTTGCTTGAACCAGAGTTCGTAGACCTGGTGGCTGATGATGAACAGGAATTCATCGTGGTGCGGCGGTTGCGAGACGGGTTGCTGCAGGCCGAGCAGGTCGGGCACGCGCAGGTAGCGGCCGTAGGTGAGGGTGGTGGCCTTGGTTGGCGGCATTCCGGGTATGTCGGGCATAGGCGTGGATGCTACCCCCGTGGTGGGGGGCCAGCCTTGCACGCGCGGACGGGATGTCCGCGCCCAGGACCGCCGACTCAGCGTGTTCGGACGCGGATTAGGGCTTGCCGCTGGAGGGCTCGCCCGTGAGCGCAACGATCTCTTTGCCGACGTCGTCGCCGCGGTTGGCGGCCCACTGGGCGGCGTTCCACCCGCGGCGGTCCTTGGCGGCCTTGGAGGCGCCCGCGGCGAGCAGGGCCCGCACGGCCGGCGTGCTGCCGAGTTCGGCGGCCTTCATGAGCGCGGTCACGCCCTCGTTGTCGGCGGCGTCGACCTTGGCCCCGCGCCCCAGCAGCAGGGCGAGGACCTCCGGCGCCGCCCCGCCCGCGACGGCGAGTGAGAGGCCGCCCTGGTTGTCGAGGTTCACGGCATCGACGCTGGCCCCGGCGTTGAGCAGCACGGTCAGGGCCGCGGCGTCACCCGTACGGGCGGCGATCATCAGGGCCGTCTCGCGCCACTTGCTGCGGCTCTCGATATCGGCCCCGGCGGCGACGATGGCCGACATGCAATCGACGCTGCCGCGCGTGCTGGCGAGCATCAGGGCGGTCATGCCGGCCTCGTTGCGGGCGTTGGGGTTGGCCCCGGCTTCCAGCAACTTCGAGACGAGTGCACAGTCGCCGCTCTGTGCGGCGGCGATCAGCGGCGTATCGCCGTCGCTGGCGGGCGCGTTGACGTTGGCCTTGGCCTCGATCAGCGCGACTGCGGCCGCCGCCTGCCCGGCCCGGATGGCGACCAGCAGGGGCGTGAGCCCCTTGTCGGGCCCCACCTCAGCCTGCCGGGCGTTGACGTCGGCCCCGGCGGCGACCTCGCGCTTCACGGCCTCGGCATCGCCGCGTGCGGCCGCGTCGTGCAGGCGGGTGGCGCTGCCGCCCGATGATGCCAGCACCGGGGCGGGCGTGGTGTAGCCGCCCAGCGACCACGCGGCGTAGACCGCCGCGCCGCCGCCGATGATGAGCAGGGCCAGACCGAACAAGCGCGAACCAGGTGAACCGGGCATGTGGGTCTCCGGGCGAAGAACGCGAGCGGGCGGCCCCGTGCCCATGAGTAGATCACGCGGACCGGACAAAAGCAAGGCCCGTCTCAAGAAACCGGTTCGGATCGCGCCGGGAACGGGTCGGGCCGCATCAATCCTCGTCGTGGTGGGGCTTGAACGCGGCGACGATCTGGGCCTGCACGCTGGCGGGCGTGTAGTCGTCGTGGCTGTACTCCATGCTGAACGAACCCTGCCCTCCGGTGAGGCTCTTGAGTTCGTTGGAGAAGGTGGCGAGTTCGGCCAAGGGCACCACGGCCTTGATGACGCACTGGTTGCCGGGGATGACGTCGGAGCCTTGCACGCGGCCGCGCTTGGTGCCGGCGAGGTCGGCGGTGATGTCGCCCATGCTGTCGGCGGGCGCGGTGACCTCGACGGCGACGTAGGGCTCGAGCAGGGCGGGGCGGGCCTTGCTGACCGCGTCGATGAAGGCCTTTTTTCCGGCGGCGACGAAGGCGACCTCTTTGCTGTCCACCGGGTGGTGCTTGCCGTCGGTTACGGCCACGCGCACGCCGCTCATGGGGAAGCCGGCGAAGGCCCCTGTGGCGAGCACCTGGCGCACGCCCTTCTCGATCGCGGGCATGAACTGCTTGGGCACGCTGCCGCCCACAGTGTCGTTGACGAACTCGAAGCCCTCGGGGTGGTCTTGCGGCAGCGGCTCGACGCGCAGGTAGACCTCGCCGAACTGGCCCGCCCCGCCCGTCTGCTTCTTGTGGCGGTGGTGGCCGTCGGCCTTGATGAGGATGGTCTCCTTGTAGGCGACCTTGGTCGGCTTGGTCTCGAGTTCGATGTTGGAGCGGGTCTTGAGCCGCTCGAGCATGATGCGCAGGTGCAGTTCGCCCAGCCCCCGCATGACGGTCTGGCCGGTGGCGGCCACGCGGTCCATGGTGAAGCAGGGGTCCTCCTCCATCATTTTGTGCACGGCGCTGGAGAACTTGGCCTCGTCGGCCGCGTTCTTGAGTTCCACGGCGAGGCCGAACAGCGGCTTGGGGATGGGAAGCCGGGGCGGGTTGAAGTGCTGGGCGGGGTCGCTGTGGAGCACCGAGTTGAAGCGCAGTTCGTCCACCTTCGGGATCACGCCGATGTCGCCGGCGTGCAGGGCATCGGTCTCGGCGTGCTCCTTGCCCTGGAGTTTGAAGAGGTGGCCGATGCGCACGGGCTTCTTGCTGTCGCCGTGGAAGAGTTCGGTCTTGTTCTTGAGCGTGCCCTGGAGCACGCGCAGCACGCTGAGTTTGCCCATGAAGGGGTCGTTGATGACCTTGAAGACGTGGGCGACGGTCGGGGCATCGGCGTTGGCCACGGCGGGCTCGAACATCTGGTCGGTGCCGTCGGCGGCCCGCAGGGTAACGTGCGGGGGCACGCACTCCAGCGGGCTGGGGCACTGGGCCACGATGATGTGGAGCAGGTCGTCGATCCCTGCGCCCGACTTGGCCGAGCAGAAGCACACGGGGATCAGATGCCCGGCACGCAACGCGGCCTCCATCGCGGCGTGCACCTTGGCCGCGTCGAGTTTGTCGCCCTTCTCGAAGTACTCTGCGGTCAGCGTCTCGTCCATCTCCACGATCTGCTCGTAGATGTGGGTGTGGGCGTCCTCGACGGTCATGAGTTCGGGCTCCGCGCCCTTCTCGGCGTGGTCGTGGTCGAACACGTCGATCACGTCGCTGTTGCCCTTGATGGGCAGGTTGATGGGAATGCACTCGGCCCCGAAACTCTCGTGGATCGAGTCGAGCAGGCCGGGCAGGTCGCAATCGTGGTCGATCTTGTTCACCAGCAGCAGGCGCGGCAGGCCCAGTTCGGCCGCGATCTTCATCACGCGCCGCGTGGTCACCTCCACGCCCCGGCCCGCGTCGATCACCACGGCCACCATCTCCGCGGCCGACAGCACGCTGGCGACGTGGCCGAAGAAGTCGCCCGATCCGGGGGTGTCGATCAGGTTGAGCAGGTGGCCGTCGAAGCGGGTGTGGGCCAGAGCCGAAGTCAGGCTGTGCTTGTGGTGCCTGGACTCGGCATCAAAGTCGCAGACGGTGTTGCCCTCGGCGATGGAGCCCATCTTGCCGATGGCCTTGGTGTGGGCGAGCAGCCGCTCGATGAGCGTCGTCTTGCCGCTGCCGGTGTGGCCGGCCAGCACGAGGTTGCGGATCTTGGCGGGGGGTGTGGGCGCAGCGGCACCGGCCATGGATGGGCCTCCTCGAAGGCCGCGGCCCGCGCAATGGGCGCGGCACGGTCTCTCGGCCGCAGTGTACCCGGCAGGAAGCGGTGTCGGCAGGGTGCCTGCGGGTGGCTGGCGCGCGTGTCCACACGCCTCCCGAACCCCGCTCAGGCGAGTGTGTTCACCCGCTGCCCGGCCGGCCCGTAAAACCGGGTGGTGTGCTGGGCACCCTCCACGTCGAACGTGAGGCTGATGCTCGCCCCCGAGGGTCCGACGGACGGAAGCGTGTACGTGAGGATGGCGCGGCGCCGCACGTAGGTCTCAACGATGCCGCCCAGGTCTGGGCCGGAGGTGTCGCCGCTCACCTCGACCTGTGTGTCTTGGGCGACCTCGGGCGTGAGCTCGGCGCTGGCCGCGCGGGAGCGAGTGAGCGCGGCGGGTGAGAATGCGGCCGTGTCGGCTCGCGACCGGGTCGCTGAGGTCCCCTCGCCTGGCGCGGCGAGTTCGGTGAGCGCCAGCAACGCCCGGGCCAGCGAGCCCGCCGTGTCTCCTGTGGATGCGCCGGCGGAGCGAACCCGCGAGAGCGGCTGCGGGGGCAGGAGCAGGTTGACGATATCGTTGATCCGCACGTGAGTGGGGCGGCGAGCGGCGTGCCAGCCGGGGCACCGGCGACGCGGCACAGGCCGCGACCGATAAGAACCGCGTGGCGGCGTGGTTGCGGTGCGATGCGAGCCGCGCGGGTGCGAAGGTGCAGCGGTTGCGCGGTCCGTTTATTCCGCCTGTTGCCGCGTGCGGACATGCCAACGATGCGGGCGTGCTGCGGACGGACGAACTTGAGTACGACCTGCCCGCGGGTTGCGTGGCGACTCACCCGGCGGTGCCGCGCGACTCGGCGAGATTGCTGGCGGTGGGGCGAGCGGATGGGGGCATCCAGCGCGAGGCGCGGGTGCGCGACCTTCCGGAGTTGCTCCGGCCCGGCGACCTGCTGGTGGTGAACAGCACCCGGGTGATCCCGGCGCGCTTTGTGGGTGTGCGCAAGGACACGGGGGGCAAGGCGGAGGGGTTGTATCTGGGCGATGGCGATGCGGCCGGTGCCGATTCCGCCGGCGCGAGCACCCGGGTCTGGCGTGTGTTGCTCAGGGCCCGGCGGCTGAAGCCCGGCGTGCGGCTGGCGGTCACGGGGCACGATGGCACCCCCAGCCACGTGGAGTTGGAGTTGGTGGGGCCGCTTGACGACGGGGATGCGGCGGGTGGCGGGTGGAGGGTGCGGGTCTGCGGTGCCGAGGCGGGCGCGCCCAGCGTGGCCGTGCTGGAGACCGTCGGGCTGCCGCCACTGCCGCCGTATATCCGGGCGGCGCGGCGTGAACAGGCCCAGCCGGAGACGGTCGCCGGCGATGCCGTGGCGTACCAGACGGTGTACGCGGACACGGGACGCGAAGCCTCGGGATCGGTGGCCGCGCCCACGGCGGGGCTGCACTTCACGCCCGAGTTGCTGACCCGGCTGGAGGCGATCGGGGTGCGCCGTGCCGAGGTGGTTCTTCACGTCGGCACGGGCACGTTCAAGCCGGTGGAGTCTGCCACCGTCGAGGAGCACCGCATGCACGCGGAGTGGTGCCGGGTGCCCGCGGCAACGCGGCGCGCGATGAGGGCCGCGCGCCGGGCGGGCGGCCGGATCATCGCGGTGGGCACGACCAGCGCCCGCACGCTCGAATCGTTTCCGGCGTTGCTGGCGGACGCGGCCGACGATGCGGACGTGCAGGCGTGGACTCGGATCCTGATCACGCCCGGGCACGCCTGGTGCAACATGGACGGGCTGATGACCAACTTCCACCTGCCGCGCAGCACCCTGATGGCCATGGTCGGGGCGCTTCTTGGGGCCGACGGCGTAGCCCGGCTGCGGGGCTTGTACGCGCACGCGATCGCGAGCGGCTACCGCTTCTACTCGTACGGGGATGCGATGCTGATCACGTGAGAGGGCATGGGGCGGTGCCGACGGGGTCGGGGCGGGGCGGTTCGCTACGCTCCTGCACGTATGAAGTGGCTCTTCTCGATCACGATCTTCACGGGTGCCGCGCTGCTGTTTCTGGTGCAGCCGATGGTGGCCAAGTTGCTCCTGCCGGCCTTTGGGGGGGCGAGCGTCGTGTGGAACACGTGCATGGTCTTCTTTCAGGCCACACTCCTGATCGGCTACGTCTACGCCCACCTGATCGGCGGGCGGGGTCGCTCTGGCGGCGGGGGTGCGGCGGGGTGGCCCGTGGCGGTGCACGCGCTGGTGCTGGTGATGCCGCTGGCGGTGCTGCCCCTGGCCCTGCCTGCCGACTATGCACCCGAGGCCGAGGCGGACCCCGTGTGGCCGCTGTTGGCGGTGCTGGCGGGCATGGCCCTGCTGCCGGCCGCAGTGATGGCGACCACCGGCCCGCTGATTCAGGCGTGGTACACCCGCACCGGCGCGGCGGATGCGCACGACCCGTACTTTCTCTACTCGGCCAGCAACGCCGGGAGCCTGATGGGCTTGCTCGGGTACCCGTTTGTGGTTGAGCGACTGATCCCGCTGAGCCAGCAGGGGCGGGCGTGGGCTTGGGCGTACGGGGTGTACGCGGCGCTGGTGCTGGCGTGCGGGGTCATGGCCTGGGTGCGGAGCCGGAGCGCAGCGCTGCCCGGTGCGACCGGCACCGAGGGCGTGCAGGTGTCGAGCGACGAGAAGCCGACTCGGGCGCGGCGCGTGGCATGGCTGCTCCTGGCGTTCGGGCCCTCATGCCTCACCCTTGGTGCCACGCAGTTCATCTCAACCGATGTCGGCTCGTTCCCGTTGATGTGGATTCTGCCGCTCACGGCCTACATCGCCTCCTTCATGGTGGCCTTCAGCCCGCGCGGAGCGTCGGTCGTGCGGGTGTGCCGGGTGGCCGCCCCGCTGCTCGCCGTGCTGGCGGGCGGCGCGGCCATGGTCGGCACGAGCCTGGCCTTTCTGGCGGACAACCTCGCCCTGCTGCTCGCGCTGCACGTGGGCCTGGTCTTCGCGGGATCGGTGGCGGCACACGCCCGGCTCTACGAGTTGCGTCCCGCCGCCAGCCGCCTGACGGAGTTCTACCTGCTCATCGCCGTGGGCGGCGTGCTCGGCGGAGGGTTCAACGCGCTGGCCGCGCCGCTGGTCTTTCAGCGCGTGTGGGAGTATCCGCTGGCGATCGCGCTGGTGCTCGTGCTCGGCACGCGCGGCGTGGGCGTGCCGGGTCTGCGCTTCATGCGGGGAGGGCACGATTGGCGCTGGTGGCGGCTCGGGCTCGATGTGCTGCTGCCCGTCTGCCTGTTCTTCTTCGGCGGGCTGTGCATGGTGATCGCCTCGCAGTACCAGTTGCCGATGGAGTTCGAGCGGCCGATGCTGCAGAACGTAGTGCCGATGCTCGCCGCGCTCCTGCTCATCAACCGGCCGCTGCGGGTGGGCCTGGCGGTGCTGGCCCTCTTCGCCGTGGCCGACCGCAACCAGTGGTTCTTTGCCGACGTGCTGCACCGGGCCCGCACCTATTACGGCGTGCACATGGTCTATCGCGACGGAAAACCGCCGGTGCGCACGCTCTCGCACGGCACCACCAAGCACACCGTGCAGTCCGAGGACCCGCGGCTGGGGCCGATCCCGCAGGCGTACTACCACCCCTCCGGCCCGGTCGGGCAGGTGTTCAAGCGGCTGCGGGCCCTGCCGGAGCGCATGAACGTGGCCCTGGTCGGCATGGGCGGCGGAGCCTTGGCGGCGTATAGCCGCGCCGGCGACAGGTTCGTGTTCTACGAGATCGACCCCGAGGTGCGGAGGATTGCGCTCGACCGGCGCCTGTTCACCTACGTGCCTGACGCGGCGGGGAGCATCGAAGTGGTGATGGGCGACGCCCGCCTCAGTTTGCGCACCGCCCGCGACGGCGAGTACGACCTGATCGTGCTCGACGCCTTCAGCGCCGACTCGGTGCCGACCCACCTGCTCACGCGCGAGGCCTTCGAGATGTACCGGGCCAAACTCAAGCCCGACGGCCTGATCGCCGTGCACGTCTCCAACCGCTTCTATCGCCTGGGCCGGCCGGTGGTCGCCGTGGCCGATGCCCTCGGGATGCGCTCCATGTTCTGGTTTGACGGGGCCGTGTCGGCGAAGCAGGCCGAAGCGGGCAAGGCCGTCTCGGTCTGGGCGGCGGTCAGCCCGAGCGCCGCGGCACTGGAGCCGTACCTCGAGCCGGAGAAGTGGAGCCTCGTTTCCTCGGCCGAGTTTGACGCTGTCTACTGGACCGACGACTTCACCAACCCGCTCTCGGCTCTCTCGTCGTGGTGGTGACCGCGCGGAGGCCCGGCGAGCCGGCTCATCCGACGAGCCGGCCCAGGATGTCAACCACGCCCGCGGCTTCAGGGTGGGGCGAGATGTAGTGGGCGTGCTCTTTGATCTGTGCCGCCGCGTTGGCCGGGCAGGCAAACCACCCGACGCGGTCGGCGATGAACTTGTCGCCCAGTGTGTCGCCGATGCCCGCGAGCCGTGCTCTGGGGATGCCCAGCGCGGGGAGCAGCCGATCGAGCGCAGAGCCTTTGTTGACGTGGGCGAGGTCGCAGTTGATGTAGAGCCAGGTCATGCTCACGCGGAAGGGCCAGGCACCGGTCTCACCGCCGCGTCGCGCAACCTCGGCCTGCACTGCGGGAAAGATGCGCTCGCGCAGGAGGGCCGTGTCGGGGTGCCAGAGGGTGACGCTGGCCGTCTTGCCCGGTTGCTCGGTGACGCCCAGCGGCGCGAAGCGCTCGTGGGCCCACTCGCTGAGTTCATGCACGGCGTGCAGGTGGGCGTCGGTGATGGCCGGGTCGAGCGTGTAGGCGTTGGTGCCGGGGTGATAGACCCACGCGCCGTTCTCGCACACGCAGGGGGTGGTGGCGTTGCCGAGGAGGCGGCAGATCGCCTCGGCGAAGGGCTGGGGCCGGCCGCTGCACACCGTGAGCATGGGGCGGTCGCCGCGCTCGTGGGCGAGGCGGTTGTGCGCGGCGATCAAGGCGAGGTTGGTCAGGTCAAAGGGTGTGCTGGCTTCGGGCGTGAGGCAGCCGTCGATGTCGCAGATGACCAGGTCGTGCTGGCGGAGCGGGAGCGTGCCGGGCATGGGCGGGAGGATAGAGGCGCGGGCTCATACGCTCGTCCGATGCCGGGACGATCCAAGCCGAGCACGCCTCCGCCGCGCCCGCAGCGCGTGCCCTGCCCGCACTGCGGGTATGACCTTGCCGGGCTCGATGTGCATCGCTGCCCCGAGTGCGGCGAGATCGTGGCCTTGGGGTTTGATCTTGCGGAACTGGCCAAGCGCCGGGCCGAGGTTCGCCCGTGCGCCACCTGCGGCAGCAAGGCACCGCCCTCGACCAACGGGCAGTGCCCGGCGTGCGGGGCCCGCCGGCAAGCGACGTAACCTGTGGGCATGTCCACGCTTTCCTACCTCACCGCGGGTGAATCTCACGGGCCCGCGCTGGTCGCGGTTGTCTCCGGCCTGCCCGCGGGCCTGCCCGTGAACACCGACTTCATCAACGACGAACTGCGGCGGCGGCAGGGGGGCTACGGGCGCGGCGGGCGGCAGAAGATCGAGACCGACGTTGTGGAGGTGCTCTCCGGCAGCCGCCGGGGCAAGACCATCGCGTCGCCCGTCGCTCTGCGCATCGCCAACAAGGATGCCCGCCTCGACGACGCGGCCAAGACGCCGCCCGTGCACACGCCGCGCCCGGGACACGCTGATCTGGCCGGGAGCGTGAAGTATCTGACGACCGACTGCCGCGACACGCTGGAGAGGGCCAGCGCACGGGAGACGGCGGCCCGTGTCGCGGCCGGTGCGTTGGTGCGGTGCGTGCTCGATGGGTTGGGCATCCGCGTGTTCGGCTTTGTGCGCTCCGTGCACGCCGCGGCGACGGGCGCAGCGGTGGACGAGGCGCGTCTGGATGCCCTGCTGGCGGCGCGGAACGCGAGCGAGACGTATTGCCCCGATCCGGCGGCCACGGCGGCCCAGGTGGAGGTGATCCACAGGGCCAAGACGGAGAAGACGACGGTGGGCGGCGTGGTCGAGGCGTACGTGTTCGGCTGTCCGCCCGGGCTGGGCAGCACCATGGACTGGCGCGACCGTCTCGATTCGCGCCTGGCCGCGGCCGTGATGGGGATTCAGGCGATCAAAGCGGTGGAGATCGGGCTGGGCATGGCCTGCGCCGGTCGCTTCGGGCACGAGGTGCACGACCCGATCGCGTTCGACGCGGCGAGGATCGAAACGCCCGGGCTGGGCTTTGTGCGGAGCACCAACAACGCGGGCGGCGTGGAGGGCGGCATGACCAACGGCGCGCCGATTGTGGTCCGGGCCGCCATGAAACCCATCAGCACGCTCCTGCGGGGCATGCCCAGCGTGAACCTGAACACCAAGGCGGCCCACACCAGCGACTACGAGCGCTCGGACATCTGCGCCGTGTCGGCCGCGAGCGTGGTGCTGGAGAACGTGGTGGCGTTTGAGATCGCCCGCGCGGCGGTGGAGAAGTTTGGCGGCGATTCGTGGCCGGAGATGCACGACCGCTCCCAGCGGTTCATGCGGATTGCGCGGGCGCTGCCGTTGAGCGACCCGATCGCGCAGATCGCGGGGATGTAGGCCCAAGTCGCCGGCATCCACCCAGGGCACCGCTCGGTGGCACAGGGCGGCTGGCGAGCAACGCGCTCAGTTGCTCTTGGCCTTGGCGAGCCAGAAGGGCTTGGGGGTCTTGGGGTCGGTCGGCTCGACGTGCACGGTGCGGCCGCTGAACACGACCTTGCCCTCGCCGATCGAGAAGAGGGTGTCGTCCTTGCCGCGCCGCACCTGGAAGCCGGGCTTGAAGGGTGTGCCTACTTGCCGCACCAAGATCGAGCCGGGCTGGGCGACCTCGCCCTCAAAGAGTTTCACGCCGCGGTACTGCGGGTTGCTGTCGCGGCCGTTCTTGGTGGAACCCTGACCCTTTTTGTGTGCCATGGCGAAACTCTGGGGCCCCGCGACCTGAGCCCGGCGGCCACAAGCGGCAGCCGACGCTCAACCCGGGGCCGCAACCATAGGGGGTCTGGTTGGTGTGTTCAAGCCGGGCGGCTCAGCGCATCACCCAGCGGGCCGCCGCTAAGGGTAGAGCGGCATCCGGGCGGCCGGTGAGGTCGCCCGGCTTCTCGTAGGTGAGCATGCGGGTCTTGCGGAGCACCACGGTCGGGTGCGGCGAGCCGTCGTGCCCGGCCGGGGGTTGCACTGAAGCCGATTCGCCGCTGAAGCCCGAGGCGTAGACGGTGAGGCTGTCGGGTTTGAGCGATTCTGCCGGCCACGCCACCAGCCCCTCGCGCGCGTGCTCGGGCCCTTGCAGGATGGGGCCGAGCACCGCGATCTGGTCCTTCAGAAACGGGTTCTGCTGCCGCGCGATCAGCGCCTGGGTCGCCGCCGGGGGCACGTTGCGGCCCGAGCGGATGACGGTGCCGCTCCCGTCGGCGAGTTCAAACGAAGGGGCGAGGAGCAGGTCGCGCTGCGAGTTGTTGGTGGCCTTGTACGTCAGGTAATAAAACGGCTGGGCCCCGACACCCTCGATCTCGACCGCCCCGATACGCAGGGGGCCGAAGACCACGTCGAGTTCCCAGCGACGCGGCACGGGGTCGGGCTGGGGTGCCAGCCCGGCAAGCGGCAGGGCCATGAGCGAGAGGGCGAGGCAGAGCAGGCGTCGGGTCATGGTCGGGTCCAGGGGCTTGGGCAACGCGCGGCCGGTTACGGGAACGGCCCGCAGCCGGCAAGTGTACCGTTGCCGGTTCGCTCGGCGCGGGGGGCGCGCCGACCCGGCGGGGCACGGCCCATGGCGACGATCCACGAGAACCCGACCCTGCCGGGCGCACCCGATGAGCCGGCGTGGCTTTGTCTGCGCGTGGCCGATGGGGCCAGAGGCGGGCACACGGGTGGGTCGGCCTTGCGCGACGCGGCCGTGGCGCGGCTTCTGGATGCCGAGGGGGAGAGGGAGCGGGTCGAGGGTTTTTTGCTCAGCGCGGCCGGGGAGGGAACCGACCTGACGCACCTCTGGGCTGTGGTGCCCGCGGCGGACCCTCGCGTGGCTGTGCAGGCGTGCTTGGCGCTGCGGGGGGCGGGGCGTACGGCGGCGGTCTTCGTCTCCGGCCCGCCGCCAGACCTGCGGCTGGGCGACGGGCGGGTGGTGCCCGTGGCCCGCGCGACGACGCTGGCACATCGGGTGGCCCTGATCGAGCGGGCGTGTGCGGGCGTGCGCTCGGGTGGACCGCCCATCGTGATGGCTCAGGCGCTGGTTGAAGCGGGCGACGGCGACGTGGTCGCGGCGTTCGAGCGCGCGGGCTTTGCCCACCTTGCGGAACTGGCCTTTCTGCGCAGGCCTGTCGCACGCACGGGGCGCGGCGTGCCCGAGCAGTGGGGAGGCTCCGACGCCGACGGCACGGAACTGGTTGCGCTGGCCGATCTGCCCCCCGCGTCGGGGCGAGGGCTGCTGCGCCGGGCGCTGGAGCGGTCGTATGAGGGCACGCTGGATTGCCCGGCCCTGTGCGGTATGCGCACCGTCGACGATGTGATCGATTCGCACCGGGCCGTGGGGTGCTACGACCCGCGCTGGTGGTGGCTGGTCATGGCCGGGAGCGACGCGGAAGGGTGCCTGCTTCTCAGCCTCACCGCCGACCGGCGGCACGCCGAGTTGGTCTATGTGGGTGTGTCGCCCCGCCGGCGGGCCAAGGGGCTGGGGCGGGCGCTGCTGCGCTTCGGGCTGGCCCGACTGAGCGCCGCCGGCGGCGGCGTGCGCGAGGTGGGGTGCGCTGTCGACACCGCCAACACGCCCGCCCTGCGTCTCTACGCGCGGGCCGGCTTTGCGCGCGTGCAGACGCGCGTGGCCCTGGTGCGCTCGCTGACCGAGGGAGGGAGGGCGGGGCGGGCGGTGTGAACGGCAGGCGCGCTGTTGTCCACACCTGAGCTGCCCCGCGCCGAGCCAAACGTGTGGACAAGATAGTTTTGCCGGGCATGGGCCGCGTGAGAAAGGCCGCCCAACGCGGTGTGGACAGCGCGAAATCCGCGCGGCGGGGCTTTTCTTTCGTCAAGATCGCGTTATCTTCCCCGCGGCCACGGACCGGCCACCGGCACGAGCCCGGTTCGATCGCACGCGGCGCGGCCCGTTCGCCCCGTTCGACCGAACCCCGGTGCGTGCCGGCGTTGGACGGACCCAGTCCTTCAAACCCGGTTTCATGCTCTTGCACACGGCCGCTCCAGGGCATCCGTGGCGCGATGGGTGTGCCCACAACGAGGTGGTGCTCGTGGCTCACGGGAATGTCCTGCTCAGCGGTCCGGTTTCCGACACGCTGGCACAGGAGCGCATCGCGCTGCGCCTGCGCGACGCTCTGGGGCCCGAGCACGCCGCTCGTTATCTGGTGGAGGGAGCCGCCGCCGCATTTGCCGACGGCGCGGTCTGCATTCCCGTGGCATCCGCCTTCGTCGCGCGGCTCATGGAGCGGCGCTTTCACGATCTGGTCCGGCGTGTGGTCGCCGATGAGACCGGCCGGGCCGATGCCCTCGTGCGCTACGTGGTGAATGAGACCGGCGCTCTGCCTGCGCCAGCACGCTTGGCGCAGGGCGCGAGCACGCCGGTGCGGCACGCGCCGCCCGGGCAGCGCGGCCGCCGCGGGCACAGCCCCGATGCCCCCGAGGAGTGCGGTTTCACGTTTGCCGGGCTGGTGGTGTGCGCGGGCAACGCCCTTGCGCTCGACGCGGGCCGGCGGGTGGCGGGTGGCGTGGCCGATGCGCCGGCGGTGCTGTGCGTAGTGGGCGGCTGCGGTGTCGGCAAGTCGCACCTGCTGTCGGCCATCTCGGCGGCACACGCGGCCCGCGCCCCGGAAGGCCACGTGAAGAGTGTTGCGGGCGAGGCGTTCGTCAACGCCTTCATCGCGGCCTGCGTGAACAAGCGCTTCGAGCGATTCCGCGCGGCGTTTCGCTCTGTCGATCTGCTGGTGATCGACGACATAGAGGCGCTCGCTGGCAAGCCTGCCACGCAGGCCGAACTCGTGAACACGATGGACGCGGTGGCCGCCCGTGGCGGGCGCATCGTGGTCTCGGCACGCTGCGAGCCCCGCGCCCTGACGGGGCTGTCCGGTGCCGTCGTGTCGCGCCTGGCGGGCGGCCTGGTGGCCACGCTGGCCCGGCCCGGCCCCGCGGATCTGCCGCGCCTGGGCGTGGCGCTCGGGGCGCGGCGCGGGCTGGTGTTTGACGCGCCGGCACTGCATGAGTTGAGCGCTGCGCTGGGTGCGTGCCCCGGCGTGCGTGAGATGCAGGGCCTGGTGCTGCGGATTGACGCCCTGCACCGACTGCACGGGCGCGAACGCGGGGCGCTCGTGAGCGCCGGCGAGGTGCGGGCTGCTCTGGGCGGCGGCACGCACGCCGGCGAGGAGCACGGAACCCGCCCGGGCGACGCCGCGCCGCCGGTGCGGGCCGGTGCCGTGTTGGCTCTGGCCTGCGAGTTGACGGGTGCGACAGAGGCCGAGGTGCGGTCGCGCACGCGAGCCCCGCACGTGGTGCTGGCGCGGGCCTTGGCCGTGCTCTGGTGCCGGGAGTTCACGGGCATGAGTTACCCGGAGATCGCCCGGGAACTGGGGCGGCCGAACCACTCCAGCGTGATCACGGCCCTGCAGCGGCTGACCCGCGAGATCGCCGAGGGGCGGAGCGTGCGTCGGCCTGGCGGGCGGCTCGCGGCCCGTGTCGACGAACTGGCCGACCACGGGCGTCAGCGCCTGCGGGCACGCCCGGTCGGGCGGCGCTTGCTTGCGTAAACTCCGGCCCTATGGCGGGCTGGCGGGTGCTGTTCATCGCGGTGGTGGCGTTCGGGCTCAGCGGCGCGAGGGATACGTGGGGGCACAGCGACGATGTCGCGCGGGCGTTTCGCACGCTGACGCTCGAGCGCGACGGGCGCGTGCAAGACGCGGTCATGAGGTCGCTGCGGTCGCTGCGCGACCCCGCCCTCGGACCCCTCTTCTCACGCCTCGCTCAGGCGGAGTCTCCGACGGCCCGTGCCCATGCCATCGTCGCTCTTTCGGAGGCTCACGTCGGCAAGACCGAGGAGCGGCTTCCCCGGCGCCTCGACCTCTTGTTGGTACGCACCCAGGAGCCGCCGGTGCAGGCAGCGGTCTTGCGCCTGGCCTTGGACGCGGGGCTGATCGACGACCGCCAACTGGCCGACCTGCTGCGCTGGCCCGACCTGCCCGAGGCGGTGGCGCTGGCCGTGCTGGCGCGCCTGCCCGCGGCGGACCCCGCCGTTGACGACGTGCTGCTGGCCCGCTTCGCCAGCGGCACCCACGACGCCCGCGCGATCACGGCTCTGGCCATCATGGATCAGCGGCACGGCACGCACCGCCTGCGCGAGGCGGGCACCCGTGTCGAGGCCATGCTCGCCGCCAACCGCCACGAGGGCCTGATGTCGGCCCTCACCGTCATCGTCGAGAACCGCCTTCAGGCAAGCGTGCCGGTGCTGCGTGAATGGGCGGCGCGATTCCGTGCCGACCGCCTCATCCAAGCCGAGTTGGCCATGGCCCTGCTCGCGATCGACCCGCAGCCCGACACTGCGGGCGCCGAGTGGGTGGCCGCCTACGCCGCCGCCCGCGACGACGGCGATGCCGCGCGACTGCAACTGGGCGCGTTGCGGGCCTGCGGCGCCCGGCGTACCGGCCTGCCCGCGGCGGTGGCCGAAGCCCTGGCCGGCGACGGGCGCGCCAGTGGCGCCCTGGTGGCGCGGATCGTCCGGGCCGTCGGCCTTGACGGCGCGGGTGCCCGTCACGATCCGGAGGCCGCGGTCGCGGCCGTCGAGTCGGCCCTCATGGCTCGGTGTGCCCCCGTCGTGCATTGGGCCGAAGAGATCGGCATCGCTCGCCCCGACGAAGCCGCGTCGGCCGCGATTCTCGGGCGTGGCGCACCCGGCGAAGCGCGGCGCGTGCGCGTGTTGGCCGGCCTTCTGCGGGCCATGCAGGGGGTGTCCGATGCGGCGGCCCTGGCCCGTGCGGGGCGGGCCGCCGTCGCCCTCGCCGCCCACGGACCCGCGGGCGCCGCCGAACTCGCCCGCACCATCTCGGCCGCCCTCCCGCGCGGCGACGAGCGGCTGACCCGTGTGCTCCTCGAGGCCGCGCTCCTCGGCGGGCCGGGCGCGTGCGAGCGGGCCGCCGAGACGTGCGCCGACCCGGCGCTGGAGGCGAGCGGCCTCGACACGCACACGCTCGGGCTCGTGGAACTCATTCGGGCGCGGCTGCGGGCGACGCACACGCCCGCTCAAGTGGACCAACTGGCACGCCTGGCTCAGGGAGCGGGCGGGCTTGCACCGGCGGCGCGCGTCCAGGCTGCCTGGCTGGTGCTGCGCGCCACCGGGCGGGATCAGGCGGCCGTGGCGTTGACGATCGCGGGAGTGGAGCCCTGAGGGGTGTGGGGAGCGGGGCCGGTGCCGACAGAGCGTGTGAGCCCGCCCGCCACCCAGCCCGGCCGCAGCGCGCGCTCGCCGCGTGCCACGATGCGGCGTTCGATGATCGACGGCGGCGCCTACAGCATCATGGTGGGCCTGGGTGAGTACTACCTGCCGGCCTTTGTGCTCGCGCTCGCCCTCGGAGAGGTCGCCTCCGGCCTGATCGCCACCGTGCCGATGCTCGCCGGTGCCGGGCTGCAACTGGCCGGCTTTGCCGGGGTCCGGCTGCTCGGTTCGCACAAACGCTGGGTGCTGGCCGTGGTGGCCGTGCAGGCACTCGCCTTTGTCCCGCTCATGATCGGGGCGGCGGCAGGGGCCATGCCCCTGTGGGCCGTCTTCGCGTGCGCCACCATGTATTGGGCCGGCGGCATGGCCGGGGGCGCGGCGTGGAGCACCTGGATCGGCGGAGTGGTCCCCGGACGGTGCCGATCGCGATTTTTCAGCCGGCGGCAGCGGCTCTTGCAGGCGGGCACGCTGGCCGGCTTTCTCGGCGCGGGCTTTGCGCTCTACGCCGTCAGCGGCGGCCTGCCGCTGGATCGCCTCGTGGACCCTGACCGCAGGCGCATCGTGCTCTGGACTTTCGCCGGGCTCTTCGGTTGCGCCGCGGTCTGCCGTGGCGTGTCGTGCTGGTTTCTGATGCTGCAGAGCGAGCCCGCCCGCCTCGGCCGCGAAGACCGTGTGGTGGGCCCGCGCGAACTGTGGGGCCGGCTGCGGGCCCCCCTGGCCAGCGTGCACGGGCGCGATGCGCGGCTCATCACCTACATGCTGGCCGTCAGCCTGGGCGCACAGGTCTCGTCACCGTTCGTTACGCCCTATGTGCTCAAGCAACTCGGGCACGACTTCTTCACCTACGCGTGGCTGATCGGCTTGGTGCCTCTGGCCAAGGTGCTGGCCCTCGGGCCGCTCGGGCACGTGGCCGCGCGGGTGGGGGCACGGCGCGTGCTGCTCGCGGGCGGGCTGGCGGTTGTGCCCATCAGCGCGCTGTGGACGGTGTCCGAGAACCTGTGGTGGCTCGGCGGTATGCAGACGTTCAGCGGTATCGCCTGGGCCGCCTACGAGCTGGGCACGTTTCTGCTGATCCTGGAGCACCTGAAACCGCACGAGCGCACCAGTTTGATGTCCACCTACAACCTGGGCAACGCCGCCTGTGTGGCCGCCGGCTCACTGCTGGGCGGCTGGCTGCTGGCCGTCCTGGGAGCCGACGGCCGCGCGTACCTCTGGGCGTTCTGGGCCAGCACGGCGCTGCGGGCCCTGACGATCGTGCCGCTGGTGGCGCTCACACGCCGCGACGTGCTCCCAGCCGCGGCCGCTCAGGCGGGTGCCACCCCAACGGACTCCGAGGCGTGGCCTGATCGCGCCGGGGTGCGCGAGTAGCGGCCTGTTCGGAGCCGGTGAGGGCGGAGGCTTGGCGTATTGGTGCGGCGGGCGCCGGCGTGCCGATGAGGCTGGCACGGGTCCGGCCCGCACCCCTGCCTGTCAGGACTTCTCCCGATGCCACCCTCCACGTCGCGTCAGCACCGTTCGCACCCGTTTGGCGCGCGTGTGCGCCGGGCCTCGATCGCGGCCACCTGCCTCCTGTTCATTGTGAGCCTGGGCGGGATGGCCGTGGGGTACGGCTCGATGGAGCGCAGCGTGTCGGGTCTGGTGCGTGCCCCGGTGCGGCCCGTGTTTTCATGGCCGCGCTTGCGGGGAGCAGCGGCGGAGTTCGATGCCGACGGTCGTCCCATGACGTGGCTGAGCGAGCCATTTCGCAACGAGTTGGTGGTGCTGGCGACGACGGTGCTCAACGACGATGTCTTCGACCGCGACACGTTGGCACGCTGCGGGCAGGCCCTGCTGGCCAGCGGGTGGTTTCGCGGCGTGAGTTCCATCCGGCGCGAGGCCGACGGCGTGGTGCGCATCGACGGTGTGTGGCGCGAGCCCGCGGCGGTCGTCCGGCACGGCGAGCGCGACCACCTCGTGTCGGGCGACGGCGAGTTGCTCCCCGTGAGTTACCGACACGGGGCCTCGGGCCTGCGCGTCGTGCTGAACCCGTCCTTTCCACCGCCCGCCAGCCCCGGCGAGCCGTGGCGCGGCGGCGACGTGCAAAACGCCTTGAAGTTGCTGGCCCAGTTGCAGGCCAGCCCGGCCTACCCGCAGGTGGCCGCCATCGATGCACGCGGCACCGGAACCGCGGCGCCCCGGCTCGAAATCGTCACCGATGCGGGAAACCGGGTGGTCTGGGGCAGCGCGCCCGACGCGTTCGCCCCCGCCGAGGTGCCCACCGAGATCAAACTGGGCCGGCTGAAGTTTCTGCTCACCAGCGCCGACTTCGGCCGCCGGATCGACGCGGGCAAGCCGCTGGTTGACATCGCCAGCCCACGCGACATTTTGATCGATGTCTCGGCCCGCGCCGCGGCCCCGCCCACAGGCGAGCCGGCCGCGGTCGAACCAGCGTCGAGTCGGGCCCCACCCGCTCCGGTCCATGAAAGGCCCGGTGCGGGCAAGACGAAGCCCGGAAAGCACTCACTCGCAAAGCGCGGCATGTGAATCCGGCGGGTTGTGCGGTTGCCGGTCGGTGGGCACGGGCCTATTGTCCTTTGAGAGACGGCCTCTTCCAGACAAACTCGGACGCGGTATGTCCATCGGGCGGTTCGCACGCCGCCCGATCGGGTGCGCGTCGCCCTGAGCGTGGATTGCCGGAGTGTCGGAGACCGACCGATGGAAATGGTAACGAAAGCGGAGCGTGAGTTGATCGAGGCCCGGCTTGCCGGGCTCGTCGCCAACCGCCCGGTCATCACGCAGCGCATCGCCGAGGCCCGGGCCTTGGGCGACCTCAAGGAGAACGGCGACTATCACGCGGCCCGCGAGCAGCAGGGGATCGAAGAGGCCGAGATCCGCCGCCTCGAGGAACGCCTCTCCAACTGCAGTGTTGTCGACGATTCGCACCGCTCCTCGGGCATCGTCTTCATCGGGGCCACCGTGCGCATGACGGAGGTCGGCGCCAGGTTCGATGCGGAGTTGTTCCGGCTGGTCGGTGAGGCCAGCGGCACCTTCAGCGAAGAGGTCACCGAGGTGACGGCCACCAGCCCCATGGGCGAGGCGCTTATGAAGGCCCGCGTGGGCGAGGTCATCGCGGTGCGCTCGCCGCGCGGGATCAAGAAGTTCAAGATCCTCGAGATCGTGTGATCCGCGCCGCCGGCCTGACGCACGCGCGGTTGACGACGGTGCTCGCGGCTCTACTATTGCCTCTCGCCGGCCCCTTCGTCTAGCCCGGTCCAGGACGCCAGGTTCTCATCCTGGTAACAGGGGTTCAAATCCCCTAGGGGTCATTCTCGCCGGCCGCGGCCGCTCGCGCGGCACTCCCCGCCCACATATGCTCGCGCCATGGGCTGTCTTTCGTTTGACGACCACCGCCAGCACGCCGACATCGTGGTGAACGCGGTGCTCGCGGCGGCCGACCCGCGCCGGCACGTTGCCGCGGCCCTGCGCGACATCAAGCCCATGCCCGATCGCGTGCGGCTTGCGGCCTTCGGCAAGGCCAGCGTGGCCATGACCCGCGGCGCGGGTGACGTGCTGGGCGAACGCATCCGCTTCGGCATCGCCGCGGCGCCCGCCAGCCTGGCGTTCCGTCCCGACGACTGGCCCGCCGCCGTCGGCTTGATGCCCGCAGATCACCCGCTGCCCGGCGAGCGCAACCTTGAGGCGGCACGGGCGATCGAGTACGTCGCGCGCGACTGCGGCAACTCCGCTCGCGCCGCCACGGACCGGGCCGCCGCCGCCACGGGCGAGGCGGCCGGCCCCGCCGACAGCGACACGTTTCTCGCCCTGATCTCCGGCGGCGGCTCGGCGTACCTGGCCCTGCCCGCGGGCGATGTCACGCTCGAAGACCTGCGACGGATCACCCACGCGCTCAACGATGCCGGAGCGACCATCGCCGAACTCAACACCGTGCGTCGGCACGTCGAGAAACTCAAGGGCGGCAGGCTGGCGGCCCTCGCCCACCCCGCGCCGGTCATCGGCCTGGTGCTGTCCGATGTGGTGGGCGACGACCCTGCCGCCATCGCGTCGGGCCCGCTGAGCGCCGATGCCACCACGTGCACCGACGCCCTCATGGTGCTCGACCGCTACAAGCTGCGCAACGCCGTGCCGCGCGTGAGCGCGTACCTGGAGGACCATCGCGGCGACGCGCGGGCCGAGACGCTCAAGAAGGGCGACCCGTGCCTGTCGGGGGTCTCGCTGCGTGTGGTGGCCAGCAACGCCCACGCGGTGCGGGCCGCCGACGAGGCCCTGCGCAAGATCGGCTTCGCGTCGGTGCAGTGCACGCAGGGCGTGGAGGGCGAGGCGCACGAGGTCGGGCGGGCCCTCGCCCGCCGCGCACTCGAAGCCAAGCGGGCTTCCGCGGCGACGGGGCCCGCGGCGATCGTGCTCGGGGGTGAAACCACCGTCCACGTGCGCGGCAAGGGTGTCGGGGGCCGCAATCAGGAGCTGGGTCTCGCCGCCGCGCTCGAACTGGACGGGCACCCGGATGTCGCCGTGCTCACCTTCGCGACCGACGGTGTGGATGGTCCGACAGACGCGGCGGGCGTGCTGGTGAGCGGAGGAACGCTCACGCACACGCAGATGCTCGGGCTCGACGCCCGCGCCGCCCTGGCCGACAACGACTCGCACACGTTCTTCGCACGGCTCGAAGCCGGCGGGCACCCCGTTACGCTCTACCGCACGGGCCCCACCGGCACCAACGTCAACGACGTCGCCGTCGCGCTGGTTTACTGAGCGGGGGCGCGGCGTCTCACCCTCTCGCTGCCGCCGCGGCCGCGTGCTCCACCGCCTGAGCGGCGAGCATGCCATCGGCAAAGGTGGCGAGGGCGGAGGGCGTGCCCTGCTGCACGGCCTCGGCAAAGGCCACGAGTTGCCGCGTGAAGCGCACGTCGTGCGGTTCGATGGGCAGCGACTCGGTCTTGGCCGCCAGGTCTTTGAAGATGATCTCGCCGGGCTTGACGTAGTCGTAACTCAGCATACCCCGGGTACCGATGAACGCCACAGTGAAGCGCTCGGTTTCGGCCCAGCCGCTGGCGATAAAGCCGGCGACGCCGGGGTTGATGTTGGCCGAGACGCCGCGCGTGGCCGAGACCAGCACGCTGGCCCCGCTCTCGGTGCGGCCGGGCCACTGGTGGTCGAACACGGCTCCGCGCACCGCGCTGGGGCCGACGGTGTGATGGAAGAGGTCGAGCGAGTGGCAGCCCATGTCGATGAATGCGCCGCCGCCGGCCGCCGAGGCTTCGCTCATCCACTTGGTGGCGTGGCCGGGCAGGTCGCAGGCGAACACGTTCTCGAAGCGCGTGAGGCGGCCGATCTTGCCGGCCGCTATCAGGCGCTTGATCTCGATCACGGCGGGCGTGAAGCGGTGGCAATAGGCGACAGCGCTGAACACGCCGGGGTGCCTCACGGCCGCATCGGCCAGGCGCCGGGCGTCGGCGAGCGTGTGGGCGAGGGGCTTCTCGCTGAGCACGGCCACGCCGGTCCGCAGAGCCGCCTCGACGATCTCCACGCGCGCCGACGGGGGCGTGCACACAACCACACCACCCAGTTCCAGCCCCTTGGCCGCGCTGAAGAGGTCGGCCGTGCCGGCGAAGGGCTTTGCACCCGTCTTGGCGGCGACCGCGGCCCGGCTGGCCTCGTGCGGATCAACGACGGCGACCACCCTGACGCGGCCTTTGGAGGCCTCGGCGGCGGCCACGTGAGCATTGGCGATGCCGCCGGCACCGATGATCGCGATATTCAGAACCGGGGAAGCCATGAACGGGTTCCTTGCAAACTATGCTGTGGCTGCACTCGCGGGGCGGCGTACGTGCCGAGCGGCGCAGGGCAGAGAGGATAGACCGATGACAGTGCGGAATCTGATGCATGCAACCGTTTTCATTCTGGCAGCCTGCGCCGCCGCGCCCGCCTGCGCGGCACCGGCGGAGGTCCGCGGCACGTGGGTCACCACCACCGCCAACACGGCCATCGCCACACCGGCCGACACCGCCGAGACCATGCGCCGCCTGCGTGCCATCGGCCTCAACACCGTCTACGTGGAGACCTGGAAGAACGGATACACCCAGTACCCCTCGGCGGTGCTGGAGCGCACCGTGGGCATCGACCGCCGGCCGAACCTGATGCCGCAAGACCCCGGCGACCCCGCCGAGGCTGCCGCCCGCCCGGCCCGCGACCTGCTCGACGAGACGCTGATCGAAGCCCACCGCAACGGCCTGTTGTACCTCGCGTGGTTTGAGTACGGGTTCATGGCGGCTCACAAAGAGACGCACAACCACCTGCGGCGCATGAAGCCCGAATGGCTGGCCCGCAACCGCGCCGGTTCGGAGGTTGCGGGCCAGAACCCGTTTGTCTGGATGAACCCCCTCCACCCCGGGGCACGCCGCTTCCTCCTAGATCTGGTGCTCGAGGCCATCGACCGGTACGACCTCGACGGCGTGCAACTCGACGACCGCATCGTCTGGCCGAGTCTGGAGATGGGCTACGACGACTACACACGCGGCGTCTACGCCGCCGAGCACGGCGGCGCCCAGCCCCCCGACGACGTGAACGACCCCGCGTGGCGGCAGTGGCGGGCCGACAAGGTCACCGAGTACGCCCGCACCTTTGTCGCCGAGGTGCGCCGCCGCCGGCCCGGGGTGCTCGTGAGCGTGAGCCCCGCTCCGTATCCCTGGGTGTGGGAGCACTACCTGTGCGACTGGCCCAAGTGGGCCGCCGAGGGCCTGTGGGACGAGGTGATACCCCAGAACTACCGCTTCAACTTCGACGCGTTCAAGAAGACCTGGGACGACCAACTCGTGCACATCGGGGCGCGCCGGGCCGACCTCATCGCGGGCGTGCGCGTGGTGGGCGACGGACCCAACCTGTCGTGGGAACACCTCCGCCAGACGCTCGACTATGTGCGCGAAACGCGCAGCGGCGGGCACGTGCACTGGTTCAGCCGCGGGGTGCTTGATGTCTACCCGGCCGAGTTGACCGCCTATTACGACGTGGCGGGCAGGGGCCGGGCAGCGCACCCCAAGCGGGCGTTGGACTGGCGGCCGGGTTCGCTGGTGCTCGCGCGAGCGGAGCCCGCCTCGGTGGATATCTCCGTGTGGGTGGCCCACGTGCCCGCGGGTGACTACCGCATCATCGCCAGGCGCGGCGGCATCTGGCGAACATTGGGCACCACGACCGTTTCACCCGCCCAGGCCGCCGATGCCAGACCCGTGCCCTATCGCCTCGAACTCGCCGGCGAGGCAGAGGCGGTTGAGTTGCTGGTGGATCGACGCGCGATCAACGGCACGGGCCCGCCCGCCCGCTAGCCGGCCCGCGGCTTCCTGCCCCGTACCGGCGGACGCGCCGGGGCGGCGGGCGGTGCCGGCAGGGCCGGCCGAAAGACCGCCGCGCAGGCCGTGTGGCCCAGCAAGAAGACGCCGTCGCCGACGGGCCCGATCTCACCCGCGGCGAAGAACCCGGCCACCGGAGGCGCCGCCGCGCGTTCCGCAGCGGGGCTGAGGGCCCGCCCGCTCTTGGCGGCCTCGGCGCCCGCGGGGTGCTCGGTGCCGCTCAACAGCCGGGCCACGGCGCGGGCATCGTGGCTGGGGCCGTGCGGCGGTTCGAAGAGCCGGCTGCCGCGCCCGTTGCACGAGATGAGCAGCGCGCCCGCGGGCTCGGCGTGCAGCCGCTGACCATCCATCAGCATGGCGAGGTCCTCCGCGGCGGTGCGGGCGTCGCGCATGTGAAACCGCACCGTCTGCCCCACGTGCACGCGCTCGCCCACCGCCACGGCACGTTCCTCTTTGCTTACACCCACCACGTTGCGGATGAGAAAGTCGTCGCGCCCGAAGCGCTCCTTGTACTCGTTCACCACGCGCCCCAGAAACACGCCCTTGGTCAGCAGTTGCCGCTCGGTCTCGCTCAGGCTCTCGATCGCCTCCTGCAGCACGTCGAGGGCCGGGCGGCCTCCCAGGCCGTGCACGATGTTGCCCGCCGCAGCCGTGACCACCACGGTCGGCCCAAAGCCCCGGCAACCCTGGCTCACCACAGGGTCGATCCGCACGGGTCCGCTGAGGCTGACACCCACCAGCCCCTCACGCAACACGGCGTCCTGGCAGATCAGCGCATTGCCGCGTGGCCTGGCGCTGGCCGATGCAAGCCCGCCCAGCACCAGCCCCCCGGGGTGCCCGCCCGGTGGAAGGGCGTGGTCGTCGTCGCGGCGCGCCCGTCGGCCTGCCTGCCCCAGGGCCGGCAGCAGCGTCGCCCCGTTCACGCTGAAGGGATCGGCAAAGATGAACGCCGCCCGATGCCCCGGATGCATGCCGGCGGCTTGGGCAAGGTGCTCGATGTCGCTCTCTGCGCCATCGTCCGCAGGCGGTGTATCCGCCGCGTCGCTCGGCCCGCCGTACACCAGCGGCAGGTCTGCCGAGGTGAAGGGCGTGAGGGTCGTGCCCGGCAAGCTGGCCGCCAGCAGCGCCAGCGCGGGGCCCTTCTCCACCTCCTGAGCGCCCGCAATCACGCCTTCGGCCGACACGCCCAGCACGCAGCGCGGGCCGAGTTCACGGTGCAGCGCCAGGCGGATCTCGCCGAGGCGCTCCACGTGGTGGTGCGTGTAAAACGCCACGACCAGGTCGGCGCCGGCCCGGCCGGCGCCGGCCTGGTGCAGGCCGCGCAGGCACGCCTCGGCCGCTTCGCCCGCGGCCGCCGCCCCCGCCCGCAGCGACAGCCCGGCGGCCAGCGCCAGGCGGCGCTCGGTGCCGCTTGGCGCACCCGCGGCGGATGTGTCGGCGTGCTTGCGCATCGCCCGCAGTGTAGAGAGCGCGGGCGTGCCCGCATGCGGGCCGGGAGACCCGGGGTACGCTTGGGTTCGGTGCCCCGCCACGACGCAATCCCGATGCGCCACCCGCCTGCGGTTCGGCGTGTGGTGGTCAAGATCGGCTCGGCGCTGCTGGCGCCGGCGGGCGTGCTCGATGCCGGCCGCGTCCGCCTGCTCGCGGGTGAGATCGCCGCGGCTTGCCCGGCCGGCGTGGCCCAGGTGGTGATCGTCTCGTCGGGGGCCGTGGCCAGCGGCTACGCCGGCCTGGGCCTCAGCAAGCCGCCCAAGACGATCGTCCTGAAGCAAGCCAGCGCGGCGGTCGGGCAGCATCGACTCATGGCTGCGTGGGCGGGGGCCTTTGCACGGCAGGGGCGCGAGGTGGCCCAGGTCCTGCTCACGGGCGATGACTTCGATGCCCGGGCCCGATTCCTGAACGCGCGCCGCACGCTCACCGAACTTCTGGCCCGAGGCATCACGCCCATCATCAACGAGAACGACTCGGTCAGTTTCGACGAGATCAAACTGGGCGACAACGACCGTCTCAGCGCCCTGGTGGCCGGAATGCTCGACGCCGATCTGCTGCTGATCCTCTCCACAGTGCCCGGTCTGCTCGACGCACGTGGCGCCGTGGTTTCCGCCGTTCCCCACGCACTGGCCGCCCGGGCCCATGTGCGAGCGGAGACCAGTGCGGTGGGCACCGGCGGCATGGCCACCAAGGTCGAGGCGGCGGCCCTGGCGGCATCGTGGGGCGTGCCCACGGTGATCGCGGGTGGTCTGGAGGATCGCGTGGTCGGCCGAGTGCTCGCGGGCGAAGCGATCGGCACGCACTTTTCGCCCGCCGCAGCCCGGGCGGGCGGCGGTGGCCCTCAGCCGGCGCGCCGGCGCTGGTTGCAGGGGGCAGCCCGGGCCCGGGGGAGTGTCCACGTGGATGCCGGTGCCGCCCGCGCGCTGGTGCGGCGCGGCGCCAGCCTGCTGCCCGCCGGCATCATGCGCGTCGAGGGCCGCTTTATGGCGGGCAGCGTGGTGTCGATCGTGGATCCCGCGGGAGAGCCGATCGCGCGTGGTGTCGTGGCCTACTCCGCGGACGAGTTGCGCCGTATCGCCGGAAAGCCCAGCGCCGGGATAGCCGGCCTGCTCGGCCACGCCTATTGCGACGAGGCGGTGCACCGCGACGACCTCGTCCTCCTCAAGCCGACTTCGACCCCGGAGGCCGACCGTGCTTGATCTGGTTGCCACCGCGAGAGCGGCCCGCGTGGCGGGGCGGCAACTCGCCGCCCTCGGCGCGCCCGCCAAAGAGTCCGCCCTGCGGGCGCTCGCCGATGCCTTGCTGGCGGCCCGGAGCGAGATCGTGGCCGCCAGCCGTGCAGACGTCGCCGCCGCGTCAACCTTGCCCTCCGCCAGGCAGGCGCGACTCCTGCTCGACGAGCGCGGCGTAGATCGCCTGGCGGCGGGGGTGCGCCAATTGGCCGACCTGCCCGACCCGGTTGGCAGGGTGAGCGATGAGCGCACAGTGCCCAGCGGCCTGCGGGTGGCCCGGGTGCGCAGCCCGCTGGGCGTGGTCTGCATGATCTACGAGGCCCGCCCCGGCGTGGCCGTTGATGCCTTCGCGCTCTGCTTCAAGGCGGGCAACGCCTGTATCCTCAAGGGTGGCCGCGAGGCGGCGGGGGCTACGGCCGTGCTGGTGCGGATCGTGCGTCGCGTGCTCGCCGCGGCCGGGTTGCCAGAGGCAGCCGTAACCGACCTGTCGGCCCTCGAGCGCGAGCGCCTGCCCGAACTGCTGGCCCTGCGCGACCACATCGATCTCGTGATCCCTCGCGGCGGCGAGCCCCTCATCCGCTTCGTGGCCGAGCACTCGCGCATCCCCACCATCCAGCACTTCCGCGGCGTCTGCCACGTCTATGTAGACGCAGCGGCCGATCTGGACATCGCCGAGAACCTGTGCGTGAACGGGAAGGTGAGCGCACCCGCCACGTGCAACGCCACCGAGTGCGTCCTGGTTCACAGCGCGGTGGCGGGCGTGTTTGTGCCGCGGCTGCTGCGGGCCATGTCCGCCAAGGGCGTGGACGTGCGAGCCTGCCCGCGCACGCTTGCTCTCGCGGGCGGTGCCGCGTGCGTGCCCGCCACCCCGGACGACTTCGGCCGGGAGTTTCTTGACCTGGTGCTGGCGGTGAAGGTGGTGGATTCGCTCGATGCCGCCCTCGACCACATCGCGGCCCACGGCAGCGACCATACGGAGGCCATCGCCACCCGCGACGCCGCCGCGGCCGACGAGTTCGCGCGGCGCTGCGGGTCTTCGTGCGTGCTGATCAACGCCGGCACCCGTTTCAACGACGGCTTCGAGTTGGGTCTGGGCGCGGAGATCGGTATCTCCACCAGCCGCCTGCACGCGTACGGACCCATGGGGCTGGAAGACCTCACCATCCGCCGCTGGGTGGTGCGCGGCGACGGGCACGTGCGGGCCTGACCGCGTTCCGCAGCACGCCACTACCATCGGCCGTGCGGCACCCGAGCAACCACGTCTTCGAGTTCACGCCCGAGTCGCTCGGGGCGTGGTGTGCGCAGCGCGGCATGCCCGCCTTCCGGGGCAAGCAGGTCCTCGAGTGGGTCTACGACAAGGGTGCGGCCGATCCAGGCGCCATGAGCAGCCTGTCGCAGCGCGACCGGGCGTTGCTGGCCGATCCGGTGCACGGCATCACCTTCCTCTCGGGCGACATCGTCCAGCACCAGCAGGCCAGCGACGGCGTGCAGAAGTTGCTCATGCAGTGGCACGGGGATGGCAGCGGCAAAGTGCCCGCGGCGGCAACGGGCACGGTGCCCCTGCCGGTGCTTCCTCACTCCGCCACGCTGCCAGCGAGCCACTCTGCCAATTCCGCCTTGCAGACCGAGTGCGTCATGATCCCCGCGGAGGTGGAAGACGGCCCGGACCGGTTCACCGCGTGCATCTCGTCGCAGGTCGGCTGCCCGGTGGGGTGCAAGTTCTGTGCTTCGGGTCTGGGAGGGCTCGACGGCAACCTCTCCGCCGGGCGCATCGTGGAGCAGGTCTGGCGGCTGGCGCGGCTGGAGGGCGTGCGGCGCATCACCAACGTGGTGTTCATGGGCATGGGCGAGCCGCTCGCCAACTTCGGGCCGGTGACGCAGGCCATCCGCACGCTCGCCACGCTGCCGCCGGGGGGCATGGGCATCTCTGCGCGCAAGATCACCATCAGCACCGTGGGCCTGCCCGCCGCCATCGAGAAGCTCGCCGCCGAGTTTGACCTGCCGGTGACCCTCGCCCTCTCGCTGCACGCGCCCTTCGACGCTCTGCGTCGTGAACTCATCCCCTGGGCTCAGTATTCCACCATCAAGGAACTGCTCGCCAGTTGCCAGAAGTGGTTCGACAAGACCGGCCGCGAGATCACCCTCGAATACACGCTGCTCGGCGGCGTGAACGACCGCCCCGACCACGCCGCCGAACTCGCGCGCCTCGCCAGAACCCTGCGGGCCAACATCAACCTCATCCGCTACAACGAGGTGGCCGGCATGCCCTTCCAAAGGCCCGAGACCGACACCGTGCGTGGCTTCCAGACCGCTCTCCGCAACGCCGGCGTGAACGCGCACATCCGCGCCAGCCGCGGGCGCGACATCGCCGCCGCGTGCGGTCAGTTACGCCACGAGAGCGCGGCGCCCGCCGCGGCGAAGGGAGCGTGAGCCGTGGCCGCTTTCGAGCCCTTCACCCCGGCCCACGGCCTGACGGTGCTGGTGTGTGCCGCAGTGATGCTGGCAGCCGTGGTGTCGGGGCGGCGCCTGCGGCACGCCGAACCGGCGCGCCTGCGCCGCTGGGAGCGTGCCGCGGGTGCCTTCGCGCTGGTGCACTGGCTGCTCTACGCGGCCCACGCCCTGCGCTTCATCCGCCAAGACCCGATGTTCGCCATCCCGCTGCAACTGTGCGATCTGGCCAGCCTGCTGGCCGCGCTCTGGCTGCTGTGGCCGGCCCGGCGGCTCGCGGTGCTGGTTTACTTCTGGGGCATCGCGCTCTCCAGCCAGGGGTTTGTTACGCCCACCGTGCGGGTGGGGCCGGAGGGGGTGAACTTCTGGTTCTTCTGGGTGTCGCACACGATCATCGTGGGCACGGGCATCTACGCGTGCGCCGTGCGCGGCCTCGTGCCGCGCGGGTCTGATCTGGGCGATGCGATCGGCGCGGGGGTGTTCTACCTGGCGATCACCCTGCCGCTGAATGTGGCCTGCGACATGAACTTCGGGTACACAGGTCCGCCACGCGCGGACGGCGCGCGCACCCTGGCGGATGCACTGGGCCAGTGGCCGCTGCGCGTGGTGTGGATCGTGCTGCTCGCCACGGGCGCGATGACGGTCGCGTGGTTGCCGTGGGGCATCGCCGCGCGGGCGGGCCGCACGACGCGCGCCTGACCCGGGCCACGCGTTACACTCAACGCGCAATGCGCAGCGTGTGCCTCGTCCTCATCCCGCTCGCCTTCGCTCTCGCCGTGCCCTTCACGCTGCTGGCCCGCCGCTTCGGCCACGCACTCAATGCCCTTGACGGCGCGGGCGTGGCCGGGCAGGTGAAGGCCGCCCCGCGGCGCGTGCCCAACACCGGCGGTATGGCGGTGGTGGCCGCCTTCGCCCTCCCCATCATCGCCGGTCTTGCCGCGGTGCTGGCCGGGTGGACGGAGCCGTTCACCCGATTCGCCCCCGAACTGGCCGCCCATCTGCCCGGCATCCGCAGCGAGGCCGCGGACGCGGCGGTGCTGCTCACGGCCCTGGGCGTGCTGCATGTGGTGGGCTTGATCGACGACCGCCGGCCACTGGGGCCCGGCCTCAAGCTCGTCGTGATGCTCGCGTGCGCCTTGGGCGTGGTGCTCCTCACGCGCACGCGCTTGTTGAGCCTGCTCGACGTGCACGCCGGCGGGCCGTGGCTCTCCATCGCGCTCTCCGTGCTCTGGGTGGTGGTGGTCACCAACGCCTTCAACTTCCTCGACAACATGGACGGGCTGTCGGCGGGTGTGGCCCTCATCGCGTCGGCGTGCTTCATGGTTGCCGCGCTCATCCACGGCCAGTGGTTCGTCGCGGCCTGCCTCGGGCTGCTCATCGGCTCTCTAGCGGGATTCTGGGTGTTCAACTTCCCGTGGCGCGCACGCCCCAGCGCGGAGGGTGGTGCGAGCGGGGGGGCCAGCATCTTTCTGGGGGACGGCGGGTCGCTGGTGGTGGGCTTTGTGCTCGCCTTCCTCACCATGCGCATCACCTACTACATGCCACCGGCTGCCTCGCCCGGTGCCGGGGGTGCGAGCGCCAGCGGCGGCGGCGCGTGGTTCGGTGTCTTCATGCCCCTCTGCGTCTTGGCCGTGCCGCTCTACGACTTCGCCAGCGTCTGCCTCATCCGCCTCCGCCAGGGCCGCTCCCCCTTCGTGGGCGACCTGCAGCACTTCTCGCACCGCTTGGTCCGCCGCGGCCTGAGCAGACGCGACGCGGTGCTCGTGATCTACGGCTGCACCGGGGCCACGGCGATCGGAGGGATTGCGCTCCCCTCCCTGCAAGACTGGCAGGCGATCCTTGTGGGTGGGCAGACGCTGCTGGTGCTGCTGGTGATCGCCCTGTTCGAGGGCCGGGCCCAGGCCCCGAGAGTGGGGGGCTGATCGCCGATGGCCAACGTCGCGGCTCGCAACCCGGCCCACTCCGGCGCACCCGACCCGGCTCTCAGCGCCACGCTCATCCTGCCCACAGCGCCGCAGGCGCGTCTGCTCCTCGGCGCTTTCACGTGCCTCGCCGCGCTCGCCACGCGCTGCATCTCGTCCCTGTCGCTCTTTCCCGGTTGGGAACTCGATCCGCTCACCATTCCCTACACGCCTCACGGCATCGGCCCCGCCGGCTCGCTCATGCTCGACGCCGCAGCCATCGGCGGCGCGGCACTCATGCTGAGCGCCGTGCGTTGGAGCCGCGGGCTCAGCGCCGAGGCCGCGGTGCTCGCCCTCGGTTGTGTGCCGCTCGCCTGGCACATCTGCTTCAACCCCGCCGCGAACCACCACGACACGCGCATCGGCGCCGCGTGGCTCTCGGGGCTGTTCTGTGCGTTGGCCTTCAGTCGCTGTGCAGGTCTGCCCGCCGTGCGGGCGCTCGTGGTGGGCACGCTCATCGGCCTGGCCGCGCTCATGACGCTCAAGGGGCTGGTGCAGGTGCTCTACGAAAACCCTCAGACCATCGCCGACTTCCGCGCCAACCGCGAGCAGTACCTCGCCGCGCAGGGCTTCTCGGCCGATTCACCCATGGGGCGTGCGTACATCCGGCGGGTCGAGTCCAACGACCCCACGGTCTGGATGGGCCTCACCAACGTCTTCGCCACGTTCGCCGCCATGGGCGTGGCCCTGGCCGTGCCGCTGGTGCTGCCGCACCTGCGCCGAGCCAGGCCGGGCGCGGTGGCGGCCTTCTGCGCGTGCGCTGCGGTGCTGTGCGCCGTCGGCGTCGGGCTTGCGGGGTCAAAGGGTGGCTACGCCGTGGCGTTCATGGGGATCGGGCTTGCGGTCGCCGCGACGTGGGGGCGGCTCCCCGCGCGCCTGGCCCGGGTGGTGGGCCCGGCCTTGGTGGCGGCGGCGCTGGCCGCGGTCGTTCTCCGTGGCATGGTGGGGGAGCGCCTGGGCGAGTTGTCGCTCCTCTTCCGCTGGTTCTACATGAAAGCGGCCGTCGTGATCGGCGCGGCCAACCCGCTTGGCGTGGGACCCGACGGCTTCAAGGACGCCTACTTGCTTGTGAAGGACCCGCTCAGCCCGGAGGAGGTTGCTTCACCGCACTCGCTCCTGCTGGATTGGTGGGCGTGCCTGGGCTGGTGCGGCATCGTGCTGGCGTGCCTGTGGCTCTGGTGGCTGGTGCGAGCATCCCGCAGGCTCGCCGCGCCGCGCCCAGACGACGGCCCTCCCAGTGCCGCCGCCCGGACCGACCACGAGCGGACTCTGCTCTGGAACGCCGCGGCCATCGCCATCGCCGCCACGATCCTCGCCCTTCAGAGTGAGCGATTCGCGCTCGCGCCCGAGCAGGCTGCTGTCCGCATCGGCGGCCTGCTGCTGTGGATCGTGCTCGGCGGCGCGGCGACGCTGGCGTGCCTGCGCTTGCCCGCCGCGGTCTCGCGGGCGGCACTCGCCGCGGCGGCGGTCGTCGCGTGCGTCCACTGCCAGATCGAGATGAGCGGCACCTGGGTGCAGTCGTGCGCCCTCGTGCTCATCGCCCTCGGGGCGGCAGCGGGGGAGGATTCGGCGATTCGCCCACCGTCATCGCATCACGGCGTGCTGGCGTGGGCACGCGATCTGCTCTTCGGCGTCGTGCAGATGGCACTGCTCGCTTTGATGCTGCTTGGCACGCGAGCGACCACCCGCGCCGAAGATATCGCGGTCGCCCTGCGGCCCGTGGCCGAGGTCGCACAAGACCTCCGATCTGACCGCGAGTCGATCCGCACCGCAGCGGCCGCAAACGTCCCGGCATTGGCGGGCCAGTGGCGCACTTCACACTGGTTCCCCAGTCCCACGGACACCTCCGGTACGCTCGCACGCCTGCAGGCGCTCGCGGCCCGCGAAGCCAGCGACGCGCTTCAGGACTTGGCCGAACCCGGCCACCGTGGCGCGAGCGTGCTCCTGCGCGAGGCCGCGCGGCTGGAGGTCGCTGCCGCGGCGGCACAGGTGCAGGCGGGCCGTTCGCATGCGGACCTGTTACCCCGACGACCCCGCAGCGCATCGCCCGGGACCGGTGGCTCTTCTCAAGCCCCTTTGCCGACGGCTGTCGCGCTCGCCCAGGCTCGCATTGATCCATCCTCCGGCTTCCGCCCCCGCGCCGAGGCCTTCTCCTGGCTCGCCACTGTCCACGCCGCCGCGGCCGAGTTGGTCGGCCCCGGCCAGGAAGCCAGCGGGCACCTTCGCGCGGCCGCCGAAGCCCTGCGTGGTGCCATGCGGCTGGATCCCACCAACCCCCTGCACGTCCACCGTCTGCTGGTGCTGGAGGAGCGGCTGGGTGAAGCACCCGACACGCTGCGCCTGACCGCCGCGCTGCTGATTCGCCTCGACGACAACCAGCGGCTCGACCGCGATGTTCGGGGTTTGGCCCCCGGCGAGCGAGCGCGGGTCGAGCTGCTTGCGCGCTGATGCACCGCCTGTGGCCCGCACCCATCCGGCAGGCGGCATCGGCCGATGGCCCTGCCTTGATTCGACCTCGGCGGCCGATACTATTTCGCCCTCTGTCCGGGTGCTGCAGTCGACCCGGACCCCGCACGCCCGGCGGCCCGGCGCGGGCTCAGCCTGGAGCGAGCATCCCATGTCCTGCGGCAACTCCGACGACGACGACCCCTACTGAGCCCGCCGGCCGCGCCCGGGGCCGAGTCATCTACCGGGTCTTTCGCGGCCGCCCCTGCCACACGGGCGGAGCCGGCCGCGGCCTGAGCAACCCCGACGGTTCCCCGTCGGCCCCGACCGGGCGCGTGCCCGATCGAGACCGCCGATCGTGGTTTCACCATTCACACCCGCCTCTGCCCGCGCGAGCCGCACCGAGCCTTTCAATGACGACGACCGCCGCCCCCGAGATCAGGAACACCAAGATGGCCACCGACCTCTCCAACATCCGCAACATCGGCATCTGCGCCCACATCGACGCGGGCAAGACCACCGTCTCCGAGCGCATCCTGTTCTACACCGGCAAAAACTACAAGATGGGCGAGGTGCACGAGGGCACCGCCACCATGGACTTTTTGCAAGACGAGCAGGAGCGCGGCATCACCATCCAGTCCGCCGCCACCACCTGCCCGTGGGAGAAGGACGGACGCACGTACAAGATCAATCTCATCGACACCCCCGGCCACGTCGACTTCACCATCGAGGTGGAGCGCTCCTTGCGCGTGCTCGACGGTGCCGTGGCGGTCTTCGACGGCAAGGAAGGCGTCGAGGCCCAGAGCGAGACCGTGTGGCGTCAGGCCGATCGCTACCGCGTGCCCCGCATGTGCTTTGTCAACAAGATGGACAAGCTCGGGGCCGACTTCGACTTCAGTTTCGGCACCATCAAGAGCCGCCTGGGCGCCAACGCCATCGCCATTCAGTACCCCCTGGGCAAAGGCAACGAGCACAAGGGCATCATCGATCTCCTGACCATGAAGGCCTATGTCTTCGATCCCAGCGAGCAGGGGTCGGTCATCACCGAGGTGCCCATCCCCGACGAACTCAAAGAGACGGCCCAGAAGTGGCACCACGACATGATCGAGAAGGTGAGCGAACTCGACGACGCCCTGGCCGAGAAGTACCTCACCGACCCCTCCACCATCACCATCCCCGAACTCAAGGCGGCCCTCCGCAAGGGCGTGGTGCAGCGCACCTGCTACCCCGTGCTGTGCGGGGCCGCCCTCCGCAACGTGGGCGTGCAGTTCATCCTCGACGCCGTCATCGACTACCTCCCCGCGCCCCACGAGAAGGCCGAGGTCGAGGGCACCGACCCCCGCGACAAGGACGCCAAGATGACGCGTCCGCACGACGACTCGGCCCCCTTCTCGGCCCTGGTCTTCAAGGTGGTCTCCGACACCCACGGCGACCTCACCTACATCCGCATCTACTCGGGCACCCTTGAGAAGGGCCAGCGCATCATCAACCCCGTCAACGGCAAGAAGGAACTCGCCAGCCGCATCTTCGAGATGCACGCCAAGGACCGCATCCCCCTCGACAAGGCCACCGCCGGCAACATCGTCGCCGTGGTCGGCATCAAGGACAGTTACACCGGCGACACCCTCTGCGACCCCGACAAGCAGATCGTGCTCGAGCGCATGACCTTCCCCGAGCCGGTCATCAGCATGTCGATCGAGCCCAAGACCTCGGCCGACCGGCAGAAACTCGCCGATGCGCTCCAGACCATCCGGCGCGAGGACCCCTCCTTCCGCTCCAACTTCAACGAGGAGACGGGGCAGACCATCATCTCCGGCATGGGCGAACTCCACCTCGACAT
>CAZPWW010000009.1:0-126038 GCA_964590885.1 uncultured Phycisphaeraceae bacterium
TCTTGCGGTAGTTGATGTCGCCGGTGAGCTCGGTGGAGTCCTGGTTCTTTTCGTCTTTGGGCTGGAAGGTGCCGATGCCGACGCGGTCCTTCTCGCTGAGGATGACGCGGCGGACCTTGACGTGCTCCATCACGCGGCGCCAGTCGCCGGCGTAGTGCTTGAGGAGTTCGCCGTAGACGCGCCGGCAGAAGGGGTCGAGCTCGCCGGCGAGGCGGAGCTTGCCGCCGCCGTGGGCGGGCACGTACTTCTCGTTCAGGCGCGCGAGGATGTCGGCCCGTGCCTCCTTGGGCACGAGCATGAGCGGCTCTTCGTGCATGGGGCAGGCGAACTCGTGGTCTTTGGCGGTGGGGCCGCAGTGCTCGTCGAGCATCCAGGTGAAGGTGTAGAGGGCGCCGTCGTCGGTCTTGCTGTAGGCCTCCAGGCCCTTCTTGAGCAGGCGTGCGATGGTGCTCTTGCTCGAGCCCACGGGGCCGTGCAGGAGCAGGATGCGGCGGTCGGTGCCGTAGCCCTCGGCGGCGGAGCGGAAGAAGTCGACCAGTTGCATGAGGGCCGCGTCGAGGCCGAAGATGGCGTCGGCGCCGGAGTCGAAGGGGTCGGAGAAGAAGTGGTAGCGGACGACGTCTTTCTTGAACTGCTTGTAGCGTTCGCTGCCGTGGCTGAGCACGGCGTCGTAGAGGCGCTGGTAGGCGTTGCGGACGACGGAGGGCCGGCTCTGGCAGATGTCGAGGTAATCGAAGAAGGTGCCCTCCCAGTGGTGTTCCTGGAAGCCGCGGCGGTCGACGCGGGCGTCGATGAGGCTGGCGAGGTCGCTGCGGCTGGCGGGAGCGGGCGGGCTGCCCCACGGCTGCACGTCGGGGTTGGAGGCGCCGGCGGGAAAGGGTGTCGAGCCGGTGGAGAGTTTGCTGGTGTAATCGTTCATGGCCTGGCTCCCTGCTTTGTGGCCGCGCTGTCGAATCGATGGCGAGCGAACCGAACGTGGTGGCGACATGGCGCGGCACAAAGGCCGCGGGGGAATACACACCCTGTTTGCATGACCGGCACGCGCCGTGCCCGGCGTGTGCCGACCCCCCACGGTCCAACCACTCCCCACGAATCCCACGAAACCATGACGCTGACGATCAGACCCGCAACCCCAGAGGCCGGGCACCGGCCGTGCCGGCGCGCACCCGCACACCGCATCAGCACCTATCGGCACCTGAGCGGCCCGCGAACAGCCCGACTTTTCATATCTGCCCCCACGGGCATGTACGCAGACGCGGCGGCGCGGGATTCGTGATTCCGCGCAGACAATCGGACCTTGCGTTTGCAGGGGGTTTGGGAGGGGGCGTGTGGCCGGGTGGCCTGCGAGCGTTCCCTACGCTGGGGCGTGGCGGCGGGCACGTCCATTTCGAGCACGAGCGCGGGAGCGGGCATCGAGATACCGCGGAGCGGGCTGGCGCCCCTGCCGGATGACCTGTTGGCGAACCCGGCGGGGGGGCGGGCGGATCCGCGCGCGTACTTTGCGCACCCCGAGCGGCCGCTGGAGATCGAGATCGGCTCGGGCAAGGGGACGTTTTTGGCGCAGCAGGCGCCGGCGCAACCGGAGACGAACTTTCTGGGCTTTGAGTACGAGCGTGAGTTCTTCATGGTGGCGGTGGACAAGCTGACGCGTGCGTGCGCGGCGAACGTGCGGATGCTGTGCGTGGATGCGGGGGAGTTTGTGCGCTGGCGGGTGCGGGATGGTTGCTGCCGCGTGGTGCACCTGTACTTTCCGGACCCCTGGCCCAAGGCGAGGCACCACCGGCGGCGGATGGTGAGCGACGGGTTTCTGGCGGAGGCGTGGCGGATTCTCGAGCCGGGTGGCGAGTTGCGGATCGTGACCGACCACGCGGAGTACTGGGCGTGGATGGAGGAGCACTTTGCGCGCTGGTGCGTGGGCGAGGGTGAGGCGGCGGAGGCACCGCGGGCCGATGGGGCGGCGACACGGTGCTTTGTGCGGCGTGCGTTTGAGCGCCCGGCCAACGCGAAAATGCAGGAGGGGGAACTGGTGGGGACGAACTTCGAACGGAAGTACCGGCGTGAGGGGCGGCCCTTCAACGCGGCGACGCTGGTGAAGCCGGCGGCCTGAGGGCGGAGGGCGAGGGGCGAGGGAGGGAGGCGGTCCGAGAACGGGGCCCGGGTCAAGACCGTGGCGGCGGGACCGGCGCGGGGGTGGGGCGGGGTGCGGATCGGCTCGATACCGGGCATGGCCGTTCCCGGGGCGCGGTCGTGGGGGTTGCCGTGGCTCAACTGGACTACCTGCTGCTGGTGGTGTGCGCTGTGGCGTTGCTGGTGGGCGTGGGGTGGTGCCTGCGCGGCACGCGAACCTCGCGCCGGTACCAGTCGGCGACGGCCGTAGCGCTGGCGTGCGTGCTTGGAGCGGGGTGGTACGCCACGGAGCGGGCCGGGCACAGCGCGCTGGAGAGCATCCGCGACATGCTCTCGGGCATCGCACCCACCTACGCGCGGGAGATGGAGGCGCTGGGGCACGAGCACCTGACGCTGGAGACGGCGGCGGAC
The DNA here is from genome assembly GCA_964590885.1 of uncultured Phycisphaeraceae bacterium. Classification (GTDB taxonomy): domain Bacteria; phylum Planctomycetota; class Phycisphaerae; order Phycisphaerales; family UBA1924; genus JAEUIX01. The sequence goes on from CAZPWW010000009.1 coordinate 2,539, forward strand.
GACCCGCGCTACCTGGCGATGATCGCGGCCCAGAAGCGCTGGCTGGGGGCGAACCCGGCGGTGGCGGATGTCTACACGTTCAAGACGCGGGCCGACGGGGCGATCTGCCTGCTGGTGGATTCGGAGACGGACTACGACCGCGACGGGGACTTTGAGGGGGAGCGCGAGTCGCGCACCGACATCGGTGAGGAGTATGACGAGGCGAGCGAGGCGCTCAAAGACGCCTTCAAGGGGCGGGCGACGTTCGACTCCGAGCCCGTGACAGACCGCTGGGGCACGTGGGTGAGCGCGAGCGTGCCGCTGCGCACCGCTGCGGGCAAGGTGGACGGCGCACTGGGCGTGGACTTCTTCGCCAACGAGTGGTACGCGGCCAGGCAATCGGCCCGCAACGTGACCATGGGCTACGTGGGGGGCGTGGTGCTGCTGGTGGTGCTCGGCGCCGCGGCTATCGGCCTCTTGCAGGGGGCGGCCGCGCAGGCCCGCGCCGCGGAGGAGCAGGCCCGGGTCGCGTCGTGTGCCAAGAGCGAGTTTCTGGCCAACATGAGCCACGAGATCCGCACGCCGCTGACGGCGATTCTGGGGTTCGCGGACTTGCTGGCGGCGGATGACGCCGCGCCGGCGGAGCGGGCCCAGCACGCGCAGACGATCCATCGCAACGGGGAGCACCTGCTGGCGTTGATCTCGGATGTGCTTGACTTCTCGAAGATCGAGGCAGGGCGCATGACGGTGGAGCGGCTGCCGGTGGCGGCCCACACGGTGGTGGATGAGGTGGTGCACCTGCTGGGCACGCGGGCCAGGGGCGCGGGGCTGGAGTTGCGGGCGGAGATGGCCTGGCCGCTGCCCGCGACGATCCCGGCCGACCCGGTGCGGCTCAAGCAGGTGCTGGTGAACCTGGTGGGCAACGCGGTGAAGTTCACACGGGCGGGGAGCGTGGTGCTGAACGTGCGCTGGGAGGCGGGGCGGCCCAACGGGCGCGGGAGCGCCGGCCCGGGCATGCTGCACATCCGCGTGAGCGACACGGGCGTGGGGATGAGCGGCGAGCAGCGCTCGAGGCTCTTCGCCTCGTTCCAGCAGGCGGACACCTCGACCACGCGGCGCTTCGGCGGCACGGGCTTGGGGCTGGCGATCTCGCGGCAACTGGCCCGCCTGATGGGGGGCGACATCACGGTGGCGTCGCGCCCCGAGCCGCACCCGGACCACGGAAGCGACTTTGAGTTGACGCTGCCGGTGCCCGCCGACGCGGCCATGCTGGCCGGCCCGCCGGCGAAACAGCGCATCGCGGCGGCTGCGGCCACGTTCGACCCGGCAGCCCTCAAGGGCCTGCGCATCCTGATCGTGGACGACGGGCCGGACAACCAACGCCTTCTGCGGCTCTTGCTCACCAAGAGCGGCGCGAGCGTGGAGATCGCGGCGGACGGGAAGGCGGGGGTGGAGGGCGCGCTGGAGGCCGAGCGCGTGGGGCGACCGTTTGCCGTGGTGCTGATGGACATGCAGATGCCGGTGCTGGACGGCGCGGCCGCCACGCGCAAACTGCGGGCCGGGGGCTACGCGGGCGTGGTGGTGGGCCTGACGGCCAACATGATGGCCGGTGAGCGCGAGCGCTGCCTGAGCGCGGGGTGCAACGAGTATTTGGCCAAGCCCGTGGACCGGCGGCTGCTGATCGACACCTGCAACGCGCTGGGGCGGGCGTCGGCACCGGCCCTGGCGGTGTGAATCGGGCAAGGGTGGCTAACGGGACTCGAACCCGCGACCCCGGGAATCACAATCCCGTGCTCTAACCAACTGAGCTATAGCCACCGTATCGCGAGGCGGCGGTGCCGCGCTCGGGGCGATTCTAAGGGCGAAGGGGCGGCAAGCCAAGTGCCGGGAGGCGAGGTGCGCGAGCGGTGTTCAGCGCCCCGATGCGGCCTCTGGCCTCACCGTGGGCGCGGGGAGAGCGGCGGGCGGCGCGGGCGGGTCGGGCCGCTGGCGCGTGAGCAGCCAGGCGACCGCATCCGGGAGCACGTCGTTGACGATGAGGACGTGGCCGGCACCCTGGGCCTCGCGGTACTCGATGGGCAGGCCCGTGGCCGCCGCGCTCTCGGCCACGGCCCGCAGGCGGCGTGCGGGAATGATGCCGTCGTGCTCAGCGGCGAAGACGAGGATGGGGGCGCAGGCACCGGCGGGGATGCGCTGGGTGCCGCCGGCGATGCACGCGGCCGCCGCGACCACGTCGCGGCGCGTGGTGGCCAGCAGGGCCGCCGCGCCGGCACCGAGGCTGTGGCCGACGACGTAGACGCGGCGCTCGTCGATACCGTAATGAGCGCGGCACTGAGCGAGGAGGGCGTCGAGGGCTCCGGGCTGGCCGCCGAGTTGCACGGTGCCGACGCTGGCGACGATGAAGCCGTGCTGGTCGGCCAGGGCCTTGATGCGGCCGCGTCCGTAGGCATCCATGAACATGTTCTCGTCGCCGCCCGCGCCGTGGAGGGCGATGACGAGGGGGAGCGGCGGCCGGCGCTCGAAGGACGCGGCATCGGGGGCGTAGAGGCGGGCCGGGAGTTCGATGCCGTCGGCGGTGCGGATGGTGAGCCACCAGTCTCCTGTGCGGCGGCGGTAGGGGTCGGTGCCGGCTTCGAGGGCCCCCACTTCGGCGGCGAGTTCGGCCGCGGCGCGGGCCGGGTTGGTGAGGAGCTGGATGAGGTGGGCCTGGTCGGGATCGTCGGTGATGAGGGAGAGTCGTGAGCGTGCCGCGGCCCGTGCCGGCGCGAGGTCGGGGTCGTGCGCGAGCGCGTTGAGGCGTGCCGCGAGTGCGGCGCGGAGCGCGTGGGCGGGGCCGGTGAGCGGGCCGCGCGACGGGAGTGTGAATGGCGGCGCGTGGGCGTCGAGTTCGAGCGTGAGCGCGTCGAGGTGGGCGACTGCGCCGGAGAGGTCGCCGCGGAAGAAGTAGGCGGCCGCGCCGTCGAAGCGGGCGTGCAGCCGCGAGCGGAGCGGGCCGATGGGCGGGGGCGTGGCGGCGTAGGCGGTCTCGAAGCGGAGGTAGGCGCGGGCGAGGTCGGCGCGGGTGGCGATGAAGGGAGCGGGGGCGGGCGCTGCCGGCGGCGCGGGCGGCTCGCGCGCGGGCGCGGTGGCAGCGGCCAGGAGCGCGGCGACGATGAGCGCCAACCCGTGTGTGTGTGTGGACATGCGCGAGCGTACGGGGCGCATCACGGGCAGGGGTCGCCGAAGTACTGGGTGATGTAGTCGCCCAGGTCGTCGGGGTTCACGAAGAGGTTGCCGTCGCCGTCGCGCTGGCGGTTCCAGGCGGCCCGCAGGTCGGGCGGCTCGTCGAAGTAGCCGGTGATGAAGTCGCCCAGGTCGTCGGGGTTGAGCACGCCGTCGAGGTTGAAGTCGAGGCGGCAGGGGCGGCCGGCGACCTGCAGGGCGCGGCCGCTGCGGAGGAACAGGCCGAGGTAGGCATCGGTGGCGAAGGCTGAGGTCTCGCCGACGGTCTTGTAGAGGCCGTCGAAATCGCCGTCGGTCATGAGGAAGGCGTTGGCGCTTGTGCCGTTGCCGGAAGAGAGGATCGCGAGGCGGCCGTCGGAGGCGCAGCCGAGGGCGACGCCGTTGGAGAGCGTGCGGCCGGCGGGGAGGAAGGCCTTGTTCCAGACTTCCACGACCTCGTCGTTGGCGTTGATGGTGCCGCTGCCGTCGAGGTCGGTGAGGCGGTAGACCTCGGCCTCGCTGGTGCTGCCGCCCTGGCGGTGATTGACGTAGAGGCTGGCGCCGTCGGTGGCGAGGGCCTGGTCGCAGCGGCCGCCGAAGGCGCCGTCCTGGTAGTAGACGCTCCACTCGCCGGGGCCGATGGAGCCGTCGCCGTCGGCGTCGTGGGCGCGGTAGACGGCGTTGGGAATGGCGTTGACGTCGGCGACGTAGGCGACGTCGCCGATAAAGACGAGGTCGAAGGGCTTGATCTGCCGCGTGGAGCCGATGTTGGACATGTCCCACCAGAGGGTGGCCTCGCCGCCGCTCTCGAAGAGGCCGTCGCTGTCGCGGTCGTCCATGCGCAGGATCTTGCCGTTGCCGCTGGTGGTGGAGGGCGTGTCGGCCACGTAGACGCGGGCCAGAAGGTCCTGGGCGATGCCGTTGGGCGTGGAGAGGAACTGGAAGGAGAAGTTGGTGAAACTGTTGAAGACCTTGTTGATCTCGTTGGGGCCGTTCACGCTGCCGTCGCCGTCGGCGTCGATGCCGCGGTAGACGCACTTGTCGTCGAGGTTGGCCCAGTAGACCGAGCCGTCGTTGGATTCAAAGAGCGCGAGCACGGCCCCGCAGGGCACGGCCAGGCCCGAGGCGTTGCCCGGGCCGGCGAACTCGATGGTCTCGGGCGGCGCGCCCGTCTGGTCGGTGGCATCGCCGTCGCCGTTGAGATCGCGGCAGAGGAAGATGCGGTCTTCGGCCAGGTCGCTGATGAGCAGGCCGCGGTCGCGTTTGCCCACGGGGATGGCCTGAGCGCACGCGAGCGATGCGCACAAGCCGAGAGCGGCCGCGAGCGCGGCGGGACGAACGCGGCGAAGAGAACGCTTCATGTGAGGCTCCACCCCCGAGGCCCGGACGTCGGAACAGATCAGTTTACCCCGGGCCGTGCGGCCCGCCAGCACGAGCGGAGGCAGATTCTAGAAGTTGACGGGCGAGAACTTGGGCAAGATGCGCGGCGCGTGCCTGTGGACCCCGAACACGCGGCGTACAGGGGCGGGATTGTTCTCGGAACGGCCGCGAAGTTGACGTGCGAGGCGGGTTCTGCTTGCCCTTCGGATCGCCGAGAATATGTTGTCTCTAGCCGAACCCTCGGCGCCCGTCCGCGAACCGGATAGGGGGTCCCACACGAGGTCAGGCGGAGAACAGGGCGGGGTCAAGCAAGCCCGAGTGGGCCCCGCGCTGTGGTTGTCGCGTCCGCCGGACACGGGCAGGGTTGTGGTGTGTTTGCGCGAGGGAATAGCCATGTTCAAGACTGTGATCAGCCGCCTGACCCGTTCTGTGGCCGCCGCGTGCGCGCTGTTGGCCGCACCGGTCGCGGCGTGGGCCCAGGGGGAGACCGGCCCGGTTGCGCGCTTCACGACCAGCGCGGGAACGGTGACGTTCACGCTGTTTGACTCGAAGCCGATCACGACCACGAACTTCATCAACATCATCACGGCGGGGAACTACAACAACGTGATCCTGAACCGGGCCCCGCGGCTGGGCAACGGACAGCCGTTCGTGATCCAGGGGGGCGGCTTCTTCGCTCCCGCGGCGAGTAACGGCGTGCCCCCCAACACGCCGGCGGTGGCCCAGATCATGGGCGAGCCGGGCGTGAGCAACGTGAAGGGGACGATCGCGATGGCCCTGTCGTCGGGGCCGAACTCGGGGACCAAGGAGTTCTTCTTCAATCAGAATGACCTGAACGTCTTCCTGGACGATGAGGACTCTGGGGGGCCGTTCACGGTGTTCGGGCGGGTGCGCGGTCCGGCGGACCAGATGGTGCTGGACACGATCTCGGGGCTGAGCACGTTCACGATCTGCTCGACGATCCAGCCGCCCCAGCCGTGCGCCGGCAACGAGGATCTGTCGCCGTTCGGACGGGTGCCGCTGATCGGATATCCGGGCACCGGGCCGATCGCTCCGACCAACTACACGATCATCCAGGTGGCGGAGGTGTCGCCGCAGATCCGCACGCAGCCGGTGGCCCAGACGGTGTTCGCGGGGCAGACGGCCCAGTTTTCGGTGGGCGCGGCGGGCACGGGCACGCTGGCCTTTCAGTGGCGGCGGAACGGCGTGAACCTGAGCAACGGCAACGGCATCAGCGGGGCCAACACCGCCACGCTGATGATCGCGGGGGCGCAGACCGCCAACGCGGGCAACTACGACTGCCTGGTGAGCAACAACGTCACCGGCGAACTGGGCATCGCGGCGGCGGCGAGCGCGGCGGTGGCCCTGAGCGTGAACAACGCACCCGGCATCAACCAGCACCCCTCGAATCAGACGGTGAACCAGGGCCAGACGGCGATGTTCGCGGTGGATGCGAGCGGCGCGGGCCTGAGTTTCCAGTGGCGGCGTGGCGGCGTGAACCTGAGCAACGGCGGCAACATCGCCGGGGCCACGAGCAACCAGTTGACGGTGTCGAACGCACAGGCGGGCGACGTGGGGAGCTATGACTGTCTGGTGAGCAACGGGGCGGGCACCACGGGGAGCAACGCGGCCACGCTGACGGTGGTGCTGACACCGGGGATCACCACACAGCCCTCCAACAGCACGGTGGTGGCGGGCCAGACGGCGATGTTCACTGTGGGCGCCTCGGGGACGAGTCCGGGCTTCCAGTGGCGGCGGAACGGGGTGAACCTGTCGAACGGCGGCAAGTTCTCGGGCGTGAACACCGCGACGCTGACGATCACCAACGCGCAGGCGGCGGAGGCCGGGAACTATGACTGCATCGCCAGCAACGCCGCGGGCTCGGCCATGAGCAACATGGCGACGCTGACCATCACGAACGCGCCGGTGATCACCCAGCAGCCGACGAGCAACGGCGTGGCGATCGGGGGCAACACGACGCTGACGGTGGCGGCGGCGGGCACGGCACCCCTGAACTACCAGTGGCGGCGCGGCGGGATGAACCTGTCGAACGGAGGGAACATCTCCGGGGCAACCGGCCCGAGCCTGACGATCAGCAACGTCCAGGCGGGCGACGTGGCCTCGTACGACTGCGTGGTGAGCAACGCCAGCGGCACGGCCACCAGCAACGCGGTGATGCTGCAGGTGGTTAGCGCGCCCACGATCGCGACTCAGCCGACAGACCAGAGCGTGGTGCTGGGTTCGACGGCCACCTTCACGGTGGCGGCCAACGGCAACCTGTTGAGTTTCAACTGGCGCAAGAACGGGCTGATGCTGAACAACGGCGGCAGCATCTCGGGCGCGCAGAGCGCGACGCTGATGGTGTCGAACGTGACCATGGCCGACTTCGGCGCGTACGACGTGGTGATCACCAACGGCGCGGGCATGGTCTCGTCGATCGTGGTGAACCTGATCATCATCGAGGCCCCGAGCATCACCAGCCACCCGGCCGGCATCACGCGCGACCCGGGGCAGACGGCGATCTTCTCGGTGGGCGCGGCGGGGGGCAACCCGCTGGCCTTCCAGTGGCGCAAGGGCGGCGTGAACATCTCGAACGGCGGGCGTTTCTCGGGGGCGACGTCGTCGCAACTGGTGATCACGGGCGTGGTGGCGGGCGACGCGGCCGACTACTCGTGCGTGGTGAGCAACCCGGCGGGCTCGGCCAGCAGCAACAACGCGACGCTGACGGTGAACTCGCCTCCGGTGTTCACGCAGCACCCTGCGGGGCAGTCGGCGAACGCGGGCGGGAACGCGTCCTTCACGGTGGCCGCGACGGGCCCGGGCACGATCACGTACCAGTGGCGGCGCAACGGGATGAACCTGAGCAACGGCACGGGCATCGCGGGCGCGACGGCGGCGACCTTGAACCTCACGGGCGTGCAGGCCGCGAGCGCGGGCGACTACGACTGCGTGGCGACCAACTCGGTGGGCTCGACGACCTCGAACGCGGCGGCCCTGACGGTGAACACGGCCCCGGTGATCACGATGAACCCCGCCGCGCAGACCGTGGCCGCGGGCAGCAACGCGAGTTTCACGGTGTCGGCCTCGGGCGCGGGCACACTCACGTACCGCTGGCGGCGCAACGGCATCAATCTGAATAACGGCGGCGCCATCAGCGGCGCCACCAGCGCGACGCTGACGATCACGGGGGCTCAGTCGGCCAACGCGGGCAACTACTCGTGCGTGGTGACCGGCAGCGTGAGCCCGGCCGCGACCAGTGCGGCGGCGGCCCTGGTGGTGGTGAACCCGCCGGTGGTGACGAGCCACCCGGCCAACCGCACAGTGGACCCCTTGGCCACGGTGAACTTCAACGTGGCCGCCACGGGCAGCGCGCTGAGTTACCAGTGGCGGCGCGGCGGCGTGAACCTGATGAACGGTCCCGGCGTGTCGGGCGCGACGGGCCCCGGCCTGACGCTCTCCAACGTGCTGCCGGGCGCGATGGGCGCCAGCGGCATGTACGACTGCGTGGTGACCAACATCGCCGGGATGGCCACGAGCAACGCGGCCACGCTCACGGTGCGCGACATCCCCTACTTCACCACGCACCCGACCAGCGTGCCGGCGGGCGTGGCCGGCCAGGGCGCCGGCTTCACCGTGGTCGGGAACGGCTCCGGCCCTCCCACCTACCAGTGGTTCAAGGGCGCTGCGCCCGGCGGCAGCCCGCTCGCCGACGGGGGCTCGATCTCGGGCGCCACCACGCAGATGCTGACTATCAACCCGCTCGCCGGGGACGACGCGGGCACGTATTACTGCGTGGCCACCAACGCCAACGGCACGGCCACCAGCAACGTGGCGACGCTGGTGGTGATCGTGCCGCCCTCGATCACGGTGCAGCCGACGGATCAGTTCGTGGCGAACGGTCTGAACGCGACGTTCACCCTGACCGCGGCGGGCACGGCGCCGCTCACGTACCAGTGGTTCGGCGACGGCGACCCGGTCGCCGACAGCGAGCGGATCAGCGGCGCGGCAACGCCCACGCTGACGATCAACGACGTGGGCCCCGGCGACGTGAGCGTGTTCACCTGCGTGGTGAGCAACTCCGTGGGGACCGCCATGAGCGACCCCGTGGCCCTCCTGGTGGGTGATCCGCCGGTGGTGAACGCAACGAACTATGGCGAGACCCTCATCGCGATCGCGGGCGAGAACGCGTCGCTCTCCATCTCCGACTTCGCGGGTTCGCCGACGGTGGCCTTCCAGTGGCGGCGCAACGGCGTGAATCTGGTGAACGGTGCAAACCCCGCGCCGCCGACCGGGGGCGCACCCGGCCGGCCCGGCGGCGTGGCCGGCACGCAGTACGCCGGTGTGGCCACCCCGACCCTGACCATGACGGGCGCGCACGCCGACATCGCGGGCACGTACGACTGCGTGCTGACCAACGACTACGGGAGCGGGACGGCTCCCCAGGTGGTGATCTCGTTCGTGGTGCCGCCGCAGATCGTGCAGCACCCCGAGGGGGAGTTCGTGGTGCTGGGCGCCACGGCCGCGTTCAGCGTGGTGGCAGGCGGAACCGAGCCGCTCACCTATCAATGGAAGACGGGCGGCGGCACGCCGGTGGTGGATGACGGGCGCATCAGCGGAGCCCAGACGGCCACGCTCACGATCGCGGACGTGATGGCGGGCGACGGGGGCGATTACTTCTGCACGGTGTCTCAGGAGGCGTCGGGCCGCTCGGTTGACAGCGACGAGGCGGGCCTGAACATCGGCGAGGCCCCGGTGATCACCGTGAACCCGCCCATCACGGCGGACGTGGCGATCGGCGGCAGCACCACGCTGAGCGTGACCGCGACGGGCACCGAGACGCTGAACTACCAGTGGTTCAAGGACGGCAGCCCGGTGGCGGAAGACTGCCCGGAGATGGGCGGCCCGCCGCGCTTCTGCGGCACGCAGACGCCGACGCTCACGATCAGCGTTGCGCAGATGGGCGACTCAGGCCTGTACCAGTGCGTGGTGACGAACCAGTATGGCGGGGTTGCCAGCAACGCGACGGACCTGGCGGTGGTCTTCCCGCCGCAGATCACCGTGCAGCCCAGCACGTTCAACTTCGGGTACCAGGGGGGCAGCGTGTCGGTGAGCGTGCAGGCCGTGGGCGGCAGGCTGTCGTACCAGTGGCAGAACAGCATCAACAACGCCGACTACGTGGACCTGGTGGACGGGCCCGCGGGCACGATCGGTACGATCGGCACGGCGGCCGTGGTGAGCGGGGCGACCACGCCCACGCTGACGTTCAGCAACATCGATTTCGCGTTCCAGTTCGCGCAGTTCAACCGCTGCGTGGTCACCAACGCCGCGGGCCAGGTGGTGAGCAACTTCGGCATCGCACTCATTACGGGTGCGCCTCAGATCACGGTGCAGCCGAGCAACTCCAATGCCGTCAACGGCTCGGTGGCCCAGTTCACGACGGAGTTCACGACCAACGGACCCGGGCCGCTCACGTACCAGTGGTTCCGCAACGATGTGGCGCTCACGCCCGACGGGCACCTCACCGGTACCTCGGGCACCGCCGATCAGACGGGGCCCAACTCATATTCGGCAACCCTCACAATCTTCGGCGTTCAGGACGCCGACGTTGGCGACTATTACTGCCGCGTCTCCGATCCCAGCCCGAACTCAACCAACACGAACCAGGCCTCGCTGCGCCAGGGCCGGCCGATCGTGATCACGCAGAACCACGTGAACGGCGGCCTCTACACGACCGGCGGCTTTGGCACGATCCACATCTTCACGGGCAGCGGGCCCTTCACGGTGACGTGGCGTAAGGACGGCGTGCCGATCGTGCCCGATAGCCGCATCACGATCGACGACGTCTTCAGCCTGGGCGACGGCCGCCTGGCCACGCAACTCAACCTCAACCCCTCGATCCCTGGGGACACGGGCTTCTACGACGTGGTGGTGTGCAACCCCCCGGCCGGCATGGACAACTGCGTGACGAGCATGGGCGGCACGATCACGTTCGGTGATCGGCCGCAAGAGGACGGGATCAGCGGCGACCGATCGATCGCCCTGGGCGGCACGCTGCGCCTGGAGTTGGACCTCGACGCCGGCACCCCGCCATTCACGTACCAGTGGTACAAGGGCACTGTCGCCCCGGAGAACGCCCTGGTGAACGACGGGCGGATCAGCGGCGCCGACACCGACACCCTCGTCATCACCGGCATGACGGCCGACGATGCCGGGCTGTACATCTGCGTGGTCAGTTCGCCCTTCGGGTCGGACAGCGACGACGTCAGCGTGACCGTGGGCAACCCGCCGGTGATCACGTTCGAGACGGCGGGCCCCGTCAACGTCGCCAACGGCGGCTCCTTCCAGTTGTTCGTGACCGCCACCGGCGATGAAACGCTTGTCTACCAGTGGCGGCGCGAGGGCGTGGCACTCATGAACAGCGCCGACGTCTCGGGCGCGCAGTCGGATGAACTCGAGATCACCAACGCCTTCTTTGCCACGGGCGGCAACTACACCTGCGAGGTTGCGAACGACTTCGGCAACGCCATGACGGGTCAGATCGTGGTCAACGTCGAGGGCGTGGCCCCCAACATCACCATGCAGCCGCAGGCGATCACCCGCCCGCTGGGCGGCAACGCGGCCTTCAGCGTGATGGCCACGGGCGACCCCGCCCCCACGTACCAGTGGGCCACGTTCCGCATGGGCACCTTCACGCTGCTCTCCGACGGCGACACCGCCGACGGCACCACCATCGCCGGGGCCAACACGCCCATGCTGCAACTCACGGGCCTGCACCTTTCCGACTTCGTGGACCCGTACTTCTGCTTCGTAACCAACGCGGAGGGGGAGGCCCTCAGCAACATGGTGGCGCTCACGCAACTGAGCGCGCCCACCTACCTGCTCCACCCGCAAGACCAGACCGTGAACCAGGGCGACAGCGTCACGTTCACCGCCAGGATCGACGGCCCGGTGTTGGGCGGCAACCCCTTCACCTTCACGTGGTTCAGCGGCCTGACGGGCTCGGGCGCCACGGCGCTGGTGGCGGGGGGCGATGTCTCGTTCGGCATCGACCCGATGGACCCCTTCACCATCTTCCTGACGATCTCCAACGTGCAGCCGGAGAGTCCGCTCAGGTACTACTTCGTCAATGTCGCCAACGGCGCGGGCAACGCCACGGGGAACTTTGCCACGCTGACAGTGACCCCGTCGGTGCCGCCCTGCCGCGTGGAGTACAACGGCGACGGCTCGCTCAACCCCGACGACATCGGCGACTTTGTGACCGACTACTTCAGCGAGCCGCCCATCCCCGGCCCCGGCGGCTACGCGGGCCCCTGCCCGGAGAACGATCCGCCCTACGACGCCGGTTACAAGGTCAACTTCACGCCCGACGGCTCGGTGCAGTGCGGCCCGCCCTTCCCCGACAACATCGGCGACTGGATCACCGCCTACTTCGAGGGGTGCCCGGACTAAGCCCTGCCCTTCCACCCGCCTTGCAAACGGCCGCGTGCATCCGCCGCGGCCGTTTTTTCGACCCCGTCCGATCGGTTCTCGGTCGGAGCCGCATCCTCGCCCCGAGGCGACCCGTATCCTCTTGCGCTGCCCGCGCGTCTCAGAAGAGGTGATCGACCCATGCCACGCCGCGTCAACCGTTCATTGCTGGTTTCACTCGCAGGCGGCGCGCTGGCGGCGGGGGCGTGGCCCGCGTGGGGCCAGGCACCGACGTTCATGGGTCCGGTGTTCGCCCAGGTGCCGCGCGGGACGCAGCGTGCGGTGATCGAGCACCCCGAGCAGGTGCTGGTGCGGTTCCGGGCGGGGGCGACGCAGGGCGAGATTGCCGATGCGCTGGAGGCGGCCAACGCGCTGGAGATACTGGTGGATTATCCGCTGGTGGCGAACATGCTGTGCGTGCGTGTGCCGGCGGGCGGGGTGGAGGCCTCGGTGCGTGCCCTGCACCAGCGTGAGGCGGTGATGTACGCGCACGCGGACCGTTTCGGGCAGGTGTCGAGCCAGATCACGCCCTACGGCATCAACCTGATCAAGGCCCCGGGCATCTGGACGCCCTCATCGCGCGGGGGCGGGCGCATCGTGGCCGTGCTCGACTCGGGGGTCGATTTCGCCACGCCCGACCTGCCCGTGCCCCTGGCCACGGCGAGCTTTGTGGACGGCGAGGCGATCGACGACCTCAACGGCCACGGCACGCACTGCGCCGGCACGGCGCTGGCCCGCGACAACGCCTCGGGGGTGATCGGCGTGGCCCCGCAGGCCGATTACCTGGCCGCCAAGGTGTGCGACAACTCGGGCACATTCTGCGGCACGGCGGCGTGCATCGCGGGGATCAACTGGGCGGTGATGAACGGGGCCAGCGTGATCAGCATGTCGTTTTATGTTGACGACACGCCCACGCAGGCGCTGCAGGACACGGTGGACGCGGCGTGGAGCGCGGGCGTGATGCTCTTTGTGGCGGCGGGGAACAGCGGGAACACCACGTTCTACTACCCGGCCTCGTACGACAACGTGGTGGCGGTGGCGGCGGTGGATTCGTCCAAGACGCGGGCGAGTTTCTCGACCACGGGGCCGCAGGTGGATGTCGCCGCGCCGGGCGTGGGCGTGCTGAGCACGTACCTGGCGGGCGTGGTGTCGTCGATCGCAACCGGCCACTGGTTCGGGGCCGACCAGGCCGTGCTGACGCTGACGAACACGGCCCAGGGGACGGCCACGGGGGTGCTTGTGGACTGCGGCAACGGCAACGCGGCGGGGGATTTTCCGCCCGCCGTGTTCAACAACATCGCGCTGATCCAGCGTGGCGGCGACACGTTCGTGAACAAGGGGAACCGTGCCGCGCTGGCGGGCGCGAAGATGGCGGTGATCTACAACAACGTACCGGGCGCCTTCACGGGCGGGTTGGGCGGGTCTCCGCCGGCGATACCCGTGGTGACGCTGACGCGGGCAGACGGGCTGGCGCTGGTCGCCGCGCCGGGGACGAGCGGCACGATCACGGTTGCGCCTGTGCAGGACATGGCGGTGCTCTCGGGCACGAGCATGGCCTGTCCGCACGCGGCGGGGGCCGCGGCGGCCCTGATGAGCCTGTACCCGCCCGACCGCTTTACGGTGTCGCAGTATCGCACGGCACTGGAGAGCACGGCGGAGGACCTGGGCGCGGTCGGGCGCGACGACCTCTTCGGACACGGGCTGATCGACCTGGAGGGGGCCAGGGCGTATTTGGATGCGCTCTCGCCGCCGTGCGCCGTGGAGTACAACGGCGACGGCACGCTGAACCCGGACGATCTGGGCGACTTCATCACGGATTACTTCACGGCCCCGCCCTTGCCGGGGCCGGGCGGCTACGCGAGCGCGTGCCCGGGGAACGAGGCACCGTACGACCAGGGGTACAAGGTGAACTACACGCTCTCGGGCGAGGCCCAGTGCTTCGAGCCCAACCCCGACAATCTGGGTGACTACATCACCGGGTACTTCTTCGGGTGCGGGGCCTGAGCGGACCGTGCGGCGGGCGGCGGGCGGCGGTCGAGGCTTCACACACTGGCAACCGATTCTTCACGCGGCCGCCGCAGAGGCGTGCGGGGCTGTTTGTTGCGTGTGGAATAACACAACGCTGACGCGGCCTTCACACACGGGGTTTCCCGTGCAGGGGGCGCGGGGTTCCGGCCGTGTGTGCGCGATCTTTGCACGGGCGGGGAGCGACAAACGGCTGCCCGCTTGTACCGTGATGGCGAGTGAGAGCGAGAATGCGAGCGTGGCCGCGGTGGCCGCCCTCGGTCCCGTTCTTCTCGGAGTATGCGATGCCCGCACGCCGCCCGCACACAACCCGCGCCTTCACCCTCATCGAACTGCTGGTGGTGATCGCCATCGTCGCCCTGCTGGTGGGCATCCTGCTGCCCTCCCTGGCGGGGGCCCGCAACGAGGCCCGTGCGCTCAAGTGCGGCGTGAGCATGCGCAGCACGGCGGCGGCGACGCTGATGTACACGATCGACCAGAAGACCTTCCCGGCCTCGTACCTGTACGCGGCGGAGCCGGAGGGCTTCGCGTGGAAGCTGGACGAGCAGACGGGCAGCGGGGCCCCGCAGGGGTACATCCACTGGAGCCACTTCCTGTTCGAGAACGGCAACGTGCCGGGCGATGCGTTCCAGTGTCCGTCGGTGATCAGAGGGGGTGCGCCCCGCTCGAACCCCGGGCCCGACACGGACCACTGGGAGCCGGAGCAGACCAACGACCTGAACCAGCGGTCGCCGGCGGCCAACCCGATCGACCGGCAGGTGCCGCGCCTGGCCTTTACGGCCAACGACGCGATCATGCCCCGCAACAAGTTCAAGCCGCAGGGTGGCAACAAGCGGATCAACCGGTTTGTGAACCCTTCGGAGATCGACGCAACGGCGAGCGGCTCCTCGAAGACGATCCTGATGACCGAGTTCCTGTTTCTGCCGGGGTGGACGTCACTGATCCCGGGTGATTCGAGTTCGGACGACACCAAGGCCATCAAGAGCCACCGGCCGATCACGCCGTTTGTGTCGCGCAGCGCCGCCCCCAGCAAGGCGATCGACGAGCCCAACGTGGGCAACGTGCCCCGCTACTTCTACCCGGACGTGGGACGGGTGAAGAAGCAGGAGGACATCGACCCGACGGGCGGGCAGATCGACGACAACAAGAGCATCCTCAACGCGGTGGGTCGGCACCACCCGGGCACGAGCGCGGGCTTCGGGGGCACGGCCAACTTCGTCTTCGTGGACGGCCACCTTGAGCGGATGAACGTCACCGAGACCATCAAGCGCCGCCTGTGGGGCGAGAAGTTCTTCAGCATCACGGCCCAGAACAACAACAACCGCGTGCACGAGAGCGAGACGCTCAAGTAGCACGCACCCCGAGCATCCCCCCGTCTCCCGCGCACGGACCCCGCGCACGACCGACCGGCCTCGCAGCGACCGACCCCGACCCCCATCCGCATCGATCGTGCCGGGCTCCGCGTGGTGCGGGCCGGCGAGAAAACCAGCGTTCGTGATTCACCCGTGTGTCCTTTGTAGAGGGAGATTCCACATGGCCTCGATGTCCCCGCGCGCACTTCTTTCGTTTGTGGCCGCCGGCTGCGCCGGCGGCGCGGCCTCGGTGGCCGTGGCCCAACCCGTGCTCATCAATATCTCCGGCGCCACGCTGCTGGAGAACTTCGTGAGCGCCCCCGCCTCGACCAACGACTTCATCGACGTGGACGGCAACGGCATCGCCGGCAAACTGCTCACGGGCGTGCAGCAACTGGCCCCGCAGGCCCCGCCCATCCACCCCTTCCCGGTTGACGCCGTGTGGGGCCTGAACTATCGCTCGATCGGGTCGATCAACGGCTTCCGCGAGTTGCAGAACCACGGTCGCTCGTTCGTGATCACCGACTCGACCGACACGCTGGGCATCCCGCTCGCGGGCACCAGCGCGGCCTACTACAACACGCTGCGCTACGTGACGAACTCGGTGGGCAACGCCTCCTCGAACGCGGGCAACCCCGGCGCCATGCCGGTGCGCTCGAGCACCACGAGCCTGCAGGCGACCTTCGCCACGGCCCCCACGCCCGCCGCGGGCGGCGTGCGGATCGATATCGCGGTGCTCGACGTGCCCAGCCGCTGGGCGGTGCGGATCGAAGGGGGCGAGGGCGTGCCCCCCTTCACGACTCCGGGCGCGGTCGGCTACGGCACCAACGCGAAGGTGAGCCTCAACAAGACGGGCGGCACCAGCGGGGCGGGCCTCTCGAGCCTGCTGCCGGCGCTGACCCCCTACAACCTCTTCGACCCGGGCAACCCGGGCGCGGCCAACGGCGACACGCTCTTTGACAACCCCCTGGCCTTCGCCCCCATCGCCCCGATGGTGAACTACGGCACGGGCCGCACGCAGGTGGCGGTGAGCGAACTGCAGCACCTGTACTCCACGGGCCGCTTCCCGGACGGCGAGAACCTGATCGCCATCACGCGCGACGTGGGCTCGGGCACTCGCAACGCCTGGTGCAACACCATCGGCATCGACCCCTCGTGGGGCAACGGCGACAACATCGGGCCGCTCTCGGCTTCGAGCGCCCAGAACCTGATCGGCCCCAACTTCATCCCCACTAACAAGGGCTCCAACGGCAACGTGGAGACCACGGTGCTCAACACCCGCCTGG
The DNA here is from genome assembly GCA_964590885.1 of uncultured Phycisphaeraceae bacterium. Classification (GTDB taxonomy): domain Bacteria; phylum Planctomycetota; class Phycisphaerae; order Phycisphaerales; family UBA1924; genus JAEUIX01. The sequence continues at coordinate 19,229 of CAZPWW010000009.1, forward strand.
GCTACGGCTACGCGGGGGCCGAGCGCGGCGTGGCGGGGGGCTGGATCGCGGGCAACCGGGCCGAGACCAACGCCGTGCTGAACGACGTGTACGGCGGCACCGAGTACTCGCGGCCCCACATCGACCAGGTGCTCGACAACTCGGTGGACGGCTATGTGCTGGGCGGCCCCGCCGCGCTGGTCACGATCGGCGACCCGCTCTCGGAACCGGTGTCGGCGGGCGGCCTGGGCCTGACGCGCCCGCGCATGCGCAACCCGCAGGCGGCGGCGTACCTGAACAACGTGCGCCAGAGCGTGGACGAGTTCGTGGCGGTACCGGGCGGCGATGCCTCGCTGTTCATGCCGGGTGAGCTCCTTGCCACGCAGTTCATCCTCACGGGGTCGCTTGACAACGTGGCGAACTTCGTCACGCCGACGCAACTCGACTCCAACGGGGCCTTCAACCAGAACCTGCAGGATTACACGCGTGCGAACAACATCCTGACCAACACCGTCTATCTGACCTTCAATCTCTCGGGCATCGGGCGCGTGCCGACGCGCACCACCGGTGTCGTCTACTCCGACGGTGTGGCCGGCGGCAGCAACTACATCAACCAGGCGGGCGCGGCCGTGACGTACGGCGCCAACCTGACGCTCCGCAACAAGATCGCCTTCGACTTCAACGGCGACGGGAAGCGGACTCCGGCCGACATCGCCGACATGATCGCGGCGTGGCGGCAGCGTAACGGCGGCCCGGCGTGGGCGGCACCCAGCGGCACCGGTCTGAGCCAGGCCCAGGGCGGCATCGCCGGGGCCACTGGCACCGACGCGGTCATCGAGATCCTGGGCGACGGCAACGGCGACGGCAGTTTCGACGCGGCCGACGTGCGTTACGCGGCCGACGGCCTGTTCATGTACTCGAGCGAACTGGAGGCGGGCGGCCTGACGGTCAACCGCAAGCAGGCGTTCATCGACATCGACGTGGCCTTCGGCGGCAACTTCTTCGGGACCAGCCTGGCGACCGCCGCGGCCTACACCAACGGCGGCAGCCGCTGCGACGTGGCGGGGTCGGCGGGCACCACCCCGGGCTTCGCGCCCGTGGGCAACGACGGCACGGTGAACGGGGCCGACCTCGACTACATCCTCCGCCAGTTTGTGGCGAGCCGCAACCCGGCGCTGCCCGACCGGGCGGGCAACCACATCACCGACGGCTCCGCCACGTGGAGCGACCTGAGTGAGGCGATCTGGTTCGACCTCTCCGCCGACATGAACGGCGACCTGAGCGTGGACCAGGGCGACGTGAACGAGACGCTGAGCGTGCTCGGCACGGTCTACGGCGACTTCGACCTCGACGGCGACCACGACGGCGACGACTTGGCCATCATCGCGGCCAACTTCGGCTCCTCCGGCTGGGCCAACGGCGACGGCAACGGCGACGGCGTCGTCAACGTCTACGACGCTCCCTGCAAGCAGGACTACAACCTCGACGGCAGCCTGAACCCCGACGATCTGGGCGACTTCATCACGGACTACTTCACCGGCCCCGCCCCCGCGGGCCCGGCCGGCTATGCCTACCCGTGCCCAGACCAGGCCCCCCCGTTCAACGCCGGCTGGAAGAACGCCTACACGTTCGACGGCTCGGTGCAGTGCTTCGAGCCCAACCCCGACAACCTGGGCGACTACATCACGGATTACTTCGGGACCGGGTGCTGAGCGGCTGGGGGTCGCGTCGGGCTTCTGAAATCTCACTCAAGGGCCGCGGGCAAGCTCCCGCGGCCCTTTTTCGTGGCCGGAACGGGGCCGGGGGTGGGCGGATGCGGCCCGATCGGTATACTGGATATCGACGCCCGCCGCGTGTTGCCCACCCCGCGGCCGTCCGGAGCACCGGCATGACCACCCACCGAACTGCCGCCCTGCTGTGTGCGCTTGCGCTGCCGCCCGGCGCGGCAGTGGCCGGGCCGTATAGCGGGGCCACCGGCCTGCCCGGGCCCACGCTGCGTGAGCCGATGCCCGAGGAGATTCCCGGGTTGACCGGCGACACCAGCGTGGAGACGCTGCTGGTGCGTGTCGATCCTGCCGCTCCGGGATGGGCCATGGCGGGGGCGCACGCGGTTGCCGGCGCGGTGGAAGTGATCTACGAGTACGACGATCTGCCCGGCCTGTTGTGCGTGCGCGTGGCGCGGGGCGGGATCGATGCCGCGCTGGCGGCCTACGGCCTGAACCCGGCGGTGCTGCACGCGGGGCGGAACTTCGTGCGGCGTGCGGAGGACCAGAGCACGCCCTACGGGATCGACCTGGTGCTGGCGCCCCCGGCGTGGTCGGTGGCGGGTCGTGGGTACGGGGCGCAGGTGGCGGTGAACGACACGGGGATCGACGCGACGCACCCCGACCTTCCGGCGCCGCTGGCGACGGTGTCGTTCATGATGGGGGAGACGGCGCAGGACGGGAACACGCACGGCACGCACTGCTCGGGCACGGTGCTGGCGCTCGACAACGGCGAGGGCGTGGTGGGCGTGGCCCCGGCCGCGAGCCTGCTGAACGCCAAGGTGCTGGGCAACGGCGGCTCGGGCACCACGGCGGGCGTGATGGCCGGGGCGCAGTGGGCCGCCGACAACGGTGCCCACGTGATCAGCATGTCGCTGGGCGGCGGCGACTTTGACCAGGCCGAGAGCGACCTGTACGCCGCGCTGGTGGCGAACCACAACGTGGTGATCGTGGCCGCGGCGGGCAACAGCAACAGCAACCAGCCCCACTACCCGTCCGGGTACGCGAGCGTGATCTCGGTGGCGGCGGTCGATTCGGCCAAGAACAAGGCGTCGTTCTCGAACTTCGGGCCGACGGTGTCGGTGTGCGCGCCGGGCGTGAGCGTGCAGAGCACGTCGCCGAACCTGACGACCACGGTGTCGTGGGGCGGGGCGGTCAAGGCGTCGGGCTTCATCGGCGGCTCGAACTTCACGGGGGTGTCGGGCGAGGTGATCGACTGCGGCTTCGGCGGCGAGGCGGGCGACTTTCCGCCCGAGGTGGCGGGCAAGATCGCGCACATCCGCCGGCGTGGCACGGATGTGAACGGCGCCACCATCACCTTCGCCACCAAGTGCTCGAACGCCCAGAACGCCGGCGCGATCGGCGTGATCATCTCGAACAACACCGACGGCGGCGGAGTGTTCACGGGGTCGGCCCTGGACAACTACCCCTTTCCGATCGGCACCGTGTCGACGGCCGACGGCGACGACCTGGTGGCGAACCCGGGCACGGTGGCGAGCGTGAGTTTCCAGCAGGAAGGCTCGACGTACTCGTTCAAGAGCGGCACCAGCATGGCGTGCCCGCACGTGGCGGGGGTGGCGGGGCTGCTGATCGGGGCCTTCAAGCCCGCGCGCATCAGCGTGGCCCAGGTGCGCGAGGCGCTCGAGGTGTCGGCCGAGGACCTGGGCGATCTGGGGCGCGACGACGTCTTCGGCCACGGCCTGGTGAACGCCGAGGGCGCCTACACGCACCTGCGCGACACCGTGGGCGTCTGCCGGCTCGATTACAACTCCGACGGGGTTGTGAACCCTGACGACATCGGCGACTTCATCACCGACTACTTCACGGTGCCGCCGCTGCCGGGCCGCTGGGGGTACGCCGTGGCCTGCCCCGGCAACGACCCGCCCTACGACCTGGGCTACAAGGCGGCGTACACCCCGGATGGGGCCGGGCAGTGCAACGAGCCCTTCCCGGACAATCTGGGCGACTACGTGACGGGCTACTTCGGCGGGTGCTGAACCCGACGCGAGATTCGGGCATACGGCCCTACGAACGGCTTACAAACTCCGGTGAGAAGCGGGTGGTTTGCGGCGTGGCGATTGGCCGCGCGTGGGTAAAGCGTGCATACTCGGGTCGGCGGCCATGCGCGGCCGCTGGAGGCATCTATGTCCATGCGTGCCGAGGGCGGTGTTGGGCGGTGTGCGGCGGCGGCGGCGGCCGTGGTGGTGTTGTTGGCGGCGGCGGGGCGGGCGGCCCCGGTGGCGTTTGACAACTCGTGCGGCACGCACACGTGGCGCGGGTATTGCCACACGTTTGACCCGCCCAATTGCTACGGGGAGAACAACTGGAACACAGGCACGCTCGTCAACTCGGGCAACTGCTTCGACACCCCTCCCTTTCCCGGGCCGGGCGACGACGTCTTCATCGGCAACGTCTATGTGGTCAACGACTCCAGTGAGACCATTCGCAGCCTGACGACGACCACGCTGTTCCGCAACGAGTACATCGTCGATGTCTCCGATGCGGCCCTGTACGGCGGGCCGGTGACCGGCTATGGGGCCTTTGTCGGCACCGGCACGCACGTGTTCACGGACACGTTGACACCCGACGGCGACGGCAGCAGCGTGTCGTTTTACTGGCCGTGCAGGGCCGAGCTTCATGGCGGGCTGACCGTCGCGGACGGGGCCTCGCTGGGCATCTACTCCGCGGTGTACAACCATTCGACGACCACCTGGTCGTCGAACCAGGCGTACTCCTTCCTGATCGACGGGGCCTACGGCGGGGGCGAGCAGGCGCTGTTCACCAACACGGCGGGCGGCCAGTTCCTGATCACGGGCAACACGGACATGCACGGGATCATCGGGGTGGGCCACTTCGCCAACGCGGGCCTGGTGCGCAAGCAGGACTCGGTGGGCGTGAGCACGATCTGGTCGGAGTTCAAGAATCTGGACACCGGCAGGCTGGTGGTGGCCAGCGGCACCCTCCGGTTCAAGGGCGAGACGACGTTCGCGGGGCGGGCGGACGTGGCGGCGGGCAGCGCGCTGGTGCTGCTCGGGGTGCACCGCGTGGATACGGCGTTCGATGCGTTCGGCCCGGGGCCGCTGCGGGTGTTGGGCACGCTCGATGTGGGTGCCGGCGCCACGGCCACGGTGGAGCACCTGGACATGCGCCCCGATCCGAGCCCGGCGGGGCCCGGATACCGATTCGGCCAGGGCGTGTTGCGCATCACGCAGACGGGCCACTTCAGCGGCCAGCTCGAAGGGGGCGGCCTGACGGTGCTGCACGCCGGCGCGACCGGCAGCATCAGCGGTGGCGGCACGTTCACCATCGTGGACGGGACCACACTCGACCTCGCGGGCGCTGTCGACTGGGCACAGGGCCCCATCTCCGTGGGCGGCGGCGGATCGATCAACGTGCTGGCGGAGGGCAGCCTGGAGTGCAACGCGGGGTCGAGCGTCGGGGGCTACGCCTTCACCACCGGGGTGATGACCAACGCCGGCCTGCTGCGAGCGGCCGGGGCGGGCACGACCACCTTCGCGCTCCCGTTCACGAACACGGGCACCGTCAGTGTGGTGGCCGGCACGGCGGCCTTCACGCGCTTCACCCAGCACGCAGGCAGCACCGATCTGGCCGGAGGGGCGATCGACAACAGTTTCCAGATCGAGCCCCTGCGTTTCCAGGGAGGAACCCTGCGCGGCAGCGGCGGGATCGAGGGCAACGTGGAGAACACCGGTGCCACGGTCGCCCCCGGCTTCTCCATAGGCACCATCACGATCGGAGACGGCGTGTACGGCAACTCGTACGTGCAGGGCCCGGGCGGCACGCTGGAGATTGAACTTGGCGCATCGCCGGCCGAGCCCTTTGATCAGGTCATCCTGACCGACGGCCCCGCCGCGCTCGACGGCACGCTGCGGATCGTCTTCCTCGACGAGATGAACCCGCCCGCGGGCACGTTCGACGTGCTGATCGCGAACAGCGTGTCGGGCGAGTTCGCCGCGGTCGATGCCCCGCCGGGTGTGAGTGTCGCGTACCTGGGCGATCGCGTGCAGGTGACGGTGGCCGCGCCCGCGTGCGTGCTCGACTACAACCAGGACACGGTGGTGAATCCCGACGACCTGGGCGACTTCATCACCGACTACTACACCGATCCGCCGATCCCCGGCCCGGAGGGTTACGCGATCGCCTGCCCGGAGAACGACCCGCCCTACGACGTCGGGTACAAGGCGGCCTACACGCCGGGTGGATCGGGCCAGTGCAACCCGCCATTCCCGGACAACCTGGGCGACTGGATCACGGATTACTTTGCGGAAGGGGCGTGCTGAGCATGTGCTCGCGTCGCGCTGACCGTTTCACCACGCCACCGTCTTCGGGAAGCCCCACATGAACGCACTCGATGCTCGACCGTTCGCCGCCGCGCTCGCCGCGGTGTTGTCGGCCGCGCCCTGCGCGCTGGCCCAGTTCACCGCCTTCCAGGGCAACGCCGCGACCGAGACTGCGTGGCGTGCTGCGGTCGGTGGCGTGATCCCGCTCGAGGACTTCGAGGCGTACGCGGGTGTGCCCGGTCCCTTCTCGGGGCCCAGCGACGTGATCCAGTCGCTGCCCGGCCTGCACATCGACCTCTACGGCGAAGTGCCCGGCACATACCCCGGAATCTACGTCAACCACTCCCAGGCCCACTCTGGGGGGAATCAACTGTGCAACTTCGGTGCCGGCATCGCGCAGTTCGGCGATTTCTTCATCGTCCCCAGCGCCGGCTACACCATCCGGGCCCTGGGCTTCTGGCAGTGCGACGCCCAAGGCGACCAGACGCTCTATGTGTATGATGCGAACGACAATCTCCTCGGCGCAATCACGGGTCTCGCCGTGGACGGGTCCGGCAACTCCTTCGCGGCGTTCATCTCCGATGTGCCCGTCGCCAAGATCCGCGTGGAGGGTGTGCTGGGCGACGGGTACAACCACATCGATGACCTCCAGATCGCCGTCAATGGGGCCGCGCCGACGTGCCGCCTCGATTACAACCTCGACACCGTGGTGAACCCTGACGACCTGGGCGACTTCATCACCGACTACTACACCGATCCGCCGATTCCCGGGCCGGAGGGGTACGCGGTTCCCTGCCCGGAGAACGACGCTCCGTACGACGTCGGCTACAAGGCGGGCTACACGCCCGACGGCAGCGGCCAGTGCAACAGCCCCTTCCCCGACAACCTCGGGGACTTCATCACCGACTACTACGCGTCGGAGGGGTGCTGAGGCTGTCCGGGCACGGCTTGCCAGCGGATGCCGGAGCGGACACAAACCACCATCTGGGCACGCTCGCCGGATGGCGGAATAGGCGGTTTCCCTATACCAAGAATCCTGCTCGTGCTCTGGTTTTCGCCGCAAGCCAGCGTAGACTCACGACATTGGGCGGCTGAGGTCCGCGCGAGAAATCGCGCTGTTCGAGGAGAGAGAGCATGCGTTCGTACCAAACCTTGGTCGGTGTTCGTCGTTGCGCGATGGGTTTGCTCGCGCTTGCGGTGGCCACACCCGCGACCCTCGCGGGTGAGTTTGACATGACTACGCCCGGCTCCACCGTCACAATCGGCGCGGGCCTGTTCGAGACGGTGGACCTGCGCTCCACGGGCACGGGCACGATCAACTCCTTCGTGCGCATCCAGCGCAACGGCGTGGAGCAGGGGTACAACACCTCGGCCCGGCCGGTGGCGTTCAACGAGAACACCAGCGCCACCTTCACGCACGACCTGCAACTGGGTGATGTCGGCCTGCGCACGATCGGTGCCATCACCTACCTCGAGTTCCTGCTCGACATCAACCAGAACAGCGGCGGCGACAACGAGTTCATCTCGCTCGACGAAGTGCGCGTCTACACCTCCGCCGGCAACGGCCACAACTCGAGCGATCTCGCCACGCTGGGCACGCTGCGCTACGCGATGGACACCATGGCCGACAACTGGCTCAAACTCGACTATTCGCTCAACGCCGGCTCGGGCAGCGGCGACCTGCGCTTTTTCCTGCCGGTGTCCCTGTTCGTCGGCCTGCCCGCAACCACCTACATCACGCTCTACTCCAAGTTCGGCGAGCACCAGACCGCCAATGACGGCTTCGAGGAGTGGGCGACCGTGACCGGCCAGATTCCCGCGCCCGGTGCCGCGGCCTTGCTCGGCGCTGGTGCCCTGCTGCTGGCCCGCCGCCGCCGCTGAACCGGCCGGGCGTGGTCGGGGGGCGGCACCGGCATGGGCCGGGACGGGCAAGAATCCGGCGTGCGGCCGCGCTGCCCAACCTGCAAGTATGACCTCGGCGGCCTGCCGCGCGGCGCGAGCGGCACGCGCACGTGCCCGGAGTGCAACGGCACGTGGACGCGCGCGCAGATCGCGGCGGCGGCGCGGCGGTTGACGACGGGCCTCGTGGTGCGCGTGTTCGGGTGGCAGGCCGGGCTGTCGGTGGTCGCCGTGATCGCGGCTGCGGTGGGTGCCCGTTGGCTGCCGCGCGCGTGGGTAGACGTGGCGTACTTCGTTCTGGTCATGGCTCCGCCGACGCTGGCCGTGGCGTGCGCCGCGTCGTTCTGCATCATCCTCCGCCGGCGAGGTGAACGCGCCATCGACCTTGTGCCCGCGGCGATTTTCGCGCTGATCGTCGCCGGGGTGGTGTTCGCCGCGGTGCACGTCGTGTGGATGCCGATCGCCTTCGCGATCGTGCCCTGAACGGGCCTCAGCGCACCGCCTTGCTCATGATGAGGCTGGTGTAGTTGGTCACGCCCCAGTCGAAGCGCTCGACCTCGCGGAAGCCGCGGCGGCGGTAGTAGGCCACGAGGTCGGTGTCGGGCTCGGCGGTGGAGAGGGCCAGTTCGGCCATGCCGAGTTCGCGGGCACGGCGTTCGACGGCGTCCAGCAGCAGGCGGCCGATGCCCGCGCTCTGCAGCGCGGGCTCGACGGCGAACTGCGAGAAGTTGCACACATCGGGGCGGCGGAACCAGCGCGGGCCGCTCTCGGGGGCGCCACCCCCCCCACCCCAACTCGGCTCCTGGAACATGATGGTGCCGACGAGGCGGTCGCTGCCGGACCGGGCGGACAGGATGTCCGCCCCACCAGGAACAAGACCGGACCCATCGCTGCGCTCGGGGCTCGTCGAGGCCAGCGGCTCGCTGGCGACAGCCACGAAGCACTCGCCCTTGCCGACGCGCTTGCGGGTGATCTCGGGTGTCTGGTGGCTGGCCAGGGCGTGCAGGCCGAGTTTCACCTGTTTGGCGTAGGCGCGGTGCAGGAGGTGGGTGAGTTCGGTGAGCGAGTCGGCGGGGCGCAGGCGGCGGACGACCACGCCCGGCGCGGCGGAATGTGCCGGCGGGGTCGGGGGTGAGGAGTGCCGCGGGGCGCTCATTTATACACCATCACGTTCAGGCTGATGGAGCGGCCCTCGATGGAGACCTTGCTGGTGTCGTCGAAGAGGTTGAACTGGGCCACGCGCTCGATCGAGCGGAAGCCCGCCTCTTGCAGGAAGTGGATGAGCAGGTCCAGCGAGTAGCCGATCTTGTGGTAGTCGAAGGCGTCCTTCTGCCCTCCGTAGATGATCTGCATGAGCACCATGCGCCCCTGGGGCGTGGTGTTGGCACTGGCGAAGAGTTGGCAGAGCACCGTCAGGTCAGGGACGGCGAGCATGAGGACACCGTCGGGCTTGAGCACGCGGCAGGCCTCGCGCAGCGCCGCCTGAATCTCGCCCCGGTAGTTCAGATGCTCGTAGACGTGCGATGCGTAGACCTTGTCAACCGTGCCGTCGGCGAACGCTGAGAGGTCGGTGACGCTGCCGACGTAATCGACGCCGGGGCCGGGCTGGATGTTCACGATGCTCCAGCCGGGCTTGACCTGTTCTCCGCCCAGGTGCAGCCAGAGGGGGGCGTGTGTGGCGCCCTGTGGGGCACCCCGCGGGGGAGGTTGGGGTTGACCGTGGGCGGTGCTCATTCGTGCCGGATCGTACGACGCGCGCCCCCCGCCCCGCCCCGTACCCTGCGGCCATGATGGAGCGCACGCACGATTCCGGCACGCACGCCCCCGGCACGCACGCCCCCGGCACGCTCCGGCCCAGCGCGCCGACACCCGCCGCGGGCACGCTGCGCCTGCGTGTGCGCTACTGCGAGTGCGACCCGATGGGCGTGGTGCACCACGCCTCGTTCGTGCCGTGGCTGGAGATGGGCCGCACCGAACTGCTGCGGGCCACGGGCGTGGCGTACGCCGACATGGAGCGGGCCGGGTTCTTTCTGGTCATCACGAAACTGGAGTGCCGCTACCGGCGGCCGGGCCGCTACGACGACGTGATCGAGGTGCGCACTACGGTCGCCGGCACCGGGGCGGTGAAGATCGAGCACACGTACGAGGTGTGGGTGGTGGAGCGCGCCGGCGAGGAGCCGCACTTGCTGGCGAGCGCGGCCACCACGCTGGCGTGCGTGGGGCGAGACGGGAAGATCCAGCCCTTGCCCGCGTTCCTGGCCTGGCCTGCGGCCGGCTGACTCCCGCACGTGGAAGACCCGTCGCCGCGCTCCGGGCTCGTTCGCGGCGCCTTCACACCTGCCTGATGCCCGGGTGCCTTCTGCGTGACTTCCCCTTCTACATCAGCATGCCGATGCAATCGTTGACGGTCTTGACATAGACCAGTTCGAGGCCCGGCACAGATAAACGCTCGCGCCTGGCCGCGGCGGGGATGATGGCGGTCTTTGCCCCGAGGCGTGCCGCGTCTCGCAGGCGCTGCTCCAGGCGCGAGACGGAGCGGACCTCGCCGGCGAGGCCGACCTCGCCCACGGCGACCGACGCGGCGGGGGCGGTGCGCCTGGCGTGGGCGCCCGCGATGGCGAGCGCGAGCGCCAGGTCGGCCGCGGGCTCGGCCACGCGCACGCCCCCCACCGCCGAGGCGAAGACGTCGCGGTCGGCCAGGCGCAGGCCCCCGTGCTGCTCGAGCACGGCGATGAGCATGGCGAGGCGGCTGGGGTCGAGGCCCGAGGACTTGCGCTTGGCGGCCCCGAGGAAGCCGGTGGCGGTGAGGGCCTGGAGTTCAACCAGCAGGCAGCGCGTGCCGGTGAGGACGGGGCAGACGACGGTGCCGGGGCGGGGCGGGGAATCGGCGCCGAGGCTGGCGACGGAAACGCCGTCGGGCGCTTCGCGCAATCCCCGGTCGGTCATCTCGAAGAGGCCGAGCTCGAGCGTGGAGCCGAAGCGGTTCTTCACGCTGCGGACGATGCGGTGGGCGTGGTGGCGGTCGCCCTCGAAGTAGAGCACAGCATCGACGAGGTGCTCGAGCATGCGCGGGCCGGCGAGCTGACCGTCTTTCGTCACGTGGCCCACGAGGATCACCGCAACGCCCGCGGCCTTGGCGAGATAGACCAGTTCGGCGCAGCAGCGACGGAGTTGCGTGAGGGAGCCGGGGAAGGCCTCGAGATCAGCCTTGTAGACCATCTGCACGGAGTCGATGATGAGCACGGGCGGCTTGGCCGCGTCGGCATCGGACAAGACCCGCGCGGCCTGCTCGGTGATGCGGTTGAGGGAAGTTTCCGCGAGCAAGAACAGATCAGGAAGGGACTGGGGACTGGGGACTGGGCACTGGGGGGGGGAGAGTGGTTCGGTGAGTTTCAGGTGCGTGGTGCTGAGTCCTGGGTCCGGAGTCCTGAGTCCTGAGTCCGAGGGCTTGGGTCCGGCAACTTCGGCCCTCAGCACTCGGCCCTCGGCCCTGTGCCCTTCCCTCGTCCCGCTCAGGCGCGACGCGCGAAGTTTGACCTGCTGCGCGCTCTCCTCGCTCGACACGTACAGCGTGCGGTGGCCGCGTGCCGCCAGCGCCTGCGCGGCCTGAAGCAACAGCGTGCTCTTGCCGATGCCGGGGTCGCCTCCGAGGAGGATGGCGGATGCGGGCACAATGCCGCCGCCGAGCACCCGGTCGAACTCGGCGATGCCGGTGGCGATGCGGGTGCTGGCGCCGGTGGTCTCGATCTCGCCGATGGGCAACGCGGGCGAAGCGGGAACCAGCGGCTCGAGGTGGATGCCGCCGCCTGCATCGTCCGCACCCACACCACCCCCCCGGCCGCCACGCCGCGTGCCGGGGGCATCCGGCCCCTCGTTGGCCTCGGCCACGGCCGCGGCGTTGACAAAGGCCCGCGCCGCGGCGGCCCGCGGATCGACCTTGCTCTTGGGCTCCACGCGCTGGGCCTCAAGGGCATCCCACGCGCCGCAGTCGGGGCACTTGCCCATCCACTTGTTCTGGAGCGCGCCGCACGCCTTGCACGCGAACAGTGTGCGAACCTTGGCCATGCGGGCATGGTACCGCGGGGCGGCCCGGCCCGGGCCTCGCAAGCGGATGCAATGGCCGCTGCCACAAGGCGTTACGCGATCACTGGCGACCCCCTGGACCTGGGCCGCCGCCCACGAAACTCTTCTGGAGCATCACATGATTCTGCGGACTCTGAGGCGTTCGGTGTTGATCCTGGGCCTGTGCGCGGCCGGGGGGCTGGGAGCGCTGGCGCCCGCCGCGCTGGCGGCGGCCCCTGCCCCTGCGGCCTCGCCGACGGCGGTGGGCGCGAACATCGTGGAACTGGCCGCGCGCGAGATGCGCGAGGTGGCCGGGCGGGCCTGCCGGGCACTCGACGAGCACACCCGCGCGGCCATCGCGCGGCTGGTGCACCTGAAGCGGGAGGGCGCGAGCAACGACGAGATCAGGGCGGCGGCCCGGGCCGCGCTGGAGCAGCAGAAGAGCGTGGGCGAGGCAGCCCGGGAGCGCATCCGCGCCATCCGCGAGCGCGCTGCCAACGCCCTGACCGCCGCGGGCGCGGGCGAACGCATGTTCCGCCTGCTGAACGAGGCGACGGAGCGCAACCTGCGGGCCGTGAACGACTGCCTCAAGGTCAACGCGCGGCAGATCGCGCGGGCCGTGTCGCGTCTGACGGGCGACGGCGGCGGCGACGACGGCGGCACGGCCGGCTGAGCCCGGGAAGCATCGTGTTGACGGGTTGATGAGTGGACAGCACACCGACCCCCGGCCGCACGTGGCCGGGGGTCTTTGCTGTGCGCATCAGGCGCGGGGTACTCGTACCATTCCGGGTGTCGTGGCGGGCCGCTGCCCACGGCCCCACGCCCTCAGCGCACTCCCGCATGGATGCACCCGCCCAGCCTCTGCCCGCCCACGCCCGCCGCCGCCGCGGGCGGCTGCGCGGCCTGCTGGTGCTGATGGCCGCGGTGGCCTGCCTGGCCGGGCTGTGGCACTCGCTCACGCGCGGCACGCTGGGGCGCTGGGCGGTGGGACGGGTTCTGCGGCAGTCGACCGGATGCACGGCCGAGATCGGGTCGCTGCGTCTGCACCTGTTCGGGGCCGTGGAGGTGCGCGACCTGGCCCTGCGCGTGCCGGGCGTGCCGGGGCCGGCGGGCGAGGCCCTGCGGGCGGCGGGCGTGCGTGTGGACCTGGACTGGAGCGGGTGGATGGGGCTGCGGATCGTGCCCCGGCACATCACCCTCGATCGGCCCGTGATCCGGCTGGCCCAGGATGAGGACGGTGCGCTCAACGTGGCCGCGCTGGCGGCCGGCGGCGCGGGCGCACGGGTGGGGGCGGGAGCGGGGGGCGGCCTGGGCGGAGGTCCGCTGCCGGGCCTGACGGCCGAGGCCGCCCGGATCGAACTGGGCGAACAGCGGGGGCCGGGCGCCGGCCCGAGCGGGGCGGGCACACCCGCGTACAGCCCGCTGGCCCAACTCGACGTGAGCGTGTCGTTCACCTCCGACCCGGCCCGCCCGGGTGAGCACCTGGTGCGGCTGCGCGAGTTGGTGCCGCCAACGGTGCCGGAGGCATCGGCCGTGGCCTTCGAGGGGTGGATCAACCCGGGCCTGGGCGAGGGGCGGGGGACGCTCAGCGGACTCACGCTCGACCACTGGACGGCCGAGCGGGTGCCGGCGCGGCTGCGGCAGGCGTGGCGCGACTTCGACATGAACGGGCGGATACTGCCCACCGAGTTCACCTACAGCCGGGCCGCGGGGCTGGAGGCGACGCTGCGGCTCGGGGACGTGTCGATGCGCATCCCCGGGCTGGGCGAGCACGACGCGTTTGGCCGGAGCCAGCCGCTGGCGATGACGGGCGTGAGCGGCACGGTGCGCTTCGCGTACGGCGGCCTGCTGCTGCCCGAGGGGCAGATCCGGGCAACGCTGGCGGGCCGAGTGGAGGACCTGCCCTGCCAGGTCGCCCTCACGATCGACGGGCTCGACCCCGAGACCGCGGGCATCAGTTGTGATGTACTGACGGACGGTTTCCGCGTGGAGCGCAACCCGCGTCTGCTCCCCTTTCTGCCCGAACTGGTACGCAAGCGGCTGGCGAGTTTCAGCGGGCCGACCGCGCGCATCAGGGCCATGGGCACCATCCGCCGCGAGGGCCTGCCGCCGGTCTTTGCGCCCGACATGCCGCGTCCGTGGCGGGTGGCGGGCACGGTCGAATTCAGCAACGGGCGGGCGGCCTTCGAGCACTTCCCGTATCCCTTCTTCGACCTGCGCGGCTTGATCATGTTCGACGACGCGGCGGTGGAGATCCGCGGCATCTCGGGGCGGGGTCTCACGGGTGCGGCGCTCACCGCCAACGGCCGCATCAGCCTGCCCGACGGCGACCGGGCCGCGATCGACGTGACCGTGATCAACGCGCCCATGGACGATCTCTTGTGGGCGGCCATCGACCGTCGCCGCGAACTGGGTGCGGCCGTGCTGGCGGCGGTGGACGACGACCGTGCCCGGCTGCTGCGCTCCCCCGAGGGGGCGGGCCTGCGCGGGCCGCGCATGCTCGAGAGCCTGCTGGGCCCGGCCGAGTACGCCCGGCTGCGGGCGGGCGAGCGCAGTTGGCGCGACGGCCTGTTCAACACGCTCTTCTCGGCCCGCCAGCATCAGCAGCTCGTGGAGAACGGACTGATCAACACACCGGCGCAGGCGGCCCAGCAGCGGGTCGAGTTGAGCGCGCTGCTGGCGGAGCGGGCCGCGCTCCTGGAGACGGGGCCGCCCGAGCCGGCCGACCAAGCTGCCGACGATGCGCTCACGGGCCGCATCGCCGCGGCCCGGGCCGATCTGGAGCGCCCCGAGTTCGCGTTCCTGGGCTCGGTGAAGCAGTTGTCTGTGAAGGTGGATTATTCCCCGCAGACCCGGGGGCACTACGACACGGACATCACGATGACGTTCGACGGCGGCGGCGCGGGGCTTGTGCCCGACGTCTTCCCGCTGCCGCTCTACGCCACCGAACTGCGGATCCTGGTTACCGACCCGCGGGCGTGGTTCTTCGCCGACGTGGGGCGGGGCCTGCGCGCGGGCGTGGCGAGCGTGGAAGGGTCGATCGACCTGACCACGCCCGAGCGCGCCACGTGGACACCCACGCTCAAGATCGACGCCCGCGAGTTTCTGGTCGACGACCTGCTGGTGAACGCCATCCCGCGGCGCGGGCTGGCGGGCCGGGCCGCGGCCGCGGCGGGGGAGCGCGGGCTCAGCGCCAAGGACGTGCTCGACAGCCTGCGTCTGCGCGGGCTGGTCGATTGCGTCGCCAAGATCGAGCCTGACGCGACGGGCCTGGCCTCGATGGACATCGACGTGTCGCTGGGCGGCCTGCTGGCCCGGCCGGTGCCGCTGAGCGACGAGCGCCCCGGCGTGGTCATCAGCGGGCTGGAGGGCCGGGTGAGCGTGAGCAACGACGAGGTGGTGCTCGACGGTCTGCGCGGGCAGGTGCGTTCGGCCGACGACCCCGTGATCCTCGAAATCTCCACGCCCGGCTTCGTCGGTCCGCCCTCGATCGACACCGAACTGCTCCGCCCCTCGCTCGACCGGCCCGGCGGCATTGCCCTCGACGCGGTGATCCGTGCGAGCGAGGCGGGCACCAGCGTGGCGGGCACGCTGGCGGCCACGCGGCTCGACCTGGGCTGGCCGCTGGAAGACGCGGTGGCGATCGTCGCCGGAGACGCGGGGGTGCGGCTGGCGGAACTGCGGGCCCAGCGCCGGCCAGAGGGCACCTTTGATGCGCTCGTGCAGATCGAGCGCGGCACGGACGGGGCGGCCCGCGTGAGCCTGGGCGTGAACGCGGCCGACGGCCTGGCCGTGAACGCCCTGGGCGGGCGCGTGGCGGTGGAGCGGCAGGCGGGCGACGTGCGGATCGACCTGAGCGCGGTGCCGCGTGCCCTGCCGGCGGGTGAGGGGGGGACGGGGGGGACGGGGGGGACGGGGGGGACGGGCGAGCGGATCGACGCCCTGATCACCTTCCACGACTTCAAGGCTGCGGTGCGGCTCGACGCGGCTGCACCCACCACGGTCGACCTCGACGGCGGGCTGCGGCTGGCCGACCTGGCGGGTGGCCCGGGTGGCTCGGACGGCTCGCACAGACAACCCGCCGGCACGCCGGGTGGAGGCTCGCTGGCCCTGGCCGGCCCGCTGCGCGTGGGCGTGCGCGACGGCCGCTTCGAGTCGCCCGCCACGCTGCGGGTGCTGCACCTGGCGGGCCTGCCCGGCCTGGCCGAAGCCATGGTTGCGCTCTCGCTGCGCGGCGGCTTCGACGCCGACATCGCGGCCGAGCCGCGCGGGAGGGGCGGGGCGGATGAGG
Organism: uncultured Phycisphaeraceae bacterium; assembly: GCA_964590885.1. GTDB lineage: Bacteria > Planctomycetota > Phycisphaerae > Phycisphaerales > UBA1924 > JAEUIX01. The sequence continues at coordinate 35,524 of CAZPWW010000009.1, forward strand.
ATGCCCTGGTGCTGGCCGCCTCGATCCGGCCGCTCTCGCTGAGTCTCCGGCATCCCGCCACCAGCACGGTCGCGGGCGAGGGGCCGGGCCGCGCGTTTGAGGCCGAGCGCATCTCCGGCCGCATCATCATCGATGACCGGACCGGCCGGCTCGACGGCCTCGAGGTGGCGGCGGGCGCGTGGAGCGCACGGGCCGACGGCACGCTGGCCATCGCCCCCGACGAGCGCACGCCCTGGTCGGTCGACACCGCCGTGAGCGTGCGCGGCCGCACGCTCGAGCCCTCGCTGCTGGCCCTGCTGCCGCCGCCCGTGGCCGGTGCGCTCGAAGCGGCCGAGATCGGCATCGCGGGCGGCTTTGTGCTCGAAGGGGGCAGGCTGCGCGTGGCGGGCGCGATCGCCAAGGAGCGCGAGAGCGCGCGAGGGGAGCGCGGGGGGGAAGGAGGGGAAGGGGGTAGCGGGGGTAGCGGCATCGGCGCGGTCGGCTTCACCGGCACGCTCGCCTTCAGCGGCGGCTCGGCCCAGACGGGCGTGCCGCTCTCGGGGGCCACCGGCACGGTCGCGGTCGATGCCCGGCTCGACGACGCCGCGGAACGTGCCCGGGTGCGCCTCGACTTTGACGTGCCGGTGCTCGAGGCCGCGGGCCTGCCGCTGGAATCGGCCCGGGCCACGATTCTCACGGGCACGCCCGAGCACGACGTGCTGGCCGACTCGATCACCGGGGCGTGCGAGGGGGGCCGCCTTGAGGCCCGGGCCTTCATCGGCAGGGCCGATCCGGCCGCGAGTGATGCCGCGCCGCGCACCTACGAGGCCCGCGTGAATCTCGAGGGCGTGCTGGTGGCCGACCTCCTGGCCAGCGTCAAGCGGCGGGCGGCCCGCTTCGAGCAGCCCGACCTCGTGGGCCCGCTGCCGGAGGAATCTGTCGATGCCGCGCTGCGGGCCGCACGCAGCGAGGCGGGGGCCGAGTCGGCCGGCAACCTGGCGCGCGGGAGGCTGGATGCGGGCCTCGCGCTCACGGGCCTCTTGGGCATCCCCACGAGCAAGGTGGGCTCGGGCAGGCTGCGCGTCGCTGGCGGCGGCGACGTGCTGGCCAGCCCGCTCCTGACGCAGATGGTGGAACTCTCGAACCTGCGCCTCCCGTTTGGCGAGCCGATCGACTTCGGGCACGGGCGCTTCACGATTCTGGGCGACCGCGTCGCCTTCGAGCACCTCGCGCTCGTCTCCGAGGGGATCAGCCTGATCGGCACCGGCCACATGCTGCTACCCGACTTCGCGCTCGACCTCACGTTCAACTCGCGCGGCAAGGACCACGTGCCGATCTTGTCGGACATCTACAAGGCCGCGGCCAACGAACTGCTCACCACGCGCATCACCGGCACGCTCCGCGCCCCGGCCGTGGCCGCCGAGCCGCTGCTGGGCACCCGCCGCGCTCTGGGCGACCTGCTGGGCACAAGCCCGCCGCCCGCCAGCCGCGCCGCCCGGCCCGACGACGCGGCGATCGACAAACTGGTGCGCGAGGAACGCCGCCGGTGGCTGGAGGGGCGGAGGTGAGGGGGAAGGGCGCAGGGCTGAGGCAAGAAGGGAGCCCAGGGCTCAGGGCTCAGGGCCGAGGGCCGAGGGAAGAGGGAAGAGGGGATCAAGGGAGCGAGGGATCAACGGATCAGGGCCGAGGCCCGACAGTTCTTTGCCGTGGGTGTCAACCCACGGGTGCGGCTTGAGGCGCGGGTCAAGCCCCCGAAGGGGGCGGCACCGTGCCGTCCGAGGGGCTACCCCAGCGCCCGCAGCCAATAAACGACCGCTATGACGCCAAGCCAGACGGGCGGCTCGTACTTGCGCATACCGCGGCCGAGGACCACGTCACGCGTGCTGCGCGCGCGCCACGGCGCGTTGTTCTGGTCCACTGCTTCCGAGAGAGCCGCACGGCTCGCGGGGCCGAGGAGGGTCTGATCGAGCACCGATAGGGATGAGCGGATCACCCTAAAGCGGACCCCGGCGTATCGCTCCTCGATCATCCACAGAAGCGCGAACACGGCCACCGGCAGCAGCGCAGCCAAGGCCGTCGTGTGCGTCCCGCGCCATATCGCCGCGCACACGGCAGCACCGACGCAGAGGGTCCGGCCGAGCACTCGCCATACTAAGACAGATTGCCACACCAAGCGGAAGTCGGCAACAAGCAGGTGACCCGTCTGGCTCTGTGCCATCGTGGGCGGCGCGTGCGGCTCGGGCTTTCGCTCAGGCGACTCCATTGACCTTGGCCCGTTTGCACGCCTTGTGGGCGAGAGTGTGGAGGAAGTCATTGAACATCCCCGGGGCTTTTTCGTGCCGGACCATGATCGTGGGCTTTATCGTGACGTCGTCCGGCTTGAAGCCGAACTTACCAACAAGTCCGGCCTTGAGTGCACGCCGCAACCGGTTGTGGAAATCTTCCGGAGCCGTGCACAGGTCGTGCTTGTTTGCCAAGCAAATGACCGTATGCGGTCTGTCGAGGGGCTCCATGTTGTCGGCAAGATTGCACAAGGCCTTGCAGAAATCGCTCAGCCAGTCCGCCGATTCGGCCGGCTTGCTGCCGTCGGTCATAGCCACGACGATGTCGGGTGCATCGCAGAGTGCGGCGCCCGCCTGCCGTCCGACGCGATTGGTACCGGGCAGGGCTGTCGCGCGGCGAAACGTCAGGACGTGCTTTGTGCCGTCGACCTCAACGCGGAGGCGCTTGTACGTTTCGGACCCTTGGCTTACGGCCGTGGTTTCGTGGTCAGGGAAATGTCCGGACGCGAGCACGTCGATGAACGTGCTCTTCCCGGCCCCGGACGGGCCAACGACTAGCAGACGCTGGCCCCAAACTTCCGCTTGGACCCATCGCAGTGGCTGCGGACCGATCAATTTTGCGACTTGAACCGTAAACCCGACGACCGTGCTTGTGTCCATGCAGTGGCCTCCACGAGGTCCGCCCCCAGTGCAGAACGCGTAGAGGCTGGTCCAGTATACCCGCTTGCCAAGGCCTTCCGTAGCGAGTGGATTCTGTGCCGAGTTGGACCGGCGTGCAGGTCGTGTTGGGATCCGTGGGCACGCGCTAGCGGCACGCTCGCTGAGGCACGGCGGGGCCGTCGATGCAGCCCGCCCTCCCTCACCCCGTCACTCCAGAAACGAGATGCGGTCCACGATGAGGCTGCCCGCGTTCTCCAGGTCTAGCATGTACTTTGGTGGACGGGGCTTCCCGTTCGAGTTACGTCCCTGCTTCATTTCTCCGAGCGTGGCCGCCGACAGCTTGTCCAGTCGTAGGAAAAGGATTTCCCGAAGGAGCGCGTGCGTCTTGCGGTACCGCGACACGGCGGTGCGCGATCGCCGGTCCTTCTCGTAGGCCGAGAGGCCGCCCTTGAGTTTGCTGTGCCACTTCTGAAACGTGCGGTCGCAGTCGTTGTACTCAACGTCGCAGAGCCCGATCAGCACGCCGTGGTAGCCGTACGCCGCGATGCTGGCATCGGTGGCCGCACGGTCATTCAGGATGCACGTGTGGGCATCGGACTTGATGGCCTTGGCCTTCATGTCCCAGTTGACCGCGCCCTTGAGATCGAACGACACCGAGCCGAACCGATCCCCTGGGATCTGGAACGCGTTGCCTAGCCGAGAGCGGCAAAGGAACTCGAAGTAGAAAGCCCACCATTCCATCTGCCGCCAGTTGTAGTTCGCCTCCTTGAGCTCCAGCACGCACTTCTTGCCCTCCCAATCCCGTGGCATCGCTTCGAGGTACGCCTTGGCGCTGGCGATGTCTTTAGAAAAGGCGGGTGTCATTCTGTACCTCCTGCCGCAGGCGGCGCAGCGCGATGGTGTGGTAGGCCTCGTTGATCTCGATGCCGAGATAGCGCCGCTTCGCTCTCGCCGCCATGACGCACGTGGTCCCGCTCCCGCACATGGGGTCGAGCACAAGGTCGCCGGGCTTGGAGAAGCACTGGATGAGATCATCCGCCAGGCGGTCCGGATAGGTGGCGGGGTGCTCAAGCTTGGTGCGATTGCCCTCCGTGTTGCTGGTGGCGTATTCCCACAGTGTGCCCCGGCACTTCATGTCGTTCACCGCCTTCGGCTCGATCCTTTTGAAACCGCCGTTCGTGAGCCGATCCGTTCCCGAATACACCCTGCCGGCGTGCTTGGACGGGATCATGAGCATGGTCTTGTCGAAGTGGCGCGGCCGCGGCCCACGGAAGAAGATCAGGATGTACTCGTGATCCACACGGAACCGCTGGCTCCACCACGCTCCGGGGTTCCCGTGGCGCTGGTAGATGCAACACTCAAAAAGCCGCCATCCGGCGCGGTCAACCCAGTCCACCGCCCACCTGAACGTCGTCAGCGACTTGGCGAAGTCCTTTGTGCCGTCCCCGATGACCACGGCGCACACACCGCCCTCGGCCGTGGCCTGGTAGAGCAGATCGCCCAGCGCGCGGTAGTCCAGTGCCCAGTTCTTCCCGTAGTCGCGGATGCCGTCGTACGGCGGGCTGAAGACCGTCAGGGCCACCGAGCCCGCCGGGACGTCGGCCAAGACATCCAGCGCGTCGCCCAAGTGGATCGTGTCGCCTTGGTTCTGAGACGCCTTGGGGCGACGTTGTACGTGCACTCTGGTCATACGCCGCCAGTCTATCCGGCATCCGTTCGGCGTGCCCGGCCTTCCCCCTCTGCGTCCCTCCGCGCCCTCTGCGCTGCTCTGCGTACAGCCCGGCTTCGCGGCGGATGGACCGGAGAAAGTCCCGCGTGCGCTGGAGAAACCCCGGCCCGCGCTGGAGAAACTCTCGTTCGCGCTGGAGAAACTCTCGTTCGCGCTGGAGAAACTCTCGTTCGCGCTGGAGAAACTCTCGTTTGCGCTGGAGAAACTCTCCGCCGCGCTGGAGAAAATCTCGCGCGCAGGGGGCAAGGCCGCTCAAGTACCCCCCGCAGCGGTTCGAGAACATGGACGCACGCCTGTTGCGTGCCCGTTTCGCTCGTCTCTCTCACAGAAAGGAGCCTTGTCATGGCCACGAGCACGTTTCCGACCACGCCCCGGGCCGCGTTCCTCACCTGGGGCCTCGCCCACGCCATCGTTTTCGACAACGAGGAGGGGAACATCGGCCTTACGGCCGGGCAGGTCACCGCGTTCACCAACGCCATCAACGCCGCCAACGCCGCCAACCAGGCTCAGGAGAACGCGCGGCTCGCCTACCGCTCCGCCGTGAGCGCGGCCACCGAGGCGTTCAACGCGGCCCGCCGCTCGGCCAGCCTCACCACCAAGGTGATCCGCACATTCGCCGACACAAGCAACAACCCCAACGTCTACACGCTGGCCCAGATCCCGCCGCCCGCCGTGCCCGGCACCGCGCCGCCGCCCGCCAAGCCCAGCGACCTGAGCGTGGAACTCAACACTGCGTCGGGCGCTCTCACGCTGCGCTGGAAGGCGAGTAACCCCGTCGGCACCACCGGCACCAGTTACCTCATCAAACGCAAACTCCCCGGGCAGGCCGAGTTCGTCTACGCCGGCATCTCGGGCGAGAAGAAGTTTGTTGACAACAACTTCATCGCCGGGCCGGACTCCGTGCAGTACACGGTGCAGGGCCACCGCTCCGACGCCGTGGGCCCCGAGTCCGACGCCTTCACCATCAACTTCGGCAAGACCGCCAGCGGCCAGGTGGTCGCCACCGTGGCGGGCGAAGAGCAGCAGATGAAGCTGGCCGCGTAGCCGCGGGGCGGCAAAGGGCCAAATGGCCAAATGGCCAAATGAAAAACATGAGCCAACCCCAGGGGGGCCGCAAGGCTCCCCTTTTTCGTTGGTGGCAAGGGGAGCACCACAAAGGCACAAAGGGCACAAAGGAAGACCGGTGCAGAGTGCACGCGGGCACAGCGCCGGATGCCGGGTGCCGAATGCCGACTCACCGCGAAGGCCGCGATGAGTACGAAGGACTCAGGACCAAGGACCCAGGACTCAGGACCACTTCGCCACTTCGCCACTCTGCCACTTCCCCTCCGCCCCCCCACTACCATGCCCGCGTATGCCGACAAACCGCCAGGAACTCGATCCGCCCACCAGCCCCGAGCCCATCGCACCCGCCGCCGCGGCGCGGCCCGACCGCAGGCCGGAAGACCCCGCCGTGGCCGCCGCGATCGACGCCCTGATCGAGAAGCACGGCGGCAAGGCGGGCACGTTCGAGTCCAAGCTCGTGCACGACCTGGTGGCGACGAGTCTGAAACTCATCCCCGACGGGCGGCACACGGGCGAACTGAAGCTCATCACCGCCGCGGTGAAGGAGCTCCGCTACGCCTACAACATCTTCGCCAAGTACCCCGAGCCGCACAAGGTGTCGATCTTCGGCTCGGCCCGCACGCCCGCCGACCACCCCGATTACGTCGCGACCGTCGCCTTCAGCAAGCTGATGGCCGAGGCGGGGTGGATGATCATCACCGGGGCGGGCGGGGGCATCATGGAGGCGGGGCACGTGGGGCCGGGCAAGGACGCGAGTTTCGGCGTGGCGATCCGCCTGCCCTTCGAGACCACGGCCAACGAGGTGATCGCGGGCGACCAGAAACTGATCCACTTCCGCTACTTCTTCACGCGCAAACTCATGTTCATCAGCCAGTCGGAGGCGGTGGCGCTGATCCCCGGCGGCTTCGGCACGATGGACGAGGCGTTTGAGGCCCTGACGCTGATCCAGACCGGCAAGGCGGCCATGCTGCCGGTGGTGCTGCTGGAGGGCGAGGGCGGGAGTTACTGGAAAGAGTGGGACGTCTTCATGCGGCGGCAGTTGCTTGAGAACAAACTCATCAGCCCCGACGACACCGGCCTGTACAAACTGTGCGCCACGCCCGCCGAGGCGGCCCGGCACGTGGTGGAGTTCTACCGCAACTACCAGTCGAGCCGCTACGTGAAGGACGACCTGGTGATCCGCGTGCAGCGGCGGCTCTCCGACAAGGCCATGGACACGCTCAACACCGAGTTTGCGCGGCTCGTCAAGAGCGGCAAGATGGTGCAGCGCGGGCCGCTGGAGATCGAGGACGACCACCTGCACCTGCCGCGGATTGTCTTCACGCACACGCGGCGCGACTTCGGCACGGTGCGGAAACTCATCGACCGGATCAACGAGCTCGACGCGGCGGGGTGAGACGCAGAAGGCGGAGCCGCGGGCATGAGCACGACCCAGACACAGGGGCAGGCACACACACAGGCCGGGCCACCTCCCTTGTCGCGTGCGGGGGGCGTGCTGCTGATCCTGGGCACGCTGCTGAGTTGGTCGAGCATCCCGCTGTTCCTGAAGTTCTTCGCGCGGCCCGACGCGGGCACGGGTGCGGCCCTGATCGACGCGTGGACGGCCAACGGGTGGCGCTACGGACTCTCGGCCCTGTTCTGGCTGCCGCTGCTGGGCGTGGCCTGGGCGAAGGGCCGGCTGCCCAGGGCCATCTTCGCGGCCGCGCTGGTGCCCACGATCTTCAACGTGATCGGGCAGACGTGCTTTGCGTGGTGCCCGTACTTTCTCGACCCCGGCTTCTTCACGTTTGTCTTCCGCGTGCAGATCGTGTTCGTGGCCTTCGGGGCGTATCTGATGTTTCCCGGCGAGCGGGCGGCCCTGCGCAGCGGAACCTTCTGGCTGGGGGCTTTGCTCGTGGCGGGCGGGAGCGCGGGGCTGGTCTGGTTCGGGCGGGGTGTAGGGACGGGCCACTCGTGGTGGGCGATCGCGCTGGCGGTGGCGAGCGGCGGGCTCTTCGCGGGCTACGGGCTGGCGGTGCGGCGCTTCATGCACCAGTACCCGGCGGTGCTGGCGTTCGGCATCATCTGCCAGTACACGGCCGCGTGCGTGGTGGTGATGATGCTGGCGCTGGGGCGTGAGCGCGGTGCGGATGTCTTCCGGTTCGACGGATTTCAGTGGACGATGCTGGTGGCGAGCGCCATGATCGGCATCGCGCTGTCGCACGTGGCCTACTACGCGGCCATCCAGCGGCTGGGCGTGAGCGTGAGCATGGGGATCATCCAACTCCAGCCGGTGCTGACCGCCGCGGCGAGCGTGCTGCTGGGGTGGGAGACGCTGGCACCGCTCCAGTGGCTGTGCGGGGCCGTCGGCGTGGGGGGGGCGATTCTGGTGCTGCGGGCCGGGAGTCGCAAGAGTCCCCCCTCCACACCATCCGCAACCGCCGCGGTGCATGCCCCCACCCTCACCGACGAGAAGGCCGACGACCTGGCGGCGGAGCCGACGGCGAGTTGATTCTCGCGGTGCCACGATCATCCGCGGCTGCCGCGGATGATCGTGTCTGGGTTCACGGCCACACCCACGATCATCGCCCCCGAGCCGGCGATGATCGTGGCACTCGTCACCCCAGCACGCGCTGCAACTCCGACTCGGTCGTGAGCCCGCGCGACGACTTGTCGCGTCCGTCGTCCAGCAGGGTCTTCATGCCCGCGGCCCGGGCCGCGTCGGCGAGCGCGACCGCATCGGCCCGCTGCACGGTGAGGCGGCGGAGGGTGTCGTTCATCACCATGATCTCAAACAAGCCCACGCGCCCGTAGTAGCCGGTGCCGATGCAGCGCTCGCAGTGCCCCCCCGCCGGGCCCAGGGCCGTGCCCTTGCACTGCGGGCAGGTGCGCCGCACGAGACGCTGAGCGATCACCGCCAGGAGCGTGCTCGTGACCAGATACGGCTCGATGCCGATGTCGAGCACGCGCGCGATTGCGCCCGGCGCGTCGTTGGTGTGCAGCGTGGCGAGCACAAGGTGGCCGGTGAGCGAGGCCTGCACGGCCAGTTGGGCCGTCTCCTGGTCGCGGATCTCGCCGACGAGGATCACGTCCGGGTCCTGGCGGAGCAGGGCCCGCAGGCCGGCCGCGAAGGTGACGCCGCGCTTGGTGTTCACCTGCGTCTGGCTGATGCCGTCGAGGTGGTACTCGACGGGGTCTTCGATGGTCATGACGTTGCGGCTGGTGCGGTCGATGCCGCCGAGCGCGCCGTAGAGTGTGGTGGTTTTGCCGCTGCCGGTGGGGCCGGTGACGAGGATGATGCCGGTGGGGCGCGAGATCAACTCCATGAGTTGGCCGCGCTGCACGGGCGTCATGCCCACCTCTTCCAGCCCCAGTTTGTTCTGGCTCTGATCCAGCAGGCGCAGCACGATGCGCTCGCCGTAGACGTTGGGGATGACGCTGAGGCGGATGTCGATCTTGCGGCTGCCGATGCGCACGGTGGCGTGGCCGTCCTGCGGGGTGTGGCGGTTGGCGATGTCGAGTTCGGTCATCACCTTGAGGCGCGAACTGATGGCGGGAGCGAGGGCCAGGGGCGGCGAGAACGAATCGACGAGCATGCCGTCGATGCGGAAGCGGATGACCAGCTTGGTCTCCATGGGGTGGACGTGGATGTCGCTGGCCCGCCGCCGCAGGGCCTCAAACAGGATCATGTTGACGAGGCGGATGACGGGTGTCTGGCGGGCCAGTTGCAGGAGGTCGGTGGCGGCCTTCACGCTGCCCGCGGCGGTCTGGATGGCCCGCTCATCCAGCGGCATCTCCTCGACGATCTCGGTGACCAGGTCCTGCCGCTGCTCGTAGCCGCGGTTGAGCAGGTTGGTGACGGCGGCGCGGGGCGAGAGCACCAGCCGCACGGGCGCGTCGAGGCGGTCCTCGAGCAGCGAGAACGCGGCGGGCTGGAGCGGCTGGCTGGTGGCGACAGTGAACGAGAGGCCGTCGGCGGCGATGGCCGCGGCCTGAAACTCACGGGCCATGGATCCGGGCACCAACTCGTAGTAACGGGCCGCGCCCTCCGAAAGTTTGGGCTCGGTCACCAGCGGCAAGCCCGTGCGCTGGGCCAGCCGCTCGAGCGCGGCGTGCTCGTCGATGGCGAGCATGGAGACGAGCACGTCCCAACTCTCGGTGTCGGAGCCGGGCAGATCGGGGAAGGCCCGCACCTGCTCGGCCGTCAGGCCCAGAGGCCCCGACAGCGCGGCGACGCGGGCGTGCTCACGCGGCGGTGCCACCGCCACGGGCGCGGCGGGTCGCTTGAAGCGTGCCAGCGGGGCCTCAGCCACGGGGCGTGCCCTCCGAGAGCCCGGCAGACGACGCGGGAGGGGCGGGGGGGGCGGGGGGGGCGGGCACGCGGGGCCGCTCGAGCACATCGATGCGGATGGGCTTGAGGGGCGGCAGATCGGGCTGCTCGGCGGGCGTGAGGATCGCCTGCGGGCCGCGCGTGAGCAGGCGCAGGTCGTTGAACGTGGGGTCGCGCATCACGCGGGGGGTGAGGAAGATGTAGAGCGTGCGGTCGGTGGTGCTGGTGCTGGTGTCGCTGAAGAGCGGGCCGATGATGGGCAGATCGCCAAGAAGCGGGATCTTGATGACGGTCTTGCCCGTCTGCGTGCTGGTGAGGCCGCCGACCACGATGGTGGAATCGCTGGGGATGGTGACGGACTTGGAATCCACCTTGTTGGTGAGGCGCGGCGGCGGGATCACGGTGCCGTTGGCGCTGGTGGTGCCGGTGCCCTGAAAACTCGAGAGTTCGATCGTGTACTCGAGTTTCATGTAGTTGCCCTCGGAGATCTGCGGGCGAACGGTGAGCTTGGTGCCCGCCTCCTCGAAACCGCCGAAGCCGGTGAGCGTGGTGCTGGAGGAGCCCGACTGGCTCTGGGTGGTGGTGGGCTGCTCGTCCTTCACCTCCACGTTGGCCTCCTCGTTGTCGTCAACCAGGAGTTGCGGCCGGGCCAGGATGCGGGTCTTGCTCTCGCTGGCGAGCGCGTTGATGATGACGGGCACGTACTCGCTCTTGATGATCGCGCCGGTGAAGCCCGCCAGCCCGGTGGCGACGTTCTTGCGGGTGGTGAAGGCGCCGTTGGTGGCGTTGGTGCCCGTGCCGCTGGTGAAGGAGCCCAGGCCGAACGCGGTGTTGAGCACGCCGCCGGACCCCTGCGCGTTGATCAACTGCGTCTCGAAGGCGAGGCGGAAGCCGTCGTTGCCGGAGATGGCGACGATCAGGGCCTCGATGTACACCTGCGGGCGGCGCAGGTCGAGTTTCTCGATGAGCCGGGCGAACTGCGGCTGCAGGCGGCGCGGAGCCTTCACGAACACCTGGTTGTTCTGCGGATCGGACCCGACGTGGATGTCCTCGCCCGCGTTGATGGCCCCCAACTCGCCCGCGCGGGCACCCGCGTCGGGTCCCGCGGCCGTGAACTGCACCGCCCCCGCGGCCGACTCTCCCCGGCGCGGCAGGCGCAGGGCGTTGTTGGTGTTCGTGCCCGCGGGCGCACCGGGCAAGAGCGGCCCGGCCGACTGCGGCCGCGTCTGGTTGGTGATGAGTTCCTGGATGATGGCCGCGATGTCGTCGGCCTTGCCGTGCCGCAGTTTGTAGAACTCGTACACCACGGTCTCGGCGGCGGTGATCTCCTTGAACTCATCCGCCAGCCGCTGCACCTCGACCTGCTGCTGCTCGGTGCCGTAGTAGATGAAGCCGCGCCCCTCGGGGTCGATCAGGAAGATCGACCCGCCCTCGGTGGTCTGGGAGCCTTGCCCGAAGGGGTTCACCTGCCCCTGCTGCAGGCCCGGCTGGTTGCCGGTGTTCAGGCCGTTGAAGGCGATGTTGCCCGCGCCGGCGCTCGCGTCGCGGGCACTGGGCAGTGTCACGATCTGGCCGAGACCCTGCCGCTGGCCGTGCTGGGCGAGTTGGATCGCCGCCGAGCCGATCGGATACCACTTGGGCCTCAGCCGGTTGGGCTTGTCCACCACCGCCAGCAGCCGCGTGATGAACTCCTGCTCGTCGGGCCGGCCGCGGAAGATGAGCGCGTTGCTGGACGGATCGGGGATGAGCCGGTCGGCGAGGTTGGAAAGGTTGGTGCTGCCGCCGATCCCCGCCGCCGCCTGCTGGGCCTGGATCGCGGCCTGGGCCGGGTCCAGCGGGTTGCTGCTGCGACCGCCGCGCCCCAACAACTCGAGCAGCCGCTGGCGTGCCACGGGCGCCGCGATGTACGTGAGTTCGAAGAACGCGATGTCCTGCTTGCTCTGCTCGGCCGCGAGGCGGGCCACCAGTTGCTTGACCAACTCGATGCGGCGGGGCGTGTCGGTCATCAAGACCACGCCCAGGTCGTCGAGGTACGCGATCGAGCCCCCCCCAGCACCGCCCTGACCCAGACCGCCCGCGCCGCCCTTGGTCACCACGCTGATGGCCGTCGCCAGCGACGACGGCTTCAGTCCGCTGGTGGGGATGAGTTGCGTGGCGGAGAACGCGTCATCGCCGATGCCGCCGAAGGCCTCTTGCGGGCCCTTGACGATGTAGACACCGGCCACGTCGGTGGTCATCGCCGCGCCGTTCTGTTCCATGAGCATGGTGAGGAACTGGAGCAGGTCGTCTTTGGGGATGCTCACGGGCACCGACAGGTAGATTTTCTTGCTCATCACGCCGATGGCCTGGTCGGTGGTGATGACCTGAATCTTGAGTTGCTCGATCACCAGATCCACCAGCAGCCGCATCTCGATGCCGTCAGCGAAGGGGCCGAAGTGGAAGAAGTTGTCGTCGGCCGAAACCGCCGGGGCCGCGTTCTTGCCGTTGGCGGGGACCGCGGGCGCGATCGGCTTCGCCTCCGGCGCGGCAGCGGGGGCAGCGGGCCCGCCCTGTTGCACCGGCACCGCCACGGGTACGGCCGGGGGTGGTGCCGGCGCTTCAGGCGGCTGTGCCGGTGGCGCGTCCGGCTGGGGCTGCGGGCTGGGTGGCGCATCCGCGGGCGGCTCGGCCAGCAGGGCCAGCGCGGCGGGCGCCCCGCCCAGAGCCCACGCGAGGCCCGCGGCACAAGCCAGGCGGGCCGCGCCGCCTCGAGCCCGAGTGCGAACAACAAGGGAAAGAGAGAGGGGGCGGCCGAGTGTTGCCATGAGTCGGACTCCGTTCCGCGGGTGCCAACGGTATACCGTCGGGCCCGTTCGCCCGTCGCATTCCACCCACCCAGCCCCCGTGCATGGCCGCCGCGCCGCCCCGAGTCGTGAGCCTTCTTCCTTCGGCCACCGAGGCCGTTTGCGCAATCGGCTGCGGGCATCTGCTGGTGGGACGCAGCCACGAGTGCGACCACCCTGCCCAGATCACACACCTGCCCGCCCTGACCGCCGCGCGCACGCGCTTCGACACCTCGGCCCAGGTTGACCGGGACGTGCGGACCGCCCTGCGCGACCCGGCTGGACAGCGGACACCCTCCGGCGCGGCATCGCTCTACACGCTGGATGAGGCGTTGCTGGCCGCGCTGAAGCCGGACGTGATCCTCACCCAGAGCCTGTGTGAGGTCTGCTCGATCGACACGACCACGGTGCGGCGCATGGCCGGCAGCCTGAACCCCGCGCCCGTGGTGGTGGATCTGAACCCCACCACGCTGGAGGCGGTGCTCGACGACCTGCTCACCATCGGCGCGGCGGTCGGGGCCGCTGAGTCGGCCGCCCGCGCCGTGGTCTGGCTGCGCGAGCGTCTGTACGCCGCGTGCGACTACGTGAACGCCTTCGACGACGGACCGAACGTGGCCTTCCTCGAATGGACCGACCCGCTCTTCGCGGGCGGTCACTGGGTGCCGCAGATGATCGAGCGGGCCGGCGGGCGCTGCCCGCTCAACCCCACGCGCCCGCTGCGTACAGCCGGTGCCGCGGCGGGGCCGATCGGCACCACCCTGCGTGTGGCCGGGAAGAGCATCACGGTGCCGCGCGAGGTGCTGGTGGCGAGCCGACCCGACGCGGTGATCATCGCCCCTTGCGGGCTCACGCTCGAGCAGGCGCAGCGCGAGGCACGGGCGCTGTGTGCACAGGGGTGGTGGCGGGACCTGCCCGCGGCGCGCAGCGGGCGGGTGGCGATCGTGGACGGGAACAGGTATTTCAGCAGGCCGGGGCCGCGGCTGGTGGAGGCCTTCGAGTGGCTGGTGGGGTGGCTGAATCAGCGGCCCGAGGTGATACCGCCCGGGTTCGTCTGGAGCGGGCCCGCGGGCTGAACGGACGTTGGGCACGCCGCGCCGGCCGCCAACAATCTCCCCGCGGTTGCGGGTCGCTTGAGGAGCACGCCGTTGGCAATCCGATTCGTTTGCGTCGTGGTCGCGGGGATCGCCTGCGGGGTGTCCGTCCTGAGTGCGCCGCTGCGTGCTCAGGTACCCGCGTCGACCATACCCGCCGCGACGGCTGGGCCCGCCCCCGTCACGGCCGGCACTCCGCTCGCGGCGGGCGACCTGCGCGCAGACCTCTCGCTCGTCCGTGAGGCCTTCACGCTCCTGCATCCCGGCCTGCACCGCTTCCGCACACCCGGGGAGATCGATGCCGCGTTTGCCGCTGCGGACGCCGAGTTCAACCGCGACCGCACCCTGGCCGAGGCGTTCCTCGTCTTCTCACGGCTGGCGGCGGAGTTCCGTTGCGGGCACGCCTTCTGCAACCCGGCCAACCAGAGCAAGGCCGTGCGCGCGGCCCTGATTGAACCGGGCCCGCGCGTTCCCTTTCTCTTCCGCTGGGTGGGCCCGCGCATGATCGTGGTGGAGGCTCTGGCCCCGCGCGACGGGACGCCGCCCGCGCTCGCTCCGGGTGATGAGGTCGTATCCATCAACGACATGACGGCACCGGACCTGCTGGCTGCCATGCTGCCGCTGGCGCGGGCCGATGGTTCCAACGACGGCAAGCGGCTGGCCTCCTTGTCGGTGGAGGGGGGATATTCCCTGGCGGCCTTTGATGTCCTGCTGCCGCTCGTGCATGCCGGCGTGCGCGATGCGGGCGAGTTCACCCTGCGGGTGCGCGGGCTTGAGGGCACCGAGCGCACCGTTGTTGCGGGCGCGCAAACCCACGCCGATCGCGTGGCCCTGGCCCGCACCCGGGCGGGCGACACGCGGGGCTCTACGCCCCTGTGGACGCTCACGCGTCCACGCGCGGACGCGGCCCTGCTCACCATGCCAACGTGGGCCATGTACAACAGCACCTGGAACTGGGCCGCGTATCTGCACGGCGTGTTCGACGACCTGGTGCGCGAGGGCGTGCCCAATCTGATCATCGACCTGCGGGCAAACGAGGGCGGCAACGACGTAGGGCACGAAGTGCTGGCCCGGCTCAGCGGCACGCCCGTGGTTCTGCCCCCGCGCCAGTCGATCATCGCCGCGCCAAAGGTGCCCGATCACCTCAACCCCCACCTCGACACGTGGGACAACTCGTTCCGCGACCGCAGCGCGGTGAGCCGCCCTCTGGGCAACGGCCTGCACGAGATCGTGCCGACCGGCGGGCCGGCAGCGGGGACCATCGCTCCCCGGGCCCCGCGCTACGCGGGCCGCGTGTTCGTGCTCATCGGCCCCCAGTGCAGTTCCGCCACGTTCCAGTTCGCGCACCTGGTGAAGCGCAGCGGGCTGGCGACGCTGGTTGGTCAGACCACGGGGGGCAACCAGCGCGGCATCACGGGCGGCAACTTCTTCTTTCTTCGCCTGCCCAGGTCCGGCATCGAACTCGATCTGCCGCTCAAGACCACCCCGCTCGATCCGGCTCTGCCCGACGCGGGCGTGGAGCCCGACGTGCGTGTTGACACCACGCGCGAACATATCGCGGCCGTGCGCGACCCCGAACTCGAGGCCGTCTACGGGCTGATCGATGCGGCCCGGCCCTGAGGCCGACGGCTACGGCCGCTCCTCGCGCAGCGATGCCGCGATCGACACTTCGTGCAGGCGCACGCTGGCCTCATCAAGGGCGTGCTTGGCGGCGTGAAACACATCCGCGTCCACCGTGCGCCAGTCGGCCTCGGCCCGCGTGATGGTGTCGCGGAGTGCGGCCATGGCACTTTCCAGGCGCGCACGCTCCGCCGCGTTCAACCCCTCCCGGGCTGGCATGGAGCGGGTGCCGGGAGAGGGCGAGCAGGGAAGCCCGCCCCCCGGGGCCAAGCCGTAATCCACACGCTGCAACTGTCGCGTGATCCAGTGCAGGTCGAGTTTGCTGTTGGCGATCAGGTCGGCGATGCGGTGGCGGGTCATGTCTTCGCGAGCGTGGGCAAAGCTCTCGCGCTCCAGCCGCTCGACTTCCGCCGCACTCAGGCCGTGGTGCGGCACGATCTGAATCGCGGCCCGCTTACCGGAGCGCTCTTCCACCGCTGACACGGCGAGCACGCCGTTGGCATCGACCGCGAACTCGACCACCACCTTGGGGATGCCCGCCGGCATGGGCGGCAGCCCGGCCAGCGTGAACTCGCCCAAACTGCGGCAGTCCGCCGCCATCTCGCGCTCACCCTGGAGGACGTGGAGTTTGATGCCGGTCTGGTTGTCGACACTGGTCGAGAATCGCTCGGTGGCCCGGGCGGGGATCGCGCTGTTGCGCACGATGAGTTTGGCCACGGCCCCGCCCACCGTCTCCACGCCCAGGCTGAGCGGGATCACGTCGAGCAGCAGGGCGTCGCGCGTGGCGCCGGCGAGGATCGCCCCTTGCACCGCCGCGCCCAGCGCGACGACCTTGTCCGGGTCGAGCGCGGTGTAGGGCACGAGGCTGAAGAACTCACCCACGCGTCGGCGCACCAGCGGGATGCGTGTGCTCCCCCCCACCATCACCACGGCGTCGATCGGCGCTCCGCCCAACTCTCGCCGGGCATCGTGCAGGGCCTTGCGGCACGCCGTCAGCGTGCGCTCCACCAGCGGCGCTGCCAGGGCCTCGAACTCGGCCCGCGAGATCGCGCGCTCGTACACCCGCGCCGCACCGTCCGGCGCGGCACCCACGTCGATCCGCACACGGGCCTCTTCGTGCGTGCTCAGGCGGATCTTCGCCTCCTCCGCAAAGCGGGCCAGGGCCAGGCGTGCCTCCGGAGCAAGGTCGCCCGAGAGCGCGAACCGCTGCCGCATCTCGCGCAGGAACAGATCGTGCAACAGGCGGTCGATGTCGTCGCCACCCAGGTGCGTGTCGCCCGCTGTGCTCAGCACCTGAAAGAACTCGGCCCCGCCCGCATCGACTGGCCCGCCGGACGTCGCGGGCGCGTCGCCCGGTGTCAGGCGCAGCACCGACACATCAAACGTGCCACCGCCGAAGTCGTAGACCGCGATGTGTCGGGTCCGCCCGCCGCCCGCGCCGGCGCCGGCCCGCAGGCCCAGCCCGTAGGCCAGGGCGGCCGCGGTCGGCTCGTTCACGATCCGCACGGCCTCAAGCCCGGCCAGGCGGGCCGCGTTGCGCGTGGCCTGCCGCTGAGCATCGTCAAAGTACGCGGGCACCGTGATGACGGCCCTGCGCACGTGCACACCCAGCGCCCACGCCGCCTGCTCGGCCAGCCGCCGCAGCACGTGGGCCGCGACTTCCTGCGGCGAGACCAGGCGCGGTGCGGCACCATCGGCACCCGGCAGGCGCACGCGGGCCGTGCGCCCCTCTCCCTCGACCACCTCGTAGGGCAGGTAGGCCACGTCGGCGGCCGCGTCGGCGAGCGCTCGGCCCATCAGCCGCTTGGCCGAGTGCACCGTGGTGCGCGGGTGCGCCAGGGCGGTCTCCTTCGCGTCGTAGCCCACGGCCACAGCGTTGCCGCGTTGGTCAAACCGCACCACGCTGGGGCATAGGGGCCTGCCCTGCTCATCGGGAATCACGCGCGGCGCGGCGTGCGCCGCGGCCGCGCCCGGCGGCCAATGAGCCACCGCCACCAGGCTGTAGGTGGTGCCCAGGTCGATACCCACGATCGGCTCGGCCATCGCGGGCAGGGTAGGGTTACGCATGAACGTCGCCGTCATCATCGCCGCGGCGGGGGCATCGCGCCGCTTTTCACAGGCCGCAGCCCGCGAGCAGGGCCTGTCCACCGACCGCTCCAAACTGGACGAAGACCTGGGCGGCCGCCCGGTGCTGCAACGCACCATTGAGCTGTTCAACCAGCGTCCCGACGTGAGTTCGATCATCGTGGCCGGCCCCGCCGATGCCGCGGCCATGGACGAGTTCAAGTTACGGTACGGCGACAAACTGGGCATGCTGGGCTGCAAACTCTGCACGGGCGGCAAGACGCACCGGTGGGAGACGGTGAAGAACGCGCTGGCGCTGGTGCCCGCCACCTGCACGCACGTGGCCGTACACGACGGGGCCCGCCCCTGCACGCCCGCGGATCTCATCGACCGCGTGTTCGCCGCGGCCGAGAAGCACGCGGCGGTGATCGCTGCCATCGACGTGCCCGACACACTCAAGCGCGTGCACGCCGAACCCCTGATAGAGGAGAGCGCCGACCCGTTCGCGGCGATTCTGGGCGAGGGGCCCAAGCGGCCGCCCAACCGGGTGGTGCAGGAGACGCTCGACCGGGCCCGCATCGTGGCCGTGCAGACGCCCCAGGTGTTCGCACGCGACCTGCTCAGCCGCGCGTACGCACAGGCGGACCTGAGCGGCACCGACGATGCCCAACTGGTGGAGCGGCTGGGCGAGCGTGTGGTGGTGGTGGCCGGAGATGCCCGGAACATCAAGATCACACTTCCCAATGACGTGGTGCTGGCACGGGCGATCATCGGGGCACGCCCGCCGTCTGAGAAGCCGGCCCACCTGCGGTTTTGACGCTGGCGCGGCCCGCTGTTCCATGCCCACGGTGAGGTCGGCCGTGCAACCGAATCGTGGCGCTGAACGGGCGGACTGTCAGGCTGGCCGCGGCAATTTGGCCTGCAACGGAGCGTTGAACAAGCATGAACTTCTTGTCCCTGGCAATGCTCTTGGCCGCGCCGCTCGCGGGCCAGCCCGCCACCCCCTCCACTCCCTCCGCGCCCCGCCCCCTCGCACCGGCGCCACCGTCGGCGTTGGCGGGGTCGCCAGCAGACACCTTCGCGGCGCTGGGTTCGCTTGCGCACGCGCACGCCGACCACACCTGGCACGACGCTGCCCGGCAGCGCGATGTGCCTGTGCGCATCTACACGCCGACGGCCCCCGCGGGCACGCGCTTGCCCGTGGTCGTTTTCTCGCACGGGGCGGGCGGCAGCCGGGAGGGCTACGCGTACGCCGCCACGCACCTTGCCAGCCGCGGCTACCTGGTGATTCTGCCCCAGCACGCGGGCAGCGACACACCCGCCTTGCGCGGCAGCATCGGGGCCGACGATGCCGACAAGCAGGCCGCGTTCCGCGACCGGTTGCGCGAGCGTGTGCGGCAACGGGTGCGCGACAAACTCACGGGTGGCGGCGATGGCAAGACGCTGCAAGAGGGCTCGCGCGAAGACTTCTCGCGGGTGTTTCAGAACGCCGCGGGCGGACCGCTCGACACAATGATCAACGACCCGGCCAACCTCGAGAACCGCCCGCGCGACGTCTCCTTCGTGATCGATGAGGTGGCCCGCCGGCCCGAACTCGCCGCGATCTGCGACCTGAGCCGCGTCGGCGTTGCCGGCCACTCGTTCGGGGCGTACACCAGCCTGGCCGCGGCGGGCCTGCGCGTGAAGGTGGGTGATGAGGATCGCTCGTGGCCCGACCCGCGAATCAGGGCCGCCGTGGCGATGTCGCCTCAGGGCACCGGCACCATGGGCATCCACGCCGGCTCGTGGGATGCGATCACCGTGCCCGTGCTCTGCCTCACAGGCACCAAGGACATGGGGCAGGGTCAACGTGCCGCGGCGTGGCGGCGCGAGATCATGACGCACATCAAGGCCCCCACGACGTTCATCGAGATCACCGACGCCAACCACATGACCTTTGCCATCAGCAAAGACGGCCTGAGCGACTCGGAGCGCGTGCGCGGCGGTGTTTACAACGAAGAGCACAACCGGCTGATCCGCCTCAGTCTGGCCGCGTTTATGGATGCGTACTTGAAGGGCGACGCGGCGGCGCGGGTGTTCGTGGAGGGGGAGGGCCTGGCCGACGCGGCGCGGGTGGGGGCGACGATGGAGCGATCGCAGGCGGAACGCTGAGCGGGCGGTAGGCACATCTACCATTGGCCCCCTTGCGGAAGAGCGCCATGGCCGAAGCCCCACCCCCCCGCCACTTCATCCACGACCTCATCGACGCCGACATCGCCTCGGGCCGCTGGGGCCTGGGCAGGCCGGGTGGGGCGGTTGTGCACACACGCTTCCCGCCCGAGCCCAACGGCTACCTGCACGTCGGGCACGCCAAGGCCATCTGCCTGAACTACGGCCTGGCCCGCCACTACGGCGGCAAGTTCAACCTGCGTTTCGACGACACCAACCCCTCCAAGGAAGACCGCGAGTACATCGAGGCCATCATTCGCGACGTGCACTGGCTGCTGGCCGGCGCGCCGCCCGCAACCGGCGGTACGACCAGCGACACCCGCGCCGTGGAGACACCGGCCGGTTCGTTCGACACCGGACCGCACGCGGGCGGCCTCTTCTACTCGAGCGAGTACTTCGAGCGGATGTACGAGTACGCCGAGGAACTCATCAACAAGGGCCAGGCGTACGTCTGCACGCTCACGGGCGATGAAGTCAGCGCCCGCCGCGGGTCGGTGGGCGTGCCCGCCACCAGCCCGCACCGCGACCGGCCTGCGGCCGAGTCTCTTGCGCTCTTCCGGGAGATGCGCACGGGCAAGCATCCAAACGGTGCCATGACTCTGCGGGCCAGAATCGACCTCGCCTCACCCAACTTCAATCTGCGCGACCCGGTGATGTACCGCATCGTGCACGAATCCCACCCGCACGTGGGCAGCGCCTGGTGCATCTACCCCATGTACGACTGGGCACACGGCATCGAAGACTCCATCGAGGCCATCACCCACTCCATCTGCACACTCGAGTTCGAGAACCACCGCCCCCTCTACGACTGGTTCATCGAGGCAATCAACGACGGCCGCACGGCCGACGGCTCGGGCCCGTGGGGCAAGGCCATCCACCACTCCCGGCAGATCGAGTTCGCCAAGTTCCGCCCCACCTGCACCGTTCTCAGCAAGCGCAACCTGCTCAAGATGGTCGAGTCCGGCCTCGTCTCGGGGTGGGACGACCCGCGCATGCCCACGCTCAGCGGCCTGCGCCGCCGCGGCTACCCCGCACGGGCGCTGTGGAACCTCTGCGACGAGATCGGCGTGACCAAAGTGGAGTCGTTCATCGACGTGGGCCGCCTCGAAGCCGCATGCCGCGACGTGCTCAATACGAGCGCGCCGCGCAGCATGGCCGTGCTGCGGCCCCTGCGCGTGGTGATCGACAACTGGCCCACGCATGGCGCGGGCCAACCCGTGGTGGAACATCTCTCCTGCCCGGTGAACCCGGAGGACCCCGCGGCGGGCACCGCCAACGTGCCCTTCACCGGCGAACTCTTCATCGAGGCCGATGACTTCGCCGCTTCACCCGCGCCCGGCTTCTTCCGCCTCTCGCCCGGTGTCGAGGTGCGCCTGCGCTGGGCGTATTTCATCACCTGCACGCGGGTGGAGAACGACGGGGCGGGTAACCCCGTCGCCATCCATTGCACCTACGACCCCGCCACGCGCGGCGGCGACGCACCCCCGGGGCCCGACGGCAAGCCCAGCCGCAAACCCAAGTCCACCCTTCACTGGATCAGCGCGGCCCCCGGCCACGCGGTTCACGCACAGGTGCGGCTCTTCGACCGGCTCTTTGCCACGGCGCAGCCGGGCGAACGCACGGGCAACTGGGCCGACGACCTGAACCCGCGCTCGCTCGAACCCGTGCGCGGGCTGATCGACGCGACGCTGGCCGCGCGGGCCCGCGTGGGCGACACCTTCCAGTTCGAGCGGCTGGGGTACTTCTGCGTCGACCGAGATTCGACGGGCACGGGCACCCCTGCGGCGCAACTGGTGTTCAACCGGACGGTGTCGCTGAAAGACAGCCGGGGCGAGGGCGCGGGCGGAAAGGCCGGCGCGCCGGGCAAGCCCAGAGCCGGCCCCCGCGTGTACACGTTTGCGGAGGCCGCGCACGACATGAAGATCAAGGCCGAGCGGCTGCCCGAGGCCGCGGCGAGGTTCGGCATCAAGGACCTCGCGGCGCGCTCGCCCGCGACGCTCACGCTGGATGAGGTGCGGGCGTTGAAGGAATGGCTGAAGAAGAATCCGCTGCCCAAGGCCTGAGCAGCGCTGGCAACACTCCCGTATTGGAACCCAATACAGGCCTTGACATGAATTTACGTGGATGGCTAATATTAGCCGCCAAACTTGGGGAGGCTCCATGCCCGCTACGACTCCGGCTCGTCTGGATAACCCGTTTCGCCCTGGTGCGGGCCACATGCCCCCCTACTTGGCCGGTCGTACACAGGAGCAGGAGGAGTTCGGCAAACTCTTGGAGCAAGACATCATCCTGCAGAATGTCGTTCTGACCGGGCTGCGAGGCGTGGGCAAGACGGTGCTGCTCGAGACCTTGAAGCCCGAGGCGATCAACCACAGCTGGCTCTGGGTCGGAACCGATATGTCGGAATCGGCGACCGTGGATGAGCAGAGCATGGCGGTGCGACTGATCACGGACATGGCCGTGGCCACCGCGAACTTCGCGGTCGGCACCGTGGCAACGCGGGCGTTTGGATTCGACCGAACGGTGAGCCACGAACGGCTGATGCTCGACTACAACACGCTGTGGGCGGTCTTTGAGCGGACACCCGGATTGATCGCCGACAAGCTGAAAGCCGTCTTGGAGCTGGTGTGGTCAGCCGTGCCAACCACCGGCTATCGGGGCATCGTGTTCGCATACGACGAGGCACAGAATCTGGGCGACCGGGCAGAGAAGGACCAGTACCCGCTCTCGATGCTGCTGGACGTGTTCCAATCCATCCAGAAGAAGGACGTACGGTTCATGCTGGCCCTCACCGGGCTGCCCACGCTGTATCCGAAGCTGGTTGAGGCGAGGACGTTCGCCGAACGCATGTTTCGCGTCATCTCCCTGGACAAGCTCGACATTGCCGCCTGCCGGCAAGCAATCACCATCCCCGTGGCAAAGGCACCGCGCAAGTTCGCCGATGCCTCGGTTGAGACGATCATTGACCTCTCCGGCGGATACCCCTATTTCATTCAGTTCATCTGCCGCGAGGTCTATGACGTCTGGATTCGCCAGATGGCGTCCGGCCATGAACCTGCCGTTCCAGTCAACGAGATCCAGCGGAAACTCGACTCCGATTTCTTCGCCGGTCGCTGGGCGCGAGTGACCGACAGGCAGCGCGAGCTGTTGACAGTGATCGCCCGGCTGGACACAGCGGAGTCGGAGTTCACGGTTCAAGAGGTGGTCGAACTTTCCAGCTCCATGCTCTCCAAGCCGTTCAGCGCCAGCCATGTGAATCAGATGCTCAACACGCTCACGGAGGCCGACCTCATCTACAAGAACAGGCGCGGCAAGTACTCTCTTGCCGTGCCCCTGCTGAACCGTTTCATCCTGCGGCAGATACGACAATCCCAGCCGAGCCTGTGGCCGGGCAGCGAGTGACCCCGATCCCATGCTCGTCCGCCCCGCCACACCGGCCGACGTGCCCGCCATCCTGCCCATGGTGCGGCAACTCTGCGACCTGCACGAAGCCCGGGACCCGGCCCGCTTCCGCGTGCTGCCGGATGTGCTCGACCGCTACGCCAAATGGCTGCCCGAGCGGGCCGCCGACCCGCGCAGCGTGCTGCTGGTGGCGGAAGTGCCCCCAGACACCGGCACAACTGCAGCCGGCACGGTCGGCGCGGCGGGCACGGGCAGCGCGGCTGAGGCTTCAGGAGTGCCGCGCGTCTCGGGCTTCCTCGTGGGCACCATCGAGCCCGAAGTCCCGATCTTCTGGATCCCTGAGTGCGGAATGATCCACGATGTGTGGGTCGAGCCCGCCGCGCGGCGGAGCGGACTGGCCCGCGCTCTCGTGGAAGCGGCCATCGCCCGCTACACGGCGCTGGGCGTGAAGCAGGTCCGCCTGCACACCGCGGCGTTCAACGACCCGGCCCGCGCCGTGTTCGCAACCTGCGGCTTCCGCCCCTGCGTGGTCGAGATGCTGCGGACGCTGCCGTAGCCGCGTCCCTCATACGGCCCGACGCCGCCGCGCCGCCAGCACGCCCGCGCACACCAGCATCGCCCCCGCACCCGGCCCGGGGATCGAGAACGCGAACGTCTCGAACACGTGCGACTCCACGTCGTGCAGCACCGCGTAGAACCCGATCGGGCCGTCCTCGTTGGTCGGGAAACTGACCTGGGCCTGATACAGGCCGGTCTGAAACTCCGACATCGTCAACTCGGCGCGAAACGCCTCTCCGGGCAGCGTCAACCCGCCCCCGTACAGGCTCAGCGTGAGCGCCTCACCGCCCACCGGCACGCCCAGGAGATCGCGCACCGAGGCCAGCACGCTCAGGTTGAACCCGCCACCCGGCAGGGGCAGGGCCTGGGCGATGGCCGTGTCGATGGTGCGCGGCGTGATCGCCGCCGTGGCCACCAGCGGCGTCATGTCCTTGAGCAGCATGCTCTGGCGGTCGATCACCTGAGCCGTGGTGAGCGGGGCGATCGCGTTGCGCAGGGCCGTCTTGGCGGCGGCGTTGAGTTTCTTGGTGTCGTCGTAGCGGGTCTGGTCGCTGCCGATGAGTTCGCCCAAGTCCTGCTCGTCGCGGAAGCGAGCCGGCGACGGATAGACCACGCGCTGGATCTCGAGGCCGGCCTCGAAGCTCTTGAGCAGCTTCTCCCACTCGGCCTTGTCCACGTTCTTCTCGATGCACACCTCGGCGAACTTCTTCCAGATCGTCCACTGGTAGAGCTGGTTCATCTCGCGCCCGTTGCCGCGCAGCTCGCCGTTGGCGAACATCTCGGTGGCGGTCTGAAACTTGTCGAAGTCGATGGCCCCGTCCTTCACGAAGTGCTTCTTGATGATCTTGCGCTGCAGGTCGCTCAGGCGCTGCAGCACGCCGTCGTTCTTGGCCTTCGTGAACGCGTCGGCAACCTTGGTGCGGTCCTCCGCCTTGATCTTGTCGCCCTTGCCGTGGGCGTCGTAGATCATGTGCCCTACCGCCCGGCCCGCCGGGCTGGAGAAGTTGTCGAAGATGTCGCGGGCGATCTTCAGGCGCCGATCCGCCTTGTCGGCTGCGGTGTCGCCGCCGCCGTACACCTCCTTGGTCACGGGGCCCGTGCCGAAGAGCGTCGCGTCGTCAAACTCGCGGTAGAACGCGCTCGACTCGGCCGCCGTCTGCCCGACCACCGTGCCCGCCGCGAGCAACAGGGCACCACACGCACACGCCATCGCCTTGTTCATGTTCCTTCCCTCCTTCACTCCCCCACGCGGCCGACCCACCGGGCACCCCCCACCCCCCGAGTCTACCACAAACCATCCGCCTGCCAAGCCCCGCCGGGCATCCGGCCGCGAAATACTGCGGATTGCTGCCCCGCAGACCAACCGGTCAATCGCTCGCCCTCTTCTTCGGCCCGCTCAGCGGCACCACCAAGCTCTTGCGCTCCCCGGCCTCCGCGGCCGGCCCCGCCCCGCCCACGCCCCCGCGGGCAGATGGCAACCGCATCATGCTCGTAAGCTTGTCAGGCACCACGTCGCCGCTCTCGGGCCGCTCCTCCACACTGGTGATGTCCTGGGCCTCGAGCAGGCGCACCAGCAGGCGGTCGCGCTCGGTGGCGAAGGCGGCGCCCGCAGAGCCGGCCACCGGCCCCCCACCAACGGCCCCCTGCTTCTGCACCTCGTAGAGCGCGCCCACCACCTCCGAGTACGTCAGATCAAGCCCCGGCTCCGGGCTCTCCGGCACCGGTGTGCGGGCCATGAACCGGACCAGTTCGCGCAGGTCGCGGCTCACCGTCGCCTGCTGCACACGCCCGTCGCGATAGTCGCGGTAGTACAGGCGGGCGGTGCCGGTCCCGTTGGCGCCCGCCGCGCCGGTGTCGGCGGCCGCCGACTTCTCCACCGCCACCATCAGCCGGTCGCCCCACGCGCTCACGAGGGTGTCGTCGCTCAGGCGCAGGCCCGTGCCCATGAGCACGATCCTGGGCCGCCCCTGCTGGCTCACGTAGATCAGGTCGTCGCCGATCGGGAGCGTGTCGAGCACGAACTTGTCGCCCATGGCGATGCGGTCGATGCTCGCATCCGCCCGCTCGGCCAGCGCCTCATACGCGGCCACGCGCACGTCCAGCTCGGGCGCTTTCACCAACTCGCGCAGGGCCAGGTTGATGGTCGGGTCGGGTCCCATCTGACCCAAGAGCCCGATCACCTCCGCACGCAGCGCCGTCGGCCCGGCGCGTGCCATCTCCAAGAGCCGCGGCGTCGCGCGCGGGTCGCTCAGTTTCGCTCCGGCCCGCAACGCGCCCAGGCGCGGCAGCAACTCCGGGTCGTCGTAGAGGCCCTGCAAAAAGGGCGTGGCGGTCTTTCCCACCGCCTGCAGGCACCAACTCAGTTCATCCGCCAGCGCGGGGCTCTTCTTGAGTTCCTCCGCAAACCGCTTGGCGTATTCCTGTGGAAAGGCCTGGTCGATCTGCGTGAACCGCAGGAGTTGCAGGAACTCCTCGGTCTTCTCGCGGTACGTGCGCGGCACGCGCACGGCGATGCTGGCGTCGTTGCGGCCGCGGGCGGTGTTGCCCTCGTCGCCCGGGGTAGGCGGGAAGCGGGAGTTGATCGCCTGCACGATCGAGATCGCGCGCGCGTGGCTGGGGTTGTCGAGCACGAGTTCCATCGCCAGGGGCTCACTCACAAAGCCCCCGCCAAGCACACGCCCGACCGTGCGCGTCACCCCGTCGCCCAGCGCCTCGCGGCGGGGGGCGGGCAGGGTCGCCTCTTCGCTCAGCGGTGCCGGGCCAGCCGTCTCGTCGCGCGGGCCGGGGGGGGCCGCTTCGCCCGCCGCGGAGCCGGGGGGCGCATCCAGTTCACCGCGGGCCGCCGCCGCGTTACTCGGTGCACCGCTCGGGTCGGCGAAGGGGTTGATGAAGACGTTGCCCTTGGCGATGGCGATGTTGCGGGCCTTCACACCGCCGAAGGGCGTCACCGGGCCCAGCCGCAGGTCGGTGGTCCAGAGTTTGCCGCCCTCCAGGCTGCTCACCGTGCTGCCCGGCAGCGTGCGCACACGCACGTCAAACGTGGCCCCGCGCGGCGAGCCCGGCGGCACCACGCCCTCCACCAGCACCACGGCGCAAGTCGGATCGCGCAACACCTCGCGGGGCGACTTGCCCGCCAGGGGCCCCTCCATCAAGGGCCCGCCCTTGCCGATGCCGCCCCGCGCAAGTTCGCGCTCCATCGTGGCCTGAATCTGCACGGGCAGCGGGCCGCCGCCGGTGTTGTTGAGGCCGACGACCAAGCCCAGGCCGCTCACCAGCATGGGGTCGTTGCCACGGATGGAGCACTCGGCCCCGATGGTGCCCCGCAAAATCGCGGGCACGTCGCGCACGATCGGTTCCACGGCCCGGGCCTTCTTCCGCGGGCCCGAATCGCACGCGCCCAGGGCCAGGCCGCACACCGCCAGCACGCACGTCGCCGCTCGCGCCCAGACACGAACACTCGGCGCGGCAAACGGGGTGGCGATGTGCGTCATGAGGAGGGCATTATTGCGGCCGCGGACCGCAGAGAAGCCGGAGCGCAGCGCGCCGCACTGCGCACAGACACGATGAAGCCGGCATCAAGATTTCCACACCCGAGATTCGGATGAAACGGCGCTCAGAAGTTTTTTGCGGACTGCACGGGCCATCGTAACTACTTGTAAAACATGCACTTATGCGTTAACGACAAGTTTCGCACCACGCAACCACCACATTTTGCGGTTTTGCGGGCTTGAACCCACAACCGATGGTGTTACGCTGTGCCCCCGCGTCCGGCAGTCGCCGCGACACGGTGCCCTGAACCTGACAACCTCGCACGGCTTGATACCCAGTATTCACGCGAATATGGGCACATCAAGCCGCTTATTTGCGCGATCTCATGTCCATCCTCTGCGATTCTCAAATCCGCCAGCAGATCGGCATCGAGCCCTTCGAGGTTGCGGCCAAGCGGTCTGGTCGGATATCGTTTGGTGTGTCCTCCTACGGCTACGACATCCGTGTCGGCACCCGCTTCAAGATCTTCACGCCCACACCCCGCTCGGGCGGTGTCACCATCGTCGACCCGAAGGCCTTTCACGACGACCTCTTCGTCGAGATCGACACCGACCAGCGGGCCCCGAAGGCTGGCTGGGGCACGGGCGTCAACGCGGCTCATGTGGTGATCCCGCCCAACTCGTTCGCGCTGTGCGAGACCGTGGAGACCATCAGCGTGCCGCGCGATGTGCTGGCCGTCTGCGTGGGCAAGAGCACCTACGCCCGCTGCGGCCTGGTGCTGAACGTGACGCCCCTCGAACCCGAGTGGCGCGGCAAGGTGACACTCGAAATCTCCAACACCACGCCCCTGCCCGCGAAGGTGTACGCCAACGAGGGGATCGGGCAACTGCTCTTCTTCAAGGCCGACATGGCCTGCCAGACCAGTTACGCCGACAAGGGCGGCAAGTACCAGGACCAGACGGGATTGACGTTGCCGAAAGTGGATTAGGAATTATGATCACCATTGCGCGTGAATATGTTGCGATCATGGACACGTCTCATATGCCTGCGCGGTGCGGGCATTTTGCGATCGTGGTCCTGGTTGTCGGGAAAGCGTATCTGAACCAACTCGCCACATCTCTGCGGACCATCCGAGAGATGAACACGTGCAAGAACACAATCCACTTTACTGACTTGGATCGAGACTCGAGCGAGTCGCGAGTCGCACACCAGTGGGTTCAGTTCGTCCTTCGCGCCAGCACCCTTCGCTTGGGCGTTCATGGCAAGATAGTGCCGCCCGACGGCTTTTCGCTCTCGCACTCCGGCGGGCGAATCGAGTCGGCGCTGAATCGTGTGGCGATGACGGCTTTGAAATCGGCCGTGTCGTTCTTGGGCGGTCCCCGTGATCGCCTTCAGCTGGACATCGCGATCGACGGCTCCGGGAGAGTTGGGAGTAGTGAGCATGGATTGGGTGAGTATCTGGCCACCAGTATCACACGTCACGCCGCTCGATCACAGCACTTGCCACGGGTTGCTCAGTCGCGGGTGCTGTATGTGCCCAAACGTCCTGAGGAAGGGGAGAATCCGTTGGCACCGCTCCTGCGGGATGCGGTCGCGGTGGCAGACTTGATTGCGGGCGGAGCAAGGTTGGCCGCCGATTGCGGAGGAAGCCTGCCGCGGGACTGTCCGATGCACTGGATCGCGAGGACCGTTTGGGCTTGGCAGCACTTTGCCCCGCCCGTGCCC
The DNA here is from genome assembly GCA_964590885.1 of uncultured Phycisphaeraceae bacterium. Classification (GTDB taxonomy): domain Bacteria; phylum Planctomycetota; class Phycisphaerae; order Phycisphaerales; family UBA1924; genus JAEUIX01. The sequence goes on from CAZPWW010000009.1 coordinate 64,527, forward strand.
AACGGGGCACTGCCCCGTATTCAGATGCAAACTTATCGATTCCCGACACGCGATTTTCTGCCATTTGGAAGGCCGCGGGTGACGTTGGCCGCTACGACCAATTGATCTTGTTGAGGTACTGTCATGCGCATCACACGGAAGTTCACCACCTCTGGGAAGGACCCCTTCACCTCCGTCAACTGGATCAAGCGGTCCAGCAAGATCACCAACCCCGACGGGTCGGTGGTTTTTCAGATGGACGATGCGGAGGTGCCCGACACCTGGAGCCAACTCGCCACCGACATCATGGTGAGCAAGTACTTCCGCAAGGCGGGCGTGCCCAACCTCGATGCTCAGGGCAAGCCGGACGGCACGACCGGCCCGGAAAAATCGGCCCGCCAGGTGATTCACCGCCTCGCCGGGTGCTGGCGCTTCTGGGGTGAATCGCACGGCTACTTCGACACCGCCGACGATGCCCAGGCGTTCTACGACGAACTGGCGCACATGCTCATCCACCAGATGGCCGCGCCCAACAGCCCGCAGTGGTTCAACACGGGCCTGAACTTCGCGTACGGCATCACGGGCCCCGCACAGGGCCACTACGTGGTCGATCCCAAGACCGGCGAGGTGGGCCTGGCCCACGATGCCTACACACACCCGCAGCCGCACGCCTGCTTCATCCAGTCGATCGACGATGATCTGGTGAACGCGGGCGGCATCATGGACTTGTGGACCCGCGAGGCCCGCCTGTTCAAGTTCGGCTCCGGCACGGGCACGAACTTCTCCAAGCTCCGCGGCGAGAACGAGCGGCTCTCCGGCGGCGGCAAGTCGAGCGGCCTCATGTCGTGGCTCAAGATCGGCGACCGGGCCGCGGGCGCCATCAAGAGCGGCGGCACCACCCGGCGGGCCGCCAAGATGGTCTGCCTCGACATGGACCACCCCGACATCGAGGCCTTCATCAACTGGAAGGTGCGCGAGGAGATCAAGGTCGCGGCCCTGGTCGAGGGGCTGAAGGTGCTGCGCGACAGGCAGACCAGCACGGGCGACGGCGAGACCGTGGGCCAGACCGCCGCGCGGCTGGGCCTCAAGCTCGACTACGACTTCAACGGCGAGGCCTACCAGACGGTGAGCGGGCAGAACTCGAACAACTCGATCCGCATCCCCGATTCGTTCTTCGAGGCGCTCGACAACGACGCCGAGTGGACGACGACCTGGCGGCTGAGCGGCAAGGCCGCCCGCACCTACAAGGCCCGGGAGTTGTGGGACACGATCGGCTACGCGGCGTGGCGCTGCGCCGACCCCGGCGTGCAGTACGACACCACGATCAACGCCTGGCACACCTGCCCGGGCGCGGGGCGGATCAACGCCAGCAACCCGTGCTCGGAGTACCTGTTCCTTGACAACACGGCCTGTAACCTCGCGTCCATCAACCTCATCAAGTTCTACGACCCCGTGTCGCGGACGTTCGACGTGAAGGGGTACGAGCACGCCATCGACCTGTGGACGATCGTGCTCGAGATCAGCGTGCTCATGGCCGCCTTCCCGAGCAAAGAGGTGGCCGAACTCTCGTACCGCTACCGCACGCTGGGCCTGGGCTACGCCAACCTGGGCGCCATGCTGATGCAGGCGGGCCTCGCGTATGACAGCCACGAGGGCCGTGCGGTGTGCGCCTGCCTCACCGCCATCCTCACCGGGCGGGCCTATCGCCAGAGCGCGTTGATGGCCGCGCAACTGGGGGCCTTCCCCGGCTACGAACCCGAGCGGGCCAACATGCTGCGCGTGATGCGCAACCACCGCCTCGCCGCCCACGGCACACCCCGCGACTCGACGCGCTACGAGGGCCTCACGATCCGCCCCGTGCCCATCGACCACGGGGTGATCAAGTCGGGCCGCATCCCCGTGGCCAACGCCGACGCCCTGCTGCGGCACGCCACCGAAGCGTGGGACGACTGCCTCGAGTTGGGCGAGAAGTTCGGCTACCGCAACGCCCAGAGCACGGTGATCGCCCCCACCGGCACCATCGGCCTGCTCATGGATTGCGACACCACGGGCATCGAGCCCGACTTCGCCCTGGTGAAGTTCAAGAAACTCGCGGGGGGCGGCTACTTCAAGATCGCCAACGCGAGCGTGCGCCCCGCTCTCGAGGCCCTGGGGTACACCGACGGCCAGATCCGCGAGGTCCTGATCTCGCTGCTGGGCACCCTGCACGTCGACGTGCCCATGCCCGCCGGGCCCGACCTGCACGCCGCGGGCTCCTCGTTCCGCTCCTTCCTGCTGGGCAAGGGCTTCAACCCCGATGACCTCGACCGCGTGAACGATGCTCTGCCCGGCGTGTTCGAGCTCTCCTTCGCCTTCAACGCGTGGACGCTGGGCGACGCCCTGCTCCGCCGCCTGGGCATCGACCCCGAGCGGGCCAAGGCCGATCCCGGATTCAACCTGCTGCACGACCTGGGCCTAAGCGACGCCCAGATCAGCGATCTCAACGACCGCATCTGCGGCCGCCAGACCATCGAGGGCGCCCCCCACCTCCGCCCCGAGCACCTGAGCGTGTTCGATTGCGCCAACGCCTGCGGCAAGTACGGCGTGCGCTTCATCGCGCCCGAGGGCCACATCCGCATGATGGCCGCGGCCCAGCCCTTCATCTCCGGGGCCATCAGCAAGACCATCAACCTCCCCGCGACGGCCACCGTGGCGGACGTGAAGTCGGCCTACCGCCTCTCGTGGGAACTGGGCATCAAGGCCAACGCCCTGTACCGCGACGGGTGCAAACTCAGCCAGCCCCTTTCCACCTCCAGCGAGAAGAGGGACGAGAGCACCGGCACGCCCGCCGCCTCGGCCCCCGCCACCGCCAGCGCCGCGGGAGTGGCCGCTCAGGACTCGGCCACGCTCGCCGCGGCCGCCGCCGGCAGCCTCGAGGCCGCCGCGGCCGAGGCCCGCGTGGCCGAACTGCTCGCGGCCGTGGCCCCGGCCGCCGAGACCATCGTGAAGATCGTGGAACGGCCCATGCGCCGCCGCCTGCCCGACACGCGGGCGAGCATCACCCACAAGTTCAACATCGCCGGCCACGAGGGCTATCTCACCGTGGGCCTGTACGAAGACGGCATGCCCGGCGAACTCTTTATCACGATGGCCAAGGAGGGCTCCACCATCGGCGGTCTGATGGATTGCGTGGGCACCGCCGTGAGCGTGGCCCTGCAGTACGGCGTGCCGGTCGAGAGCCTGGTGAACAAGTTCACGCACCAGCGCTTCGAGCCGGCGGGCATGACCACCAACCGCGACATCCCCTTTGCCAAGAGCCTGGTCGACTACATCTTCAGGTGGATGGGCATCCAGTTCATCCCCGGGTACCGCGAGGCCAATACGCCCCGGCGAGAAGCACCGGTCGAGCCTGTGAAGATGAAGGAGCGCGAACTCGCGGCCCTCAGCGGGCACGAAGAGGGCGAGGCCGAGACTCCCGGGCGCCGGGCCGGTCAGACGTCCACCACGCGCCTGCCCGGCGTCGAGGCCCGCAGCGCCCGCCCCGACACTCCGCCGGCGGGCGACACCACCCTGGTGCAGCGCCACCTCCACGTGGAGCGGCGCGGCGACGCCACGATTCTCGACATCGAAACCCGCTCCGCCACCGGACCTTCGGTCTCGGCCCTTGCCGAGGCGATGAAGAACGCCGGCGACGGGCCGCCGTGTGAGGTCTGCGGCACGATCACCGTGCGCAACGGCACATGCCACAAGTGCGTCAACTGCGGAGCGTCGCTGGGCTGCTCGTGAGCCAGGGCCGCCCCGAGCCGTTGGGCTCGCGGGGCGGGGTCGGAGGAATCTGCCGCGGCGGGATGTAAAGGATCCCCGCCCCGGGTGGCGCGATGGAACGTACCGCCCGGACGGAACCCGAACGAGCGAGACGGTGCCCGAGGGGCCACGGACGAGTCTTGCAGGTTCCCTCTCCGACCCCGCCCCACGAGTCTGATCACAGATGCCTGGCCACCGGGAGTCAGGCTACCGAACATTTCGTGTACATGCACAGAGCCTGCGCCGCTCAGGGGTACGGGAGGACCCGAACAGGCCTCACCCGCCGCACAACTTGCCGATTGTCCCGCGTCAGTTCGCCGGATTTTGCTTGCCCGGCCGGTGATCCGGGCGCATGATGTAGGGCTTGCGCCGCCCATTGCGCGGGTAGGCTGTCCCCAGAGGGGGGGCTTGAGAGAGAGATGTTCGAGGAGAGGAGATTCCTGTGAAGACCAGCAAGGTTGTGCGTACCGGCATCATGATGGCTGTCCCCGCGGTGTTTTCCGCGTGGTCGGCCGCCGCCGATGTCGCTCTTTCGTTCGGCTACAACGACCTCAGCGGGTCGTACACGAGCACCAGCGCCACCACCGGCAGCTTCACGGCCGTGGCGAGCGACACGCCGAACCTCCGCTCCAGCGGCGACGTGACGCGCCTGATCCCCACCACGGGCACGGCCGAGTTTGCGCCCGGCTTCGTGAGCACGGCCGGCAACTTCGTGGTCAACCTCTCGGTGTTCAACATCAACACCATCCCCGGCATCGCCGACGGCACCGGCAACTTTGTCATCACCGATGTCAACGGCGACACGCTCTCGGGCGACATCGTCGGCATCTGGATCATGGGTGGCCTCGACCAGACGTTCTTCAACGGCGCCCTGTTCAACGTCGTCTTCACGAACAACTCCGCCGACGGCGGCATCGACGGCAGCAGCGGCGACCACGTCGATGGCAATCTGGGCTTCCCCTTCGTCTACGAGGGCGCGGTCACCCAGTTGTTCCTGAACCCCGGCACGCCCTTCTTCTTCGATTACGACTTCCAGAACGTGGACACCCAGGTGTTGGGCGAGATCTTCCCCACCCCCGGCGCGGCCACGTTGGCCGGTCTGGCTGGCCTGATGGTGGCACGCCGCCGCCGCCGCTGATCTGCGACCGGTGAAGCAAACTTCTCCTTGCATATCCGGCGACCCGCCCCGTGGCGGGTCGCCTCGTTTTTGTCGCGGCGAGGGTGGGTGCGCTTCGGCCGCACACCGTCGGCACCAAACACGCACCAATCATGCTGCAATGCACCGGATGATGTTCGTAAACCACTGTGCGAAAAGCATTTATCGATGCAAACCGCACTCGCCATAAACACGGTGTATTTTGACATTTTCGAGGTTACCGGCTTGCATTTTGGTCCGGATCGGGCAAACTATGGGGTCAGGCTTTGTGTCCGCGTTGCGCGTTGGTGCCCGGAGTGGGCTTCTAACGTGCGGGCGGGGTGAGTGTGAGAGTAGAGGAAGAGGAGAGTCTCGTGTTCAAGAACAAGATCACTGCTGCCGCGGCCTTGCTGGTGCTCTCGGGCACTGCGCTGGCTCAGACCGGTTCGCCTGCGGTCGTTACGTTCACGTACACCGATCTGAACGGGTCGTACGTGGGCACGCCCGCCGGCGGCACGTTCACGGCCCGCGCCTCGAGCATCAGCCCGCTGGTCTCCTCGGGGACGGTCAGCCGTATCCTGCCTGCAGCCAACATCGCTGTGTTCAACACCGGCTTTGAGTCGGCGGCTGGGTCCTCGGCCGATGCCGTGTTCTCGATCAGCGTGTTCAACAAGACGGCCTTCACCGCCCAGGGCGCGGGCCAGATGACGCTGACCGACTTCGACGGTGATCAGATCATCGCCGCGATCGACGGCACGTGGGTTACCACCTTCGGCGGCCGCACGTTCTTCAACGGCAACCTTCGCCAGGTGACGTTCGTGAACAACAGCGGGTTCAACCGCTTCAACGCCACGGCGATCGACCCCGGCTTCGACATGTTCTTCTTCAACAACGGGGCCCTCACGGGCGCCCTTGTGCAGCTCCAGATCATCCGCGCGGGCCTGGGCTTCTTCAACACACCCTTCACCAACAACGCCGTGCAGACCTCCGGCCAGATCGTGCCGACGCCGGGTGCCATGGCCTTGGTGGGCATCGGCGGCCTGATCGCGGCCCGCCGTCGCCGCGCCTGAGACACGGTCCTCGTGTTCTTCCTCGCAGGGCCCCGATTCGTCGGGGCCCTGTTCGTTTTTGCCCGCGCTCAGCCCACCGGCAGCGCGGCCCGGCCGAACGGCAAGTCGAACCGGTCGCGCGTGGTGCAGTAGCCGCTGCCCCCCATCCGGGCCACGCTGTCGAGCCGCGCAGCATCCACATGCCCGGCACCGTCAACGAGTCCATCCGCAGCGTGCACGGCCACCACGATGCCCAGCACGATGTTGCCAGCCCCCGGCTTGCCGGGGTCGAGCCTCGTCACGCTGAGCGTGCGGCACTCAAAGGTCAGCGGCGAAGCGGCCACGCGGGGCGGCAAGACCAGCCGGCTGGGCTCGGGGCCGACCCCCGCCAGCGCCCACTCGCTCTCGCCGTAGGGCAGCGCCTCCCCGCAGGCGGCCATGGCCCGCGCCAGCGCGTGCGGCACGGTGCTGACCACAAACTCACCGGTGCCCCCCTCGGCCACCGGCTTGGCATTGCGGAGCGTGTCCTTCTCCCCGCCGTCGGGCCGGTTGGCGGGCGCGAACATCAGCACAGGCGGCGATGCCGACACGGCGTTGAAGAATGAGAACGGGGCCAGGTTCGCCCGCCCGTCGGGGGAGAGCGTGGAGACCCAGGCGATCGGGCGCGGCACCACTCCGCCGATCAACAGGCGATAGCGGGCTTCAGCCGAAAGCGTTGCCGGGTCGATGTGCATGGCCGAGGGTACGGGCGGCCGGCCGGGTACCGACCCGCGGCTCGCCCCGGGGCCGGACCGCGCGGGTTCGGCGGAGGTATCATCGTGCCCCACGGCGGAGGCCGGCTCCACCGACCGGGTCTACCCGCATGCACACGCACGCACCAGATTGGGACCTGATCCGCACCCGCGCCGCGGCCTTCCCGGAGGCCGCGTTCGTGTTCGCCCACGACGTCTTTGTCCACACCACCATGCTGCTGCACGGCGGCCAGGCCGACAGCGAGGTCGGCGACGGCGCGGACACCCGTGGGGGCGGGCCGGCGTCGCCGGAGGCCCGCGACGCCGGGACGCTGTCGCAACCGTCGCGCCATGTGTCGGGCCCGCAACTGTGCATGGGCATGGTCGATCTGGCCCGCCAGCGCTACGGGCGCATGGCCCGCTTTGTGCTGTCGCGCTGGGGCGTGCGGAGCACCTTCGATTTCGGCGTGCTGGTCTACGGCCTGATCGACCGGGGCGACCTGCGCTGCGCGCAGGATGACCACATCGACGACTTCCGCGACGTGTGCGACCTGGAGGAGGCGCTGGCATCCGAGCGCGACGATGAGCCGCGCGTGGCGGCGCGGCCTGAGCGCGGGCACCTGCCGGACGCCGACCACGCCTGAGTGCCCCGGCCCGTCCCCGCGGCACCCTGTACCCTCAGCGGCCATGGCTGACCCCAAGCCCGCACCCAAACCCACCGACTGGCGCACGCTGCACCTGTGGCAGATTCAGCCCGTGCGCGACGGGCTGATCATTCTCGCCGCGCTGGGCTTGCTCTGGCTGGGCAAGATGCTCAGTGTGGTGACCGTGCCCATGCTGCTGGCGCTGCTGCTGGCCTATCTGTGCGAGCCCCTTGTGCGGCGGCTCACGCGCGGGCGGCTCATAAGCCGGCAGGGCGCGGCGGTCGGCCTCGTGGTGCTCGCGGCGGGCCTGGTGGTGCTGCCGGTGGGCATGGGTCTGGGCTTCGCCGCGCTGCAGGGGGCCACCTACGCCCAGCGCGTGGCGATCAACGCGCAGCAACTGGTGGAGACGGTGCGGAACCCGACCGATGCGGCCGGGCGGGCCGCGCTGCCGGGGCCGTGGCAGCGGGCCGCGGACAAACTCATCGAACTCCGCAAGCGCGCGGATCGGGTGCGCGACGGGCGGGGCACGCCTTCCGCAGCGGACGCACCCGCCGCGACGGGCACACGCGGTGCCGAGGCTGGCGCGGGCTTCGAGCCGCTGCCCACGGTGGCCGGGGTGTCGGAAGACGACCTGCGCGCGGCCCACATCTACCGCCTGGCCGAGTCGGCGATCTCGTGGCTGCAGGCCAACGCGGCCCAGGTGTCGCGCCAGGCCTTTGCCACGGGTGCCGGCGCGGTTGAACTGGGCCTGCGCTGGGTGCTGGGCTTCGCCACGGTGGTGTTTGGCCTTTTTCTCACGGCCTTTTTCTTCTACTTCTTCTGCACCGGGTACGGCCGCCTGCTGCACTTCTGGGAGAGCCTGATCCCCGAGCGCAAGCGCGGGCGGGTGGTGGAACTGGCCCGCAAGATGGACGTGGTGACCAGCGGCTTTGTGCGGGGGCGGCTCATCATCTGCTCGCTGCTGGGTGTGTACTACACACTCGGGTACTGGCTCATCGGCGCGCCTGCACCGCTCATCCTCGGCCCCATCGTCGGCGCGCTCACCATCATCCCCTACGCGGCGGGCATCGCGGCGCCCCTGGTGGTGGGCCTGATGTGGCTCGAGCCGCCGGGCGCGGGGTGGCAGGCGACGTGGTGGTGGATCACGTTCGCCCCGCTGGGCGTGGCGGTGGGCCAGCAGATGCTGGACGACTACTTTCTGACACCGCGCATCCAGGGTGAGACCACCGGTATGGACACGCCGACGATCCTGTTCGCGTCGTTGGCGGGCGGGCTGCTGGCGGGCGTGTACGGCCTGCTGGTGGCGATCCCCGTGGCGGCGTGCCTGCGGATCGTGGTGCGCGAGGTGGTGTGGCCGCAGTTCAAGGCGTGGGCCGAGGGCAAGGCCGACGACCCGCTGCCGATCGCGAAGGGTTAGCAGTCGGCATTCACCCCACCACGCCGCGCCGACGCAGCACGCCGAGCACGAGGTCGCCCGCGTCGGTGTCGCTGGGCACCAGCGCGTGCGTGCAGCCACGGGCCGCGCAGAACGCCGCGGCCTCGTCCACGTAGCGCCGCACCGAGCGGCGATACCGCTCGATCACCTCCGGCGTGGCGGTGATCTCGGCCTCGCGCCCGGTCTCCACGTCGGTGAGCCGAAGGTCGCCGCTGATGAGCCCGGGGCGGGCGGCATCGGCCTCGGGTTCCGCGTCCTCGTCGCCCCGGTGCCGGGGGGGTGCCCGCCGCTCGCGGGCCGGGTCGATCTCACCGGGCGAGAGCACCTGCAGCACCACCGTGTCGAAGCCACCGCCCGAAGCGCCCGCGGCTGTCAGCAACTTCAGACCCCCACGATAATCGCCCGCGCCCGGAATCAGCAGGTCGCTGAGCAGCACCAGCACGCCCTTGCCCCCCCTGCCCCCCCCACCTCCGCCACCTCCCGCACCCGCCGCGACGATCGTGCGGCACGCATCGGCAAAGGCCTCGGCGGGCGTGCCCCGCGCCCGCGCGGGCGCATCGCCCGTCGCCTCGGGCAGCGGCGCGAAGAGTTCATCGACCAGGTAAGCAGCCAAGCGCTGCACGCTGGCACGGCCGCGCAGGGGCGACAACTGGCGCAGAGCCCGAGCCGGCACGTCGCCCGCGGCCCGGCCGTCGCCGATGAGCGACACCCGCACGCGGTTGTTCTTCACCAGCCCGATGTAGCCCAGCGCGGCGGCGATGCGGGCCGCGCACAGGAGTTTGGTGGGCACGCCCGCGAGCATCGATGCCGACGCGTCGATCACCAAGTGCAGGCAGAGGTCTTCCTCTTCCTGAAACACCTTGATGAAGAAGCGGTCGAGGCGTGCGAAGACGTTCCAGTCGATGTGGCGGAGGTCGTCGCCGGGCACGTACTCGCGGTAGTCGTCGAACTCGACGCTGCGGCCGCGGCGCTTGGAGCGGCGCTCGCCCTGGAGTTTGCCGGAGAAGACCTTGCGGCTGACGACGTCGAGGGATTCGAGCCGCGCGGCGAGGGCGGGGTCGAGGAGTTCGGCGATGGATGAGGGGCCGCGACCGGCGGTGCCGACGATCATGGCTGATGGTAAGGACCAGGCCTGCTCACGCCACCTGATAGATCGCGGGGCGATACCGCGGCGTGGGAATCCGCTTGCCGTGCGCCTTGGCCACGGCCAGCCACGCACGCATGGCCACCTGCACCTGGCGCACCGCCTTCTCCGGCGTGGTGTCGTGGGCGGAGCAGTGCTTCAGGTCGGGCACGTCGGCGATGAAGGCGTTGTCGTCTTTGCTGAAGAACACGTTGATGTGGTACTTGAGGCGACGCACGAGCGACAGTATCCACGGCGGATGCGCGCGAACAATCCCGGATGCTCCCCCTCGCCGGTTCCATTTCGGGTCGCGTGCTCCGCGTGGCGGGCGTGTCCATTCACGGGGACATCTACTTCGACGTGCTCATCGAGCCCGATGCGGGGAGCGTGCCCGGGTTGCCCGAAGCGGCACCCGGCAAGGTCGCGGCGATCTCAGTGCGGGTGCCGCGGCACGCGCTCGAGGGCGGCCATCCCCCCGATGAGGGCCAGCGCGTGGAGGTGCAGATGCTGATGCAGCAGGCGACGCGGGTACGGGTGGTGTAGGAGCGGCGCGGGGGCGCAGGTCGCCTGCAGGCGGACGGGACGTCCGCCCCACCTGAGCCAAAGACCCGGCGCGTGCCGCGTGGCTCACACCAGGGCCTTGCGGTCGCGCAGGGATTCGTGCACCCGTTGCAGCGAGGCAAGCGCGGGCTTGGATGCGCCCGAACCGCTGAGCAGGCCGCCCCCGGGCATCTCGCCGCCGGGCTCCAGGTCGCAGAGTTCCTGCCAGCACAGGCTCTGCACATAGGGCTTGCCGGCCACGATCCGGGCCACATCAGCGAGCCAGCGAGCCTGCGACTCGGGGGTCCACGGCCCGCCCCAGCAGCCGGGGTCGGCGGGCTCGTCGCCCTTGATGGCGGGCACGCGGCTGGGCGCACCCGCCGCGCTCACCATGACGGGGCGGTCGAGGTTGGCGTAGCGGTCGAGCATGGCGCTCACGGCCATGGGGTCGCGGGTGCTGCGGCCGGGGGAGTTCTGGCCCATCTGCAGACGGATGCCCAGGGCATCGATGTTGAGCCCGAGCTGGTTGAGCAGTTCGGCATAGAGCGTGGGCGGGATGGCCTTCCAGCCCTGGCCGGCACCCTGCGCGGGCCCGGCGTTGTACTCGCCCCAAGGCTGGGCGATCTCGACCACCACCTTGGCGGCGGGCTGGAGTTTGCGCACCAGCAGCACGCAGGTGCGGGTGAGATCGATCACCTGCTCGTAGGTGAGTTTGAAGGCTCCGCCGCAGGGCAGGCCGCTGGCGACGATCCACGTGTGCACGGCCTTGCGGTAGCGGGTGACGAGCGTCTTGCAGTGCTCGAAGACGACTTCTTTCAAGGTCTCGTAGTCGTGCTCCCAGATGTAGAGAAAGTCGGGCACCACACCTGAGCGCAGGTCGACCAACGGTCCGGCGACCACGGGGAGTTTGGCCTTCATCACGGCCCATTCGATCCATTTGTCGGTCTTGGCGAAGGCGTACTTACCCTCGGTGGGCTCCATGTCCACCCAGCGCATGGGCGTCTGCACAAAGTCGCACGTGGCCTGCACCACGGCCTGCAACTCGGGCGTGCAGTGGTTCGGGCTCACGCTCACGCCCACGCGCGGCATCTCCGGCAGCAGCAGGCCCGGCGTGCCCAGCGCCGCGGCCCTGCTGGCACGGGCCTCGTGATCGGTGATGGCGTTGGGCGGGGGCGTGATGGCCGCGGCCTTGGCCATGTCGCCCGACACCCGCCGGCCGTGCTGCACCTGGGCCTGGCGCAGGGCAAGGTCGTGGCTCACATCAACGGCGAGGGCCAGAGCCCGGCGGGCCGCGTCATCGGCTTCGCGTGTGAACGGCGGGCGTCCCTTGGCCATGCCCGCCGCCGCGCCGGTGCGCTGGATGAGCAAGGCAGCGGTGAAGGCGAGGCGGGCCTCCTCCACCTTCTGCATCAGCGGGTCGTCGGCGGCAAGGTCGAAGAAGGCCCACTCCTCGAGTTTGTTCAGCACCAGCATCAGGCGGTGGCGGGCGAGTTCGAGGCTGAGCAGATAGGGCTCGGTGCGCTGGGGCAAGAGGCACGTACGCAGGGTGAGCAGGCTGGGCTGACTGTCGCGGGGCAGGCGCACAGGGAACTGCACGCCAAGACCGCAGGCCCCCTCTTGCCGGCGTTCGCAGCGCAGGAAGCCCTCTTCGAGGCGCACCTCGCCCGCGAAGACCAGATCGTCTCCGCCCACCAGATAGGCGTGGCGCAGGGGCCAGTCGGCGGCCGGTCCGGACTCGTCAAAGACGGAGAAGAGCAGCATGCAGGGGCCCGTAGGCCGCGGGGGCCGGGGGCCTGCCGCGGGGGCCGTGAGCGTAGCCGGACGACGGGCGGGTGTCGCCGGGGTACCGTACCGCCGATGCCCGCAGCCCCTCCCACGCCCGGCCCGTACCCCGCCATCAACCTGCCGCTGTTGCGGCGCGGCAAGGTGCGCGACGTTTACGAGTTGCCCGCCGCCCCAGGCCCGCGCGGCGGGCCGGACACACCGCGCGTGTTGATCGTGGCGAGCGACCGCATCTCGGCCTTCGACGTGGTGATGCCCACGCCGATCGAGGGCAAGGGGCGGGTGCTGACGGCGATGGCCGCCTTCTGGCTCGGCTTTGTGCAGCGGCGCGGCCTGTGCGAAACCCACCTGCTGTCAACATCGCCGGATGACCTGCCGGCGGACGTGGCCCCGCCCGGTTCACGGGCACGGGCGTGGCTGGAGGGGCGGATGATGATCGGGCGCCGATGCCGGGTGGTGCCGATCGAGTGCGTGGTGCGCGGGTACCTTGAGGGTTCGGGGTGGAAGGAGTATCAGGCGACGCAGAGCGTGTGCGGCGTGCGGCTGCCGGCGGGGCTCAAGCAGTGCGACCGGCTGCCCGAACCGGTCTTCACGCCCGCTACCAAGGCCCAGAGCGGGCACGACGAGAACATCTCGTTTGAGCGGGCCGCGGATGAAGCGGGGATGGAGGTGATGGGGGTGCTGCGCGACACTGCGCTGGCGATCTACAAGGCCGCGGCGGCTCACGCGCTGGAGCGCGGCATCATCATCGCGGACACCAAGTTCGAGTTCGGCATCCCGGAGGGAGGCGTGGATGCGCCCGCACGGGTGTGGACGCCGCCGATCCTGATCGACGAGGCGCTCACGCCGGACTCATCACGCTTCTGGCCGGCGGAGGGGCACAAGCCGGGCGGGCCGCAGAGGAGTTTCGACAAGCAGTACCTGCGCGAGTATCTGGAGACGCTGGTGAGCGCGGGAGCATGGGACAAGACCCCGCCCGGCCCCGAGCTGCCGGCGGAGGTTGCGGGCAAGACCCTGGAGAAGTACAGCGACGCGATGCGGCGGCTGTGCATCTGAGCGCGGCGGAGAGGCGACGGGCTACTTCTGCTCGGTGATGGCCTTCTGCACATCGGGCCGGACCTTCGCCTCGCGCGCGGCCCGGTACTCGGCGTACCCCTCGGGCGGGGGAAACCAGGTGTCGAACTTGGGTTGGCCGTTCTTTGCGGCCAGTTCGTCAACCTTGGGCTTGAGCGTGGTGGAGAGTTCGTCGTAGGCGGCCAGTTGCAGGTCTTGGGGCGCCCGGGCGTAGATGATGGCCCCGTCCTCGAACGAGCCGTCGGCCACGCCGAGCTGGATCATCACCGCGATCATGATGCGGCTGGCGGCCTCGCCGAAATCTCTGGGGAGCACCTCGAGGCGGGCCCGCTCGGGGTCGACCTGGGTGTTCTTGTACTGCTCCTTCATGTAGACGGCGTGGAAGAGTTTGGCGTACTCCATCTGGCGGCGGAACTGCTCGGTGTCGCCGAACAGGAGGCCCTGCACGTAGGCCGACTGGAGCGCGCCCTGGATCTCGGCCACGGCCACGTTGGGCGTGGTGACGCGGTTGTAGACCTGGCGGAGCACGAACTCGTCGAGCGGGAGTTCGAGTTGGAACTGCTGCTCGACCTTGTCGTGCCAGTTGAGGCGGCCGGCCGCGAAGTCGGAGTAGAGCAGGTCCTTGTATTCCTGGGCGGTGCCCACGTCGCCGCGCCGGTACATGTAACTGATGGCGTCGCGCATGAAGTTCTCGTAGCCGGCGTTGTAGAGTTTGTAGGGGCGCTCGGTGATGTCGGCCTTGCGCTGGTCCATCATCTGGCGGGCCTCGCGCTCGCCCACCGCCATCATGATCTCCCGGTACGTCGGGATGAAGTCGGGGTTGGGCAGCGTCATGTAGTACTCGGGCCGCAGAACATCGAACACGACGGTGCCGTAGCGGAAGAGTTCCTGCACGCTGTGCAGCGCGATGCGGTCGGTGTTGATGAAGTCGAGGTCGGAGCGGTTCTGCTCCGTGGCCTTGCCGTCGGCCTCGTCCACCCCGCGGGTGGCCCAGTACAGGGCGTGGGCCGCGGCGTGCCGCCAGTCGAGCGGGCCGAAACGCCGCACGGTCGCCACCATCCGCTCGGGCTCCATGCGGTAATGATCCACCAGCACGCGCTTGCGCACGTGGGGCACCAGCACGGCAAACGCGTCGTCGTGGGCACGATCGCCCAGCACGCGCATGATCGGGCTGTCGGTGGCTCCGAAGCCGATCCTGGGCAGAGCCTGCCGCAGCCGCTCCAGGGCCCGCCCGTATTCGATGCCCGCCAGCAGGGCGAGCCGACCTTCGGTGCTCTTGAGGTCAAGCCCGGCCTCGTCGCGCAGGCGCGCGATCAGCGCGGCGGCACGCGGCTCCTTGACCACGACCTCGTCGAGCGTTTCCGCCGCGCCGGCCACGCGCTGGAGGAAGGCGGCGGCCTCGTCGATGGACTGAGCCCGCGTCTGCGTGAGCGAGGCGCGCCGGGGCGGGCCCAGCGCGATCGTCCACTCCAGCGCAAACATTCGTTTGTAATAGTTGTGGGCGTCGTCCATCACGCCCTGCACCTTGTGCAGCAGGATCCACGCCAACTCCTTGTGGATGAACATGTCATTGGGGTTGGATGGGATGCCCTCCTCGCGGAGCAAGCGGATCCCCGAGTTCACCCACTGCCAGCGCTCCGTGTGCGTCTGCGTGGCGACGGAGATGTTGTACGCCAGGTTCCACGCGTGAAAGGCCCACACGCGGGGGAAGCGCGGCTGCAGGCGCGTGATGGTGCGGGCCAGATCGACCGCCTCGTAGAAGTTGCCGTCTTCCTTGGCCTTGTTGGCCCGCCACCACAACGCGTTGACAAACAGCCCGCGGAACGCGCCCATGGCGATGCCGATGCCGACCTCGGGCGGGTCGCCCTCCTCGGCACGGTCGGTGTACACCAGCCCGTTCCGGCCCACGCTGCCCGCAACCCAGGTGGTGGTGGCCACCGAGCCGCCCAGAGCCGCCAGCATGGTGGCGCCGGCCGCGAGTTGGACAAACGTGTCTCGACGCATGAAGAACGCGCTCCGCGCACGGGGCATTTCAGTGCCCCGAGTAGGTGGCCAGTTCGCGACGCCGGAAGATCGCCGCGCCGCAGGCGAGCACCACGCCAGCCAGGCCTCCCAGCATCACCGCGGCCCGGCCCAACGCCGTCCATCCTACGAAGCGGCCGGTGGCGATGTTCTGGGCCGGGTTCACCGTGGCGTAGAAGCCCAGAGCGGCGGTCACGGTCTCGGAGATCCAGATGATGGGCACCCGGTACCACTTGAACTCTCGGTCGTATCCCACCGGGCCGTAGGAATCGAGCGCGGCCTTGAGATAGGGCACGCCCTCGGCGCACACCAGCACGCCGAACGCGGCCAGCGCGGCCACCGGGAAGGAGAGAAACGTGCCCAGCATGAGCCCGATGCTGGCGAGGAAAAGCAGTTTGAGGCACGCGATGGCGACGATGCGCAAGAAGTTGGCCCGGAAGGAGTCGACGGGGTAGGACACCTCCAGCCCGCCAGCGGGGTTGAAGGTCACGGTCTCCTTGTTCATCGTCTGGCGGTTCCAATCGCCGTTGAAGACCTGCACGCGCAGGATGCCCACGGGGTCGCTGTCCTTGTCCGTCAACACCTCGATCAGCGCCGGCGACAGCGGCAGGCTGATGAACTGCCCCAGGCGGATCTCGCGCACGATCGGCTCCTGCCCGCCCACGAGGAACGAGAGGCGGTAGGTGTCGATGGGGTTGTTGTTGCCGGCATCGGCCTTGAAGCGGAGCGTGATGGGCGTGCCGCGCTGACGGGCGGCCAGCAGGCCGGGAAACTCGTACTCGCGCCACGTTCCCGGCGACACCGCATAGAAGGCGCCCATCACCTCCTTGTCGAAGTCGTCGCGGAGTTTCTTGCGGGCCTCGGGGGTGTCGCGCCAGTCCAGTTCGCTCTGTTTGGCCAGTTCGGCCCGGCGGTCGAGTTCCTTGGCCAGCGCATCCTCCACCACGTTGGGCCCGACGGGGATCACCGATTCGCGGGCCGTGAGCACCTGGGTTTCGAGCACGAGGCGGTCCATCGAGACGCTCTCGCCCGAGCCCTCGAGCGCCCCGCGGGCCTGGAAGGGGCGGGCCTCGCCCTGGGCGGGCTGGTTGCGCAGATACTCGGTGAAGAGGTAGATGCCCGAGGTGGCCACACCCATGAGCACCAGCGACACCGCGCCCACGCCCAGCCACTTGCCCAGCACGTAGTGCCAGGGCTGCACCGGCTTGGTCATGGTCTGCCAGATGATCTTGTCGCGCTGCTCGAAGGCCACGGTGGCGCAGGCCAGAAAGACCGTGAGCGACGCCACCACCACAAACGCCCCCTCAAGCCCGTAGGTGAGGAAGGCCTGCACCCGGTAGCGCAGCGGGCTGTTGGCGTCGAGCGCGCCCGGCAGCGCGGCCAGCCCGAAGATGAGCAGCACGATGAAGACCAGGCTCACCTTCATGCGCACGGCCTCGTTCACCACGTTGCGGGCGATCGAGAGCACCGGGTGCGACCCCGCCAGCACCAGGCGGGCGAGTTGCACGAGGGCCGAAAACGAACTCGCCAGGGCCAGCGACCCGGCCACGAACACGCCCACACCCCGCCACCACGCCGAGCCCCAGACCCACAGCGGCAGGGCCGTGGCCAGCCCGGCCACGATCACCGCCAGGTACGTGAGCGCCAGGCCCAGCCACACCACCACCAGGGCCACGCCGGACACCAGGCCTGTGCCCACGGCGAAGTCGGCCACGCTCATGCGCCGCTCGAGGATCGAGTTCACCGCCTGGACCGTGGCCTGCGCGGATGCCCGCTGCGACTTCTCCAAGGCCGCGCGGGCCGCGGCCTGCTCCGGCGTCTCGCCCGGAGGGGGCGCGGCATCGGCCGCTTCGGCCCTCACCACCTCCAGCAGGGGCAGCGACTGCCGGGCCGCCGCGCTCTGCACCGCGTAGGTGGCGACGGCGGCGATGCCCAGGGCCAGCACCAGCACGCTCGCCACGATCTTGAAGAGGCGCCCCTGCTGCAGGCGGTTCAGCCGGCCCAGCCCGTCGGCGAAGGTCACGGCTTGGCTCCGGGCTTGGTGGGAGGAGCCGGAGCCTGGCCCCCGAGCAGGGCCGAGATCACACCCCGGTCCACGTCCGCAGACGGCGCGGCCTCAACCTCCGGGGCGGCCGCCGGGGGCGCGGGCGGTTCGGGTTGCACCAGCGACGTGATGAGCGACGCGTCGGGCCCAGCGGCTGCGGGCACCGGCGCCCGCGGCGGCAACGCGGCCGGTGCCACGGCGGGCTCCTCGCCGGCCAGCAGGCTGGCGATCACGGCCCGCCCGTCGCCCGCATCGGCACCGCCCCCGCGCAAGAACGCGGCGGTGCGCCCGTCGTGGCTCGCCCCGCTGGTGGCGAGGCGGCGGGCCTGGGCCTCGTTCACGATGTCCACGAACAGGGCTTCGAGCGTCTGCCGGGGCTTGCGCACACGGCCGATGCCGCGCTGGCCGCCGCTGCGCTCGCGGATGAGGCGGTCGATCTGCTCAATGGTGGCGTCGTCGAGATCGTCGGTCTCGATGAGCCGGCCGGAGGAGGCGCTGAGCAACTGCTCACAGGTGCCCTCGCGTTGCACCTTGCCCCCGTAGAGGATGACCATGCGGTCAACGCAGTCTTCGACATCGGCCAGGAGGTGCGAGGAGAGGATGATGGTCTTGCCGCGCCTGCCCAGGGCGAGGATGAGGTCCTTGATCTGGCGGGTGCCGATGGGGTCGAGGCCGGTGGTGGGTTCGTCGAGGATGAGCAGGTCGGGGTCGTTGATGAGGGCCTGAGCGATGCCGATGCGGCGCTGCATGCCCTTGGAGTACTCGCGCACGGCCCGGTGCTGGACCGCGGTGAGGCCCACCATGTCGAGCAACTCGTCGATGCGGCGCGTGCGCACGCGGTGGTCGAGTTGGAAGAGTTTGGCGTAGTAGTCGAGCGTCTCGCGGGCGTTGAGGAAGGGGTAGAGGTACGACTCCTCGGGCAGGTAGCCGATTCGGTTCTTGGTGGCGACGTCGGTGGGGAGTTTGTTGAACACCAGGACGCGCCCGGCTGTTTGACGCAACAGGCCCAGGATGATCTTGATGGTCGTGGACTTTCCCGAGCCGTTGGGACCCAGGAGGCCGAAGACCTCGCCGGGCGCGATGCTGAACGACACGCCGTCCACGGCGCGGGCCCGGGGCCGCAGCCAGAAGTCTTTGAAGACCTTGGTGAGGGCCTGCACGGCGACGACGGGTTCGTGGTGGGCTTGGGCCATGGGGAGAGCCGGGGTTACAGACCGGCAGCCGCGCCGGCCTTCTTCACCTCGCCGAACTTGGCCGCGTCGGCCTCCTCCTGCGCGGCCTTGTTGCGCTTGTCGGCGGCCTCGCGCTGGCGGCGCAGGGCCATCTTGCGCACCAGTTCCGGGTCGCGGTTGAGCGAGAGTTGCACGGGCCCCGAGCCGGGCGGCAGGATGTGGGCCTCGACGTTGTCGCGGGTCATGAAGCGGGTGAAGGCCTGCGTCCAGTCGCCGGTCATCACGACCTCGGGGTTCTGGCGGAAGGCTTCGAGTTTGCGCTCGAACATGGTGGCGTCCGCGGCGGCCCGGCTCACGGCGCTGCTGCGGTACTCACGCGCTGCGGAGAGGGCCTGGGCCGCCTCGCCGCTGAGCGCACCCGGCGGGACCTCGACGCCGAAGCCCGAAAAGGCCTTGCCCTCCAGAATGGTGTCGATGCCGGCCAACACCTTCTCCGCCTCCTGCACCTCGCCCCTGGCGAGGCGGCGGTCGTACTGGTCGATCAGTGCCAAGAGCGGCTCGCTGGCCGAGCCGGCCACCCGGGCCAGGCGGCGAACGCGGTCTTGCCCGGCTCTATCGATCGCCTCCTTGGCGCCGGACTGGGCCGTCTGCACCAACTCGAAGTCGCGGATGAGAAAGAGCGGCGCCGTCGGCTCGAGCACCGAGAGGTCGTCGATCACGATGCCGGTGTTGAGGGCGTTGAGCAGTTCCTGGGCGGCCTCGCGGGTGCGACGCTGCATCGAGGCGAACGCCCCCTTGCGGCCGTCGTCGGGCAGGCCGCTGCGCATCTCGTCGATGGTGACGCCCGCCGCGGCGATCACGGCCCCGCGCCGCACGGCGGCCCGCACCACCCACACCTCGTCGAGCGGGTCGACGTTGCGGGCGTTGTCCATCACGTTCTCGCGCCGGTAGAGGACGCTGAAGCGGGCGTGGGCCAGGTTGCCGTCGGCGGTGATGAGCGAGCCGTCGGCCGCGGGGTCGAGCCGGGCCTTGCCCTCGTTGCGAATCTCGGCCACGGGCTTGCCGCGTGCACTCTGGCTCACCGCCGGCCAGAACTCGTCGTCAAAGCGGGCGGTCTGTGCCCCGGTGCTGATCCGCACCAGTTCGCCCAGCGGCTCGGGCAGTGTGAACTGTGGACCCGGCGGCAGGTCGGTGGCCTGCGGCCGGCCGAAGAGCAGGCGCATGCCCTTCTCACCGGTGTTCACGGTCTTGACTCCGCTGAACGCGAACAGCACCACCAGCACCACCATGGTGCCCTGCAACAACCGGTAGCAGATGCGCAGCGCATCCGCCAGCGACTTGCTCGCCGGGTCCATCATGGTGGCCAGGTCGGCCTGGTCTCCGGCTCGCTCGCGCAGGGTGATCGACGCGGCACGCCTGCCGGAGGGCGGGGGCATCATGGCGGGATTGGGCGCGGGGCCCGGCTGATCGCTCACCGGCCACCTCCGGCGGGTGTCATGTCGGAGCCGTTCGCGTCGCTGACCGGCTTGGACGCGGGGGGGCGGGGCGTGCGCAGCGTGTTCAGATCAAAGGGCGGCAGTTGTCCGGGCGGCAAGCCCGTGAGGGCGTCCGGGTTGAGCAGGCCCAGGCCCGGCAGGTTGGTGGGCAGCACCAGCGTCACGTTCTTGGCGAGGGCCTCCCGCATGAAGTCGAGGTTCTTGAGGAACACGGCCAACTCAGGGGCGGTGCTCTGCTTGGCAAAGTACTGGGCCGCCTCCAGGTCGCCCTGGCCGCGGATGGCCTTGGCACGCCGGTCGGCGAAGGCCAGGATCTTCTGAGCCGCGCTCTCGGCCTCGGAGCGGATGCGGCTCGACTCGGCGTTGCCCTTGCTCACCGCCTCCTGGGCGATGCGCTGGCGCGTGGCCGACATGCGGTTGAAGACGGCCTTGCTTGTCTCCTCGGGCAGTTTGATGGAACTGATGCCGACGGCGAGAGGCGCGATGCCGTAGGACGAGAGCGCGGGGGAATCGCCCCCGCCGGTGTCGAGCTGGGCGAGGATGGCCTTCTCGAGGTCGGGCAAGCCGCCCCCCCCCGCCGCCGCGGGGTCGGTGGTGAAGAGCTTGTCCATCTGGAAGCGGCCCATCTGGCCGCCCATGGCAAAGCGGAGCTTGTCCTGCAGGGCCTTCTCCGCGGCCTTGAAGTGCGAGGCGGAACCCGAGCCGGCGTTGGAGAACGCCTGGTAGAACCGGAGCGGGTCGCTGACCCGGAAGGTGACGAAACTGGTCACCACGATCAGGCGGTTGTCGCCGGTCTGCAGGGTCTCGGGGCGGCTCTCCACGTAGCGTGTGCGGGTGTCGTACTTGGTGACGCTCTGCACCGGGTAGGGCACGCGGAAGCGCAGGCCCGGCTCCTTCACCACCGACTGCTCCGTGGCCTTGCCGAAGGTGGCCACCACGGCCACCTCCGTGAAACGAACGGTGTAGGTGGCCATGAACGCCACGATGGCGAGAAGAATGACCAGGGCCACGACGTATCTGAGTACCGACTGCACGAGGCTGCTCCTTCGAGGCTTCAGGCTTCAGACATCAGGCTTGAGGCATCAAGCCTCGCTCTGCCACTGTCCCACTCGGCCACTTTGCGACTTGCCCGTTTCCGTCCTTACTGCGTATCTCCCACGGGGTTGGTGAGCACGTTGCCGCCCGTGTCCACATCCTTGAGGTCCATCATCACCCAAGGGTTGGGCGGGGTGATGAACACCCGCGCATCCGCCATCAGGTCTTTGAGCATCTGGAAGTACAGGGTTGCCATGTAGACGCGCGGCTCGGCGTTGTACGCCGCGGTCTGGCCCACATAGGCCTCGGCCCTGCCCCGCTCGCTCATGTGCCGCATCCAACGGTCGGCCCGCGCCGCCTCGATGGCGGTGCCCGCCTTGCCGCCCGCCTTCATCACGAGGTCTTCGATGACGAGCGTCTGCGCCTCCACCTCGGCCGCGGGGCGGCCCGCCATCGCGTCGAGGGTGTCGATCGCAGCGGAAATCTGGCGGGCCAGATCCACGCTGCCCACCGCCTCCGTGAGGGTCTCGATCGCCTTGGTGCGGCCCGCCTCGATCGCGCCCTGACCCTGCTGCTCGTTCTCCACCACGGCCTCGAAGTGCTTGGCCGCCTCGCGGTCGGGGTGCACACCCTCGAGCCCGGCGAAGATCACCTCGATGCCCGCTCCCATGTCGTCCAGCCGCTGCTGCACCCGCCGCCGCATGGCCTCCGACGCGTCCACCCTGCCGCGCCCCAGGACCTGGTCCTCATCGATCGAGGCCAGGTGCCGCATCACCTCGGCGCGGGCCGCGCTCTTGAGCCAGCCGTCGCGCGTGGCCGGGTCGGCGAAGGCATCGAACTTGGTCAGGTCGCGGATGCGGTAGACCAGGGGCACCTCGACAGCGACCAAGGCCACGTCGCGCACGTCTGCCCCGCCCGAGGCCGCGCCCCCCGAACCCGCCGCGGCACCGCCCCGCACCGTGGGCTGCACAATGGCGTACATCTCCTCGGTCTTGTGGTCGTTGGTCCAGAGAATCGGACCGTCGTTGACCGGCGTGCCGGTCATCAGGTCCATGCGGCGCGGGGCGGTGGTGCGGACCGTCTCGAGCACCTCAAAGGGCCACGGGAGTTTCACGTGCAGACCGGGGCCGGCCACGCCCACCATGCGCCCCGTGCGCACCCGCACCGCCTGCTCGTCGGGCTCCACCTGCTCGAGGGCCGTGGTGGCCCAGAGCACGCCCGCCACCACCACCCCCAGCATGAGCACCGAGCGTGACAGAAGGCGATAGGCCCAGGAGCGCGTCACATCGACGCCGAACTGGTAACTGATGGCGCCGCCCAGACTCTCGGCCAGCCGATCCGGCGAGGCGATGAAACTCATCACCCGCGAGTCAAAGGCCGGCCGGGGCACCTCGCCCGGCTTGCGCGGCCGGTACAGGTTGAGCAGGAAGTTCAGGAGCGTCTCTGCGCCCACCAGCACCATCATGGCGTCGAGCGCCACCGCCAGGTGCCGCAACACCCATTCGCTGCCGACGTAGTGGAGGAAGTGGGCCACGCCCAGCAGCACGCCCGCCAGCGCGGCACAGGCCGCCGCGCCGGCCCCGCCGCGCAGGTTGGCCCATGCGCCCTGCTTGGCCATGCCCGACACGAAGCGCGCAAAGACAAAGCCGACCACGGCCACGCCCAGGCCCACCGACACGGCCCAGCCCCGCTGCGCCGGCGCCGTGTACGTCTCCGCGTTCAACCCGGCGATCGAGGCCCGCAACAGCCAGACACCCAGCCCGATCTGCACGCCCGCGAGGGCCAGACTGGCGACCGGGAGCAGCACCCGGTGCATCCACGCCAGGCGCCGGGCCGCCACCAGCAGCTCGTCTCCGGCGCGCTCGAACACGCTCTGCTGGGCCGCGCCGCCCGTCGCCAGGGCCTCCGCCTCCATGGCCTCGATCCGCTCACGGCGGTGCTGATCGAAGACCAGGGCCAGCGCCAGCCAGATCAGGCCGCCCGACAGCACCAGATAGCCTGCGTGCAGGCCGGCAGGGTCCTTGCCGAGCACGCCGTAGATCACCAGTCCGATGCCCGAAGCGCCCTGCAGGGCCAGACCCAGCAGACTGACAGCCGCGGCACGCGAATAGGAAAATGAGTCCGCCTTCATGCACACTCCGACCGGCTTTGTCGCCCGGCGAACCGGGGACGGAGAGAGAACCGCCAACCCTGGCAGCGCGGCCCGAACGGGCCCGCGCGGCGGGGAGGGTATTGTCCGTCGCCGGGCCGCGGCTGTCCAGCCCGCACGGCCGCACGGCCGCACGCCCGACGACCGCGGCCCTCGGGCCGAACCCGTAGACACGGCCGTGCGTAAGTACGGGCCGAGCGGGCCGCCGGTTCGCGCGATCGCGCCCCCTCAGCCGGCCGCCGCGGACCGCCACCCGCCGCGGCTGCTGGGCGGTTACCCTCTGCCCCCGTCCACACCGCGCTCGGCGCCGCCTCTGTTTCGGGTCACGCCGCCCTCACGCAACCGATGATGGTTTCCCTCGCCCTCACCATCGCGCGCACCACCTTCATCGAGAGCGTGCGCCAGCCCGTCTACTTCATCCTCATTGCCCTCAACGGCATCTTCCACTTCTTCAACACGGCCTCCGTGGGCTACGCGCTGGAGTACTCGAGCAGCGGCGAACTCTCCAACGACAACAAACTCCTGCTCGACATCGGGCTGGCCAACGTGCTCTTCTGCGGGGCCCTGCTGGCCGGCTTCGTGGCCACCAGCGCCATCAGCCGCGAGATCGAGCAGCGCACGCTGCTGACGATCGTGTCCAAGCCGGTGCCGCGCGTGAGCGTGGTGCTGGGAAAGTTCGCCGGAACCGGCGCGGCCGTGCTGATCGCTGCGGCCACCATGCTCCTGTTCCTGCTGATGAGCATCCGGCACGGCGCGCTCTCGACAGCGGCCGACGACCCCGACCAGCCCGTGATCCTGTTCTCGCTGGGGGCGATCGCCCTGGCGTGCGGCATCGCCATCTGGGGCAACTTCTTCTACGGCTGGCACTTCGTGCAGGTCTCGACCCTGCTGGTGCTCCCCTTCATGGCCGTGGCGTGGTTCCTGGTGCTGCTCCTGAGCAAGAAGTGGGAAGTGCAGGACCTGCACAAGGATTTCAAGCCGCAGGTGCTGACCGCCAGCGTGTGCCTGCTGCTGGCCCTCACCGTGCTCACGGCCGCGGCGGTGGCGGCCAGCACGCGGCTTGGGCAGGTGATGACCATCCTGATCTGCTTCGGGGTCTTCCTCGCCGGCCTGCTATCGAACCATCTTGTGGGCCGGCACGCTTTCGACAACGCTCTGGTGGGGCAGATCCAGTCGGTGGAGGCAGAGCGGCAGAGCGCAGAAACCCTGGCCCGCTCGGGCGACATCAACTTCATCCGCCTGCGCTCCGCACCCTCCAGCCCCATCGCCCCCGGCGACCGCTTCCACTACGGGCCGGTACCCAACGGCATGGCCCTCGCCGCGGGCCCCTACGCGCCGTGGAACGGCAACGTGGCCGACGAGCGCACGTGGACCGCGCCAACCACGACACCTGCCCTCGTGGTGACTGCCATCGAGGGCACGCTCCTGACCGTGCGCAACCTGGGATACGACCCGGCGCGTGTGTCGCGCCCGCCGCGGGCCGGCGACTTTGTCTTCACGCACGCCACCCGGACCAATCCGGTGGCCCTGGCGGTGTGGGGCCTGGTGCCGAACATGCAGTTCTTCTGGCTCAGCGATGCCGTTACCCAGAACGTGCCAGTACCGGCCGGGCACCTGGCACTTGTCGTGCTTTACGCGCTGATACAGGTGGTTTTTCTCCTGGCCCTGGCCACGCTGCTCTTCCAGAAGCGCGATGTCGGCTGAGGTGAAGGTCCTCTTCGTCCGCCCCGCGCCCCCCAAACCATGGTGGTACACTTCCGTTACCGGCGGCCGGTGTGCCGCCTGATTGGAGGACTCGATGCCCGCTCCACGTTCATCGTCTGGCAGCCCGATCAACCCCGCCATGATCAAGGTCGGCGTGGCCGTGGTGGCCCTGGCTGTGGCCGGCACGCTGGTGGCCTACCAGTTGGGCTGGTTGGGTGGCAACACGGCTCCGCCGATTTCCGCCGAGGCCCAGAAGGCCGCCGAAGAACTGTCCGCCAAGGCCAAGGCCGAACTCCCGCCGGCGCCGCCGCCCGATCCGGTCAAGCGGGCCGCCGAACGGCGCTCGCAGTAGCCGCCGATGTCCGGCTGCCGAACTCAGACCCGCGGGCCGGCAAGCCACGAGTAGACCTTGCCGCAGGCTGTGGCCGCGCCCTCCCACGTGAGGCGGCGCAACTCGAAACTGCCGTGCTCGCGCAGGGTCTGGCCCAAGGGCGGGTGCCGCAGCACCGCCACGATCTTGTTGGCGATGTCGTGCGTGTCCCAGAAATCGACTTTCAGGGCGTGGCTGAGCACCTCGCTCACCCCGCTCTGCTTGCTGATGATGACCGGCACGTCCTGCCGCATCGCCTCAAGCGGTGCCAGGCCGAAGGGTTCGCTCACGCTCGGCATCACGTAGCAATCCGCCATCTGGTACGCGCGGTCCACATCCTTGCCACGCAAAAAGCCCGTGAACAGCACCCGGTGGCCGATCCCCAGTTCGGCCGCGAGTTCGATCATGCGCAGTTCCATGTCGCCCGAGCCGGCGATGATGAACTTGGCCTCCGGCACCTTCTCCAGCACCTTTTTGGCCGCCGCGATGAAGTATTCCGGCCCTTTCTGCATGGTGATGCGCCCCAAAAAGAGCACGATCTTGTCCTTGCTGCGGATCATCTCACCCGGGCGCGGCTGCACACCCTCGGAATCGATGCCGTTGTAGATCACCTCCACGCGCCCCGGGTCCATGTCGTAGCGGCGCACGCAGATGCTCTTGGTGAGTTCGCTGACGCAGATCACCTTCATCGACGAGTGCATGCCCCGCCGCTCGATGTCGTACACGCGCTGGTTCACGTGCTCGCCGGAACGGTCGAACTCGGTGCTGTGCACGTGCACCACCAGCGGCTTGCCGCTCACCCGTGCCGCCGCCTGCCCGGCCGGAAAGGTCAGCCAGTCGTGAGCGTGCACCACGTCAAACGTCTCGCCGCGCGTGAGGGCCACCACCAGGCGTGCGTAGCGCTCCGCCTCGGCAAAGAGGTCGCCCCGATACCCCGCGCCCGCCCCGCTCTTGCCGAAGCCGGGTGCCCCGTGCCCGTCGTGCGCGCTGGCCCCCGCGCCGTGCACCTGGGCCAGTTCCTCGGCCAGTTCGTCGCCGTCGGTATCGAACTCGTACTCGGTGCCCCCGGGGCCGGACGCGCCCACGGCCGTTCCCACCTTCACAGTGCGCACCACCCGCTTCTTTCCGAACCCCGGGTAGGGGCTGGAAAAACTCGCCGGGACACCCATGAACCGCGTGTGCGCGAACGGCCGTGCCCCGCCACCCCCAGCGCCGCCTGCACCGCCGGCGCGCGGCTCCGCCTCATCGTCCCAGACCACCTGGCCGCCGGCGACAATACCGCCCACACCCCGGGCCGCCGGCGACCCCGCCGCGAGTCCCTCCGGGCTGAACATCTTCACGTGGGAGGCCAGACTCCGGTCAACCGGGCGCGGCAGCACAAACAGGATTTCGTGCCCCGCACGATCAAGGGCCCGCGTGAGCCCATAGCACGCCGTGCCCAAGCCGCCGGCGATAAACGGGGGAAACTCCCACCCCAGCATGAGGACTCGCATGAGCCGACTCCATCGGTCGCCAGGCCGGTGCGCAGCACACCGGTCGCCAGCGGGGCCAAGCGTACTCACGTGGGCAGGCCGCTGCGGGGGGGGCCACGCCACCCCACGCCACGATCGGACACCGACGTACACGAACAACTCGCGTACAGATTGCCCCGGCATTTTCCTTGCCCAGCCTGCCATGCGGTGTATCGTGTAAGCACGGCCGCGCAGTGCGGGCCGTGCGCGGCGATTGGCCGCAGTGCGAGAGTGTGAAGGAGGGAAGCATGAAGGTTTTCACGTCGTTGATGTCCGCTTTGGCGTTGGCCGGCGCTGCCGGTGCCGCACGCGACCTTCAGGCCCAGGTGGTCCTGCAAGATGTGCTGGTGAGCAGCGCCCAGTTCGGTGCCCCGCCTGCCCAGGCCGCGCGGGTCGGCCTCCACCGGGTGATCGACCGCGGCCTCGTCCGCACCCACACCGCCGCGATGGGTGTCCGCAGCCTCCTGCAGCAGCCCGGCGACGTGATGGGCGACGGCTCCGTCAACGTGATGCTGCCCGGCGGCGCCGCACCCCCGGAGAGTTCCTTCTTCGATGTCTTCCTCGCAGAGCCGCCCGACCCCAACCGCACGCACTTCTTCCGCTTCTTCGGCGACCTCACCGGCCCCGAACCCACCAACGCGCTCATCGGCCTCCTCCTGCCCGCCGTGCAGAAGGTCCGCCAGGCCGCCGCGCGGGCCAGCACCAGCGTGCTGGACACCGACGGTGCCCTGATCGCCGTCGAATGGAACATCGAGGTCCTGCACCCCGGCGCCACCATCGGCATGATCGACGTTCAGCCCGGCATCGACTCGTTCTTCGACATCTTCATGGAGGTCAACCTCCCCGGCCCCGCCCTGCGCGGCGCGTCGCTCATTGACGAGCCGCTCGTCCGCATCACGCTCACGGCGGAGGCGACGCCCGTCCCCGCCCCCGGGGCAGCCGGTCTGCTGGGTCTCACAGGGCTGGTCGCCACGCGTCGCCGCCGGCGCTGGCGCTGACGCGCCGCCGCGCACCCTGTCAACCGACCACGCAAACAGGCCCCCGCCCGGGCGGGTGCCTTTTCGTTGCGCACGCCGTGGGCACGCGGCCCGCCCGCTCAGCAGCGCAGCCGCGCCAGTCTGAACTTCAGCGGCTGCCGCGGCTTCTCACCCTGCACAAACTCCACGTCAATGTGCAGCGCGCCGTCGCGCAACTCGTAGCGCACACTCGTCAGGTCGCCCGCGCCGTCCTTCTCCGCCGCAAACACGGCCTTGCCCGGCCCGCTCTCGCTGAGGGTCAGCGTGAGCGGCTTGTCCTTCTCCTCCTTGGCTGTCAGCGTGGGCGAGTAGTGGCGGAGGCGCAGCAGGGTGCGCTCACCCTCGCGGGTGATCGTGAGCATCTCGAACATGCTCGGCGACTGGTCCGGCTTCAACCACCGGAAGCACCCCATGATGCTGGTGCCGATCGGGGCGCTCCAGACCTCCTCGGCCATGCTCGGGCCCATGTCCCCGCGCCACGTACCGGCAAGAAAGCCCAGTTCCGCCAGCGGCGATGTCGCCTGAGCCGCGCCGGCCGCCGAGGCAGCACCACCGTTGCCGGCGGCGGTGCCCGGAGCGCCGTCGGGGCCCATCGCCACGAGAACGCCGCACGCCGCCACGCCGGCGGCCAAGCCCGCCGCCCACACGCTCATTCGCTTCGCTCGCATCGCCATGCTCCTTGATCCAGAGTCGCGCCGATCCGCCGGCGCGGCACACGCGGCCACGCCCAGTTCACACGCCTGATTCAGCCCTTGGCCGCCAGGTCTTGATACAACATGAGGGCGTTACCGTCGGGGTCGAAGAACGTGGCAAGCGCCACCATGCCCTCGTAGCGCCGCGTGGGGCCGTCAAACCGCACGCCAGCCGCCTCCAGTTGCTTCCGCGCCGCATCCACGTCCTTCACGCCCCACGTGGGCACCGGCCCCGCGCCCACCTTGGGTTTCTCCACCTGCGAGAGGCCCACGTTCACCCGGGCCACCGGCGAGGCCAACTCGCACCAGCCGATCTCCTCCACGTCGTACAGCAGGGTCATGCCCAGCACGTCGCGATACCAGGCCGCGCTGGCCTTGCGATCCTTGCAAGAGAAGGCGATGGTGAGGCCGCCGTCGTACCCGAGTGAGAGTGGCATGGTCTGCTCCGGAGATGATGCGAATGGACCCAGTTGAGCCGTCCGAACGGATGGATTTCACAAAGTATATCTGATATACTTTGTGTGTCAAGCCGATTCCACAGTCACTGACGTTCAACTCGCGCCATGCCCCCGCTCTCGGCCATCCTGACGCTGGCACGCCGCCGCTGGGCCCTGCCCATCGTCGGCCTGCTGCACACGCAGCAGGGCAGCCGCTTCGCCACGCTCTGCTACCGCCTGGACGGCAACCCGGGTGCCGTCCGTCAGTCCATAGACCACCTGATCGCCGCGGGGTTGGTGGTTCCAAACCCCGGCTATGGCCACCCTCTGCGGCCCGAGTACATCCTCACACCGCGCGGCGCGGCTCTCGGCCCCGCCTGCTCCGCGGCCACAAGCGTGCTCAGACGCCTGCGCGTGCTGGATGTGGGCCTGCGGCGCTGGAGCCTGCCGCTGGTTGCCGCGCTGGCACGGGAGCCCGAGGCCCGCTTCACGCCGCTGCTGCGGGCCATGGGCGATGCCACGCCCCGCGCGGCATCCATCTGCCTGCGCAACCTGACCGACGCGGGCCTTGTGCAGCGCTCCGTGCTGGATGCCTCGCCCCCCGTGCCGATCTACGCGCTCACGCACACGGGCCGCGAGTTGGCCGCGTGCCTGCCGACCTAGGCACGCGTGCCCGCCACAATCCACGGCCCGTCGCTCACCTCGACGCGGGTGGCGCTCGCGGCAGAGCCCGCACCGCTCACCGTGAACACCACGCGCACGCCCGCAGCGCCCACGGGGTGGAAGGTGTGCTCCCCGGTGCGGAGGAGCGTGCGGTCAAGCCCCTTGGGGCCCTGCGACCCGCCATCCACCCGCAGAGCCAGGCCGAAGCGCGTTCGCGCAGCCACCAGCCGCACCCCACCGCCCGCGTCGTAGTCGCCCAGATACCCGGCCATCTCCTCTTCGGACAGCGCCGGCGGCGACGACGCATCCGCCGCCGGCAAGGAAGCCACGTACGCGATCATGGCTTCGCTCTTGCCCGCCTTCGCGTGCGCCAGCAGACTGATGCCGTGCGGGCCGGGCGTGCGCTCCACGCCGGGCTGTGCCGCCACGATCGCCTTCACCGCTTCCACCATGCCCAGCATCGTGGCCGCGAAGATGTCGAGCCGCGCCCCGTGCTCGATGAGCAGGAGAGCGATCTCGCGATTGCCTACGTGGGCCGCGGCGCCCAGCGCGGTTTCCCAGTCGCCGAAGCCCCAATCGACCGCCGACTTGGCCAGGCCCGGGTGCTGCGCCAGCAACTCGCGCACGCGGGCCACGTTGCCGTGCGAAGCCCCGACAAACTCCTGCACCACCGTGGGGTCTTGCCGCGGGAACCCGGGCCACGCGCCCGGCGCGCCCGCCGGTGCCGGCTGGTCCGCCCGCGCGCCCGCGCCGGATGCCGCCACCCCACCCAGGGCCAGGAACGCCGCGCCCGCGCTGTGGGCAACCAGAAACGACCGACGGTCAAGCGTGCTGCTCATGCACCCGTCTACCGGCCGTTGCCGGGCGGGTTCCCTTCCCCGAAGACCCGGTCGATGGCCGCCCGGCGATAGGCGAATATGCGGGCCAGGTTCGGGCCGACAAACCAGCGGTGGCTGAGCCAATCCATCGGCGCGGCGTACCGCACGCGGTCGCACACGACGGTGGCATCGGCCCCGCGGGCAGCGAAGGTGTGCTCGTGCACCCACAGCGCATACGGCCCCTTGACCTGCTGATCCACGAAACGCACGCCCGGCTCCCACACCGTGATCCGCGAGCGCCAGCGCATGGGCACGCCGTAGAGGCGGATGGAGTAGTCGATGAGCGCGCCGGGCCGCATGGCGATGGGCCGGGGCGTGAGGATGCGAAACCGCAGGAACTCGGGCGTGAGGGCTTCGAGGTTGCCCGCATCGGCAAAGAACGCGAACACCCGCTCAAGGGGCGCGGGCACCACCTGCTCGGTCGTCAAGAGTCGCTCACGCATCGGGCTGCATCCGGAATCCCGCGGCGGAGCGTAGTCGGGCTCAATCGGGCCACACCCGCCCCTCGACAAACTCGACGGAGTTGCCCGCGGGGTCGCGCACATAGACCGAGCGCCCGCCACGCTCCCACGGCACCTCCATCTCGACGGGCACGCCCAGCGCGGCGAGGCGTGCCCGCACCGCTGCAAGGCCGCCGGGGCCGACGCGGAACGCCACGTGCCCGTGCGCGCCACCCGAAGCCACGCCCCACGCGCCGTGGCTGGGCACGCCGCGGTTGGGGAGCGCGGCCTGCTGCGGGTCGAAGATGAGCAGCACCTGGTCGCCCTCGGGCAGCCGCAGCACGGCGCTCAGCGAGCCCGGGCCGGGCTGCGTGCCCACAGGCCGCAGGCCCAGCACGTCTCGGTAGAACGCAGCGCACGCGGCCACATCGCGTGCGTAGAGCACGGTCTCGTGTACGTGGTGTACCACCGGGTCCGCGGCCATGCGGGGAGGGTACAACCCCGCTGTCCCACGTCGCTCGCCCAGCCCGTGCGTCCGCGTGCGCGAGCACTACCATGGTCCCGCCAGGCCGAACTCGGGCGCTGCCCGACACCCCCGACGGCTGAACCATGCGTCGCTCCAACCCCCTCATCGCGGCCTTCTCCATCGCGCTCCTCGCGTGCGGGCTGGGGTTCGGCTTCCGCTACGGCGTGCGCGACGACCTCTTCGCCCGCAACTTCGGCGTGGTGGACGAGGGGGCCGTCTACCGCTCGGGCCGGCAGACACCGGCGATGATGAAGCGGCTGGTGGAGACGCACAAGATCAAGACCATCGTTGATCTGGGCGCGTACCCCGAGGGCTCCATCGACGAGAAGCAGGCCCACGCCGTCGCGTCGGTGCTGGGCGTGCGGCGGCACCGCTTCTTCCTGCACGGCGACGGCACCGGCGACCCCAACGCCTATGTAAGCGCCCTGCGGGTGATGCTCGACCCCGCGCAGCGGCCCGTGCTGGTGCACTGCGCCGCCGGGGCCCAGCGCACCAGCGGCTGCGTGATGCTCTACCGGCTTGCCACGCAGGGCAAGGGCCTGGACGAGACGTACGAAGCGGATGCGCAGAGGTACAGGCACCGGCCGCAGCGCAACCCGAACCTGATGCCCCACCTCAAGCAATGGGGCAACAAGATTGTCGATGCACTCGCGGGCACAGAGAAGATCCCCTACACCGAGCCGCGCGGCGGGGCGAAGAGCGAGTGGGCGGACTGACGGGACCCAACGTTCCCGCGGCAAACCACACGCGCCATGTTCGCACCTCTTCGGTGAAGGGGCGTACCCAGACAGCCGCTCGTTCGTGCAAGTGAGCGGCGACGCTCTCGCGTGGCCGCCCGGAGGGAGAAAGAAAGAGAGAGACCTGAAGACCCGGTCGCGGGGCCGCGAGGCTCGCCGCGCCGGATCGTGAGTTCGTTGTTACGACAGCATCCGCTCGATGTCGGCGATCTGATCGGGCAGGGCCGTGCGGATGCCCTCCATGTCCGCCGCGCTCAGGCGCAGTTCGTCGAGCAGGTCCTGGCCGATGGTGGCGTCGGGCGTGTCGGCGGTGAAGCCCGCCTTGAGGCCCGCGGCGAGGCGGTCGGCCGCGGCGATCATGCACGTGAGGACACGCTGATCGGCGGGGAGTTCGAGGGGCCGGTGGTGATACCCGCAGACGTGCACGAACGAGCGAGGGAACTTCCACTTGTCGGCCAGGGCCATGCCGAAGTCCTGGTGGTTGGCGTGGAAGATGGCATCCTCGGCCTCGAGCATGGGCGTGCCCTGGGCCACGCGGTCGAGCACATCGGCCAGCTTGTTGCGGTCAAACTGCATCTCGACCATCACGCCCACGTCGTGGATGAGCCCGGCGAGAAAGGCCTCGTCGGCCAGGCCCAGTTTCATGGCGTGGGCGATGCTCTTGGTGCCCGCGGCCACGGCCACGCTGTGCGTCCACAGGTCTTTGGCGCTGAACGTGGGCGTGAGTTGCCCGCCCTTGAACAGTTTGGCCAGGCTGGCGGCGATGGCGATGTTCTTCACCGCGTTCAGGCCCAGCAGCACGATGGCCCGGTTGATGGAGCCGATCTGCCCCGGCAGGCCGTAGAAGGCGGAGTTAACCACCTTCAGGATGCGCGTGCACAGGGCCGGGTCCTTGGCGATCACGTTGTGCAGGTCCTGAGCGGTGCTCGAGGGATCCTCCACAAGTTTGATGATCTTGAGGGTGATCTCGGGGAGCGTGGCGATGTGCGAGATCTCGCGGATCGCGCCGGCGACGGCCTGCTCTCGGGTGGCGGTTTCAACGCTCATGGGTGCGCTCCACGGGCGTGCGCTGCAGGCGCCGCCCTCGCCCACGGGTATCGGCCCATGCTCCGCGCCACTTGGGTCCGGGTTGGTCGCGTGTGCGCGATGGGCTGTTATCGGGCGGCGGAACACGGGATGCGTGCCCTCCACGCGTTGCGACGCTGGGCCTCAGTACGCGTTGCGCTTGCGCAGCAGCACGGAGTCGTGCGGGTTCACGCGGTCCAGAAGCGCCGCGATGCGCTGGCCGGCCCGCCCGGTGCCGAAGAGACCGCTGGGCTGTAGCGTGTGCCTGAGGCGCAGCACGCGGCCCAGCGCCCGCACTATGCCTGCCTCGTCGGAACGCGGCACGTCGATCACGTTGCCGGCCCGTTCCCGTCCCGCCTGCCGCGGGCCGAGGTTCACGGCCGGCACGCCAAGGGCGGCGCACTCGATGAGGCCCGCCGAGGAGTTGCCCAGCAGCACGGCACGCGGCGACGCCAGCAGCAGACGCTTGAGCAGTCCGACAAAGCCGGCACGCGGCAGGTGGGCCACTCGCCCGGCGCACGCGCTGTGCCGCGCGAAAGAGCCGAGGGCCCGCACGATGCCCGCGCGGCCCGCGTCGTGATTCGGCTCCAGCACCAGCAGCGTGCTCCGGCCCGGCACGGCCCGCGCCCACGCCCGCAGGGCCCGCGCCGCCGCAGCATGCTCGCGGGCCTCTGTGCCGCCCGCCGGGTGCATCAGGAACACCCCAACGGGCAGGCCCAGGTCGGCCCAGGCATCCACGCTCATGGCGGGAACGCCAGCCAACCCATCGATGGCGGGCGAGCCGCACACGTGCACGTGCGCCGGCCGCTCACCCATGCGCACGAGCCGGGTGGCCGAGCCGGACGTGGCCGCGCAGTGCAGATGCGCGAGTTTGGTGATGGCGTGGCGCATGGCCTCATCGGCGATGCCCTCGGCACGGTCGCCTCCGTGGATGTGGCAGACCGCGAGTCCGGAGATGCTGGCCGCGCTCGCCGCAGCGAAGGCCTCGATACGGTCGCCCAGCACCACCACCCAATCGGGTTTGAGTTTGGCGAAGACGCGGGTGAAGCAATAGATGCCGCGTGCCACGCCCCGGGCATCTTCTGCGCGCGTGCTGTGCGCGGCGCGTTGCATGGGCACACGGGCGGCCACGGTGTACGCGGCTTCCACCTCACGGATGGTGCGTGCAGGGGGGAGCATGTGCGACCCGGCCGCCACCACCCGCAGACGCAGCGCGGGATGAGCGCGGACCGCGTCCATCACCGAGCGCAGGAGGCCGAACTCGGCCCGTGAGCCTGTAACGACAGCCACCGTGCGGATCGTGCGTGCTCGGGCCGGCTTACGCGAGGGCATCTTCCATGATCGGCACGTCGGCCTCGATGGGGCGAGCGACGCGGCGGCCGATCGCCTCCGACAGCCGGAACGGCTCCAGCCCCGTGCCCGGCCGCTTGAAGGTGATATCCGCCAACCTGAGGGTGTGCCCCGCCGGCAGAGCCCGCAACGTGCAGATCGACTGGCGTGAGGCACCCCGTACATCCGCCTCGCACGCCAGCACGCGCTTCTCGCCTTGGGCGGAACGGGCCGCAATCTTGGCCGCGTACTCGGGCATCTCCGCCTTCATGCGCACGGCCCGCGCCGCCTCGCGCACGTAGCGGCGCAGTGCGGGCGGTTCCAGGCTCGCGGCGTGGTCCGGGCCCGGCGTGGCCTTGTCAATCGTGAAGTGCTTCTCGAGCAGGCACGCCCCCATGAGCACAGCCTTCACGCTCGCATCGGCCGCGCGCGTGTGGTCGCTGTAACCGATGGGCCCGGCGAAGACCCGCGCCAGCGCCCCCATGCCCTCCATGGCCGCGTCCTCGCCGTTGGTGGGGTAGCAACTCACGCACTGGAGCAGGGCGAGGCGGTCGTGCGCACTCAGCAGCCAGCCCACGGCCCGCTGCACCTCGCCCAGGGTGCTGGCACCCGTGGAGACGATGAGCGGCTTGCCGGTGGCGATGAGCGCATCGAGCAGGGGCTTGTGGATGATGTCGGGCGAGGCCGTCTTGAATGCGTCCCACGGGAGCGCGGCGGCATCGGGCACGAGTTCGAGCGAGAAGACCGTGGCGATGGCGTGGATGCCGCGCTCGTGGGCCAGTTCCACGCAGCGAGCCAGTTTCTCCAGTGGCAGTTGCAGCCGCGCCAGCATGGCGTGGGCGTCGCTCTCCCCAGCCGCGGCCTGATACTCGGCCAGACGGCTGGCCCGCGACATCAGCCGGCGTGCCTCGAAGACCTGGAACTTCACGGCATCGACGCCCGCCGCGGCGGCCTCTTCCACGAGCAGCAGGGCGCGACCGAGGTCGCCGTCGTGGTTCACGCCGATCTCGGCGATGATGTAGGGGCGCTCGCTCGGGCCGATGGCGCGGGTGCCGATCTGCATGGGCCCACCGTAGCCCGGCGGCTCAGGCAGGCGGGCTGAGGGGCGCCCTCTCCGGGTGGGCCGGGGCGTGGGGCGCGAAGCCCTCTTCGGCGGCCCGGTGCCGGGCCACCATCTCGTCGTACGGGGCGAGGTCGATGGTCAGAAAGGCCGCCGCCAGCGCCGGGTCGAACTGCGTGCCGGCGCAGCGGGCGAACTCGGCCCGCACCTTCTCGCGCGGCATGGCGCTGCGGTACGAACGCGTGCTGCTCATGGCGTCAAACGTGTCGGCCACCGCCACGATCCGGGCAAAGAGGGGGATGGCCTCGCCCACCAGTCCGCCGGGGTAGCCCTTGCCGTCGTAGCGCTCGTGGTGGTGCATCACGCCGGGCAGAATATCCTCCAAGAGCGGGATATCTTTCAGGATCGTGTGGCCGATCTCGGGGTGCATCTTGATCTGGCCGAACTCCT
Source organism: uncultured Phycisphaeraceae bacterium (assembly GCA_964590885.1). Classification (GTDB taxonomy): domain Bacteria; phylum Planctomycetota; class Phycisphaerae; order Phycisphaerales; family UBA1924; genus JAEUIX01. Next base: position 100,598 of record CAZPWW010000009.1, read on the forward strand.
CGTCCGACAGCCGCCCCGGCTTGCCCAGCACCTGCTCGGGCACGCCGATCTTGCCCACGTCGTGGACGATCCCGCAGATGTGCAGCCGCTCGGCCGTGGCCTCCGGCAGGCCCGACGCGAGGGCGAGTTGCTTGGAGAGCCACGCCACACGCTCGCTGTGGCCGCGCGTGTAACGGTCCTTGGCGTCGATCGCGGCGGTCATGGCCCGCAGGGTGCCCATGAACATGGCCTGCTGGTCGGCGTAGAGCACGGCGTTGTCGAGGAAGGCCCCCATATAGCCCGCCGCCGCCTCCACCAGATGGATGTCGTAACTCGACACCTGCGGGTCCTCTCCACCCTTCTCACCCAGCACGAGGATGCCAGCCACCTTGCCCGCCCGCATCACCGGCTGCATCAGCACCTGGGTGTGCCCGGGCAGGGCCTGCCCTTCGAGCGATGAGAGCACGATCGGCTTGGCCCGCACCGGGGCCTTGCCCGCCAGCACGGGCATGAGTTGCCGCAGGCGCTGCTCGCCCGACTCGGACTCGCCGCGGATCACGATGTCGTGCCCGAGAAGCGCGGTGCTCTTGGCGTCGTGCGTGAAGACGCCCGCGAGCCAGCCGAAGGCCATCGACCCGTGCAGGCGGTCCATCACCAGTTCAAGAAACGCCTCGGGACGCTGGATGTCGTGCATCGACCGGCCGAGCGCGTAGAGCAGATCGATGATCTCGAAGCCGTCGGTGAGTTGCCGCGTGAAACCCGCGATCGTCTCCTGATCCTCGCCCGCGCGTGCCAGGTCGTCGCGCATCGCGGCCAGCAGCCCGGCGATGGGCCGCACGGCGCCGGCGTCGAAGCGGGCGATGGCGCCGCACGCGGCCTGCGTGCTGGGCACGTCCACCTGCGCGGCCACGCACGCGGACAGAAACCACTCGTCGTTGAACGCCTGCGGCGACAGGGCCAGCGCCGCCAGAAAGCCCACGCGCTCGCGCCGTACCCGCTCCTCCAGCGGGATCAGCCAGCACCCCGGCGCCATCTCCACCGGGCGGGCCGCGCCCTCGGCCTGGGCCCATTCCACACTTGTCAGGCTCACCATCCGGCTCATGGGCTTGGAGCGCAGGAGCAGCCCCACCGCCCCGGGGTTGTCGGGTTCGGCCAGAATGCGGCCAGAGCAGTCGCAGCGCCAGGTGGGGAGGCCCGCGTCGCGCAGGCGGGCTCTCAGTTGCGCCAGCGGACCGTGCGCCGCGCCGACGCCGCCCGCGACCGTGATAGAGACGGTGTCGCTCACGCGGCCTCCTTCATGGCGGCGGGCACGGAGGCGGCCATGCCCAGCACGCCCAGGGCCCGCCGCAGCAGTTCCTTGGCGGCAAAGGGCTTGCTCATGAGTTCACGGATGTTGGTCTCGGCGATCTGGGCGTCATCAAGGATGTAGCCGCGAGCGGTGAGCATGATCACGGGCACACCCGCCGTGCGCTGATCGACCTTGAGGCGCAGGCAGAGTTCCAGCCCGCTCATCAGGGGCATCTGCAGGTCGGTGACCAGCAGATCGGGCTGCTGGGCCAGGGCCAACTCCAGCGCCTCGGCCCCGTCGCGGGCCTCGTGCACCTCGAAGCCGGCCGAGCGGAACTTGGCCGCCACGACGGCTCGGATGTGGTGCTCGTCGTCGGCCACCACCACCCGACGCACGCGATTGATTCCGTCTTGCTGCACTCTCTGGCCTCCAGCGGGGCTTTGGTGCAGAGTGCATCGACGCCGACGAGGCGTGTGTCAAGCCTGCGGTGCGGGTTTGGGCGCGGACCCATGCCGCGCAGACCGGCTGCGGCGTGCGCGCACGGCTGGACAGGGCCGCATAACCGCTCGGCGCTCCCATCGGTCCGTACACCCGTCCCGGCGGATGCCGCCGCGAGCCCTGCACGCCTGGGTCAAGGGCCTTGGCCCACAGGCTTGAGGGCTTACTGAGCCAGTTTGGGGCCGCCCGCCTCGGGGTTGAGGTTGATCTCGCCGTTGGCCTGCTCGTACTGGCGGATCACCTGACCCAGGCTGATGGCCAGCCGCTTGGCCCCGCGCCAGTTCATCACGACGCGCGAGCCGACCGAGAACACCAGCACCGGGTCGGACCCCTGGTTGCTGGGCATGGGCAGGTTGACGCCGAAGTCGAGGATCACCTCGTCGGGCGTGGTGCTGGTGCGGATGGTGTTGGCGTAGGTCGTGCCCATCTTGCTCTCGTCGATGCGGAGCTGGACCTGACGCTGGTTCTGCGGGGCGTTGGAGTCGGACATGGTCTTCTCGCTTTCTTTCGTGCTGGGCGCCCGTGGGGCGCGGTGACAACGGGGGTCGGAGCGCGGGTCGTGACGCGGGCGTCAGTTCTTCTTGGCCGCGCCCTTCATCAGTTTGTTGAACTCTTCCGCGGGCATCTCCGCCACCTTGGCCTTGGCCAGGATGGCGTCCATGGTCTTGTGCTCGCGGATCTGCTGGAACACCGAGCCGACTTGGTTGCTCTGGATGAGTTGCTGACGCAGCCGCTCGGGCCGCTCGTTGCGCTCCATGGCGATCTGGGCGATCCGCCCGTTGATCTCCTGTTCGCTCACCTTGATGCCCAGTTTCTCGGCGGCCTTGTCGAGGATGAAGAACACCTTGAGTTCGGCCTGAGCGGCCTTGCCGCTGGCGGTGCGCAGCTCCGCCAGGTGCTCCTCGATGGCGAGGGCATCCACACCGCGGTACATGAGTTCGAGCCGCTTGCGCTCCAGGTTCCGCGCCGCCTGGGTGGCCGTGGTGCGCTCGGGCAGGTCCATCTTCACGTGGTCGATCAGGTGCTTGGCCACCTGCTGGCGCATCACCGTCTGCTGCTCGATCAGCACACGCTGCTGCAGGCGGTCGCGCACGATCTCTTTGAGTTGCTCGGGGCCGCTCATGCCCAGGCGGGTGGCGAGTTCGTCCAGCCCCGCCGGGATGATGCGGTCCACACGCGACGGCTTGTAGGTGATCTTGAGCTTCTGCCCGCGCACCTCTTCGTTCTCGTGGCTGTCGGGGCCGGTGGCCGACACCACCACCTCGCTGCCCGCCTTGGGGCTGCCCAACTGCTTCGAGAGGTCGTCCACCACCAGCCCGACGATCATCCCCTTGCCGCCCTTGTCGGCCGGGGGCACCTGCACCACGATGCCGTCGGACTCGAAGTAGACCTTGCCGGTCTTCTCGCCCGTCATGGTGGCGTGCCCGGTCAGGTAGTCTCCCGGCTCGGGCGCATCACGCTCCTCCAGCCGGCCTTCCTGGATGCAGAACTTCTCGATCTCCTTGCCCACCATCTCGTCGCTCACGCTCATGAGCGGCTTCTTGATCTCAAGCCCCTCCAGTTCGGGCAGGTCAAACTCGGGCGGCACCTCCACCTCCACCTCGAACACCAGCGGCTTGCCCGGCTCGCACACCGCCTGCTCGACTGTGCCGGCGATCTGCCCCAGCACGCGCAGCTTGTGGTCCTCCACGGCCTTGGCGTAGGCCTGGGCCACCAGCTGCTCCTTGGCCTGCTTGCGCACCGAACTGCCGAACACCTTCTCCACCAGCCGGCGGGGTGCGCGGCCCTTGCGGAAGCCCTTGATCTCGGCCTCGGCGACCAGCGTGTCGATCTGCCCGGTCAGCGTCTCATCCACCGTCTGGCTGGGCACCTCGATGTGGATCTTCTTGCGGCTCGGGCCCGCATCGGAGACCTTCACGGTATTGGGGCGCTCAGTCGGGGCGGCGGTGGCGGTAGCCATGTCTGCAAACTCCGGGGTCCAGGGCTCGGCCTACCCGGCCAAGCCCCCCACCCGAGGTGCGATGGAAGGGGACAAGGATACCCCTCCACCGGGTGCGCGTCGCCCGATGCCAAAATACTCCTTTCCGGGGGGTTGACACAGATCAAAGTGATCGTATTTTGTAAGGATATACGTTCGGGGTCCGTCAGATGCCCCTCACCACCCTCTTTGTCGATCTCGATGCTTTCTTCGCCTCCGCCGAGCAGGCCCTGCGCCCCGACCTGCGCGGCAAACCCGTCGCCGTCGTCCCCGTGCTCGCCGATCGCTCCTGCTGCATCGCCGCGAGTTACGAGGCCAAGCGCGTGGGCGTGAAGACCGGCACCGGCGTGCGCGAGGCCAAGGCCCTCTGCCCCGGCCTCACGCTGGTGCTGGCCCGTCCGGAGGAGTACATCCGCATCCACCACAAGGTGCTCGCCGCGGTGGACACCTGCACCATCGTCGACCGCGTCTATTCGATCGACGAGTTCGCCTGCCGCCTGGTGCTCGACGAGCGCCGGCCCGAGGTGGCCCTGGCCCTGGCCCGCCGCATCAAAGCCGCCATCCACGAGCGTGTGAGCCCGCACCTGGGCGTCTCCATCGGCATCGGGCCCAATCGCCTGCTCGCCAAACTCGCCAGCGACATGGAGAAGCCCAACGGCCTGGTGGTGCTGCGCGATGAGGACCTGCCCGAAAAAATGCTACCCCTCAAGGTCTCCGACTTCTGCGGCATCGGCCCCGCCATGGAGGCCCGCCTCGCGGCCCGCGGCATCACCACCGTTGCCCAACTCTGGGCCCTGTCGCAGCGGCAGATGGGCGAGATCTGGGGGAGCCGCGTGGGGCGCGACTGGTGGTTCCAACTCCACGGCTTCGAGGTGCCCGACCTGGTTACCCGCACCAAGTCGATCGGCCACCAGCACATCTTGCCCCCCGCCATGCGCTCAGACGACGGCGCCCGCGGCGTGATCATCCGCCTCATTCACAAGGCCGCGGCCCGGGCCCGCACCGACGGCTACGCGGCAGGCTCGCTCTCGGTGTTCCTGCGCTTCATTCAGGGGCACGCCTGGGGGCGCGAGATCATGCTCGAACCCGCCCCGCCCGACACGCTGGCACTCGTGCGGGCCTTCGCGCGGGTGTGGCCCACGCGCCCGCGCGGCACACCCATCATGGCCGGCGTGGTGCTGGGGCGCGTGGTGCCCGCCGCGGGGCTCAGCATGTCGCTCTTTGAGGAGATGAACAAGGCCACACGCCTGGGGCAGACCATGGATGCACTCAACATCCGCCACGGACGCAACACGATCTATCTTGCCTCGATGCAGGGGGCCAAGGAAGCCGCGCCGACACGGATCCCGTTTTATCACATCCCGCGTGTGGACGGCACCACCGAGAGTGCGCGGCACGGGGGCGTGCGGCCGAACGTGTCGCTCGCGGCGGCGCGGGGGATCGCGGCTGGCGCGGGCACCGGGGCTGGCGCGGGCACCGGGGCTGGCACGGGCAAACTGGGCCTGCACGCGACGCTGCGGAGGGCGGGAACGTCGCGGTCCTTGCCATCGGTGGCACGCCCTCCATCGGGGGCAGTGCTCATGGGGATGCGGGCGCGCTGAAGTTCGAGCGTGTGGACTTCAGACGCACAAGGACGGGCAGCGTGGAGTGGGTGACATCAGGGCCACCCGCCGGGAAAAGGTGCCCAAACCCGCCCCCCAACGCGATGAACCCCGCCTACGCATTGCCCCCGCACGATCCGGGCAGCACGCTTGCCGGGAAGAGGGCTAGAATGTAAAGATCAGAACATCGGCAAGCCGATCTGTAAAATTGGTTTGACGATAAAGGAGCCGAGCCATGAGGTGTGAACGCCCCAGCGGGGCACCATCGTTGGGTCAGAGGTTGCTTTCCGCCCGCCATACAGCGGGTTTCTCCACGCGGATCGTGGCGGAGCGGCTCAAGCCGCACGTCTCGGTATCGCACGCCACGCTCGCCAACTACGAAAAGGATGCCACACGCCCGCCCATAAACGTGATGGCCGCCCTTGCCATGCTCTATCAGCGTCCCCTCAACTGGTTTCTCAGCAAGGGGGCCACTCTGTCCGGCGTCCGTTATCGAAACCTGAAGTCGAAGGTGGGCGTGAAGGACCGACAGAAGTTCGAGGGAGAGTGCCAGCGTTGGCTGGATGCCTATGTCTCAATCGAGAACCACTTGGGCGACGCCCTCAGTGTCGATTTGAGATTCTCCGCCACCGATGGCGAATCCCCGGCGGACGCGGCGGCTCGCCTTCGACGGGACGAACTGAACCTTGACGAGACCGACCGGCTGCCCAGCGTCGTCGAAGTACTGGAACGCATGGGATGCCGAGTGATGGAATCGGAGACGGACCTTGCGATTGACGGACTCGCCGCCATGCTGGGAGAGGAATCCGTGGTGGTGCTGAACGGAGAGGTGTCCAACGATCGGGCGCGCATGAACGCGGCCCACGAACTCGGCCACGTCGTCAACGGTGATTGCGGCGATGGCGCAGAGGGTCGCGAGGAAGAAAAGGCCGCGTTCGAGTTCGCGTCCCACCTCCTCCTTACGTCAGCGATGCTCCGCGAAGCCTTCAAACGGAAGTCGGTCGTGGACCTTGTTCGGTTCAAGGAACGGTTCGGGATTTCGCTCGCCGCGATGGTGTACCGCGCGAGGGGGGAACGCCTGATCCGCGAGTCCGACGCGAAGAGCCTTTGGATTGAGTTCGCGAAACGGGGTTGGAGATCGAAGGAGCCGGGCCAGGTGTGGGCAGACAGAGCAACACGATTTGAGGCGATCATCGACGGCGCGATTGTCGGGGGCAAGGCCACTCTCGCATCGCTCGCCGAGGTTGCCGGGGTGCGCGAGGACGAACTACGGCGTCGTCTCGCCCTTGCCACCGGAGCGGATGACTACGACGCCAGCATGGAGGAGAACCCCGCCGACAAACACGGCCTTCGCATCGTTCGATGATCCTGGGAAAAGGAAGGGGCCGCCCTTGTGGACGGCCCCTGATCGAATCACTCGCAGTCGATGAGTTACTACCTCTTCGACTACAAGGAGATGGTACATGACGAATCGGAAGAAAACCATCCGGCTGAGTCCGGATGAGGACCAACTTCTCCGGACTCTTCATCGGCAATCGGGCGTGCCGGATGGACAGTTTGCGCAACGCCCGAAGTTCTGGCGTCAGTTCACGAGCGTGTGGAACGAAGCCACCGACCGCCGGGACACCCCAGAAGACCTCCTCCACTACATCATGACCCGCCGTAAGCGCGGGAGGGGTCGCCCCGGTCGGTGGGACCCGTTCGGGGACGACTACCAGCCGCTCTCCTGCCCGGAGTCGGGCACGCTCAGCCCCGAGCAGTGGATGGCCGTGGATGCCATCTACGTCGAAATGAAGGTCGGTGCGGACAACTTCCTCATCGACCGGGAACTTCGGCGGGAGATGCTCCGTCGCTTCGTTGAGCGGACTGGCGCTCACGTGCCGGAGTTGCTCTTCACGGCTGCGCTCATCGCTCGCCGCAAGGGCGGGTTCCTCCCGAAGGCGGGCCAGTCCGACACCGATACGGGCTTCGGTGATATCAACGAGGTTGCGTAAGCCACGCTGCCGGTAGTTGAATGCTCAATCTCCCACCCGCCGCCGGGTGGGGGCTTTTCTCGTTCCATCGTGTCCTCCGCGTCTACGAACGGCAGGGTGCGTCGAAGTCAACACCCTCCCACCGTCCTGGTCCGCCTGCTTCAGCGCGGCATGAACATCGGCGGTCAGCCGCCCGTCAGTCTGGCCCACCCGTCTACCCTTCCCGCGTTCCACTCGCCCGAGTGGCGGAACTGGCAGACGCAACGGATTCAAAATCCGTCGCCCTTTAAAGGCGTGTGGGTTCAACTCCCTCCTCGGGCATTGGCCTTTCTGTGCGTGCCACCGAAGTCCGCCCTGCGGACTTCGGTGGCACACCCCCCCGTCCCTCCCGCGCTGACTTTGGCGCGTCCCCCCGCGCCGACTTTGGCGCGTCCCCCGGCGCCGACTTTGGCGCGTCCCCCCGCGCCGACTTTGGCGCGAAACCCCCACTCCATCCGATCCTACAACCACACGACCGCGTATCGGCGGCTGTGGCCGCGTGCGCTCCCGGTGCATCACCACCCTCCTTCAGGCAGGAACCCGCTCATGCCCACCTCTGCTCCCCGTGTTCAGGCCCTCCGCGGCGTGTGTGTGGCGTTCGCGCTGCTCTCGGGCGGCGTGCTGCCGCGGGGCACGGCGGCCGATGAGCCCGGCGCCCCCTCCCCCCCCCCCACCGGCGCGGGCAGCATCCGCGACGGTCTGCAGACCATCATCGGTACCGCGCGAGACAAGGTCTTCCCCGCGCTCGTCAACATCCACGTCATCACCAGCAACTTCTACTCGGGCAAAGAGACCAAGTCCGAGTCGGTCGGCTCGGGCACCATCATCTCCAAAGAGGGCCACGTGCTCACCAACGCCCACGTGGTCTCCACCGGCAAGAAGTTCAAGGTGCGCCTGGCCGACAAGCAGGAGGCCGATGCCACGCTCGTGGGCGAAGACCCCGCCACCGACCTGGCCGTGCTCAAGATCGACCTGGCCGACCTGAAAGACGCCGCGGCCATCCCCACCGCCGGCCTGGGCGACTCCGACAAGTTGCACGTGGGCGAGTACGTGCTCGCCATGGGCTCCCCCTTCGCGCTCTCGCGCTCGGTCACCCTCGGCATCGTGTCGAACGTGGAGCGGGTCTTCACCTCCAGTTTCTCCGGCAACGACGAGGTCGACGCCATCGACATGATCGACGGCCAGCGGACGGGCCAGTACACCCGCTGGATCCAGCACGATGCGCTCATCAACCCCGGCAACTCGGGCGGGCCGCTGGTCAACCTCTCGGGCGACGTGGTCGGCGTGAACACGCGCGGCGGGGCGGGCATGGGCTTCGCCTCGCCCGCCAACATGGTGAAAGACATCGCGGCCAAACTGATCGCCCACGGCGAGGTGCCGCGCAGTTACATCGGTGTCTCGCTCCGCCAGACCGACCGCACCGGCCTTACCGAGGGTGTGCTGGTGGCCAGCGTGGCGGCCGACAGCCCGGCGGGGCGCGCGGGCCTCAAGTCGGGCAACGTGGTGTTGCGCTTCAACGGCGAGGCGGTGAACGTGCGCTTCGCGGAGGAAATCCCCGGCATCGCCCGCAAGATCGCCGACACGCCCATCGGCGGCACCATCACGCTGGCCGTGCGCGACGGGGCCGGCACCAGAGACGTGGCCATTACCACCGAGAAGCTCCTCAAAGACCGCGGCGACAAGGCGGCGCTCCGCGGCTGGGGCTTCTCGGTCGAAGAGATCACCGACTTCTACGCCCGCGAGGAGCGCCTGGACAACCGCGACGGCGTGCTGGTGACCGGGGTGCGCGGCGGCGGGCCCGCGGCCCTGGCCGAGCCGCAGATCAACCCCGGCGACATCGTGCGTTCGGTCGGCGGCAAGCCGGCGAAGAACCTCGAGGCCGTGGTGGAGGGCTACCGCGCCATCATGGCGCAGGAGCCCATCCCCGAGCACCTGCTGGTGGAGTTCGAGCGCCAAGGCAAGAACCACGTCACCGTTATCAAGCCCCGGCCCGACAAGCCGCAAGACCCGCCCCGCGAGGCGGCCAAGGCCTGGCTGGGCGTGGCCACCCAGCCCGTGCTCAAGGAACTGGCCGACCAACTCGGCTCGCCCGACCTGCAGGGCTTCCGCGTGACGCGCGTCTACCCAAAGACCAAGGCCGCCCAAAGCGACCTCAAGGTGGGCGACATCATCACCGCCGTCAACGGCGAACGCACCCAGCCTCGCGGCATGCAGGACGCAGGCCTGCTCTCGCGCCGCATCCGCAACCTCAAGATCGACGACGCGGCCACGCTCAGCGTGATGCGCGGCACCGAAAAGAAGGACGTGGCCGTCTCGCTGGAGCGCACCCGCATCGGCCCCGAGGAGGCGCGGCGCGATGAGAACAAGGACTTCGAGCTCTCCGTGCGCGATCTCACCTTCTTCGACCGCGACGACAACAAGTGGGACGACTCCGTGCAGGGCGTGGTGGTGACCAACGCCGAGCGGGCCGGCTGGGCCGCGCTGGGCGGCCTCTTCCCCGGCGACCTCATCCAGCGCGTCGACGACATGCCCGTCACCGACATCGCCTCCTATCGCAAGGCCATGGAGGCCATCACCAAGAAGCAGCCGGAACGCATCACCTTCGTGGTGCTGCGCGGCACGCGCACGTCGTTCCGCTTTGTGGAGCCGGAGTGGAAGCCGACGCTCGACAAGGATGCCAAGCCCGCCGAGGCGGGCAAGTAGCAGGCACCCCCGGCCGGACGGCGGACGGGTGTAGCCGGTAGGCTGTTCTTCAGGAGTCTTCACATGCGCACCCGCCTTGCCCTGTGTACGGCCCTCGCCGTCGCCCTCGCTACCCAAGCACACGCCGCCGCGCTCACACCCGCACCGCCGCCTGATCCGGTGGCCGCGGCGTACGAGTACCTGGCCGCCACGCGCGTCAAGCACGTCGTCTCGATCAAGTTCGTGCTGAAGATGGAGTTCGGCGGCTTCGGCGACGGCGAGAACGAGCAGGAGGTGCAGGGGCTGATGGTCGACCCCACGGGCCTCGTGCTGGTCTCCAACACCCAGTTCGGCGGCTTCCTCGGCATGATGCAGCAGTTCTCCGGCGGCAGCAACCTGCACGCCTCCATGAAGCCCGAGAAGATCCGCGTATTGGTGGGTGAAGACACCGTGGGCGTCGAGGCCAAACTCATCGCGCGCGACACCGAGCTCGATCTGGCGTGGGTGAGGATCGACCAACCGCCCGCCCAGCCCTACGACGCCCTTGACCTGAGCGCCTCGGTCGAGGCGAGGGTGGGGCAGTTGCTCTTCACCGTGGCGCACGCCGACCGGTTCTTTGATCGCACCCCGGTCGTGGCCGAGTTGCGTATCGCGGGCGTGGCGAGGAAGCCGCGCCCGCTGCTCCTCCCCGGCGGTGGCGGTGCCGGTGGCGGCGGCATGTTTGGCGGAGGCGGCGGGGGAGCCGTTTACACGGCCGAAGGCAGACCCGTCGGCGTCATGGTCATGCAGATGCCCAGCCGCGAAGACGGCGACGGCGGCCGCAACGACATGTGGGGCATGCTCTTCTCCGGCGGCTCGGGCGGCCTGGCGATTTTGCCGGGCCGGGATGTGGCCGCGGCCACCGAGCGGGCCCTCAAGACGGCCGCCGAGGAGGCCGCTCAAGACGGCGCGGCCCAGCCCGCGGCCGCCCCCCCCGCGGCCAAACCCGCGGACAAGTGAGCCACCCGGCCCGGCGGCCCGCCGGCCGGGGGCATGACCGATGACCACCGAACCGCGCATCCTGGTGCCGGCCGAGCGCATCGAGGCCTTCTGCCGCGCGTGGGGCGTGCGCGAGTTCTCGCTCTACGGGTCGGTGCTGCGCGACGACTTTCTGCCCGGCAGCGACGTGAACGTGATGCTGGAGTTTGCAGCCGGTTGCGGGTTCACCTTCGAGAACACGCCCGCACTCGTGGCGGAGCTGGAGGCGCTCTACGGGCGGCGCGTGCAGGTGGTTGAGAAGTGCCGGATCACCAACCGGCACCTCCGCGAATCGATCATGGCGGGCCGGCGGGTGCTGTATGCAGCCTAGACGCATCCACCCTTCGCGCGATCCGGCGTTGCTCGAGGTCATGCTGGACGCGGCCCGGCTGGCGGCCGAGTTTGTGCGGGGGCGCACCTACGAGCACTACCTCCGCGACCCGCTCCTCCGCTCCGCCGTCGAGCGCCAGGTGGAGATCATCGGCGAGGCCGTGCGCTTCGTGTCCGGCCAGACCATGGCCCGGGCCCCGCACATCCCCTGGCTGGCCATCCGCGCCCAGCGGCATCGGCTGGCCCACGAGTTCGGCGAGGTGAACCACGGCGTGATGTGGGAGATCGCCACCCGCCACGCCCCGCGCTTGGTGACCGATCTGGAGGCTCTGCTGCGCTGACGCGGCGACACGGGGCGCGGGCGGGCCGACGCGCCTAGGTTTGCCCTCGGAAATCGTGTTCAGAGCCCGTCCATTCTCCCCGTGCACCGTCGGGTGCGCCTGAATCTGGAGCCCCCGCATGGTTGCTCGCCGCCTGATGTCTGTGGTGTGTCTGGGTGTTGCCGCGGCGTGCATGGCCGCGCCGAGTGCGCTGGCCGCGACCGCTGCCGCGGACCCCGACTACAGCAAGATCGTGGCCGACTCGAGCGGCGTGCTCGTGAGCATCAAGTATGTGCTCAAGATCGACATGAACGGCCAGGGTCAGGAGCGCGAGAGCGAGGCCGTGGGCGTGATGATCGACGGCAAGGGCCTGGTGCTCTGCTCCGGCGTGGACATGGGTGCCATGCCCGGCGGGGCGCGCCCCGGCCTCACCGTCACCCCCACCAAGATCAAGGTGCTCGTGGGCGACGACACCGAGGGTGTGGAGGCCAAACTCATCAGCCGCGACAGCGAACTCGACCTGGCCTGGGTGCAGATCGACACCCCCGCGGACAAGCCCTACATCCACGTCGATTTCACCAAGGCCGCGACGGCGACGCAGGGCGACCGCCTCGTCATGATCACGCGCCTCGACAAGTACTTCGACCGCGCCGTGGCCGTCTCCGATGTGCGTGTGGGCGCCGTGGTGAAGAAGCCGCGCACGCTGCTGGTGCCCGCCGATGCCATCCGCGCCTACGGCCGACCGGTGTTCACGTCCGGCGGGCAGGTCGTCGGCTTCGCCATCGTCGCGGCCCCCTCGCAGGAGGAAGCCTCGGAGGAGAGCAGTTTCCGCGGTGCCATCGTGGTGCTGCCCGGTGCCGAGGTCGCCGCGGCGACCGAACGGGCCCTCAAGAACCCCGAGGCTGAGAAGCCGGCCGAGCCCGCCGCCGAGGCACCGGCGAAGGCCGAGGGTGAGATGGGCGAGAAGAAGAACTGAGGCGCACGCGCCCGGCCGCGGCCCGCGGCACGACACCTCACGTGGCCGGCAGACGGATGGCCGGCGGCAACTCCACCGCGGCCTGCCAATCAACAGCCGAGAGTTCCGGGTAGCCGTCCGTTACTCCCGGCACGGGCGCCCCGAGTTGACGCAGCATGTTCAGGCACTGGGCCCGGTGGTGGTAGCCGTGCGTCGTCACGTGCGCGATCACCGCCGCGCGGGTGAAGGTGTACGCCTTCATCGCGCCCGCCGGGTGGCCGTGGCCTGCGGGCCACTCCATCGCCACGATCGAGCCCAGGTCGCACGCCGCGGCGGTCTGCGACAGGTCTCGCTCCGCGTCGTCGAGCAGCGTCAGCAGTTCATCGGGCGTGCGCGGCTTGGCATCGGCCGTCGGGTCCACCTGCCCGGGCCTGGCCATCAGGCGCGGCCGCAGCGGACGGCCCGCCAGCCGATCCGTCCAGATGCGCATGGCCCCGATGGTGTGCGTGAGCGTGTCGTGCAGTGAGCCCAGCCTATGTCGAAGCGCTTGTGAAACTGCTCGCGCGGGAGCGTGCGGCAGATGGTGAGAATCTGCCGCGTGCCCCACGCGTCGGAGGCGATCAGGGCGTGCACGGGGTTGGCGGTGCCGGTGGGCATGGGCGGTACTCCGTACGTGCGAGCGCCGATGGTACCCGCGCTCCGGGGTGCGCCCCGCGACGCGCGCCCAACCGGCCACGCGCGTAGCATCGCGCATGGCCGATCGCCCGCTCGCCAAGCCCGCTTCCACCGCTTACCCCGAGGCGGTGCAGCGGCTGATTGACCACTTCGCCGCGCTCCCCGGGATCGGCCGCCGCTCGGCGGAGCGGCTCGCCTTCCACGTGCTCAAGAGCGAGGCGAGCGTCGCCAAAGACCTGGCCCGTGCCTTGGTGGATGTGAAAGAACGCGTCAAGAGTTGCCGCGTCTGCTTCAACCTCTCCGACGGCGACACCTGCGGCGTCTGCCGCTCCGACCAGCGCGACCGCGGCCTGGTGCTCGTCGTTGAGCAACCCAAAGACCTCCTGGCCCTCGAACTCACCGGCATGTACAAGGGCGTGTACCACGTCCTGATGGGCCGCCTCAGCCCGCTGGATGGGATCGGCCCCGGCGACCTGACCGTCGCCGCGCTGCTGGAGCGGATCGACAAGCCCGCCCGCAACTGCGGTGGCATCAAGGTGCGCGAGGTGGTGCTGGGGCTCAACCCCACGCTCGAAGGCGACGGCACCGGCCTCTACCTGGCCGAGCAGTTCAAGGGGCGCGGCATCGCCGTCAGCCGCCTCGCACGCGGCCTGCCCACCGGCAGCACGCTCGAACACGCCAACAAGGCCGTGCTGGCGGATGCGATCATGGGACGGCAGGCGGTGTAGCCCGTCCGGGTGCCCCGCTCGCGGCGGAGCTTGGGGGTGCCCATCGCCCACCGCCTCCGCCCTGTCGGTCTTATACGACCCATACGTCCCATCCCAATCCCGGCACGCAGCGCCGCTCAGACGCCCACTTTCCCCTGCGCCCGGGCCAGTCCCCGGGCGCGCCCCCTCCAACTTCTGCCGATGAAGGGGCTACCAGGGGCATATCGTGAAGTGGCACGCGGTTTGCCCTCCCGGCAATCCACGTGCCGCGGCGGGTTCTCTCTCCCACGGCCGGGCCTTGGCCTGATCCACCAGTCCCAAGTGCCCAGTCCCCAGTGCCTTCCCCATGCGTTTCGACCAGTCCCAACACATGCGGATGGGCCAGCACATGAAGCTGGCGCCGCACATGATCCAGAGCATGGAGATTCTCCAGATGCCCATGGCGGCTCTGGAAGAGCGCATCGAGCAGGAACTTGAATCCAACGCCACGCTCGAACTCGGCGAGGGCGAGGCCGAGAGCGGCGCGGCGGCGGCCCGCGATGCCGTGAGCGATGCCGACGGCCTCGCCGCGGCGGGGGGCGAGGGCCGGCTCGAACTCGATGCCAAGAGCGGCAAAGACGACTTCGCACGCCTCGACGCCTATGAGGGCGACAACCCCGAGGCCGCCGAGAACGAGTTTGAAGAGCACGGCAGCGACCAGCGCGAAGAGTGGCAGGATCGCAACCGCGGCCTGAGTGAGCGCGGCAGCAACAGCAGCGGTGGCGACGCCGACGCGAAAAGCGAGGCGATGGCCAACACGCCCGAGCGGCACCGCTCGCCCATGGAGCAACTCCGCGAAGACTGGGGCCTGTGCGACGTGGAGCCCGCTCTGCGCCCGCTGGGTGAGGCGATCATCGGCTCGATCGAAGACGACGGCTACATCCGCGTCTCACTCGGTGAGATCGCCGAGAAGATGCCCCCGCTGCCGGGCGGCGCGCGCCCCACGCCCGAGCAGATGGAGCGGGCCCTGCGGGCCGTGCAGTTGCTGCTCGAGCCGCCGGGCATCGCGGCCCGCGACATGAAGGAGTGCCTGCTGCTGCAGATCGACGCCAAGGAGGCCGAGGCGCTTGATGACATGGCGTGGGCGTTGCCGCGCCGCATCGTGGAGGGCCACCTTGACGACCTGGCCAACAACCGCTTCCCCAAGATCGCCCAGAAACTGGGCGTGAGCGTGGAGGAGATCAAGGCGGCCGTGGGCAAACTGCGCACGCTGAGCCCGGCGCCGGGGCGGCAACTCATCCAGACCAGCGAGGCGGCCATCACGCCCGATGCCTTCGTGGAGTACGACGCGGAGAACGACCGCTACTACGCCTATCTGAACGACCGCCGCCTGCCCAACCTGCAGGTCAACCGCGAGTACGCCCAGATGGCCCGCGACAAGGCCGTGCCCAAGGCCACCAAAGACTTCATCAAGACCAACCTCAACAACGCCATGTTCCTGATCGACGCCATCCAGCAGCGGCAACGGACCATCCTGCGGGTGATCGAGGTCGTGGTCGCCGCGCAGCGCGAGTTCTTCGACTACGGGCCCCAGAGC
The DNA here is from genome assembly GCA_964590885.1 of uncultured Phycisphaeraceae bacterium. GTDB lineage: Bacteria > Planctomycetota > Phycisphaerae > Phycisphaerales > UBA1924 > JAEUIX01. Next base: position 116,216 of record CAZPWW010000009.1, read on the forward strand.
ATCAAGCCCCTGCCGATGACCAAGGTGGCCGAGCAACTGGGCATCCACGTCGCCACCGTCAGCCGCGCCGTGGCCGAGAAGTACCTCCAGACCCCGCGCGGCATCGTGCCGCTGCGCAAGTTCTTCACGGGCGGCACGGTGACCGAAGAGGGCGAAGAGGTGTCGTGGGAGGCGATCAAGGCCGCGCTGTCCGAGGTGGTCGCCAACGAGGACAAGCAGAAGCCGCTCTCCGACGACGAACTGGCCGACGAACTCAAGAAGCGCGGCCTCGAAATCGCCCGCCGCACCGTGGCCAAGTACCGCGGGCAACTGGGCATCCCGACGGGCAGGCTGCGGAAGGCGTATTGAAGCGAAGGGCACAATGCCGAGGGGTGAGGGCCGACGGCGGAACGAGCGGGTACATTCCCCACTGTGAGCACGCCGAAGCCCCCGAACGACAAACGCCCGCCCCCCGCCTCTCCCGCACCCGGGGTGCCGGGCACCAACCCCACGCCCGAGGCCCTCGGTCCCGGCCTGTTGCAGGCCCCGTGGCGCATGGAATACCTCGACGACCTCTCGGCACAGGAAAGGGCCAAGGGCCCCCCCACCGCCGGCAGCGGGTGCTTCCTCCGCGACTACTGGCTTGACCCTGTGGCGGACGAACGCAACCACGTCGTGGTCCGCACCGCCGATGGGCTCGTGCTGCTCAACGCCTTCCCCTACGCCAACGGCCACCTGCTCGTCGCACTCGGCGAGGGGCGACCCCGCCTGCTCGACTACGAGCCCGCCCAGCGTGCCGCGCTCTGGCGGCTCACCGATCTCGCGGCCGACCTCATGGAAACCGCCCTCGCGCCGCAGGGCATCAACATCGGCGTGAATCAGGGCCGCGCGGCAGGGGCGGGCGTGCCCCAGCACGTGCACGTGCACCTGGTGCCGCGCTGGGGTGGCGACATCAACTTCATCTCGGTGGTGGGCAAGGTGCGGGTGATTCCCAGCAGCCTGGAGGCGATGGCCCGGCGCTATCGCGCGGCCTGGGCGCAGATAGCGCCCCGCTGGTGAGCGCGGCACCTCGCCAAGTCATCAATTGCCAAAAAAAGACCGAGCCCGCTTGTGGCGGGCCCGGCCTCCATCCTTCAGTTGGTTCTCTGCTCCCGGCCCGCGTGGAGACGCGGACATGGACGAAGGAAAGGATGATTGGGCATCAGGGTGTGCGGCGTCTCCGGGTGAGCGCCAGGCCGGCGATGCCGGCGAGGACCGCCGCGCCGGGCGCGGGGACGAGGGTGAAGTTGTACGAGATGGTGGCGGTGCCCACCACCTCGAAGTCGCGGATCTCAAAGTACGTGTTGCCGTTGCCGCTGAAGAGCGTCCAACGGCCGGTGCTGCCCAGCGAGACCGGCAGTGTGCCGTTGCCGGAGTAGGCCTCCAAGCCCTGCGTGGGCGTGGTGGCGACGCTCTGGCTGGCCGAGACGGTGCCGAAGTTGATGAAGTCGTCGCCCGAGAAAGGCGTCGGGTCGCTGCCCGACAGCAGCACCGTGGGTGAGTTGAACACGATGCCCGCGGCGAAGGCGTCGATCCCCACGCCCGTGGCCCAGACGTCGCCCTGGATGGAGAACTGCACGGTGCCCGGCGTGCCCGAGTAGTTCTCGGCCCGCACCTTGGCGCGGATGGTGGCATCGAGCGTGAACGCCACCGACGACAGCAGCGACGCCTCTTCAGTAAAGCGCGGCAACTGCACCAGCGCCGAGCCCATGTTCGCGCTGAACTGGAAGGGCACCGAGAACGAGTTGGTGTCGGCCCGCGCCTGGCCGGATGCGCACGCCACCAGCGCGCACGCAGAAACAGCCGCGGCCGAAAACAGAGTTCGCATGAACCTTCCTTCCATCCACACTCGGTCAGGGTGCCGAGCCACCCTGTGGGCAACCCGCGCAAGGCGGGCCGACCGACAAGACACCAAGGTCAATATACACCGGGTTTGCCGGTTGGCTAGCAAAAAGCCGCCATCCGGTGCCACACCGCCATTCAAACGCCCGGGGTCCACAGTTACCCGCCGCGCAGGCCATGTGTACGGCTTATGGACGGGGTTGATGCGCCGCCGTTGTCATCGCGTGGCGCAACGGGGGCCCGGGCACCTCACGGCTGTCATCCGCCGCCGTGCAGCCGCGCCAACAGGGCATCATCGATACCCAGGTACTCGCGCATGTGCTGGTCGTAGGTCTCGTTGTCCTTCTCGCGCGAGAGGTCGAGCCGCAACTCGTTGATCACCTTGGTGCCCTGGCGGATCCAGAGATCAAACGTCTCCTTGGAGATGTTGTCGAATATCCACGCGCCCACCGGCCCCTTGAAGGGGGGGCGGGCCATGCGAGTGCCTGGCCTGCCCGACTGGCGGCAGACAAACCCGCCCCCACTGGCGGGCACACCCGCCGCAGGTGCGTCGACCGGGTGCTCAGCCACCTCGGGCAACGGAGCCCCGATGGTCTTGAGGAGCGTGGCCATGGCCGTCTTGGGCATCAGGTCGCCGCGCTGGGCCGCGATGATGTACCCCTGCCCAAGCACCGCCTCGGCCCTGGCCCGGTCGCCCGCGTTGATCAGGGCCTCGCCCGCGAGTTGATACGCCTTCGACATGCCGCTGTTGACACCCACCGCCTTCAGGTAACTCGCCGCGGCCTCGGCGTGTCGCCCCGCCTCGGTGTACGCCCGCCCGAGCGAGAAGTGGGCCATCTCGTTGGTCGGGTCGGCCTGGGCCATGTTCTCAAACTGGGCGATCCGCGCGGCAAGGTCCATGCCGCAGTTTAGGTGCCCCCGCGCGCCGGTATGCTGCCCGCTCGCGTGCCCGGAGTCCTCGCCACCAACCTGTGCGGCATCGACCTGCGCAACCCGATCGTGCTGGCCGCGGGGTGCTGCGGCGTGCTCGACGAAATGGCCGACGTGCTCGACCTCTCCGCCGTGGGCGCACTCACCACTAAGAGCATCACCCGCGAACCGCGCGAAGGCAACGCGACGTGGCGCATCATCGAGGCGGGCGACGCGGGGATGCTCAACGCCATCGGTCTGGCCAACCCGGGGCTGGACGCCTTTCTCGAGCACCAGGCACCCCGCGCGGCACGCCTGCCCTGCCGCGTGTTCGTGAGCGTGGCGGGTTTCTCCATCGATGAGTACGTGGCCGTGGCGGGCAACCTCGACGACTTCGCCGGGGGCGGGGCCGTGGCGGGCGAGGTGAGCGGCAGGCACCGCACCAATATCCACGCCATCGAACTCAACGTGAGTTGCCCCAATGTGAAAACCGGGGCTGACTTCGGCATGAGCGCGGGGCCCCTGAGCGAACTGGTGCGGGCCTGCCGCGCCGTGATGAAGCACACGAAACTCATCGTGAAACTGTCGCCCATCACGCCCGAGATCACGCTGGTGGCCCGGGCCGCGATCGCGGCGGGTGCGGATGCCCTCACACTTACGAACACCATGCCGGCCATGGCGATCGATGTGGAGACCCGCCGCCCGCGGCTGGCCAACGGCACCGGGGGCATGAGCGGTGCTGGGCTGCACCCGGTGGTTACACGCATCATTCACGAGGTGTACACGAAGGTCTGCCGCGAGACCGGCACGCCCATCATCGGCCTGGGCGGCGTGCTGCGCTGGGAGCACGCGGCGGAGTTCATCCTCGCCGGCGCGTCCTGCGTGGGCATGGGCACGAGCCTGTTCGTCGATCCGCGCTCGCCTGTTGGCGTGGCCCGCGGGCTGGAGAAGTGGGTGCAGCGACAGGGGCGGAGCGAGATCGGCACGCTGGTGGGGGCAGTGGAGGGCTGAGGCGGCCGCGCCACGCGGCTCAGTTCAACTCCGGCTTCAGTGCATCCTGGCGCATCCCCGCCAGGCCTTTGCGATACGGGCCGTCGTCCGCGCCCGCGGCAGGTTCTCCCTCGCTCACGCTCGGGGTTCGTTGCTGGGCCTGTCCGCGTGGCTCGGCATCCGGCACCGGCCTGATCTTGCCGTCGGGCCCCACCTGATCGATCTTCACGCTCACGCGCCGGCTTACGCCGCGCTCCTGCATCGTCACCCCGTACAACCGGTGGGCCGCGTGCATCGTCCGCTTGTGGTGCGTGATCACGATGAAGTGGCTCTCATCCGTGAACTGCTCGATCACGCGGCAGAACCGGTCCACATTGGCGTCGTCCAGCGCGGCATCCACCTCGTCGAGCACGCAGAAGCAACTCGGCTTGGAGCGGAAGATGCTCATGAGCAGCGCCACCGCCGTCATGCTCTTCTCGCCGCCCGAGAGTTGGCTGATGCTGCGCGGCTCCTTGCCCGGCGGCTTGGCGATGATCTCGATGCCGCTCTCCAAGAGGTCTGTCTCCCCCGTCTCCACGCCGTCCTTCACCAGCGGCATCAGGCGAATCTCGGCCTTGCCGCCGCCGAAGAGTTTGCGGAACATGCCGTCTTCACCGGCGAAGTGCTTCTGGATCGCCGCGAACGTGGTCTCAAACCGCACGCGGCTGGCCGCCGAGAGTTGCTCGATGAGCGCGATGAGCTGGACACGGGCCGAATCCAGGTCGGCCACCTGCGCGGCCAGCGTCTCGTTGCGCCCGGCCAGCTGGCTCTCCTCCTCGATCGCGTCCAGATTGACGTTGCCCAAGCCCTTGATCTGCTCGCGCAGGGCCGCGATCTCCTTCTCCGCCGCGCCGGGGTCGAAATCGGCGCGCGGAAACAGCCCTCCCGCGGTCATCGCGCGGTGCACCGGATACTCGCGGGCCAGGTCAAAGGCCAGGTCGCTCTGCGTGCGATCCTCCAGCGTCTCGCGCCGCACTTCGATCTCGCGCCGGCTGGTCTCAAGGCTGTGCCAGTCGCGCTCGACGTGCCCGGCGCGCTCACGGGCGATCAGCACCTTCTCCCCCAGTTCGGTGGCCGCGGCCACCGCAGCCACCAGTTCCTCACGCACGCCCAGGGCGTCGCGCCGCCGCGCTTCGGCACGCGTGCCCGCGCTCTCCGCCTCCAGGCCGGCGGCACCGGCCGCGGCCTCGTGCCCGGCCGCGAGCCGCTCCTGCTGCTCAGCGGCCTGCCGCAACTGAGCCACGCGTCTGCGGGCATCGTCGAGGCTCAGTTCACTCGCCTGCCGCTGCCGCCGCACGGAGCCCAGTTGCTCGCCCAGCCGCCCCGCCTCCACCTTGGCCGTCGTCACCGCCTCCGCCAGCGCATCGGCATCGGCCTGCATGGCCGCAAGGTGCTCTTCCGCGCCCCGGGCCGCTTCGGCCTGCTCGCTGTACAGCCGGTGCAGACTCTCGGCCCGCAGCGTGGTTTCCTTGCGGGCCACGTCGAGCGCCCCCGCCCGTGCTGCCAGCGAGGCAATATCTTCGCCGAGCTGGGCGTGCTCGCGGGCCGCTCGCCCCGCCTCCGCCGCGTGCTGCTCGGCCTTGAGTTCCAGTGCGGCCGCGTGCCTGCGGCACTCGTCCAGGGCGGCCCGGGCGTCGGTCGCGCCCTCGGCGAGCGCGGCGGCATCGGCATCCAGCGCGCGGAGCTCCCCGCGGGCCTCTGCGAGCCGCGCCGCCGTGGCGGCCCGTTCCCGCTCCAGGTCGCGCAGTTCGGTCTGCCGCTGCAACACGCCCGAGCCCGCGTCGGGGCTCATCGGGCCGGCGATCACCAGGCCGCGCTCATCGACGAGCATCCCGTCGGCGCAGACCATGCGCGCGCCCGGCGGCAGCAGCCCCGAGGCCGCCAGCAGCCCCGCGCCTTCGAGGTCGCGCGCGAGGTACGTGCGGCCGAGCAAGCGGTCGAGCAACTCGCTCAGGTCGAGCCCGTCGTGCACGGTGCGGGGCGGACGCTGCCGCACCAGCGTGCGCACGCACACCAGCCCGGGTACCGAGACCAGCCCAAACCCCCGCGCCACTACCGTCAGCCCGCCGTCGGTGGCCGGGTCGCACGCCGGCACACTCGGCTCGCTCACGGCTCCCCGGGCATCCGCCCCGAGGCCCGGGGCGAGAGCGCCAGCGGACCACCCGCGCAGCGGGGCAAAGCAGACGCGCCCGCTCAGGCGGGCCACCTCGCCCGGTCCGGGGCCATCGGCCGGCGTGCGCACCAGCAGCGCGGAGAGGTGATCGCCCAGCGCGGCCTCCACGGCCTCCGCATCACCCGCGTCGGTCTCGATCAGGTCGCTGAGCACCCCCAGCACCGAGGCAAAGCCGGCCCCCGCGGCCCGGGCATCCAGACAGTCGCGCACGGCCTGGGCCACGCCAACCCGCGCCTCGGCCATCTCGGCCAGCGTGGCGTGCCGGCCGTCGAGCCGAGCCGCGTACTGCTCGACCGCCGCGAGCGCATCGGCCGCCTGGGCCCGGTCGCCGGCGAGGGTGCCCGCCCGCGCCGTCAAGTCGTCGAGGCGGGCCTGATGCCGGGCGGCATCGGACTCGTGGTCGGCCAGTGCCGCGCACGCGCGTTCGGCATCGGCGCGGGCCTGCTGGGCCTGGGCGCTCAGCCCCTGGGCACGGATCGTCAGCCGCCCGATCTGCTCGGTGAAGCCCTCCGCCTGCTGGCGTCCCTGCTCCACCGCCGCCAGCAGCGCGGCACGGTCGCGGTCGATGTTGGCCAGTGCGAGCCGCTTGGCCGTAAGGTCGGTCCGCTGGACCGCCAGGGCCTGGGCCAGCGCGGCACGGCGCTCGGCCCGGCCCGCCAGTTCCCCCTCCGCCCGAGCCAGATTCTCCGCAAGCCCCGCCGCCTCGTCGGTCAGCGCGGTCAACGCCGCCTCCAACGCGCCCGCGGCCCGCTCCTGCTCCCGCAGGCGCTGCGTGTCGGTGTCGAGACGGGCCCGTGCCGTGCCCGCCGCTTCGCCCTCCATGCGGGCCCGTTGGCGGGCCTGCTCCTGCTCGTGCCGGGCCGCCTGCTCGCCCGCCTCGTGCGTGCGCAGGGCCTCGGCCAGTTCGTGGCGGGCCAGGTCGGCCGCCTGCTTGCCGGCCTCCAGACCCTCGAGCGTGGCCCGGGCCTCGGTCCGCGTCCCTTCCAGTTCGGTCAGGCGGCTGGTGAGCCCGTCAAGCCGCTCGCGCAAGTCGTGGTACTGGTGCAGGGCCAAACTGACGCGCAGCGTGCCGAAGCGCTCCTCGAGCGACTTGTAGGTGCGGGCCTTGGCCGCCTGCCCCTTCACGATCCGCAAACGCCGCTCCGCCGAGTCGAGTTGCTCACGGGCCACGGCCAGGTTGGCCTGCGTGCGGTCGAGTTTGCGCTCCGCCTCGGTCTTGCGGGCACGATACTTCGCCACCCCCGCGGCCTCTTCGAAGATGCCGCGCCGCTCGATGGGCGACGCCAGCAACATGGCATCGACCTTGCCCTGCTCGATGATGCAGTAGGCATCGGCACCGACGCCGGTGTCGAGGAACAAGTCTCTGATGTCGCGCAGCCGGGCCCGCTTGCCGTTGATCAGGTACTCGCTGGTGCCGTCGCGGTGCAGGCGGCGCTCCACGTCCACCGTGTCGGTGTCGATGGGCAGTGCCCGCCTGCCGCGTACGCGCGGGTCGAGGGCCGAGCCGGCCTCGGCCTGAGCGAGGTGGTCGGGTTCCGCCTCGCCCGCGGGCGTCGTCTCAGCCTCCACGGCCAGTTCGGCCACCGCCGTCGCATCGGCCGTCGCCGCGCCGCCCCCCCCGGCACGAGCCCTGCTCAGCACCGGGTTCTCGAAGGTGAGCGTGACGCTGGCCAGTCCCAGCGGCTTGCGGGCCGCCGAGCCGGCGAAGATCACGTCGATCATCTCCGTGCCCCGCAACGACTTGCTCGAGCGCTCACCCAGCACCCACTTGACGGCGTCGACCACGTTGCTCTTGCCGCAGCCGTTGGGCCCGACGATGCCGGTGATCGCCTCGTCAAACGTGAACTCGGTCTTGTCGGCGAACGACTTGAAGCCCGAGACAGTGAGTTTGGCCAGTCGCATCCTGCTACCGCTCCATCCCGCCTCCGGCGGGGGCATCGTCCGTGAAAGCGCGGCGGGCAGACACGCTGCCGGGCCGGGGCGCTCAAAACCAGTTCAGGGTCGGAGTATGCGGCCCCCGGCCTTGAATTTCAAGCGCCACCAGGGGCGGCCGGCACGGCAAAGGGCCGGTCACGTTCGAGCCGGAGGCTGCCGGGACCTCGGCGTCTCGCGAAGCACCATCTCCCACTTCATCACCGGGGCGGGCGGCTGCATGGCCCGCGTCGCCTCGAACACAGGCGGCGGCGGCGGTTCGTGGTCGTGCCAGATCTTCACCGGACCGAAGACCACCCGCTGCCAGCGCGGGCGGAAGTTCCAGTTCTGCGGCAGGACGAAGGGGTTGAAGTTCGTGGCGCTCATCGCCATCGCCAGGGCGCACTGGTCGTGCGGCACGGTCTTCTTCATCTGTCCGTCGAAGTCGCGGTACGCGGTACGCGAATCCACGCGAAGCGCCAGCCGGTGGTACTCCTTCATGAGCGCCGCCACGTCGGGCCGCCTGACAAAGAACAGCACACCGCTGTTGTACTCCACCATGTCGCTGGCGGGCAGGGCGTAGATATATCGGCGCGCCCACGGGCACTCGCACACGCACACGGCCACGCCGTGCAGGGCTGCCTTCTCAAAGCCGAAGGAGAGATCGCCCATCACGATGGTGTCGCCGTCCAGGAACAGCGTCTCATCAAACGGCGACAGGTCGTACATCGCGCTCTTGGGTATGCAGCCGCCCTGCGGGAAGGGCTCAACCTCGGCCATGTGCACGGGCAGATCTGGGTGGTGCGCCCTGAGCGAGTCCATCGAGCGCTTGAACTCGGCATCGAGTTTGGGGTTGGGCTTGGGACCCCATCGCACGTAGAGCACGCCGCGGCTTGGCATGGGCGGAGGGTACGGCCTCGCCGCGCCCGGAGCGGTCGTCTGCTTCTGGCCGCCGGGTCTCTCTGTCCTCCTCGAAGCCCCCGGCACGCGCATCGCGCGAGTCGGGGGTGAGGAAGGAAGGTCTGCTTCAAGCCGACAGCACGGAATCTACGCCACGCCGCGCAGCCGTGCAACAGTGCCCACGGCTCCGCGACCTCCCGCACGATCAAACCAGTCGGCAGGGCCGGCCTCACCCGTGCACAAATCGTCGCGCACCCGCGACACCGCCCCCCCCCCACCCCCCCCCGCCGCGCAAGCAAAGACCCCCGCGGAGACAGCATCCGCGGGGGTCGATTCAATCTCGGGTTTCGGCCACGGGCCGGGACGCTACTTGGCGCTCTTCTTGGCCTCGCCCTTGCCCTCGTGCTTGGCGTGGGCCTCGTCGCTCTTGGCGTTGGCAGCGGCGCGGGTGTAGGTGATCTCCATGGTCTTGGTCTCCTTGCCGTCGGCCACGTCGTAGAACTCATCCCTCATGGTGTTGTCGTCCACCCAGGTGCTGGTCTGCTTCATGGTCTTGCGCCGGCCCGTGGGGTCCAGATGCTCGCCGGTCAGGGTCAGCACCTTGCCGTCCTTGTCGACCTGCCCGGTCTGCATCATGATGCCCGTGGTCATCGTGTCGATCCACACGCTCTCGAACCGCTTCTCGAGGTTGTTGTAGCCGTTCACACCCTTGCCCGTGAACGGGCCACCCATGAACGTACTCTTGAACTCGAAGGCGAGGAAGCGGCCGTCGAGGATCATCTCGCTCTTCATCTGGCCCTCGGTCGCCTCGCTCCACTGGCCGCTGGCGGGGTCGAGCATCTTCATGCTCGTCTTCCAGTGGCCCGCGCTCTTGGCCAGCCACTTGTGATACGCCCCGGGCGCACCCGACTCCATGTAGGCCTTCATCTGCTCTTCCATGCTCGGCTCGCCCTTCTTGTCGCCCTTGGCCGGCTCGGCCATCTTCTGGGCGTCCTTGGGCTTCTCCGCCTTCTTCTCCTGCCCCAGCGCGGGCATCGCCAG
>CAZPWW010000010.1:0-109870 GCA_964590885.1 uncultured Phycisphaeraceae bacterium
GATCTCCGGCGACGTGGCGACGACGGGGAACCAGACGTACGACGACGCGGTGCTGCTGACGGGCGCGGGGACGCGGACGTTCACGGGGACGGACTTGGCGTTCAACTCGACGCTGCGGAGCGCGGTGGACGGGACGACGGGCGCGACGCTGACGGGGAGCGGCACGACCACCCTGGGCGGCAACGTCGGCGACGGCGGCCAGCGCCTCGCCAGCCTCACCAGCAACGGTGGTGGCGGCACCACGATCTCCGGCGACGTGGCGACGACGGGGAACCAGACGTACGACGACGGCGTGACGGTCAGCGGTGCGGGGACGCGGGTGTTCACGGGGACGGACTTGGCGTTCAACTCGACGCTGCGGAGCGCGGTGGACGGGACGACGGGCGCGACGCTGACGGGGAGCGGCACGACCACCCTGGGCGGCAACGTCGGCGACGGCGGCCAGCGCCTCGCCAGCCTCACCAGCAACGGCGGGGGCACCACCACCTTCACCGGCGACGCGACCACCACCGGCACGCAGACGTACGCCGATGCCGTGTTCCTGGCCGGCGCGGGCACCCGCACCTTCACCGGCGGCTCGGTTGCGTTCAACGGCGCACTCGCTTCCGCGGGGGCCGGTGCCCGCGGCCTGCTCATCACGCTGACGGACGCCAACGGCGCGGCGACCCTGGGCGGCGAGGTGGGCGGCGGCGCTGCACCGCTGTCGTCGCTGCGGGTCGACGGCGGGGCGGCCAGCACCACGAACGTGGCGGGGAATATCACCATCACCAACGGCGCGGCGGCCAACGCGACCGAATCGCTGCGGTTCTCCAACAACGTGGTGCTCACCGGCGATTCGCTCATGAACGCCGACGACGGCCGCGTGTTCTTCGGGGGCACCATCAACTCCGACGGCACGGCCCGGGCCCTGCGCCTCATCAGCACCGCTTCGTCGGCCGCCCCGAGCATGATCGATCTGGCCAACGGCAACCAGTTGCGGGCCTTCGTGGCCCCGCTCACGTTTGCCGGCGACATCGGCACCACCGCGCCGCTCGCCTTCCTGGGCCTCAACGTCGGCACCATCGGCGGCGTGAACTTCGATGGCGTGGCTGCGGTCCCCGCGGTCTCCACCATCCTCTTTACCGATGCGGCGTCTTTCACCGGCGGCGTCTTCACGCCCGCGGCGGGGGCCCACGCCCTCACCCGCACGGTGAACATCGCCGACGGCGGCATGTTCGTGGTGGGCCAGAATGAGAAGATTCTGGCCACGGGCACGCTCACGATCAACACGGGCGCGGCGGCGGCCTTCAATGGGACGGCCTTCATCGGCGACGTGGTGGCCACGGGTTCCTTCAACCTCAACTCGGCGAACATCCGCGTGCGGACGCGCACTCCCGGCAACGTGCTGGGCATCTCCAGCGATAACCGCAACACGCAGGCGACGGACGAGGGCGTGAATATTGTGGTGGGCGTCGGGGCCAACCTCGCGTCGCGGCCGGTGCGCACCACGGGTGGCTTCACTGCTCCCGGCACCTTTGCCCCGATGGTGGCCACGGGCACCACCGAGTTCGCGGCCCCCGACACCAACAACATCCTTGTTGCCGGCGAGCAGGGGGGCGATGTGCGCCGCCGGGCCTACTTCGGTGGAGCCGGCGGCGGGCAGGCCGCGTTCATCGCCGAGTTCATCGACACCAGCCTCGACGGTGCCCAGCCGCCCACCATGCGATTCCTGCCGCTCACGCGTCGCTCGCAGGGCCCCACCGACCAGAACGTGTCGGAGACCATCACGCCCTTCACCATCGTCGACGTGCCCCAGGTGCAGCCGGAGACCTCGATCGGCCAGGCCCTGCGGGCCGAACTCGAGAAGATCAGCGTCAACGTGCGCAGCAACGTGCCCGCCGAACTCGTGGAGTTCCTCGTCGGCCGCAGCATCTACCTCGACAAGCCCAACGCCGCCCGCGTGGCTTCGGCCGACCGTCAGGTGTCGGAGGGGCGCCTCTCGGTCGAGGCCGTGACCCGGGTTATCGAAACCTACCGGGTCGTGGAGGCCGGGGCCGCCGAGTCGCGCGCCATTCTCGAAGACGTCGCCGCCTTCAACGCCGATCTCGACTTCGACGCCGTCACCATCGCCGAGTTCCTCGTCGATCAGCCCGAGGGCAACGCCGCGCGTGCCCTGATGGACCGGCTGGCCGATTTGCTGGCCGACGTGGAGCAGTTGGGCCTGGGGCCCATCGAGGAGCGCGCCTGCAAACTGCGGATCGTGAGCGGCGTTCTGCCCGATGCGTGGGATGCACCGCAGTTGGTGGCCGTGATCGAGGCCTACGCCAGAGCCAAGGCGCCGCGCCCCGCGGCGGCCCCCGCACCGGCGGCCGAACCCGCGCAGCCGGCCTCTGAGCCCGCGCCCCCGCCCGCCGACCAGGTCCGAGCGGCCGCGCGCTGAGTCGGTCGTTCCCGTCTGTCAGCCGCCCCGCGGAGTCGTGAGGCGCACCTCGCGCCCGTCTGGGCCTGCCACCACCACGGTCATGCCCGGTCCGTCGATGGAGCGCACAGTCCAGTCGCCGCTCACGCGGTCGCCCACGCGGTGCACCTTGCCGTTGATGATCGCCAGCGCGGCGTTGCTGCTGGTGAAGATGGTCGAGAGCGTCATGGCGGGGGCATCGGGCGAAACGTCGGCCGCCGGCGGAGCGGCGCGAGCCGCCTCAGGGGCTTCCTGGTCGGTTCGCGGGGGCGCCGCCGGCGCGTGCATGGGCGAGCGATCCACCTTCGGCATCGGGCGGGCCTTCACGTACGCCAGCGCGGCCTTCTGATCGGCCCGCAGGACGAGCGAGGCGGGGACACCGGCGGCCTGCACGGCCGCCGCGGCGGTGCTGGCCGCCGCGCTGTTGCGGGGTTCCAGCCCGGCCGCGGCTCGTATGCTCAGCACGCCGGCTACGGGCCCCAGCATCACCGCGCCCAGGAGCAGGCGGTCGCGTGTGCGTTTGGAGATGTTCATCGCTTGGCCTCCTGGGCCGCGGCCGTCAGCGCCGCGCCCTCCCCCGCCGCGGTGCGCACACCGCTCACGTCAAAGGCCACGTGCTCGCTCAGCACGCCGGCCGAAACCGTTCGACTTCCCGGTTCCCCGCTGGGGGTGATGCGCAGTGTGCGCACGCGGGCGAAGCCCGCGGAGCGCTCGAGTTGGTCTACAAAGGCCACCAGCGCGGCGTAGTCGGCCACAAGCGAGAGCGAGCAGCCCAGCGTGCTGTCGGGCTTGAAAGCGGCGACGGGCGGCGGCGGGGTGCCGGGAGCGGCTCCGGGAGCGGCGGAAGCGGGGGGCGGCGGCGGAGGGGCCTTGTGCACCACCACCGTGGGTTCGATCTGCTCCACCCGCACGTGCTGCTCGTCGGCCAGACGCATCAGGGTGGCGAGCATCTCGCTCTGGCTGCGCACGGGCAGGCCCGCGTGCTCGACCTCGGCGGCCCGGGCCAGAGCCCGCGCCAGTTGGGCACGGGCCAGGGCGGGCGACTCGCCGTGCTCGTTCTGCGACCGCCGCAGCACCTCGGCTGCCGTGGCCCGCAGGTCGGCGGTCTTGCGTTCGATCGGTTCGACCACACCCCAGAGCAGGCCGGCGCACACGGCCAGCCCCACGAAGCCCTCTGTGGCCAGTTTCCGCACCGGTGCCTTGTTCATGGCTTGGCCTCCGTCGGGATCGCGGCGACGGTGGCCGCCGCGGGCAGGCCCACCACGTCGAGGGCGAGCTCGAAGCGCTGTACCTCCGCGTTGCCCTGCCGCTGCCGCTGCGTGCCCCCGAGTTTCACGTTGGCGAAGATCGGCACGGCCGCCAGGCCTCCGGCGTAGGCGGTGAGCGTGTCGGCCACGTCGGCCGTGCCCGCCGACGGTGTCTGCCCCACCAGCGTGCAGCGCACGCCGCCGTTCTCGTTGCTCGCGAAGTCGACAGCGGTCAGGCTCATGCCCGCAGCCGTGTGCTCGGCGATCGCCGCCAGCGCGTGCGCGATGGGTGCGCCCTCGCCCAGTCGGGCGGCGATCCGCTGGTCGAGCTCTGCCGCCGCCGCGACCGCCGCCTGCGAGCGTTCGAACAGCAGCCGCTCCTTCTCCTGCGCGGCCCGGCTCGCAGCCAGCCCCTGCACGCGTCGGCTCTCGCTGCTCAGCGTGAGGGCGGCGCTGCCCGCGTACATCGCGATGAGCGCGGCGGCCGAGCCGATGCCCGCCCACATGCCACGGCGGACCCGCGCCAGCCGCCGCTCTTCGGCGACTTCGGGCGGCAGCAGGTTCAGGTCGCAGCCGGTGAGGGCGCGGGCCAGGCCGGCACCGTCGGCGGTTCCGTCGGCCGAGACGCTGTCGATCTGCCCGGGGTTCAGCCCCGCCATCTGGCAGACCACCTCGGCCAGGCGCGGCAGGGCGCCGCCGGGCCCGGTGAAGGCCGCGCGTATCGCGTCGCGTTCGCCCTCGGGTATGCCGAAGCGAAGGGTCTGCTTGAGTTCCACGGCCAGGCGCTGCAGCACGGGCTGCAGCGCGGGCAGCACGGCGGTGCCCATGAGTTCGTGCTCGGCTTCGACCACGGTGTCGGGCGTGGGCACGCCGCTCTGCTCCAGCAGTTTGCGCGCGTCGGCCCGGTCGGGCGTGAACGTGCCCGCACCCTCGGCTCGCCCCCGCAGCGGGCGGTGGTAACAGTCGAGCAGTTGCTCGCAGCCGGTGGAGAGCGAGCGGAAGAAGCGCGTGCGCCCTGCCGAGGCCGCCAGCACCAGCGTGCTGGTCGCCCCCACCCACACGGCCACGCGTACGGCCGCACCGTCATCGTCGGCGCGGGCGGTCTGCGCGGCTCGCACCGCCGAGGCGACGTCGAGCGGCACCAGCCGGGCCAGGCGCAGGCCGGCCCCCTGCACGCAGGCGCTGACGGCGCTTGCGGAGGTCTCGCTCTCGCCCGCCGCGAGCACGTGGCACTGGCGCACGACCCCGGGCTCGCGTGTGGGGGCGTCGATCGTCAGCGTGGCCGTGTCGGTGATCTGCACCGCCTTGCCCGGCCCCGATCCGGCCCCGGCCACGCTCAGTTCGGCGGCCCGATGGGCGGCGGTTTCGCCCGCGGCTAGCGGGCAGCCCACCAGCGTCACCGAGGCGGTCGGCGACACGCACACCACCTCGGCCTCGTGCCCCCTGAGCCCCAGTTCGGCGGTCCAGTCCGCCAGCGGCTTCTGTGCCTCGGCCAGCACCCCCGGCCACGCCTCGCTCCAGTTGGCGGTGTTGAGCGCATGGCGGCGTTCGGCGGCCACGCGCAGGGCCCCGGTCCCGCCCCGCAGCACCCACAGGGCCACGCCGGCGGGAGCGATCTCGATGACAACGCGTGTACCTGGCACGGTGAGCCCCTTCTGCCGGCGCGGCGGCGCGGAGAAACCGCGTGCGAGCCGGGTCGGTCTCTGTGTGTCGGCCGTTCTCGGGCCGGGGTTTTGCCGACGCGCCCGGCCGCCTTGGGTTACGGGACCATCGCCCAACTGGTGAAGCGCACCGAACGGCCGCCGCTGCCCGAGCCCCCCGAACCGGTGCGCCCGGCGAGGTCGGCGTGAACCTGCCCGCGGCTGGTCAGCGTGATGCGCTCACCGGCAAACGTGCCGATGAACTGCGCCGGCGGCGACCCCGTGCCCGCGATATCCAGTTCCGCCTGCTGACCGACGACCTGGGCGCACAGCACCGCGCTCGTGCTCAGCGTCAGGTTGCTCGAACTGGTGTTCATCACAAAGTACCGGCAGCGGGCCGGAGTGCCCGTATTGGCGTTGATCCCGGCCGTGCCGGTGAGACTGGTGATGCCATACGCGTAGACGTCAAGGGTGGCCCCGGGCAGCAGCGTCACCTGGGCGTTGCCGCTCACGCTGAACGTGCCGTCCACCCGCAGCGCCACGCTCCCGGAGATTTCCAGCACCGTGGTGGCCCCGCTCACGGTCAGGTTGTTGTACCGGCGGTTCGTCGAGATCGTGGTCGTACCGCTGGTGTACGACACCGAGCCCGACGTCGCGGGGAAGGTAGGGAGCGCGACCCGCCCCATGACGGCTGTGTGGCTCACGGCGGCGGTTTGCGTGCCGGTGATAGAGGCGCCGTCCTCAAGGTCGATCACGTCCGACGGATCGCCGCCCTGCCCCACGCGGACGCTGCCCCGCACCTGGGCCCGATCGTCGAGCGAGCAGGCTTCGTCGCTGGTGCTGTTGAGCGCCACCACCGCGTTGGTGCCGTCGACGTTGGCACCCCCGTAGACGCCCGAGCCGGAGTTGAACCCGTCGATGAAGCACGACGACGCGGTGCCGTCGCCGTCCATCACGATGGTGCGGTACGCCGCCACCGCGGGGATGTCGGTGAGGTCGGCCGAGAAGGCCGTGCGGGGGATCATCGTGGTGCTGGGCACGCCCGGCCCGCTCCAGGCGAGCGTGAGGGCGTTGTTGCCGTTTTTCTCGAAGTAGCGCACCACCAGCGTGTGCGTGCCCGCGGCGAGCGAGACCGTGCCCGCCTTGGTGCTGTACCCGTGGGCGCCGTCATGGTTGATGATCGTGGCCCCGTTGATCGACAGGTCCGACCCGTCGTCGGACCCGAGCGTGAACGTCCACGAGCCCGTGGTCGGGATCGTGAGCGTGGCCGAGAAGCGGGCCCCGAACTTGTTGCTCTGCCCGCCGGCCCAGAACGACGCACCCGAGCCGGAGGGAATATTGATGTCGTAGGCCCAACCGACAAACTTGGGTGTGCTGGAAAAGGGAACGTCGGCCAGGGTGCTGGGCGACGGTGTCAGCTCCCACCCTTCCACCTTCACGCCCGGGCTGAGGCCCGCGGCCGTGCTGGTCTCCACCCCCACAAGTTGCGCCCGCCTCGCCGCCTCGCCGCTCGCCGCGTTCACGGTGAACGTGCTCGTGCTTCCCGCCACGGTCTTGCCCACGCTGAAGGTGGCCCGCGGCAGGGCCGTCTTCGTCGAGATGGTGCCCGTGGTGCCGTCGCCGTCCTCGTCGGCGTTCTGAGCAAACTCACGCGCGGCCATGTTCACGCCCGCCTCCGCCGCGTACTGGGCCCGCAGGGCGTCCAGCCGTTTGCTGGTGACGTCCTGGTCGCGGGCCCCGCCCATCACCACCCCCACGACCATCAACTGCAGCGCGGCCAGCGCGAGCACCACGCCCGTGGAGGCCGACCCGGAACGCATCCGGCGTGTGTGTCGGGTGAGGGGGGTCACGGCGCACCTCCTTCGAGCATGCAGCGCAGAAAGACCTTAGTCCGCAGCGTCTGTGTGGCGCCGCCGCGTGTGAGGGTGATCGAGACGCTCACGCGGCGGACAGCGTCGCAGGCCGCACCGGAGAGCGAGGAGGCCAAGGCCGTGTTGCTCTCGTCAAACGCGCTGAACGTGCAGGTCGAGACGTCGCGGAGGAGGACGCCGGTCGGCCCGCCCCCCTCGCTCAGGGTGATCTCGCCGGTGCCCGAGTTGAAGGTGAGCACGCTCGACGTGTTGTACGTGATGGCACTGGCCGAGAGGCTGACGATATTGGGCGCACTCGAGGCGTAGGGGCTCTTGAGGCCGATCTCGCGTACGGCACGGTCGATGCGGTCGAGGCCCGCGGCCAGTTCAGCGTGCAACTGTGCGCCCAGTGCCGCCTCGGTATAGGCCCGCGACGCCGAGTAGATGATGCCCGACGCGACCGAGCCCACCGTGCCGATGATGACCACCGTGGCGATCATCTCGATCAGCGTGAAGGCACGCCGGGCACCGGCCCGGGCCGAGCGCGGGGGGTGCGACGTGATGCCGGGGCGGAGTGCGATCATGGCGTGTAGTCCGTAAGCACGGTCGAAAGGGCCAGCGTGCGGGCCCCGCGGCGCGGGTCAACCCAGGCCACGCTCACCACCACGGTCTTGTAGCCGGTGCCGCCGCCCGAAAGGCTTGCGCCAGTCTCGGTTACGGCCACGCTGCGCGTGAAGCCCGGAAATCCGGAGATGGCCGACTCGGCCGCGTAGTTGGCCGGCATGATGTACGCGTAGCCGCGCGTGGTGCTGGCGCGATCGGCGATCACGTCTTCGAGTTTCTCGGTGGCGAGCCAGCGGGCCCGCGAGAAGGCGATGCCGCTGGCCCGCTGCACGCTGGCGTCGCTGATGGCGACCACGGTGCCGGGTACCACCATGGCCAGCACCACGATCGCCACGATGGTGTCAACCAGCGAAAATGCGCGCGCCCGGCGCGGGTGGGCTCGCTGCGAGCGGGGGCGCGTGGGCGGTCGGCCCGTGCGCATCATGAGCCCCCCGCGTGTGTGATGAGGCCGCTGGTGCGGCGGACGGTGACCGTCCAACTGCCGCTGAGGGAGACCGTCCCGTCGGCGGCCAGCGCACCGGCGGTGCTGGCAGGGCGGCCGAGGTGGTCGAAACTCACGGCGGTCTGGCTGTCGAAACTCGCAGCGCTCAGGGTGCAGCCCGAGAGTTCACCCGTGTTGAGCCGCTGAACGAAGGCCTGGCCGGGGCCGCGGGCGGGGTCGCTGATCGTGGTGGCACCGGCGAAGCCGGGGCTTGCAGGGTTCTCCATCAACAGGCTGTACGAGTGGCCGCTGAGGTTGAAACTCACCCAGTGCGTGGTGCCGGTGGCCATGGAGCGATCGCGGGCGTAGGTCAGGTCGCGCAGCACCTGGCGGGCCCCCAGCGCCCGCCTTTGCGTAGTCATGTTGTTCATGGAGGGCACCGCGACGGCAGCGACCACGGCCATCATCACCATCACCACGATGAGCTCGACGAGCGTGAAGCCCGGCCCCCGGAGGTGTCGGCAACGGGTGGGCCGCGATCGCGCCTGCCCTCGTGCTGGGCCGTGCCGGAGCATGATGAGTCTTTCGGCCAGCGCGAGCGGGGGCTGAAGCGGCGACGGCCGGCGGAGGGTTCCGCCGGCCGCGCCAGGCATGTCCACTCGCCCCCTCCCCGGGGCCTCCGATTCGTCCGGGTCCGAGATTACAACTGGTTCGCGGTGAGCACACCGCTGCCGCTGGGGTTGTTCACGGTCGTGTTGTTGCTGCTGTTGGCGTAGAAGCCGTAAGCGGGCGGCGTCGTGGAGTTGTCCACGTAGTAGCGCCAGCCTGCGGTGCCGCTCACGGTGCGGGCCGTGAACTCGGCCGAGGTCGCGGCCGTGGCCGACGACAGGTTGTTGTACGGGTTGGTGGGGAACGAGTCCATCACCACCGTGCCGGCGGTGGTCAGCTGCGCCAGCGTGGGGTACGCCGGCGTGCCCGAGAGCGACGCATTGGCGTAGAAGTTCGACACGGCAGAGCGCACGTTACCCAGCGTGCCCTGCAGGGACGCGGTGCGGGCCCGGTCGGTGTAGTCGAAGTACCGGGGCACGGCGACGCCGGCGAGGATCGCCAGCACCACGATGACGGCGATGAGTTCGATGAGCGTGAAGGCCGAACGGAAACGGTTGCGAGTGAGCGTCATGAGGCCTGCCTCCATATTTGGCCGTGTGTCCGCCGCGGGAGCGGCGCGACCACGGGTGTGAACCGAAGCACCCGACACCCCTGCTTCGTCGTGCGCACGCGGGCTGTCAAGCCGCGGGACGCTGAATCCCGGTTTGCGGACGTGATCGCGGCCGGATAAGCCCACCACCCCGAACCGGGGTCACTTGACGAGGTTCACCATGTCCCACATGGGAAGGAAGATGCCCAGGGCCACGGTCAACACAACCACCGCGATCATCACGATCAGGAGCGGCTCCACCAGCGTGGTGAGGGTCTTGGTCTGGTGCTTGGTCTCGCGCTCGTAGTGGCGGGCGATCAGGTTGCACATGCCCGGCAACTGGGCCGAGGTCTCGCCGGCGGTGATCATCCGGCGTGCGAACGTGGTGAAGTAGGTGCAGGCCGCCAGGCACTCGCTGAGGCGCCCCCCAGAACGCACCTGGCGCGAGAGTTTCTCCAGGTCCACCCCCAGCAGCGTGCTGCCGCTGGCCCGCGAGCCGAGTTCCAGGCCGTCGATGAGGCCCAGGCCCGAGGAGAGGGAGAGGCCCATGACCCGCGCGAACCGCGCCAGGGCCATGCCCTGCGCGATCGTGCCCAGCACCGGCAGCCGGGCCAGCACGCGCTCCAGCACCGCCCGCCCCGCCCGCGTCGAGCGAGCCTTCAGCAGCCCGAACACCGCCAGCCCGATGGCCAGCAGGTAGAAGAACCAGTAAGCCTTGATCGACTCCCCCGCCGCCGCCAGCACCTGCGTGATGGCCGGCAGTTTCACGCCGCGGCTCTCGAACATGCGTGCAAACTTGGGTACCACGAACCCGACCAGAAAGGTCACGCCGATGGCCATGACACCCACGACCACGGCGGGGTAGGTCAGCGCCGCCCGCACCATCTGGCCGGTCTCCTGCTGCCGCTCCAGCATCTCGGTAAGGTGCTCGAGCACCTTGGGCAGGTTACCGGTCTTCTCGGCCGCCCGGATGGTCTCCACGTAGACGTCGCCAAACACGGCCCGGTGCTCGTCCATCGCCTGAGCGAGGCTCTGGCCGCTCTCGATCCGGCGGGCCACGTCCGAGATCAACTCGCGGAGGGTGCCCGGTCTCTCCTGCTCGGCGATGCTCACGAGAGCATCGCTGATCGAGAGCCGGGCCCCGATGAGCACGCTGAGTTGCGACGTGAAGTGCGCCAGTTCGCCGAGTTTGATCCGCCTCGCCGCCCCCTTCGCGGCACGCCTGGTCTCGATCGACAGCGGCACCAGGCCCATGGCCGCCACCTGGCGATAGGCCTCGGCCCGGTCCGCCGCCTTGGCGGTGCCCTCGCGCCGGGCCCCGGCCCGGTCCATGGCGGTGTAGGTGAACGTGAGTGCGCTCATGCGGCCTTCCTCGTGGCGGCCGCTTCAGCGGGCGCGCCGGCCTTGTCAGGGGCGTGCCCGGCCACTTCCACCGCCGCGGCCACGCGCAGCACCTCTGTGGGTGTGGTCAGACCGACCTTGGCCTTCTCGAGCCCGTCGCGCCACATGAGCCGCACGCCGTCTTGCACGGCCACGCGGCGCAGGCCATCGACCGCCAGGCCGCTGTTGACGGCCTCCTGCATCGCCGGCGTCATGGTGAGCAGTTCGTAGATGCCCACGCGCCCCTTGTAGCCGCTGCTCATGCAGCGCCCGCACCCGGTGCCGTGCACGAACGTGGCCCCCGCCGCACCCCCGGCCTCGCCGCCGAACTGGGCGAGCATGGTGGCATCGGGCGTGAAGGGCTTGGCGCAATCCGGGCAGACGCGCCGCACCAGCCGCTGAGCCACCACGCCCAGGAGCGCGGCGTTGATGGCGAAACCGGGGCAGCCCAGGTCCTTCAGCCGGGGGATCGAGCCCGGCGCGTCGTTGGTGTGCAGGCTGCTGAGCACCAGGTGCCCCGTGAGCGCGGCCTGCACCGCGATCCGGGCCGTCTCTTCGTCGCGGATCTCGCCCACGAACACCACGTCCGGGTCCTGCCTCAGCACGCTGCGCAGCGCCCCGGCAAAGGTCATGCCAATCTCGGCGTTCACCGGCACCTGACGGATCATGGGCATCCGCACCTCTACGGGGTCCTCGATGGTGATGATGTTGCGCTCGGGCGTGTTGAGCCGCTTGAGCGCGGTGTAGAGCGTGGTCGTCTTGCCGCTTCCCGTGGGGCCCGTGACCAGCACCATGCCGTGCGGTTGGTCCAGCAGCCGCTCAAGCCCGCTCGCCTCGCCCGGCTGCATGCCCAGTTCCGCGAAGCCCTTGATGTGAGCGTTGCCCGTGAGCAGCCGCATCACCACGTTCTCGCCGCACACGGTGGGGATCAGCGAGATGCGCAGGTCCACGTACCGGCCCCGGTGCGTGAAGCGGAACTTGCCGTCCTGCGGTCGCCGGGTTTGCGTGAGGTCGAGGTTGCCCATCACCTTCAGCCGCTGCACCAGGCCGGTGTGGGCACCCAGACCGGGGGCCTGCTGCCCCTGCAAGACGCCGTCGATCCGGTAGCGCACGTGCAGCGTTGTCTCATCGGGGTTGATGTGGATGTCGCTGGCGCCCTTCTCGATGGCCTGGCCGATGATCTGGTTCACCGCGGCCACGATGGGCTCGCGCTCGACCGCCGCGCTCTCGGCGCTGGCGGCGGCCGCCTCGGCCGCGTTGCCGCTGGCCCCGAACTGCCCGGTGAGGGTGTAGGCCCGGTCGATCAGCCGCTGCAGGGCCTCGCCCTCGCACAGCACGGGCTCGACCTCGACCTTGAGCAGCGTGCGCAACTGGTCCACGGCCCGCAGGTCCATGGGGTTGACCATGCCCACGGTGGCGACGGTGCCGGTGTTGAAAAGGGGAAACGCCTCGAGCGTCTCCGCCGTGCCCCGCGGCAGCAGGGCCGCGTTCCGCACATCGATCTGGAACTGGTCCACATCCACGAACGGGCACTCGAAGATGGTCGCCTTGACCAGCGCGATGTCGCGCCCGCTCACCAGGCCGCGCTGCACCAGCGCCTTGCTGATGCGCAGGCTGTGCTCGGCGGCGAAGCGCGCGGCCTCCTCCGCCGCGGGCTTGCCGATCAGGCCCTCCTCGACAAGGGCCGCGACCAGAAACTCCTCATGGTCAAGCACGGGCGGGCTCCTTGACGGCGCCGGGTGCGGCCGATGCGGGGGCGACGGGGGCCGGCGCCGACCGGGCCGCGGCCATCAGGGCATCGATCGACCCGGTGCCGGCACCCTCGCCGGCGAAACTCGCACCCACGTAGTAGACGGGGCCGCGGTCGAGCATCCTGACGCGCTGGGCCACCACGACAAACTCCTGGGCCTCGCCCGAGGGGCCGCAGGCCACCTTCACCACCAGCCGCGCGTGCTTGGGCATGAAGACCTTGGTGCGCAGGCCCAGGCCGCCCTTGCTGCAGTCGATGAGCGAGACGCCGATGGTGCCGCCGGCCCGGCCGCTGCCGCAGACCGTGCCCGCGAACACCACGCGCTCGGCCATCTCCGGGGCCACGCCCACCACGGCGGGCAGTTCGCACTGCACGCGCTCGTGCTGGCGCACCACGGCTGGTTCGGTCTTGGTCTGCACGCGCGGCCTCCAGTGCCGCAACCAGCGGCACCCCTGCGCTATCGGACAGACGCGCACGTCCGTTCAGGCTGACCGTCCCGCGCTGCCGCGTGCGGTGCTTATCGGGCCCGGGCCTCCGCCGCCGTGGCGTGCCCCTCCAGCCCTTCCATGCGGCCCAGGGCTGCCGCATCCTCATACACGCCCCGGTCGAGCCGGTTCACCGCGCGCACGAACGTGCGTGCCGCCAGGAACGTGTACACGCTCAGGCCCGCGCAGAACCGTGCCGCCCCGCCCGTGGGCAGCACATGGTTGGGTCCCACCCCGTAGTCGCCCACCACCTCCGCCGCCCCGGGGCCGATGAAGAGCCCCCCGTAGCACGTCAGCCGGGCGGCCACACTGTCGGCACCCGCCGTCATCACCTGCACGTGCTCGGCGGCAAGCGCATCGCCCAAGCGCACCATCTCATCAAGACCCCCGGCCAACACCGCGAAGCCGTTGCCCAACGCGCGCCGCATCACACCCGCCCGCTTCGGCTCGGTGTCCATCCATACCCCGAGTTGCCGCGACAGTTCGGCCTCCACACGCTCCACCAGCGCGGCACAGGTGCTGATGAGCATCGCGCTGGCATCCTGATCATGCTCCGCTTGCGCCAGGAGGTCCGCGGCGATCAGCCCCGCATCGGCCGTGTCGTCCGCCAGCACGAGCACCTCGCTCGGGCCGGCGATCATGTCGATGCCGACGTGCCCGGCCACCAGCTTCTTGGCCGCGCTCACCCAGCGGTTGCCCGGCCCCGCTACCACATCGCAGCGCGGCACCGGGCCCGCGCCGTACGCCAGCGCGGCGATGGCCTGGGCTCCGCCCACGGCCAGCAGGCCGTCTGCACCGGCGATGGCCGCGGCGGCCAGCGTCGCCGGCGCGGGGCGCGGGCTCGCCACCCACACCTCGCCCACGCCCGCGGCCCTGGCCACCACGGCCGTCATGAGCACGCTGCTGGGAAGCGCGTAGCGCCCGCCCGGCGCGTAGCAGCCGGCCCGGGCCACTGGCAGCACACGGTGGCCCGCGGTGCCTCCATGCACAGCCAGAGTCATGTCGCGCAGCGCGCCGCGCTGGGCCCGGGCAAAGCGATCGATGCGTTCTGCGGTCCGCTCGAGCACCGCCCGCTCCGCTCGCGGCAGGCTGTCGAGCGCCTTGGACAGGGCCGCGCGTTCGATCACCATGGGCGTACCCGGCGCCAGGTCGCCCAGCTGCGTGGCGTGGCTCCGGAGGCCGGCCTCGCCCAACCCCCGCACGTCGTTCACGATCGTCGCGACCGCGGCGAGTGTGGCCGCATCGACCGGGTCCGGCCGGGCCCGCAACGCCTCGGCGGCGCTCATCAGGCGCAGGAGTCGGGTTGGTGCCGCTGCGCCGCTCAGGGGGCGTGGGCCGCCGCCCACGGTTGCGCGTCCGGCGGCGACCACGTCCTTGCGTTCGCCGCCGCGCCGCGAGAGACGGAGTGCCCGCCGGTCCAACTCGCGTTCAACATCGGCCCCGCTCACACCCGCCGCGGCCATGCGCACATGCGTGAAGTACCAGACATCGGCGGCCTCGTGAATCACCTCTGCGCGCGTGGATGCCGTGGCCAGTTCTGCGGCTTCCTCTTGCAGTTTCGCCGCCAGCAGGTCGGGGTCGTCAAGCAGCCGCTTGGTGTAACTGCAGGGCGGGTGAGCCCCGCGCACGCGGCGTTCCAGCGCGGGCGTGCCCCAATCCACGCCCCAGCACGTGCGCGTGCCAGCGTGGCAGAATGCCCCAGCCGCGCCCTCTTGCCGCACCACAAAGCGCAGGCAGTCGCGGTCGCAGTCGGCATCCACCCGCAGCAGGGTCTGGGTGTGCCCGCTGGTCTCGCCCTTGCGCCACAGGCCGCGGGCGCGGCTCCAGTAGATGCCGCGGCGCTCGGCGATGGCCGCCCTCAGGCTCTGCGCGTTTGAATAAGCGAGGCCCAGCGCAACGCCGCGTTCATCAACCACCACGGTGGGCCACAGGCCGTCGGGCCGGTCGCTCGTGAGCGTGCCGGCGAGTGGTTCGCTCAGGTCCATCGCGCCCGTGTACAGGGCCATGCCCACCTGAGCATCGATGCCCAGTTTGTCGAGGTCAGCCACCTCCTGCGCGGTCTTCACCCCGCCCGCCACGGTGAGCCGCGCATCGCCGGCGGCTTCGCGGAGCGCGGCGGCCCGTTGCATGGGCAGGCCGGTCATGGTGCCCTCGACCTCGACAAACGTAACCAGAAAGCCGCCGACAAACGGGCGCAGGGCACGCATGCGCTCCGCCACGCCTTCGCCCGTGCGCTTGGTCCAGCCTTCCACAACGATCTCGCCGTCGCGTGCATCCAGCGCGGCGATCACACGCTCGCGCGGGAGTTCGCGCAGCACCTCCTCGCGCGCGGCGGTGCCCAGAATCACACGGGCCGCGCCCGCATCAAGCCAGCGCCGGGCGGCCGCGGCGTCGCGGATGCCCCCGCCCACGCGGCATCGGGCCAGCGGCAAGACCGAGGCCACGAGCCCGGCGTTCTCGCCCGTGCCCAGGGCCGCGTCAAGGTCGATCACGGCGATCTCGCCCAGCACGCCGAAGCGCTCCGCGATCGGCACCGGGTCGCCCGCGTCGAGCGCCTTGCGCGCCCCCTGCACGAGTTGCACGGTCTGGCCGCCCTGAAGATCAATGGATGGGATCAGCACGCGCTCGGCTCCTGTCGTACATTCACGCCCCGGCCCGCCAACGCCCGCTTGACATCGCCCACCGTGTGGTCGCCGTCGTGGAAGATCGAGGCGGCCAGTGCGGCATCGGCTCCGGCCGCGAGAGCGTCGGCCATGTGCGCGGGCGTGGCCGCGCCGCCGCTGGCGATGACGGGCACCGGCACGGCGGCCGACACGGCCTTCAGCAGGTCGAGGTCGTAGCCGGTCCGGGTGCCGTCCTGGTCGAAACTTGTCAGCAGCACCTCGCCCGCGCCCAGCGCCACGCCCCGGCGTGCCCACTCTACCGCGTCAAGGTTCACACGCTCGCTGCCCCCGCGGATCACGGCCTGCCAGCGCGGCGGGCCGGCACCGGGAGCGCGGGCGCCGTCGATCGCCAGCACCACGCACTGGCTGCCGTAGCGACTCGCCAGGCGCGTGAGCACGGCGGGGTCGCGCACCGGCGCGCTGTTCAGGCTCACCTTGTCGGCGCCGGCCTCGAGCAAGGCCAGGCAATCGTCCTCCGCGCGCACGCCGCCGCCCACGGTGAGCGGGATCGAGAGCACGCTCCGCACCGCTCGCACCGTGCCCAGCGCGGCACGCCGGCCCTCGGCCGTGGCGGATACGTCGAGCATCACGAGTTCATCCGCCCCTTGGGCTTCGTACGCCGCGGCCCGCTCGGCCGGGTCGCCCGCGTCGCGCAGGCCCTGGAAGCGCACGCCCTTCACCACGCGGCCGTCGCGCACATCCAGGCAGGGAATCACACGGGGCAGCAGGCCGGCCGCGAGCCGTAACGCACCGCGTGGCGAGGCCGCCTCGGCCCGCAGCCAGCGCGAGATGAGGGCCAGCCCCCACACGCCCGAGAGTTCCGGGTGAAACTGGCAGGCGAGCACGCGGCCCTTCTCGACGGCGCTGATGAACCCGCCGCCGTGCGTGGTGGCGGCGCTCCGCCATCCCGTCGCCGCATCCGCAGGGCTGAGAGCCGCCAAGCGGTAGGAGTTCGCGAAGTAGGCGTAGCCGGGTGCCAGCAGGCCGCCGCACGCCTCCGGGTGCACGCTGTTCCACCCCAGGTGCGGCACTCGCACGCGAGGATCCGTGCCGGGCGTGGTCTCGAATCGCGTGGCCGTGCCTCGCAGCGCGCCCAGGCCCGGCACGCCGGGAGACTCGGCGCTCCCCTCCAGCAGCATCTGCATGCCCAGGCAGATGCACAGCGTGGGTCGGCCCGCCGCGATCCGTGCGCCCAGGGTTTCGACCACGCCGGGCCGACCGGCCAGGGTGCTCATGGCCGCGCCCAGAGCGCCGACACCCGGCAGCACCAGCCACTCCGCATCACGCACGGCGGTCGCATCGGCCGCGGGCGCGGTGTCGGCCCCGGCTCGGCGCAGTGCGGCGATCACGCTCGCCGTGTTGGCTGTGCCCGTGGGCACGATGTGCACGAGCGGCCTGGTGGTGCCCGTGCTCATGCGTCCAGCGTTCCCTTCGTGCTTGCGCCGCCGCCCGCGAGCGCGGGCGACGCGGCCTGGCGGAGCGCGAGGGCCAGCGCCTTGAAGGCGGCCTCGGCCTTGTGGTGGTCGTTGTCGCCGCGCAGCACGTCGACGTGCAGCGTGATGCGCGCGTTCATCGCCAGCGAGATGAAGAAGTGGGGGATGTTCTCGCACGCCCACAGCCCCAGGCGCTCGCGGCGCAGGTCGAGAGACACCACGGCGCACGGCCTGGCGACGAGGTCCACCACGGCCCGGGCCAGCGATTCATCCAGCGGCGCGCAGGCCGAGCCGAAGCGCGCCACGGCTGAGCGATCACCCAGTGCCTGAGCCAGGGCCGAGCCCAGCACGATGGCGCAGTCTTCGCTGGTGTGGTGGTCGTCTACGTGCAGGTCGCCCGCGCACTCCAGCGTGAGCGCCCAGCCCGCGTGGGTGGCGAGCGCCGTGAGCATGTGGTCAAGCAAGCCCAACCCGGTGGCGACACGCACCACCGGCGCAGGGCCGGCGTCGAGAGCCAGTTCGCAGGTGATGCGGGTCTCGCGTGTGGCCCGCTCAACCCGGGCGCGGCGCGGGGCGACCGGGGCGGTGGGCAGGACGGCCGTGTTCATGCTTCAACTCCACAGGTCAAGGCTTCGTCCAGCAACCGGTGTACGTCTCCCGCCGCGCTCAACACGCGAGCGGCACCCGCGCCCGTCAGCACCCGGTCGGCGTCGGCGAACGTGTCGCCGGGCGCGCACACGCCGATGGGCACCACCGCGCCGGTGGCGCGCGCGGCCCGCACATCGTCCACGGTGTCGCCCAGCATCCAGCCGGTTGCTGCGCCCAGGCGTGCCAGGGCCAGGTGCACCGCATCTGGGCGCGGCTTGGCGGGCGCATCCTCCATGCACACCACGCACGCGAAAAGATCGGCCACGCCCTGCTCGCACAGAAAGCGCTCCGCATCGGCTCGGGGCCGGCCGGTAACGATGCCCAGCGGCAGCCGCGCCCGGAGCGCGGCAAGACCGTCGCGGGTCAAGAGGAGGCGCTCGGTGGAGCGCAGGCCGGGGCGTGTCGCCGTGCCCTGGTACGCCTCCTCGAAAGCGGCCGTCACCCGTTCCTGCGGCACGCGCACGCCGCGCTGGCCGAGCAACCGCTGAGTGAGCACCCAGTCGTTGTTGGCATCGCCGGCCGCCTTGGCCTTGGCGATGTCGGCTCTCTCGAGCGCGACACCGAAGCACGCCGCGGCAGCGAGGATCGCGGCCCGGTAACTGCCCGACACATCGGCCAGCACACCGTCAAGGTCAAAGAGCAGGCACTGCGGGGCGAGTGCCGCACGCAGGCCCGTTTCCACCCGTTGCACCACCCGCTCATCTGACGCCCCCGGGCAGGTGATGCGCACGCAGCCGGTCAGGGGTGCGCCCGCGGGCGCGTCGTAGCGACGCGCGGCGATGCCGAGTGCAGCCAGCGCATCGGCCAGCCATGCGCCCCGCGCCGGTGTGCCGCAGCGGGCCAGCACGCAGTTGGCGCGGCTCGTCGTGGGCCGTGCTCCCAGTGAATCCAGCGCTTCAGTGAGCCGTCCTCGTTCAACGGCCACGCGTGCCGCGCCGCTCCGCATGGCCGGCTCACGCTCGTGCACGGATCGCGCGGCCACGCAAAGGCTGGGTCCGCTCACCGCGTAGGGCTGACCTACCGCGCGCACCACCTGGGCGAGGGCCGCGTCGGGCATGATTGCCCACCCCACGCGCAGGCCCGCAAGTCCCCACGCCTTGCTCATCGTGCGTGTGAGGGCCACGCCTCCCTCGGCGAGCGCGGCGGCGCTCAGGCCCGCCGCATCGGCCTCTGCAAATTCCTCGTAGGCAGCGTCGAGCACCACCAAGGCGCCCACGGCCCGGGCCGCGCTGCATACCGCCCTCAGGGCGGCGGGCGCGGCCACGCAGCCCGTCGGGTTGTTGGGGCTCACGATGAACACGCACGCCGTGCGCTCGCCGATGGCAGCGCACACCGCGGCCGCCGGAAACGGCCCGTCCGGCCATGGCACCGCCCGCGCCGTGCCGCCTGCCAGGGCCACGTAGCGGCCGATCATCTCGAACGTCGGCGTGGTGAGCACGGCCTCGCGCCCGGCCTCGATGGTGGCCTGCACAATCCGCGCCAGCGCATCATCTGCCCCGGCCGTAACCACCACGCGGGCCGGGTCAACGCCGGCCCGCGCGGCCACCAGCCGCTCGAACTCCGACGGGTCGGGGTAGCCGTGCACGGTCGCGGCCGCTTCGCGCCATGCGCTCTCCAGCCACGTGGCATCAGGGGGCGAGCCTTCGTTGGCGTCGAGGTGCAGGTCGATGGGCCGGGGCTGTGTCGCGCGTGCATAGGCACGCAGCCGCGCCGCGCGGGAAGCCTGCGGCCACGGCGTGCCGCGGCCCAGTGCCGCGCCCGCGGCGCGCGGGCCGCCGGTCTCTGGGGCCACGCGTGTGCTCACGGCACCACCTGCGCGATCGGGCTGATCACGATGTCGCTGCCTCCCGCGGCCTTGAGCGCAGGGATGAGCGCGGTCAGGGCCTCCTTCGGGATCGCGCTCTTCACGGCGTAGCCCGCGTCGCCGTGCAGGCGGCTCACGGTGGGCTCGCGCATGCACGGCAAGATCGCCACCACGGCTTCCAGGCGCGGGCCGGGCACGTTGAGTTCGAGCATCACGCGCTTGCGCGCCTCCAGCACGCTCGCCAGCACGAGTCCCAGCCCTTCAATCCGGGCCCGCTTTGTGGGGCTGGCCATGGCACCCCGGCTCGCGTACAGCCGGGTGCTGCTGGTGAGAAGTTCTTCAACGATGACCAAGCCGTTGGCCTCGAGCGTGGCTCCGCTGGCGGCCACGTCCACGATCACGTCGGCGTCTTCGGGAGGGAAGACCTCGGTGGCCCCGTAACTGCGGACGAAGCGGTCGTCGCACCCGCGCCGGGCCGCCCAGGCGCGTGTGAGATTCTCGAGTTCGCTCACCACCACCAGCGGCCGGGGCGGCAGCCGCCCGCTCTCCAGCAGCGACGGGGGCGCCGCGGCCACGACCCGCACGCGATCCAGCCCGGTGTCGAGCACCTCCGCCACGTCAGCACCCAACTCGGCTTTCCAGTCGGCTCCTGCAAAGCCCGCATCGCGGGTGCCCAGATCAAGCATCTCGAGGATGTTCTGGGGCTTGAGCACCTTGGTCTCCACCTCGCCCAGCCCGCCGCCCACGTGCGGGCGGTACCCGCGGGCTGTGGCGGAGACGGCGATGCCCGCATCGGCCAGCAGGCGGATGACGCCGTCGTGCATGCGGCCCTTGGGCAGGGCGAGGCGAAGGGTGTCGGTGGTGGAGGGTGTCATGGGTGGCTTGGGGAGGGCGGTAGCGGAAGGGCAGGGGAAGAGAGACGGCGCGTGCAAAAACGACAAACCGCCGGCTGCGTGGGCCGGCGGATGGGTGGTTCAGTTCAAGTGGGAACGCACCGGGTCCGGCTCACGCGCTGGCGTGGTGGTGATGATGCCGGTGGTGCATGGTGGTGGGTGCCACGGAGAACTATTGGCCCGGCCCGGGTGCGGGTCAAGCGCACGCGCGCCGGCACCCGCGCCGCTGCCTGCGGCGCTCGTCAGAGCCCCTGCCCGGCCAGGGCAAGCGCCGCCTCCAGCGCCCCGACCTTGGCCAGGATCTCGCGGTGTTCGGCCCACGGGTCGCTGTCGGCCACGATGCCCGCCCCGGCCTGATAGGCGTAGCCCTCGCCGTCAAACGTGATGGTGCGGATAGCGATTGCGTGGTCCATGTCGCCGCGCTTGGAGAAGTAGCCCACCGTGCCCGCGTAGAGCCCGCGGCGCACGGGCTCGAGCGCATCGATGATCTGCATGGCCCGCACCTTGGGCGCGCCGCTCACCGTGCCGGCCGGAAATGCGGCCGCGAACAGGTCGAGCCCGTCGTGCCCGGCACCCAGCATCCCGCTCACCCCGCTCACCAGGTGCATCACGTGGCTGTAGCGCTCGACCGCCCGGAAGGGCTCAACCCGCACGCTGCCCGGTGCGGCCACCCGCCCCAGGTCGTTGCGTGCGAGGTCCACCAGCATGACGTGCTCGGCGGCTTCCTTCGGGTCGGCGAGGAGTTCGCGCTCGTGGGCCACATCGGCCTCGGGCGTGCCCCCGCGCCGCCGCGTGCCCGCGATGGGCCGCAGCGTGGCCCGCCCTGCGCTCAGCCGCACCAGGGCCTCGGGCGAAGAACCCACCACGCGCCGGTTGCCCAGGTCGAGGTAGTACATGTACGGCGAGGGGTTCAGCAGGCGCAGAGCCCGGTACACCTCAAACGGGTCGGTGTGGCAACGCCCGGCAAAGCGGATCGACAGCACCAACTGAAAGACATCGCCGGCCCGGATATGCCCCTTCACACGCTCCACCCGCTCCACAAACTCCGCTTCGCTCAGGCTGGGCGTGGCGGGCTCGTGCCCGCTGCGTGCGGCGGGCGCGGGCATCGGGCCGCGCAGCGCGCTCACGATCTCGCGGCGCAGGCTCTGCCGCTCCCACTCCGCCCCGGCGTGCAGCAGGGCCACGCGCCGCGACACGTGGTCAAACACCAGCAGCGAGCGCGGCGCGATCAGGTGGGCCTCCGGAAGGCCTGGCGCGCCCGCCGCCGCCTCGCCGCCGTCGCCCGCCGCGCGGGCGGTTGGCTCGAAGCGGCGCACCAGGTCATACCCCAGGTATCCGACCAGGCCGCCCGTGAGCGGCAGGCCGGGCACGTGCGGCAACAGGTCTGGTGCCGCGGCGAGGCCCGCGCGGATGCGGGCCAGGGCCGCCGCCCCGTCCAGGCGTTCGCCCGCCGCGATGCGCACGCAGGCCGCCTCTCCCAGCCCGATGAACGAGTACCGCCCCAGCCGCTCCCCACCCTCAACCGATTCAAGCAGGAAACACGCCTCGAAGGGCTCGAGTTTGCGGAAGGCCGACACCGGCGTGTCGAGGTCTGCCGCGATGTCAAAGGGAGCCTGCATGCGCGGCACACGGTAGCAAGGCCGGACCGCCGTCCGCTGCGTACATTCACCCGGCGTGATCGCCTGCGCCGCGTGCCGGGGGGGGGGCGCGAGCGCGGGTCGCCCAGTGGGAGTTCGCCATGGCCGTGCGGATGGAACTGGCCCGCATCTTGATCAAGGAGCTGAGCGACTACCAACTCATCGAGTTGCGCGAGGTGGCGCCCTCCGACCCCGACGACACCGGCCGTCCCCAGTTCTCGCAGGTGGAGGGCGGCCGGTCATTTCCGATCGTGATCGGCCTGCCCGAGGCCCAGGCCATCGAGCGCCGCCTCAAGGGCATCTCGATCAAACGCCCCCAGACCCACGACCTGCTCGGCAACGTGATCGCCCAGCTGGGCGGCAAGCTCGAGTCCATCACCATCAACGACCTGGCCGATCACACCTTCTACGCCCAGCTGAATGTGCGCGACGCCGCCGGAAAACTCGTGAACATCGACTCGCGCCCCAGCGACGCCATCGCCCTGGGCATCGCCGGCAACGTGCCCATCCTGGTCGCTGAGCACGTGCTCGACGCGGCCCAGAACGACCAGCCCTGACCGGCCGGCCTTCGCGCCCCGGCGGCTACCCTCCCCTCCGCGTGACCATCGCCGACCCATCGCCCCACGTGGCGCCGGCCCGCTATCTCACCGCCGACCTGCCCGGTGTCGGCGGCGCGCTCAAACTCCGCCCCGAAGACTTCCTCGTCGAGGAGATTCCCGCCTATGACCCGGCCGGGTCGGGCGAGCACCTCTACCTCATGGTGCAGAAGACCAACATGGCCACGCTGCACACGGCCCAGGTGCTGGCGCGGCACTTCAACGTCAAGCTCAGCGCCATCGGGTACGCCGGCCTCAAGGACAAGCCCGCCATCACCCGCCAGGTGATGAGCGTGCACATCCCGGGAAAGGACCTGGCCGACTTCCGCTCGCTCCAGCACCCGCGCCTCGCCATCCTGTGGGCCGACCGCCACCACAACAAACTCAGGCGCGGCCACCTCAAGGGCAACCGGTTCTCCATCCGCATCCGCAACGTGCCCGCCACCGGCGTGCTCACCGCCCGCCGCGTGCTCGAGCGCCTCGAGCGCTCCGGTCTGCCCAACCGCCTGGGCGAGCAGCGCTTCGGCTACGCGCTCAACAACCACCTCATCGGCCGGGCCATTGTCGTCGGCGATTGGGACACGGTCGTGAACGAGATTCTGCTCCCCACGGGCGACCACCGCCCCGAGCACGCGGCGCAGAGGCAGGCCTGCCGCGAGCGGCGCTACAAGGATGCGCTCGTCATGCTTCCCGACGGTGCGCAGACGGAGCGCGACGTGCTCCTGGCCCTGCAGCGCGGCGGCACCACCGAACAGGCGGCCCGGGCCATGTCGCCCCAGGCCCGGCAGTTCTACGTCTCCAGCTTCCAGTCGGCCATCTTCAACGCCGTGCTCGACCGTCGCCTGCTCGACGCCCACGCCGGCACGGGCCCGGGGCTCGATGGCCTGCGCCCCGGCGATGTCGCGTACAAGCATGACAACGGCGCCTGCTTCGCGGTTGACGAGGCCGCGCTCGCTGCTCCCGAAACCCCGGCACGCCTGACGGACCTGGCCATCAGCCCCACCGGACCCATGTGGGGCCCGGCCATGATGCTCGCGGGTGGCGAATCCGCACGCATCGAGGCCGAGTGTTTGGCGAACCTGGGCGTGAGCCTCCAACATCTGACCGACTACAACTCCCGCGGCGACGAGGAACTCAAGGGCGAGCGCCGGGCCCTGCGCGTGCCGCTGAAGGACGTGCAATATGAGGGCGGCTCCGACGAGTTCGGCTCCTATGTGCGCTGCGCGTTCGAGTTGCCGCCCGGCGCCTTTGCCACCGTGGTGATGCGCGAGGTGATGAAGCCCGAAACCGTGGCCGGAGCCACGGCCCACAGCGCCCACGCCGCCCTGGGCGAGGGCGAGCCCGCCGGCCAGGGGCGCGGCGCGTGAGCCCCGCGCCCGCCGCCCCGCCGCGACTGGTGATCTTCGACATCGGCGGCGTGCTGGTGCGCATATGCCGGTCATGGAAGGAAGCGTGCCAGGCAGCCCGCGAACCCTTCCACGAGTTGGCCGCCACGCCCGAGGCTCTGGCCGCCCGGCGCGCCGTAGTCCGGCGCTACGAGTTGGGCAAACTCACGTGCGACGAGTTCTGCGATCAGGTGGTCGAGGCTTCCGGCGGTGTCTACTCGTCGGACCAGTTCCGCCGCATCCACGACGCGTTTCTGCTGCGCGAGTACCCCGGCGTGGGCGTGCTGGTCGAGGCCCTTCACCTGGCCGGCGCGGCCACCGGCATCCTCTCCAACACCAACGCCTCGCACTGGGACCGCCTGGCCCCGCCACCCCACCGCCCCAGCCACGAGTTCCCCACGCCGCGCCGCTGCGCCAACCTGTTCGCCAGCCACCTCATGCACATCGGCAAGCCTCAGGCGGAGGTCTACCGCTTCGTCGCCACGCGCCTGGGCGTGCCACCCGCCTGCATCCTGTTCTTTGACGACGTGGAGGAGAACGTGGCCGCGGCGCGGGCCGAGGGCTGGCGAGCCGAGCGGATCGATCCACTCGGCGACCCCGCCGCGCAGATGTACGCCCACTGCAAGGCCCACGGCGCGCTTGCCTGAAGCATGCGCCCGGCAGGATCCCGCGGAGTGCGATCTTCATCTACCATCGTCCGTGACCGCCCCTGCGTCTTCAAGCCGCGCCCGCTACCGAGATTCGCTCGTCACCCTGCGGGCCGGTGCCGCGGGTGCACCATCGGGTCCGCCCGAGGCGGGGGCCGGCTCCGCCAAGCCCAAGCCCAAGCCCAAGCGGGCCCGTTCCGCCCTCGCCCTGTTGCGCGAGATTCTGCGGGCCCTGCGCTTCCACAAGGCCGCCGCGGCCTTCGCCCTCTTCACGCTCACCATCGCCACCCTGCTCTCGCTCATCTTCCCGATGTCCACCAAGGTCATCTGGGATTACGTCATCCTGGACACGCCCGGTCCCGCGGGCATCCCGGAGTGGCTCGGCGTGCCGCGCGATCGCCACGCCCTGCTGTGGCTTGTGGGCGGCGGCATGGTTGGGCTCGCGCTCGTGCAGTCGCTCATCCATCTGGCCGGCCGCTACCAGATGACGCGCCTCGACAAACTCGTCTCCGTCGCCATGCGCAAGCGCGTGTTCGACCACATGGCCCGGTTGCCGCTCAACCGCATCCACCAACTCAAGGGCGGCGGCATGGCCAGCATCCTGCGCGAAGACGCCGGCCAGATCGGTGAGATGCTCTTCTCGGTGATCTACAACCCCTGGCGGGCGGTCATCACGCTCGTGGGCGGCCTCTGCGCCCTGGCCCTGCTCGACTGGCGGATGGTGGTGGGGGGCCTGCTCTTTCTGCCCGTGGTCTGGCTCACCCACCGCACGTGGATCAACCGCATCCGCCCGGTGTACACCGCCGCCCGCAAGAGCCGCACGGGTGCCGATGCCCACGCCGCCGAGGTCTTCGGCGGCATCCGCGTCGTGCGCGCGTTCGGCCGCCGCCGCGGCGAGACCGCCCGCTTCACCACCGCCAACGCGCTCATGCACCGGCAGGAGATGCTCGCGTGGTGGTGGTCGCGCATCATCGACGTCGCCTGGAGCGTCTTCATCCCGCTCGCCACGGCCGTCGTGCTCGTGTACGGGGGCTACGCCGTTATGGCCGGCCGCCTCACCGTCGGCGATCTCACCGCCTTCTGCACCTACATCCTGCTCCTGCTCGGCCCCATGGAGGTCCTCGCGTCCAGCGCGGCGGGCCTGCAAAACTCTCTGGCCGGTCTCGACCGCTGCCTCGACCTGCTCGCTGAGAGGCCCGAGTTCTCCGATTCGTCGGCGATCAATCAACAGGGGGGCGGGCTTTCCGGCCCGCCCGCAGCCGCCAACATCTCCTTCGACTCCGTCTCCTTCGCCTACCCCAACCGCCCCGATCTCGTCCTGGCCGACATCTCGCTCGACGTGCGGGCGGGCCAGACCATCGCGCTCGTGGGCGCTTCAGGCGCGGGCAAGACGACGCTCTGCAACCTGGTCGCGCGTTTCTACGACCCCACCTCGGGGCGCATCACGCTCAACGGCGCCGACATCCGCTCCATCCCGGTTGATGAGTATCGCGCCCTCCTGGGCATCGTGGAGCAAGACGTCTTCCTCTTCGACGGCAGCGTGAGGGAGAACATCGCCTACGCCCGGCGCGACGCACCGCTCGCCGACGTGGTCGCCGCCGCGACCGCCGCCAACGCCCACGAGTTCATCGACGGTCTCGAAAAGAGGTACGACACCATCATCGGCGAGCGCGGCGTGCGACTTTCCGGCGGCCAGAAGCAGCGCGTCGCCATCGCCCGGGCTTTGCTCGCCGACCCGCGCATCCTCATCCTCGATGAGGCGACCAGCAACCTCGACTCCGAGAGCGAGGCCCTCATTCAGGCCTCCCTCGCCCGCCTCATGCGCGGCCGCACCTGCTTCGTCATCGCCCACCGCCTAGGAACCATCCGCCACGCCGACCGCATCGTGGTCCTCGAAAAGGGGCGAATCGTGGAGAGCGGCACCCACGACGAACTGGTCCGCGCCGCCGGCCGCTACGCCGAGATGCTCGCCGTGCAACTTCACCAGCAGCGGGATTACGCCGACAAGCCGGTGTGAGACCTACTCGCTGCGCGGGGGCGCCCCGGTCGCCGGGCCCGGCCCGCTCCGCGCCATCACCGCCTCGATCTCCCCCGGCGACAACACCGGAAAACTCGTCCTCCCAGTTTCCATCGTCAGGCGCACATACGGCTCGCACAGCGTGCAGCCAGTGCCGCACCCCGTCTCCTCGCGCACCTGAGCAAGCGTGCGCCCGGCCGCCCGCAGCGCGGCGATCCGCATGAAGGGCACGTCCCGGCAGATGCACCGATCAACCGCCATCCGCGTTCACTCCAAGTCGAACCACTCGTTCGTGTCGCGCTCGCCCGGCCAGCCCAGGTGTAGAGCGTCCCCGACGGGTGCCGCGCCCCGCGCCGCCATCGGGCCGCCGCTCCACGTCGACCCCCGGGCCATCGCGCGCACGTGCCCGTCCAGCATCCCCACGTTGGCCCGCCGCGCCGTGCCCGCATCCGCCCCGCCCGCCCCGTGCCTGAAATGCACAGACGCGTCCGGTCGATACTCCCCGCTCAAGGTCTCGGGCCACAGCCGCGGCTCGGTAAACGAGTACTCGATCACGCCGCTCACCCCCGCCACGCCCGCACCGCTGGCGAAGGCCGCATCCGCGAACGCGATCGTGCCCGCGGGCGACACAACCCCGCTCAGTCGCGCACCGGCCCGGTCGCTCAACACGGTGCTGGTGCCGCCGGGCCAGTTGCGCCGCAGCACGCCCAGGTACGCGTTGTTGTAGCCGTACCCGCCGCAGCCGCGCTCGAACCCTGCCGTCGCACGCGGCTGGCTCGCCAGCGCCGCAAGCACCGGCCGAAACGTCGGGCACACCCGCCCCCCCCCCGCGGCATCGCCGCCGCGCTCTTGATTCAGGTACGCGCTCAGACTGCCGCCGGCGGGTGTGAAGGCTTCGCCTGCGCGCGCCCGTGCCCCGTGCCAGCGCGTCAGGTTCTTCAGAAACTCCGCCGCGCCGGGCGGCGCGTGGTCCCTGAAGTCACCCGCGTACACCTGCACCGCCACCGCCAGTTGCCGCGCACTCGTGCCGCAGGCCGCGCCCCGCGCCGCCTCTCTCGCACCCGACAGCGCGGGCAGCAAGAGGCTCGCGAGCGTCGCCACCGTGGCGGCCACCACCAGCACCTCGACCAGCGTGAAGCCCCGCCTCAGCACGCGCGCGGCTCCTCGAAGTAGGCCGTGATGAAGTCGCCCAGGTCGTCGGGGTTGATGGTGCCGTCGCCGTTGAACTCGCTGCGCGGGTCGGACGGCTCCTCGAAGTAGGCCGTGATGAAATCGCCCAGGTCGTCGGGGTTCACCACCGTGTCGCCGTTGAAGTCCAGCGGGCACACCGGCGGAACCCGCGCCGACAGCGGGATCGCCTCCGCCACGCCGCCGATCTCCGTCGAGAGTTCACCCAGCGGCCCGCTCAGTCGCTCTGCCGCGGTGGTGATACGCACAAAGTCGAAGCCGTCCAGCGGCGGGCTGGGCGGCAGCCCTGTGCTCGCATCCACCGCCCACTCGAGCGAAAACCCGTCGCCCCCGCCCGACCCCGGGTTCACGCCCGTCGCAAGCGGGTCGCCCGGCAGTGTGTAGAAGTCTTCCGCGGCGATGCCCCAATCGTCCACTTCGTCATCGGCGTTGGTGTCGCCCAGCAGCAGCGTGGGCGAACAGTCGGCGTAGCCCCACACGCCCTGCTCCGTCGCCTCGCCCCCGGCCGGGTTCGCCACGATGGGCACGCTCGCCGACGCAAAGACCGCCGCGGGCAACTGGTACGTGCCCACCGTCCACGCCGTGCCCGCCCGCCCGGGCGGCAGCCAACTCGCCGGAAACTGCGGCGGTGCCCCCGAGACGGCCGGGTCGATGTACGTCTTCTCCGCCCGCACACTCTCGGCCGGAGCCGGGGTGTGCGATCCGCGGATGACGTACCACGCATCATCCGCTACGCCGTTGCCGTTGTCGTCGCGGCTCACCTCGATCACCGCCGCCTCGGCCCAGCGGCGGTTGGGGTCGCCCCCCACGTGAAAGGCGTTGCCGTAGACGATTGCGCACACGCCGCGCGGGTTGTCGGGCGCGGCCGGCCGGGCCGGGATACGGTGATCGAAGCCCAGCGTGAGCGTGCCGCCGTACGCGCCCAGCGTCACGACCTTGCTGTTGTCTGCAGCAACGAGGCCACCGCCCGCGGGTGGACCGAGCGCACGCGCGGGGTCGTTGAACGCCGGGTTGTTCACGTGCTGACCCGGGCCCGGCGCGTAGTCGATCACGCGTGTGGCGAAGGGCGACGCGAAGCACATGCCGCTCAGCCACAGCGGTGCCCACGACCCGAGTGTGAGAACGGTGCGCGTGGTCACCGGATCTCCCTCCTGCGCCGCGCCGTGATCACACCGGCCGCGCCCAGCAGCACGCCCCCGCCCGGCCCCGGCACCGCGTACCGGTACGCCGTGCCGTCGGCCACCACCAGCAACTCGTTGGTCGCGTGGTTGAAACGCACGCCGTAGAACGCGCCGGCACCCGCGGGCGACAACTCCAGCCGCCCGCCTCCGGGCACAAGGTCGAGCACCGCCGCGTAGCCGAAGTCGGGCGACGAACTGAAGAAATCACCCCCGCCCACCAGCAGGTTGCCCGCGCCGTCAAAGCCCAACGACGACGCCGACAGCGCGTTGCCCTCAAACGCCCCCGTCGCAAAGGGCGTGGCCGCCGCCGCGCTGTTCAAGCCGCCCAGATCAAAAGACCGCACGTCGCCGGTCGCGCTCCCGAAGTCGAAGCCGATGCCCGTGTAGACACGGCCGCCGTGTACCGCCACGCCTCCCGAGCCCGCGCCCACGCCCGAGACCACCGTGGTGGCGCTCAGCGTACCGGTGTCCAGTCGCGTCAGCACGCTCTCGGAGCCGAAGCCGCTCACGTAGAGCGTCTGCGCATCCGCCCACGCCGCGTCGGCGTTTGGCGAGGGGATGCCCACGGTCGGAATCGGCCCCGGCAGCCCCGAGGCGAGGTTGGCGACATAGACGGTCGCGCCGGCGCCAACGTTGTTGTCGCCGACGGCCACGCGCGATCCGCCCGGCGCGATCCGCAGGAACGATGCCCCGAACGAGCTCACCAGCCCGGGCGCGAGCGCGCCCACCATCGCGTAGCCCGCCGCGTTCGGCCCGTCTTGCAGGCTCACCACGCTCCCATTGATCCGCATCACCCGACCGTCGGCGGTGATGTCCCACGCATCCGCCACCAGCGGGAAACTCCCCACCAGCGTGTACGCCGGGATATCTCCCCACGCCCCGCGCTCCGCCACCGCCACACCAAAGGCCCCGGCCGCCAGCGCGGCCACGCTCACGCCACATCGAACCATGCGACACACCCTCTCGATTCGCGCCCCGATTCGCGCGGGGCGGCCTCCGATACTCGCCAAGCCGCCACGCGAACGCCGCGCACCGGCTCGGCCGTTGCCCACGCGAGGGGGAGGTTGCAAGGTGTCGGAGGGCGCGCGCCCCGGGAAGCGCGGGGCAGGCTCGCCGACGCCCCGGAATCGCGAGGGCGGACAGGCACGTTGCTCTCGGCAGGTCTTCCGGCTCGGGGCTGCAAGCGGTTCGGCCCGCCTTCCCGCCGGTGGGCACGCGGGTGTCGCGTGCGCCGGCAGTGGCTATTAGACCGGACCATTCGCCCCATACGGCGGCGCGTCCGCGGTGGATTTGGACTTCCCCCGTGCCGGGCTCGCGGCAACAAGGCAGCCGTACCACACTTCCCTTTTCAATCCGGATGCCGCCGCGCGGCTCGCCGGATCACCGGGAACAGACTCAAGATAGCCCCGGCCGCCCGCGCGTCAAGCCCCCGCCCGCGTTGTGGACATCATTTCATCCAGACGAGCCAGCAACAGCCGCGCCGCCGCGGCTCGGTGGCTCAGACGGTTCTTCTCCCCGGGGGCCAGTTCCGCACCAGTGCGGCCAAAGTCCGGTCCCACCAGGAACAGCGGGTCGTAGCCGAAGCCGTTGCCGCCCGCCGGCACGCGCGGCGGCAGGCCGATCCGTCCCTCGAACGTGCCGCGGACCATGAGTGGACATGCCCGCGCAGATGGGGCCACCCGCGCTGGCGTGGCGGACGTCCCGTCCACCCCGCCAGTCTTGCTTGTAGCTCCCGGCCACGCCACACACATCACGCACACGAACCGGGCCCCGCGCCGCTCCGCGGGCACACCCTCCAGTTGCCTCAGCACCCGCGCGTTGTTGGCCGCGTCGCGCTCTGCGCGGGTCATGCCCGCCTCGCGCCCATCCGTGCAGTAGTGGCTCGATATCACGCCCGGCTTGCCCCCCAAGGCATCCACCTCCAGCCCCGAGTCGTCGGCCAGGCACACCATGCCCAGTTGCCGGGCGTACGACTCCGCCTTGATCCGCGCGTTCTCCTCGAACGTGGTCCCCGTTTCCGCCGGTTCGCTCACCACCACCCGCGCCGCCGCCGCGGCCTCAGCCAGGCCCACGATTTCGACACGCCCCGCGAACAGCGCACGCATCTCGGCCACCTTGTGCGGGTTCCCCGTCGCCAGCACCAAGCGCGGCAGCGTGTGCGCCATGCCGCACGATACGCTTGCGCCGATCGGCCGACACCCGACCACCCATGCCCACCCGCGCCGACATCGCACACTCCGCCGCAGACCAACTCCTCGCCGCGCCGGCCGCGGGTGGGGCATGTGCCGCTGGTGGGGCGGCCGTCCCGTCCGCCCGCTCCGCGCCCCCCCCTGCCTCCCCGTCCGCCCTCGTCGGTTTCGACGGCTTTCTGGACGCCATCACGCACGTCGTCGCTACCCGGCGCTCGATGCGGCCTGATGATTTCGAGCGCCTCGCCACGATCCCCGATTTCGCGGCACGTGCCGCCGGCGCGGCGGGCAAGAGCACCAACATGGAGGTGGCGGTTCAGGAGGTGCGCTTCGGCGGCAACGGCCCGCTCATGGCTGGCGGCCTCGCCGCGCTGGGCCTACCCACCACGTACATCGGCTGCATCGGCTCGCCCGATGCCCCGCGCGAGATTCATCCCGCCTTCCTGTCCTTCGCCGACCGTTGCCGCGCATCGGGCGGCGCGGTGCACGCCGTCGCACCGCCGGGTCGCACCGACGCCTTCGAGTTCGATGACGGCAAACTGATGTTCAACAACCCCGGCCCCCTCTACCACGTGGTGTGGGCCGATGTCGTGGCGGCAGTGGGGGAGGCGCGGCTGGCCTCGCTCGTCCGTGAGGCCAGCCTCATCGGCGTGGTGAACTGGACCATCATGGCCGCCGTGGAAGACCTCTGGCACGGCCTCGTGGGCCTGATCGCTCGTCTCCCCGCCGGCTCACCGCGCCCGCGCGTGTTTATTGACCTCTCCGACCCCGCCAAGCGCACCGATACCGACATCGCTCGTGCCCTGGGCGTGCTGCGTGATTGGAACGCCCCCGCGCCCGTCACACTTGGACTGAACCTCGCCGAGGCGCAACGCATCGACCGCGTGCTCGGCGCGGGCGGCTTCATGGCCGCCGCGCCCGACGGCCCGGCCGTCTGCACCGCCGCCGCCCGCATCTGCGCCGCCGCGGGGCTCGAGTGCGTGGTGATCCACCCCCGCGAGGGCGCGGCCGCGGCCACCGCCGCCGGCGAATCGCACTGGTTCGATGGTCCGCTCGTGGGCACGCCCCGCCTGTCCACAGGCGGTGGCGACCACTTCAACGCCGGGTTCGCCGCCGCGCAGGTGCTCGGCCTCGCCCTTCCGGAGTGCCTCGCCGCGGCCACCGCCACCAGCGGCGCGTATGTGCGCGACGGTCAGAGCCCCACCCGCGCCCGCGTGGCGGAGTTGCTGCGTTCCCAGTCGTGATGCTCATCCCGGGGGCCGGGCTTTCCAGCCCGGCACGTTGCGGCGTGGCTCACCCCTTTGTGTATCCTGCCCCCGTGCCCTCGCCACGCCTCCAAACCCACATCCTCCCCGCGCTCGCCGTCGCCGCCATCTTCGTTGCCTCCGCCGTCGCTCTCGCCCTCATGGGCCGGGTCTGGTGGTGCGAGCGCGGCGACTTGTCGCTGTGGACGGGCAGCGTCTGGTCAAGCCATTGCTCCCAGCACCTGTTTGATCCGTACAGCCTGTCGCACACCTCGCACGGATTGGGGTTTTTTCTGGCGATGAGCCTGCTGGCACGTGTACCGGGCATCGCGGCCCACCTCGCGAGGCTCGCACCCTGGCACGTCGTCGGCGCGGCGGCCCTCGCCGGCGGCTGGGAGGTGCTCGAGAACACACCCTTGGTCATCGAGCGCTATCGCTCCGCCACCATGTCGCTTGATTACATGGGCGACAGCATCGCCAACGCCCTGGGCGACATGGCCTGCTGCGTGGCCGCCTTTCTGCTTGCCCGCCGCATCGGCGCGGCGTGGACGCTGGGCCTGCTCATCGCCTCCGAACTCGTGCTGCTGTGGTGGATCCGCGACAACCTGGCCCTCAACGTCCTCATGCTGCTCTGGCCCGTTGAGGCGGTCCGCCAGTGGCAGGTGCAGGGTGCCCCGGCCCCGCTCGGCTGAGCCCGACCCGTATGGCCATGCCGCGAATCTGGGCGCTCTGGTCCGGCCGGAAATCCACCCCTCCGGGTCATAGCATGACCCGCGGGCATCCCGTTTGGCACCACCGTTCGCCCCTCCGCGAAAGACCACCCATGGCCGACCTCAAAGACATGAAGGGCATCTCCGCCGCCGACCGCCAACTCATCGCCGAGGCCGAAGAGTGGCTGGGTGCCGAACCCGCCAAGATGGGACCGGTCAAGAACCTCTTCTGGGGCAACGTGAAGGAAGATTTTTATTTCCCCTACCCCGCCCCCGATGCCCGTGAGCAGGCCGAGTGCGACCAACTGCTGGCCCGCCTCGACGACTATCTCGAGAAGGAGCACCCCGCCGTCCAGATCGATCAGGAGCAGGAGATCCCCCGCTGGGTGATCGACCGCCTCTTCGCGCTGGGCGTGCTGGGCATGACCATCCCCAGGGAGTTCGGCGGCCTGGGCATGGGCATCACCAGTTACAACCGCGTGCTCGAGCGCATCGGCCACGCCTGCGGTTCCACCGCCGTGCTGGTCTCGGCCCACCAGTCCATCGGCTGCAAGGCCGTCATGCTCTTCGGCAGCCCCGAACAGAAGAAGAAGTGGCTCCCGCACCTCGCCAAAGACTGGGTCTCCGCCTTCTGCCTCAGCGAACCCAACGTCGGTTGTGACGCCGGCGGCCAGGAGACCACCTTCGAGAAGGACGGCGACTACTACGTCGTTCACGGCGAGAAAAAGTGGGCCACTTCGGGTGCCATCTCCGGCCTCTTCACGGTCATGTGCCGCGAGAAGCGGGCCGACGGCAAGGGCAAAATCTCCGCGCTGGTCATGCACCCCTGGATGGACGGCGTCGAGATCTACTCCAAGAACCGCAGCAAGATGTCCATCCGGGGCACGTGGCAGGCACGCATCCGCTTCCACGGCGTGCGCGTGCACAAGAGCCACCTGCTCGGCCACGAGGGCCGCGGCCTGCAGATGGCCCTGTCGTGCCTCAACTACGGACGCTGCACCCTCTCCGCGGGCATGCTGGGCGGCGCCCGCCACGCCATGGACCAGGCCGCCAAGTGGACCATGACCCGCTACCAGTTTCAGGCTCCGCTCGCCGACAAGGAACTCGTCCGCGAGCGCATCGCCCGCATGGCCGCGTACACCTACGCCATGGACGCAGTGCTCTACATGACCACCGGCATGCTCGACCGCGGCGACGACGACATCCAGGTCGAGACCGCCGTCTGCAAGGTCTTCTGCTCCGAGTGGGGCTACCGCACCGTCAACGATGCCGTCCAGATCATGGGCGGCGAATCCAACATGACCGAGAACGCGGTCGAACGCATCTTCCGCGACTCGCGCATCAACCTCATCGTCGAGGGCGCCAACGAGGTGATGCAGTCCTACATCTTCGGCTACGGCGGCAAGCAACTCGCCGAGATGATGCTGGGCATCAAGCAGGCCCTCATGAAGGAGAAAGACGAGGGGCTGGGTGCCTTCGCCGCCAAGTCCCTCAAAAACGCCCTCCGCCCGGAGATCATGAAGCGGGCCATCCCCCTGGGTCTCGAGGTCTTCCTCGGCATCCGCAAACGCGCCCCGCGGATCGACACCCTCGTGCCCGAACTCCGGCACGTGGCCGACCGCCTCGCCGCGAAGGTGAGCGAACTCACCTTCCAGTTCAAGATGATGTCCTACCGGTATCAGGAGGAGATCCTGAAGCGCCAGTCCGTGCAGGCCCGCGTGGCCGACGTGGCCATTCTCCTGCACGCCTGCCTGTGCACGCTCTCCAGGCTCGACGCCGACCTGCGGACCCACGCCGGTAACGGCGCGGCCGACACCGAGTTCGCGCGCGACAAGACCGCCGCGCTCCACTTCTTCGATCTGGCCGAACGCGAGATCGAGCAGCGTATCCGCTCGATGTACGTGCACG
Organism: uncultured Phycisphaeraceae bacterium; assembly: GCA_964590885.1. Lineage (GTDB taxonomy): Bacteria > Planctomycetota > Phycisphaerae > Phycisphaerales > UBA1924 > JAEUIX01. The sequence continues at coordinate 35,176 of CAZPWW010000010.1, forward strand.
CGGACGACACCATGCTGCCCGCGGCCGATGCCGCTCTGGCCCACACGGCCACGCTCCCCAATAACCGCTTCGTCATCTCCGAGCGCAGCCCCAACGCCCGCGGCACCGGCAAGGTGGCGCGGCAGGACGGCATCAAGCAGTTCCCCGGCGAAAAATGGGCCAACCTGCCCCACCAGCCCAAGCCCAGCCCCACCGAGCAGGCCGCGCAGGTGTAGTGTGCGAGTGCCGGCCCGCGCGCAGACTCACCGGCCGCGCCGGTAGACAGGAGAAGCCGTGTCCTGCCCACACATCCCGCTGACGGACCTGCGCTCACGCGATCTCAGCGACTTTCTGAGTCGGATATTGCCAACCGATCGAGGGGTGGCACTCGACGCTGTGTACGCGGCAGTTGTGGAGCATTTTGGCGAGGCAGTCTGTGTGCCGGATGCCAACTGTCCGCATTATCCGCAGGCTCACCCAGAGTTTCATCACGTGGTTCGGTGGGCTCTGAATGACGGCAAGACTTCCGGACTGTTTGAGAACGGGCCTCGCGGCACGTGGCGGAGGGTTGCGCGCTAACGACGATGCCCTCCGATGGGTCTGCGGCCGTACCGCCGCGCGTTATTCGGCCCTGATGGGAGCGAATACCGAGTGACGGCGGTTTCTGGCCTAGTCCATCACTTCAGCAGCACGCGCAGCACCCGCAACCCGTCGCCCGCCGCGAGCGTGCACGCCCCGGCCACCGCCGCCGGCACCACCACCGTGCTCCCCACCTGCACCTCGATCGTTTCAAACCCGCCTTCGTCGCTCGACACCCGCCCCTGCCCGGCCAGCCCGATCAACACCACGCACGTCGTCCCGTCGCCCACCCTGATCCGCCGCCCCGGCAGCGGCTGGTGGCAGTCGATCGCGAAATACTCCGTGTCGCACACGCGCTTGGCGTCCTCCCCGTCGGTGATCCGCGACCCGCGCGGCGGCGGCACCGCGTCCGGCGAAAAGTCAATGCACGCCAGGCTCTCGTCCACGTGCAACTGCCGCCCGCTCCGCCCCCAGTCAAACACGCGGAAGGTGGTGTCGCTGGGCGTCATCACCTCGGCCACCAGCACGCCCGCGCCCAGCGCGTGGCACAGGCCGCTGGGCAGCGTGTGGCACGTGCCCGGCACCGCCGCGATCTCGATGAGGTCGTCCGGCACCGTCTCGTCCTTGATGTGGGCCGCAAACTGCTCGCGCGTAACTCCGGCCTTGAGGCCCTTGTAGATCACGGCACCCGGCTCACAATCGAGGATGAACCAGCACTCCGTCTTCAGGTGCGCATCCGGGTGCGATTTCGCGTACGCGGGCGACGGGTGCGTCTGCACCGAGAGGTTCTCCGCCGCGTCGATGAACTTCACCAGGAGCGGAAAGTCGCCCACCGGGGTCGGCCTCGCCTTGCCCAAGAGCGCGGCACCCCAGAGTTTGAGCGCATCATTGAGTGTCCGCCCCGCCAGCGGGCCCGACTCGATGACCGAGCGTGCAGCGCCGCCCCCCGCGCCACTGGCGCTGGTGGCGGGCATGTCGGCAAGTTCCCACGACTCGCCGTACTTCGCCCCCGCCTTGGGCAGATGCTTGCCCAGCGATTCCAGGGCGCGCCCGCCCCAGACCTTCTCGTAGAGCAGCGGGCGGAACGTCAACGGATACGGGCTGGCGGTGGGCGCGGCCATGGCGGGGAGATTATCGGCTGGCCGGCACCGCGGCTTGGGCCGCGCGGTGCCGCGCAGCCGTACAATCAGGCATGACCATCAAGGCCATCCAGGAGTTGCTCGACGCCGAGCCCTTCCGCCCCTTCGCCCTGCGTATCGCCGACGGGCACACCGTGCCGGTCGAGAATCCGCACATGGTGGCGTTCCTGGGCACGGGCCGCACGCTGTTTGTGGCCCACTCCAAGACCGACCGCTTCGAGTTGATCGACCTGTTGATGGTCGTGTCGGCAGTGGTCGGCGAGGGCCGTTCAGGTGGGCGGCGCCGGCGGGCGGCGTAGCACGAAGTCATGGGTCAGAACCACGACTGCGGAAACAAGTCGGTGGTGCTCACAGCAATCAGGAGCGCAGCCGCAGCCGATGCCGCGAGCACCAGGACACCGTCCAATCGTGTCAGTGGCAACTTCAGGCCGACCCGCAGGCCGCGCCACCACCAGGCGATCAGCCACACTGCACACGCGGCGAGCCATGCCCACCGCACAACGGATGCGGTGCCTCGCACGCCGGCGGCCCGGTCCATCAGTTCGGCGATGCCTGTCGGAGGACGCCCCGGTGCCAACCACGTGCCCCACAAGCCGCTTCCCGTGGGAACAGGCGCGATCGGGAGATCGTCGTACGCCGCGAAGCCGCCCAGCGCCACCGTTGCAGCCTCGCCCAGCGTCACCAGCGGCTGGGCCAGCGCGACAAGACCGAACACCACAAGCCAGGCATGGCTGTAGACATAGAGACGCGCAAGATGCACCACGCGAACCTTGGACCGCCTCCGCGTGACGGGCGTGCAGGCGAGGATCAACAACGTCATCGCCGACGCGGCCAGCAGCGGTGGCAGGATGCCCGCCCAGCGGATGCCCCAGGGCACGCAGACCAGCGACCGGGAGCCCGACATTCCAAACAGCGGGTAGAGCACGGGAAACGGCTCGCACACCGCCCACGCGGCCGTGGTCGCGGTCTCCCACGCTGTCACGATCCACCGGCCCTCGAGGGCCCAAAGCCCGGCCGACACCACATTCGGCACGCCGTGGGCAAGCCACAACGGCGCGAGCAGCACCGGCAGCCACGCCAGCAGGCGCGCCACGCGGACCTCATGGTGCATGCCCACCTTTGACCAGAGCCGGGCCGGCCGCACTGCCCACCACCATGTCCGCCACGCGGCCGGATACACATGCCGGCGAGCGGCGTGCTCGTAGAAGCGGTCCGTGATCCGCAGGCGCTCGTTCAGCACCTCGCACCACCGGAACACCAGCCCGCACTCGCTGCACGTGCCGTCCAGCGGGCAGGCACCCTTGGCCTCCCAAGTGGCGACGATCCCGCTCTGGTCATACCCGCAGCGTGGGCAGGTGCAAGCCGGCATCGTACCAGCGTAGCCGCGAGCGGCCATTCACACATTGAACAGGAAGTGGCACACGTCCCCGTCCTGCATCACGTACCCCTTCCCTTCCGTCCGCATCCGCCCCGCCTCGCGGATCGCCTTCTCGCTCTTGTGCTTTTCCAAATCCGCCACCGAGTAAATCTCGGCCCGGATGAACCCGCGCTCGAAGTCGGTGTGGATCACCCCCGCCGCCTGCGGGGCCGTCGCCCCCACGTGCACCGTCCACGCCCGCACTTCCTTCTCGCCCGCCGTGTAAAAACTCTGCAGGCCCAGCAGCGTGTACGCCGCGCGGCTCAAGGCCGCCAGCGCCGGCTCCTCCATGCCCATTCCCGCCAAGAGCTCGCGCTTGTCGTCGTCGCCCAGTTCGGCCAGTTCGCTCTCCACCTTGGCGCACACGGGCACCACCTGCATCCCCTCCGCCCTGGCCCGCTCGCGCACCTTGGTCGCCAGCGGCCCCGCGCCGTGCACGTCGCGCTCGTCCACGTTGGCCACATAGAGCACGCGCTTGCCCGAGAGCATCCCCAGGCTCTTGAGCGCCTTGAGTTCGTCCGCGTCGTGAAACTGCGACAGGATCGTGCGGGCCGGTTTGCCCGCCGCCAGCACCGGCGCGAGCGCCTTGAGCACGTTGAAGCGGGCGATGTCCTCCTTCTTGCCGCTCTTGGCCGCCCGCTCGGCCTTGGAGAGCGACCCGTCCACCGTCTGCATGTCGGCCAGGATCAACTCGATCTCGATCGTCTCGATGTCGCGGATCGGATCGACCGACCCCTCCACGTGGGTGATCTCCTCCCCGCCCGGCGCGTTCTCAAAGCAGCGCACCACGTGCAGAATCGCGTCCACCTCGCGGATGTGCGACAGAAACTTGTTCCCCAGCCCCTCACCCTCGCTGGCCCCCTTCACGATCCCCGCGATGTCCACCAGCCGCAAACTCGCGGGCACCAGTTTCTGCGGTGGGATGTACGACGCGATCAACTTCAGCCGCGGGTCGGGTATCGCCACCACGCCCACGTTGGGTTCGATCGTTGCAAACGGGTAGTTCGCCGCCAGCGCGCCCGCCGCCGTCAGGGCGTTGAACAGCGTGCTCTTGCCCACGTTGGGGAGACCGACAATGCCTGCTTCCATAGGGGGCGATTATTCACCCACCGCGTCACGGAATCGCGGAGGAAACTCAGGCATCGGTTGCCGGCCTGAGCCCGCACGCGCCTCAGTACAGCCACCACATCAGCCCCGCCACTACCAGTCCGGAGAACAGGATCGTCGTGAAGATGACGCAGGGGGCGAACAGCGCGTTGTTCTTGCGGATGCCCTTGAAGAACAGCCCCACAAATCCTGCCGCGAACAGGAGCCCCAGCACGCCGAACACCGCCTGCGGCGCGGTCACCTGGGCGGCCAGTGTCGTGGTTGTGGCAAGGCTGAGCATGCGTAAAACTCCATCGGTCGGTCGCCCCGCGCGGCGCGCCCTCGGGCGCTCTGCCGGTGCAAGACGTGGGCATTATTGCCGGCGCGACGCCCGCGCGGCCACCCGCACCGCAACCCTCACGGTACCGCTACCAGGTTCGTCAGCCGCTCCGTCCCCTCCGCGTCCGACACGCTCACGCGCACCCGCTTGCCCCCCAGAACGCCCGCCGCGCCGGGAAACCCGAAACGCCGCACCGCTGTTTCCCCCGGTGCCAGGTTGCTTATCGGCTGCCGCTGCGGCGCCTGCCCCGGCGCCGCCACGTCCACCTGCAGCGTGCGGGCCGTGGCCCCGGCGTTCGTGACGGTCGTGATCACCGTCGCGTCCGGCCCGCTTGAACCCGGGCCCAGCACCGCCACCGATGAGACATCCAGGTCCTTCAGCCCGATCGTGATCGGGGCCGACATGCGCAGCGGCGGATAGACCCGATCGGCGCTCAACCGCACCTGCGCCGCCAGTTGCCGCGGTCCCGCCTCCTCGCTCTGGCTGAACGAGAACGCGAACGGCAGGCTCTGCGTCTCCCCGGGCGCGATCGAAAACGGCATCGCCGATGACGGCGTGAACCGCCACCCCCGCGCCCCCGCCCGCGAAGACGCCGGGGGTACCAGCAGCACCTCGCCGCTGATCCGCACCGGCCACGGATTGCGCAGCGTCAGCGTGTGCTCGTGCTCGGTCGCGCTCGCGGGCACGAACTCGGGCACCACGCGAAATCCCTGCACGAACAGCGCCAGGTTGGGGTCGATCCCCTCCACAAACACCGGCATCGGCCCGGCCGGAATCTTGTACATCCCCGCCGCATCGACCGGCATCAGCGCCCGCACGTTCCCGAACAGGTCCACCGCCGACACCCTGCCCAAACCCAGGTACGCCGAGACCGATGCCACCGCCGGATCGGCCGACTCGTTCCACAGCGCCAAAGCGCCGGACTGCACCCCCGCGGTGTCGTCAGTGCTGCGCCGCTCCGCATCCGCCAGGATGTAGCACCTCACCCCCGGAGGCGCGGGCAGCTGCCCCACCACACGCCGCGCCGCCAGGTGCGCCACCATGGAGCGCCACACCGCCGCCGTGGGCGTGGGCCGGGCCGCGCCACGCCCGTTCTCATCCTCCCCGGTTATCCACGCGTCGGTCAGTTGCAGACGCGCCGGCACCCGCCCCAGCGACGTGTCGCGCGCTTCGCCCACGCTCGCCCACAGCGTGATCGCGCGGCGGGCCAGGTCCGTCGCCTCCGCGCTGCGGCCGTACACCTCCCCCTCCGCGTGCTCGATGTCCACCGTCAGCCGCCCGTCGTGCACTCCTGCGCTTCCCGCCGCGCCCGCCTCCGCCCTCCACCGGGCCACCGCCTCAGGGATCGCCCCCACCTGGTACTCGCGCGGCAGGGCCATCGCCACCGCATCGATGCCGCTCGTGCTCGCCCCGTCCGGCCACGGCCACTCCGCCCGCCACGGCACGCTCAGTTGCGGCCCCGGCACCAGCCGCGCCAGCACGTCCCGAAACGGCGCCGCCCGCATCCCCAGTTGCGGGCTGAGCAGATGGTTGCGGTTGGCGTGCGACCCGATCTGCCACTGGCTGATCCGCTGCCCGTACTGGTCCAGCACGTCGAGCAGGCCCGGCAGCCACTCCTTCTTATCGAGCGCGACCAGCGCCAGCGGATCGCCCGCGTCGATCCGCAGCCGCCCCGCCAGTTCCGGCGACACCGCCGCGAACCACAGCGACACCGACACGCCGTCGCGCAACAGGCCGTCGATGAGCCCACGGAAGGCCGCCCGCTGATTCAGGTGCGGCGGGGATGGCTCACCCGCCGGCCACAACGGAATGGTCGCCGCACCCACGCCCAGCGCCTTCACCCACGCCGCCGCCTCGCGGTAGCGGGCCGGGTGCAGCGTGCTGAACGCCAGCCCGAACCGCTCCGCCTCTGCCGGTGTCGGGCGCGGCATGCCCAGCGCCTCGCTCTGCATCGGGCGCAGCCACAAGAGCGCGCACTCGCGCGACCCGATAAGCATCTGCCCCGCCGACAGTTCCATCACGCCCCGGTACCACCCCGGCCCCGGCAGCGCCGGGGTGAACGGGAACTGCCCGCCCCCCGGGGCCAGTTGCCGCACCTCGCGGGCCAGTTCCACGTCGTCAAGGTCCAGCAGACGCAGCGTCGCCGTCATCGGCTCGCCCGTCAGGTCGCGCACCACCGCCGTCAGCAGCGGCGCGCCCGGCGCCTCGTCGCTCACGAGCAGGGCCGTCCCGCCGGCCGGCTCCAAACTCACCTTCGGCGCCTGAAACACGCCCAGGTCGTCAAACCACGCCGCCCCCTCGTAGTCCTCCTTCCACACATACTGGTCCGCCGCCGCCGACGCCGCCAGGTACCCGCGCGGCTGCAAAACCAGCAACTCGATCTGGATGAAGGCGGCCCGGTCGAACACGCCCGGAAGCGACACCGAGGCCGCCACCCACCCTCCTGTTTCGGCTGCGCTTCCCGCACGCGGCGACGCCACCAGGTTGCTCCGCCGCCACGAACCAGCGATCGGCTCGCCCGTGCCGTCCAGATACTGGGCCGTGATGGCCGCCCGCGCGTGGGCCAGCCCCTCGGTGCGGACATATCCCGACACCACGTAATCGGCCCCCGCAAACACCGGCAGGGCGCTCCCTCCCAGGCGCAGTGCCGTGCTGCCCCCTCGCGTCGGCAGCCGCATGCTCACACGCCCGGTGCGGGCCACGGTCTGGTCGTACCCCGCCTGGTTCCCCGCTGGGAAGCCCGCCCGCTCGCGTTCGGGCGGGTTGGTCTGGGCCCTGAACCACCCTACCGGCACCGGTTCCGGGTTGAAGTTCGCAGCGCCGGGATCGGCCCGCTCCTCGAAGCCGAAGAACTTCACCACCCGCCCCGCCGAGGCGGGCCGCTCCACCCGCTGCGGCTCGCTCGCACCGCGCACGTCCGGCACCGGCGGCTGCGCCGCCGCGCTCGCAGCGATGGCCGCGGCCACCGCCGCACCAAGCCGCCACGGGCGCGCACTGTCCGCGAGTGTTCTCACCCACCCTGTATCGGCCCGGGGTGCCCCCGGCCTTGTTTGTGCCCTCGCCCTACGCGGCCCGAGCCGCCGGTCGCAACGCAAACCGCGGCATCTCCAGCACGCGCAGGTCAAACTCGCCCGGCTCGCCCGCCTCGAAAAGGTCGCCCGACACCTCCTGCCCCTCCGCCCGGGCCACCCATAGATCGCGGCGCAGGCGCAGATCGATCTCCGGGCCCGGTTCGCGGCTCATTCGGACCGAGCCGCCCTCCACGGCCAACGGCCGCACCACCGGTCGGCACGGGCGCAGCGGGTCGTGCTGCACCACCACGCACCGCCGCCCGGTGTTCAACTCCACCAGCGAGCCCGGGCAGAACGCCGGCACCGCGTGCAGCAGAGCCTTGAACACGATCGGGTCGATGCCGCGCCGCCGCGCCTCCATGAGCATCCGCTTCAGCACCCGCACCACCGGCCAGCGGGCGCCGCCCGCCCGTCCACGCAGCTCCTCGTCCGCCGGGCCCAGCGCCGCCTCCGGGCTGGAGGTGCGGGCCCGGAAGCGGTCGTACAGATCCGCCACCGCAATCACCCGCGCAAAGACGTGAATCTCCGACCCCTTCAGGGCCCGCGCGTGCGGCGGAAAGCCTCGCCCCGGCATGTCCGGGTAGCCTCGCCCGTCATACCGCTGGTGGTGCTGCAGCACCGCCGTGCTCGCCGTGGCATCCACCTTGCCGTGCACCCGGTCATAGCCTAGGCGCACGTGGGCCTGCCACTCCGGGTCCCCCTCGTCGCCCGTCGCCACATAGCGGGCCACCACCTCCGGCGCCAGGGCCTGCACCCCGCAGTCGTGCAGCAGGGCACCGATCCCCAGGTTCTCGATGTTGCGGGCCGAGTTGGGCGACAGCCGGGCCCGCTCGTGCATGAAGTACCCGTCGAGTTTCAGCCCCATCAAGAGGCTCAGAAAGCACACGTTGCTCGAGTGCGCCACCAGCGGCGCGTTGCGACCGGCGATCTCTCGCACCAGCACCTGGCCGGCGGGCTGCTCCGCCAGTTTCGACACCAATCCGCGGATCGCCCGCGCGTAGTCCTTGAAGGCGAGGTCGGCCCCCGCCGCGCGGGCCGCCGGGTCGAGCGCCTCACCCAGCATCACCGCCAGCTGCGCGTGCTGCTGGATGATCGCCGGGTTCACGTAGCGCAGCACCGACTCAAGGCCCGGGTACCCGATCCAGACCACCTGCACGCCCAGGTCGTCGAGCCGCTCGATCGCGCCCGCATCCAGCACAAAGCCGGGCCGCAGCAGCACGTGCCCGGGGTGCTCGGGGTGGTCCACCGCCAGGGCCAGTGTCATCCCGGGTCGCGCGTTCTGGAGCGGCACGCTGAGCATGAGAATGGCAACTCTGCCATCCAGTCATCGGCCCGTGCCACGTCCGCAAAGCGGCCGTCACCGCACACGCCGTCCGAGAACGGGTCGGCGCGCCCGCGTACACCGTCTACCCGCGCTGCGCTCAGAATCGCCGGCCCTGCCGCTTGCCCGGGCGCGGCTTGTTCCACCCCGGCTTCCCGCCGCCGTGCTTGGCACCGCCAAAGGCCGCGCGGCTCGCGCCCGCCTCCGGCGCACGGCTGCCCGCGGGCTGTCCCCCCCCGTGCTGAGCGTGCCGAGGTGCGCTCGAGGTCTGGTGTCCGCTATGTCCGCCGTCTCCGCCCTGCCCGCGCCCGTGCCCCGGCCGCGCACCGCGCGGGCCTCCGGGACCGCCCCGGAAGCCCTGTCCGCCCCGGAAACCCGCTCCGCCCCGATCCGGCCGATCCTCGCGCACATGGTGCAGCGGGTTGTGGGCCAGTTCGGGCAGGTCGCCCGCGGTCGGCACGCGCTTGCCCGTCAGCCGCTCGATCGCCCGCAAGAAGTCGCGTTCCTCAGCGTCGCAGAACGAGATCGCAATTCCCGTCGCCCCCGCGCGCCCCGTGCGCCCGATACGGTGCACATACGCCTCCGGCTCCATGGGAAGGTCGTAGTTGATCACGTGCGTGATCCCGTCCACGTCCAGGCCGCGGGCCGCGACATCCGTCGCCACCAGCACGCGGCTCCGCCCCGAGCGGAACCCCTCCAGGGCGCGTATGCGCTGGTTCTGGGCCTTGTTCCCGTGAATCGACTCCGTCAGAATCCCCGTGCGGTTCAGGTTCTTGGCCACCCGGTCCGCCCCGTGCTTGGTCTTGGTGAACACCACCACACGCGACACCGCCGCGTCCTTCAAGAGGTGCTCCAGCATCGCCTGCTTCTTCGGGCGCGGCACAAAGTACACCTTCTGCTCAATCAAGGGCACCGCCGACGACACCGGCGTCACCGCCACCTTCACCGGGTTGCGCAAGAGCGAATCGGCCAGGTGCATGATCTCCTTGGGCATGGTGGCCGAGAAGAGCAGCGTCTGGCGTGTCTTGGGCAGGCACGCCGCGATCTTGCGGATCGGGTTGATGAAGCCCATGTCCAGCATCCGGTCCGCCTCGTCGAGCACGAAGATGCTCACGCGCGACAGGTTGATGAACCCCTGCTCCATCAGATCAATCAGCCGGCCGGGTGTCGCCACCAGCACGTCCACCCCGCGCTGCAACGCCTTCACCTGGTGAAACTGCGACACGCCGCCGAACACCACCGTGCCGCTGATGCGCGTCTCCTTGCCGTACGTGGCGAAACTCTCGGCGATCTGCGTCGCCAGTTCACGCGTGGGCGACAGGATCAGCGCCCGCGGCAGCACCGGGCCCTTGTGCGTCTTGTCCACCGGTGCCGTGTGCAGCCTGTGCAGCATCGGCAGCGCAAACGCCGCCGTCTTGCCCGTGCCCGTCTGGGCGCACCCCAGCACGTCGCGCCCCTCCATGATCGGCGGGATCGCCTTGGCCTGAATCGGCGTGGGCGTGGTGTACTCCTCGTGCGCCAGCGTGCGCAAGAGGGGTGCGGCCAACTGAAGCGAAGCAAAATCGATCGACACGAAGGAACTCCTCGACCGCCTCGGCACGCTGCCGCAAGGGCAGGAGCCGGGAACGGTGGGTTGTTTCGGGCGTTGCTCGAACCAAACCGATTTGGTGCAAGGGCGGCCGTACTGGGGTGGAGCGGCCGCGCGGCCGATGCCGCGAGCCGCCGCCAGCAGATTCCCAGAACCGTTTCGACACCCGCCGCGTGAGCGGCAAGGGCCGAAAAACCTGAGGCCACTGGCAGGGTTGAGCCCAAGCATAGGCGCGCCGAGCGCGGCCCTTCGCTGGGGCGCCGCCGTTACGGCTTGCCCGGCGCCGTCGTGGTCGTGGTTGTCGTGGTGGTTGTCGTGGTCGTCGCCGGCGGCACCGGCACCGTGAGCGGCGGCGGCACCGGTGCCGCCATGCTCGGGTCGAGTCTGCTCGCCTGTACGTTCACGACCCCGCCCTCGGCCGTGAGCAGCGTGGCGGCGTATCCCAGCGGTCGCAGCGCCCGCCCCAGGACGGCCTCGAGTTCGAGCGCATCCACGGCTGTCGTCGCCTCAAACTCGCGGAATGAGGATTCCAGTCCGGCCGCGCCCCGCCGCAGGGCCACCTGCGTGAAGCCCGGCGCGCCCTCGAGCGACTGCCGCAACGCCAGCGTTGTCTCCGCGTCCGGCAGGTTGAATACCCGCACCGTCCAGCGCTGGGCGGGCTGGTCGCCCACACCCAGCCGGCGCGCGTAGTCGCTCGTGAACGCCGCCGCCAGGTGCGACGCCACTGTGCGGACGGCGGGCGTATCCAGGCTCGCCAGCGACCACTGGAAGGGAAAACTCATCCGCTCGCGCCCGCGGCTGTCGAGCACCTCCATCTGCCCCCGATCCGGGTTGCCGCTCGACCCGAAAAGCCGCAGCAGCACGACCACATCCGCCCGTGCCTGCGCCGCCAGCAACTGCACCGATTCACGCTCGCGGCGCACATCGAGCACGCTCGAGAGCCGGGCCGCCGCGTCGGCCAGGGCCGTGGGCGAGACCACCTCCAGGTCCACCTCGGGCGGGTTGATGAACTCGAGGAACGCGGCACGGAGTTGGTGCGTGAAGCCCGACGTGTCGCTCTCCCAGAGTGTCTTCTCCGTGCTGGCGGCCTCGCGCTGGCCTGATGAGAAGCCCGTCAGCACCAGCACCACCGGCCGCCCGGCCCGCTCGTACGCACTCTTGAACGATGCCAGATCGAGCACCGGGCCCGCCACGGGTGCCACCTCGGGCGGAGGCGGCTTGGTCTGACCCTGCGCGGCGGGCGCACCCGGCAACAGGACCCCGGTCGAGATCGTGAGCGCGAGCAGTGCGGTGCGGTTCATGGTGTCTCCTCTAGCGGGCCGAGCGGATGTCAAGCCGGTACGCCACGGCCTCGCGCACGACCGCGTTGCCGCTCAGCATGATCTGCCTGCGGGCGTCGACCACGGCCAGCCGGTAGCCCGTCTCGCCCACCCGCCGCCCGTCTTGCGCGAAGAACGTGAAGTTGTACTGGATCGCAAACTGCGTGTCCGACTGCGAGCGCACCGGCACCTGCACAAACAGCGTGCTGTCGGCGGTGGCCGGCTGAAACACGATCCGCCCGTAATCCGCCACGAGGAACTTCTGGAGCGCAGGGTCGATGGTCACGTCTGGCTGCTGCCCGGCCGCCACCGGGTCTTGGAGCACGCCCGCCGTCGGCCGCGGCCCCGTGTCGCACGCGGCCGGGCCGATCAGAAGAAGTGGCAGAGTGGCCAGGTGGCGAAGTGGCAAAGTGGGGCGTGTGTTCAGCATGGTGACTGGCTCCGCAGCGTGGCTTCGCACGAGCGCCGCCACAAGTTTCAGATCGCTAACGGCTCGGCACGAGTGTCGCGCCCGTCGGTCCAGGCTGGGCCCGGGGCGCCGCCCGGGCGGAGCGAATATCAGCGGCGAGTGCCCTCACTCGGGCCGATGTGGGCCGGTACGCCGCGTGCACCTGCCCGTACAGGCGTGCAAACCCGGTGGTGCCTGCCACGGGAGAGTAGAGGAACCGCCCACCCTCAAGCACGTGCCGTCCCACGTTCGGGTCGCGCGAAAGGCCGACGATCTCGATCCCCTCCTCCTTGTACACGTCGATCAGATCGTCGAGCGTCAGACCGATCAGGTGCCCGGCCCGCTGATAGTCGCTCAGCACGGCCTCGTTGGGCGTGCGTACGCACCGCCCCCCGAGTATGTACGGCAGGCTCGCGTCCGGCGTACCCGGATCCACCGGCGCGACGTCATTCGCATACAGCACGGCCCCCGACTCCGCCCACGCGGCGGCCTCGGCGGGCATGCGCACGAGGCGGAACAGCAACCCGCCCGACGGCGGTGGAGTCAGGCCCGCGAGCGTGAGCCGCGTGGGCGCAGGCCCGTCGATCTCCAGGTGGATCGGCCCCGCCTCGCGCAGCGTGAGCAGCGCCAGGTGCGTGCGCTGCGGGAGCAACTCGTGGTGCCTCGTATCGGCCTGCGCCGTTCCCTTGGCCATCGCACCCGCCAGCAGCAGACCCAGTCCCGCCCACTGGGCCTCCTTCTTCTTGCTGCTGCTCGCCACCGCCGCGCCCGCCAGCAGCAGGCCGTCGCCCATCGCCGACTTGGCCAGCCGCAGGTCCTCAAGGTTGCTCCAGCGCAGGTCGAACGCGAGCCGGTCGGTGTCCGTGGCGACGGGAAACTCGGCCCGCATCCCGCCCACCTCCACCCGCAGCGGCGCATCGCTCCCCGGCGCCGTGCGCCGGAAGGTCGCGATCGCCCCGTCCGGCCCGGTGGCGATCTTCTGGGGCCCCGTGCCCGACTCCACCAGCAGCACCGTGTTGTAGCCCCCTGCGCGGATCGTGCCCGCCAGCGGCTCCAGGCGCGGAGCCACCCGCACCATCTGCACCACCGCCTCCTCCATGTCGGCCGCCTCGCCCAGTTGCCGTGCCGCCACGGCCCGCAGGGCGTAGCCCAGCTCAAAGTCCGACGGCGCGGCGGTCGCCAGCCGCTCAAACGCACCCGTCGTGTCGTCGCCGGCCCGCTCCACCAGCGCCATGCGCTCGCCTCCCGTGTCCGCGCCCGGTGCGCCGGGGGGCAGGGTTTTCGTGAAGTCGCGCACCTGAAAGAGCGCGCTCTGCGCCGCCGCCCGCGCGTTGCCCCAGTCGCCCATCGTCGCATCCAGGGCGGCCACCTGCGCCAGCGCCATGGCCTGCTCGAACGGCTCGCCCTTGTACACCCGCGTCGCCCCCTCGCCAAAGAACACGCTCGGCAGCGTCTTCTCCGCGTTCACACCCTGTGTCCGCAGGAAGCCGTACACCTCGTCCGCCGCCGGCCGCGCAGCGTCCGGCAGCCCGTCCGCCAGCGCCATCGACAGCACCTTCATCCGATCGAGCATGTACGAACGATCGGCCCGGTCGTCGGTCGCCCGGTTGAGCGCGCTGGCCCGGGCCTTGCCGAAGTCGCCCGCACGCGCCAGCACCACCGCGCGCTCATCGCGCTGATACTGGGCGCACCCGGTCGCCAGCCCGCACGCAGCGCACGCCGCCACGCGGCTGATCCACCGTCGGCTTGCCCGCATCCGCCGTCCCACGCCCGCCTCCCAAGCCGCCCAGGCTAATCCACCACCGAGCCCCGCGCCACGCGGGCCAGTTCCGCCGAACCCGCCCACACCACGCCCCGCGTAGCCAGGTCCACGATCGTGTACTCAAACAGGTACGTGTCCTTGCGCTCCGCCGATTCGGCCGCGAGCCGCCCCGCCGCCGACCCCGCACGCGTGAGCGAGCGCAGCCGCGCCCTCAGCACGTGCGTGGGCGCGAGCTCGGCGGCCGGCTCGTTGATCGTGATGCCCGCGCGGGCCAGCCCCTCGGTCGCCAGGGGCGGCATCTGCACCACCACCCCACGTCCGCGGCACAGTTCGATCATGCCGGAGGCAAACAGCACCCGTGCCATCGCCGCCCAGGCATCGCCGGGCGTCAGCCGTGTGTCCGACAGATTCTCCATGGGGTCGGGCCGCAGCACGATGGGCGGCGACTGCGGCCCGCGCCCTTGCAGAAAGTCGCTTGCTCCCAACGCCTGCGCCACCGTGTCGGTCGCCAGCACCAGATCGGTCCCGCGCAACGCCGTGGTGCGCTCCGCCGCGGGCGCGGCACACCCGCCCGGGCCCAGCACCCCCACGGTCAGCAGCGCGACGATCGGCACGGCCCGCATGGCTTGCTCAGCGATACTGCTTGGGTGTGATCTGCCGCGCGAACACGATCTGCCGGCTCGAAGCGTTGGTGAGCGTGAAGTCAAACACGTACGTGCTCTGCACGCCCCCGCCCCGCGACAGTTCGCTGAACGTGCCCTGCAAGAAATACGTCGCGTCCAGCGGGTAGTCCTTCATCGTGCCCTGCGGGCTGGTCGTGCTCTCACCCCGACCCAGCGGGTCGGCGCTCGCCGGCGGCATCACCCCCGCGGCATCACGGGCCACGCGCTCGCGCCGCTCCACGATCCGGGCGTTCTCGCGGGCCAGGTCGCTGTTCACCAGCGTGAGAAACACCCGCCGCTGCACCGCCGCGAAGTCGCCGCTGGGCGTGCGCGTGTTGTTCTGCAACCCGCCCAACTCGATCACCACCTGCGTCGCCGAAGACCGGATCTCGGGGATGCGCGCGATCTGCGCGCCCAGTTCCTGCCCCACCGTGTCGGCAAACTCGAGCAGCGTCACGCTGTCGGCCGCCTCGTCGTAGGTGTCGGCGCTGGTGCGGCGGTACGGGTCGATCAGGCCCCCCGTGTTGCCGCGCGGGGCCGAGTTGGTGCAGCCCGCCGCCAGCATGAGCGTGAGTGGGGCAATGACAAGCGCGGTTGTGCGGAGCGTGGGCATGGCAAAACCTCGTGGCGAGCCGCGCGAGGCGAACCCGCCTCGCGCGACGCGCACCCGTGGATTCGTGTCCGAGGTTAGTGCGGATTCACTCCGCCCGTCGCCGCCGCGCCGCCAGAATCGCCATCCCGCCCAGCGCCAGCGCCCCCGCGCCCGGAGACGGCACCGACGCGTGCGTAAAACCGCCGCTGGCGATCATCAGCCCACCCGCGTAGAAGTGGATCGCCACAAACGCCGCGTCCATCGGCCCCGGATACGTGCCCGTCGTGTAGAAGTCCGTCGTCCCCCCCGGCACCGTGTTCACAAAGTCAGGGCTCGTCGTCCACGGCCCCAAGGGCGTCGGGCCCCACTCGAACACGATCACCACCGTGTGCGAGATCGGGTCCGGGTACAACGGTGCGAACGCACCCGTGAACGTGAAGTCGATGCCGGTTGCGCCGGGAACCGACACATGCGGAAACACAAACTGGCTGTCCATCCCGATCGGCCCGCCGATCATCTCCATCTGCGCGGCGGCCGCCGACGGAAGCGTCAGAAGCGACACAGTCACAAGCGCATTGATACGCATGGCTCTCTCCTCAACTCGTTGTGCGGGTTCCGGACCGGGCCCCGCTTCCTCCAGCCTAACGCCCGCGAACAGATTGTCAAGGCCGTGTGAAGCCCCGCACCGCCAATGCCTGCCGCTTCCTTACGGCGGTTTCCCCGCCGTGCGAACAGCGTGCAAACCGGCCAGTGGCTATCGTCGCGCCGGAGGCCTCACCCATGCGCACGCCCGTTCTGGTCAGCCTGCTCTCTCTCGCTCTGGCTCTCGCCGCTCCTGCGGCCCGCGCCGTCGAGCCGGTGCTTTACCGCAACGCCAACATCCACACCATGAACCCCAGCGCGCCCCGCGCCGAGGCCATGCTCGTGGTCAACGGGCGCATCGCCGCCATCGGCAGCCTCGCCTCGGTCATGCACGCGGCTCACTCCGACCTTTCGCCCACACGCCCCGATGCCCCGCGCACCATCGACCTCGCCGGCAAGACCATCCTGCCCGGCCTGGTCGACTGCCACGGCCACATGATCGGCCTGGGCGCGCTCCACATGGGCGTGGTCGATCTCGCCGGCACCCGCACCTATGCCGAGGTCATCGAGCGCGTCGCCCGCCGGGCCAAGACGACCGCGCCGGGCACGTGGATCATCGGGCGCGGCTGGGACCACGAGAGTTGGCCCGAAAGAGCCCTGCCCACGCACGATGCGCTCTCCGCCGCCACACCCGACCACCCCGTGCTGCTCAACCGGGTGGACGGCCACGCCCTGCTCGCCAACGACGCCGCGCTGCGGCTGGCGGGCATCACCGCCGAGAGCACGAGTCCAGTGGGCGGCGAGATCATCCGCGATCGGGCGGGCGCGCCCACGGGTGTGCTCGTGGATAACGCCATGGCCCTCGTTGCGGACAAGGTCCCGCGCGGCGTGCGGCCCAACCCCGAGAACGCGCTCCTCAAGGCCCAGGAACTCTGCCTGAGCGCGGGCCTCACCGGCGTGCACGATGCGGGCGTCGGCCCCGACGAGATCGACGTCTACAAAGCCCTCGAAGCCTCGGGCCGCCTCAAGATTCGTGTGCACACGATGACGAGCGCGGCACACGCGCGGGCCTGGTTTGAGAAACACGGCATCAAGAAGGCCGACGGCGACGCCGACCGCCTCGCCGTTCGGGCCGCCAAACTCTACATCGACGGCGCCATGGGCTCACGCGGCGCGTGGCTGCTCGAGCCCTACGCCGACCGCAGCGCAGCGGCCGACGGCACGCCCTACGCCGGCCTGGCCGTCACCCAGCCCGCGGAGGTACGAGCGTTCGCCGACCACGCGCTCAAGCACGGCTACCAACTCTGCACGCACGCCATCGGCGACCGCGCCAACCGCGAGGTGCTCGATGCCTACGAGCGCGCGATGAAGGCCGCCGGTGCTGTTGTCGGCAACCAGTCGCCCCGCTTCCGCATCGAGCACGCGCAACTGCTCGCCCGGGCTGATATCCAGCGCTTCGCCGAGTCGGGCATCATCGCCAGCATGCAGCCCACGCACGCTACCAGCGACATGCGCTGGGTGGATGCCCGTGTGGGTCCTGAGCGCGCCAAAGGGGCGTACGCGTGGGCCAGCCTCCTTCGCGCCGGGGCCGTCATCGCCGGTGGGAGCGACTTTCCCGTCGAGAGCCACAACCCGTTCCTGGGTCTCTACGCCGCCATCACGCGCCAGAACACCGAGGGCGAGCCTGCCGGCGGCTGGCTGCCGCAGGAGCGCATGACCCGCGAGGAGGCGCTGCGGGCCTTCACCACAGCCGCGGCGTACACCGGCTTCGCCGAAGCCCTGCGCGGCAGCCTCACCGCAGGCCTGCAGGCCGACTTCATCGTCATCGACCGCGACGTGATGGTCTGCCCCCCCGCCGAAATCCCCGCGACCCGCGTCGAGATGACGGTGGTCGGGGGTGAGGTGGTGTGGAGCACACCGGCTCCGCAGTGACGGCCTCCGTGCAGGCCCGCCCCACGAGGCCGGCGGCGCAAGCCCCCGTATCGGACGCGGACACAGGCACCCGCTTTCGCTGGCCGCGCCGCCATCACGTGGCACACTTCCACCAGGCCGCTGCGCACCCGGCGGTGCCCCTCAGGGTCATCACCATGAAGACCTCCCCCCACGCCCTGGCCGCCTTCGTCGCTCTCGCGCTGGCAGCGTCGGCTCATCCCGTGTCGGCCCAGCCCAGCATGGTCGATTCCCGCCTGCGGGCCGACACCGTCGCGACCGGCTTCGGGGCCTCCATCTTTGATTGCTCCCCCGCGTTCCTCTTCGTTGACCACCGCGTGGCACTCGTGGTCAACCGTGTGGACGGACGCGTACGCCGTGTGGACGTGCCCGCCGTGGGCGGCGCCGCGGTCGGCCCCGGCCCCACCGTGCTCGACCTCGACGTGGTCTCGGGCACCTTCGGCAACTCGCAGAGCGAGTGGGGCGTGCAGGCCATGGCCCGCCACCCCGACTTCGCGTCCAACCGCTGGGTCTACATCCGCTACGACCTCTCGCCGGTGCCCGGCAGCGACACGCCGCAGACCGCGTTCAACCCTTCGCAGAACCCCAACCCCAACGTGATCGACCGCTTCGCCTGGGACGGCGCCGCCAACGGCGGGGCGGGTGCGCTGGTGTTCGACCGCCGCATCCACACCGTGCTCTTCGACACCGAGTACCACCACGGCGGCACAATCGCGTTCGACCCCAACCGGCGCCTGATCACCGCCTACGGCGACCTGCGCAACACCTTCCAGTTCGCCGTCAACGTCAACCAGCCGCAGTTCACGCAGGTGTGGGGGGCGGTGCTGCGCCTCACCGACGAGGGCACCCCCGCGCCGGAGAACCCCTTCACGCCCGCGCTGGGTGCCCCCGCCGGCTTCGAGCGATGGATGGCCTACGGCGTGCGCAACGCCTTCGGCCTCAGCATCGATCCCGCCACCGGCACGCTCTGGCTGAGCGACAACGGCGAGAACCGCTACGACGAGATCAACCGCGTGCTCCCCGGCTTCAACGGCGGGTGGCTGCGCCTGGCCGGGCCCGCGGCGCACCCGCTCCAGACCGGCTCCACCGCCAACCTCGCCCCCATGCCCGGGGGCGCATCCTTCTACCGCGACCCCGCCTTCGCGTGGTACCGCACGGTGGGGCCGACCGATGTGCAGGTGCTCTGGGGCTCGCGCCTCGGCCCCGCGTGGGACGACGGCCTCATGGCCGGCAACTTCAACAGCGGCCTGCTCTGGCTCCACCGTCTCAACGAGGCCCGGGATGCCTTTGTCTACACGCACCCCGGCCTGGCAGACAGGGTTGACGACCGCCCCAGCGGCCTGGCCGAGCCCGTGGGCACCGAGGCCGAGGAACTCCTCTGGGGGCGCGGCTTCGGCGCGTCGTTCGCCGGCGCCCTCGCCATCGAACTCGGCCCCGACGGCCGCCCCCACGTGCTCACCACCAACGGCCTCCTGATCCGCATCCGGCGGGCCTGCCCGCTCGACGTCGACGCCAACGGCCTGCTCAACCCCGACGACCTGGGCGACTTCATCACAGCCTACTTCTCGCCCCACCCGCCCGTCTGGTGCGACCACAACGACGAAGGGGTCATCAACCCCGACGACCTGGGCGACTACATCACCGAGTACTTCGGGCCCGCGCCCGTCGGCTGCTGAGTGCCCGGCGAGCCTCGCTCACCGCAGCGGCAGGATCGCCCGCACCCGCACATCGCGCAGCCACAGGCCCAGCCAGACGGCCACACCCAGGCCCGCCTGCAGGTACCACCCCTCGCCCAGCCGCACGTGCGTGGCGATGGCCCCGCCCATGTACCCCGTGATGAGGATCGCCCCCAGCGCGCCCGTGCGCGGCAGCAGATACGCCAGCACGCACGCCAGTTCGAGGACGCCGATCGGGCGTGCCAGCGGCTCGGGCCAGCCCAACTTGGGGAAACCCTCCAGCACCGGCTGCACGCGAGCGATCTTGCCGCCGGCGCTCGCCAGCAGCATCAGCGCGGGCAACACCGTCAGCACCCACCCGGCGATGGTCATCGCCTTCGGGTTGACGCTTGCGGGGGCCGGGCTGCCTGCGTCTGCCATGGTTGATACTCCGCCTTCATCCGCGTGCATCCGCGGTTCTTCTTCGCGCCTTCGCGCCTTCGCGTGTTTGTGCCAACTACTTCGTGACCCCCGTCGCCGGCACCGGAGGGGCTGCGGGGATCACCACCCGCCCGCCCCGCCGCATCTGGTCGATCTCCATCCGCCCCGGCACGGCTTTGGGCAGCCGCTCGTGATACGTGTGGCACAGCACGCAGTCAAACGGGGCCGCGTTCCCCGCCGGCGTCGCCCCCGGCGCGTGGCACTCGCGGCAACTCGCCACGCCAGGCAGCATCACGTCTTTCGTGTCGGCGCTGCTTGTCGCCTGCGTGTGGCAACTCACGCAACTCACCATGGCGTGGGCCGAGTGCGCAAAGTGGCTGCGCGTGAGCCACACCTCGGGGATCTTCTGCGCACTGATCGCAAACGCCTCCGGCTTGCCCTCCGGCCCCTTCTGCACGCCTTGGTGGCACTTGGAACAGGACTTGTCCACCAGCGCATCGCCGATCACGGCCGTGCGCTGCGCCAGCACCCACGCGTTCAGCGCGCCCTGGTCGGCGAAGGTCGGCAGCTTCGCGCTCGCCGCCGGTGTCGGTGCCGCGGCGCTCGCGCTGTTCCCGCCCCGCCGCCGACCGCCACCAGCCGGTTGCTCCGCCGCGGCCTCCGCCGGCTTGGCCTCTTCGGGCGTGGTCGAGGTCGCCGCCCCTGCCGCCGGCCTGCGCCGCCGACCGCCGCCCGCTTCGTCGGCGGGCTTGGCTTCTTCCACCTTCTTCTCACCCTCCGCCGCGCCGGCCGGAGCCTCGACCTTCACCGGAAACTGCGGCGGCTGCTCGGCCAGCCACGCCGCCAGCGCCAGGTCCACCGCGTCGGTCGCGTCCTTCACCGTGCCGTGCGGCACCGCCACAGGCCGCACCAGTGTGCCCGCCCGCGTGCTGCCGGGCACCGTGGCAAACCACTTCAAACTCTCGCCCGATGCCCCCACCACGCCCATCGAGTTGACGTGGCAATCCACGCAGTGCGCGTCGTAGCGGATCGGCTTCATGTACGCCCCCGCCGCGTCGGGCTCATGGCAGAACGTGCAACTCATCGCCAGCACTTCCTTGCCGTCTTTCCTGATCGTCTCTACGTGCGCCGCACGCCCCGTCGCCATGCCCATGCTCGCCGCCTCGCCCTTGCCCTCTTTGATCGCCTTGAGCAGGTCCTGCATCCCGGCCGCCTCCGGGTCGTTGTGCATCTTGTGGCCGAAGGCGTACGGCGTTGTGTCCTGCCGTTTATCTCTCAGCACCGCCCACTCCGGGTGGCCCTCTGCCGTCCCAAACGTCGTGACCCGGTTGGCCAGTTCACCCGGCAGCGGCGGATTGGTCAGCGGAACACGGTCGGGCCCGGCCCAGGCCGCCAGCAAAAGCGGCAAGGCCAGCGCGGCAGCCGCGCCCGCCGCAACCGTGCGGGCGTGCGAGAAGCGTCGCCGTGCGCGGCGTGCGTTCATCGGCCGCCCTCCTTCGCGCCCGTGGGGGGTGCCCAGCCGTTGGCCTTCAGGTCACCGTGGCAACTCACGCACACGCCGTCATCAAGCTTGGTCAGGTCGTAGTCGCGCCCGCGGTGCTCGCTGTGGCAGGTGGCGCAGTTCCCCGCCATCGCCACCGGCTGGGCCAGCCCTTCCACCATCCGCGTACCCCCCTGGAATCGGCTCTGTGTCGGGTGGTGCGTGGCCGACACCGACTCGTGGCAGGCGATGCAGGCATCGTCGAGCACGGGCATGAACACGGCCGCGTCGCGGTCGCCCACCGCGGACCGGTGGCAGGCCCCGCAATCACTCCCGAACATGGCGTGGGCCTTGGTGAGCGTGCCGGATGAGTAGAACGCGTGCGCGTAGACACCCTCGACCCGGGCCGTGAGTTCCGACCCTGCACCCGCCACCAGCAGCGCGCCCACCAGGCCGAACGTCAGCGGGTAGATCAGCGTGTGCGGCCACGCGCGCTTGCGCACGTAGCCCAGGTCGATCCGTTCCGAAATCGCGCGTGTCTCGGGCATGTTCGCCTCACCCGCTCATCAACTCATCAACTCACACCTTCGGCCCCCAGTAGCGCAGCGCCTGCACGGCGTGCACCGCCACAAACACGATGAACCCCCACGACAGCGGCGCGTGCACGATCAGCCAGCCGTGCAGTATCCGCATCCACCGCCGCTGCACCAGCAACTGCCGCCGCCGGGCCGCCAACTCTTCCAGATCGTCAATCCCCGGATGGATGTGCCCGGGCGTCGCCGTACGCAGCATCGCAAACACCGACGTCGCCGAACTCTCGTTGTCGAGCGCCGTGCGCCGTGCCCCCGTCCAGAAGGCCTGACCCATGTCGAGATAGAACCGCCGCACCGGCTCGCCACCCATGGGCGGCCCGATCTTCGGCGCGGCAGGTGCCGCCGGCTTCGGCGGGGGAGCGGCCGCGGCTGCCGACGGGGGGGACACGACCGGGGGTGCCGCCACCGCGCCCGCACCGGCCGCCGCAGCGGGCGCCGTCGCGGGCTTGGGCGCAGCCCCGGCAGGAGCCGGTCCCGCCGCCGGCGGGACCGCCGTCGCCGCGCTCGCTGCCACCGCCGGCATCTCGGGCGCGGGCTTGTCCAGGCTCCCGGCGTAGACGATCACCGTCTTCTCCGCCTGCCCCGCGCAGTCGGCGATAAACGCCTTGATCTGCTGGGCCGGGCTCTCCGCATTCATGCTCGCCAGAGGGTGCAGCCCGTGGTACAGAATCCGCGGCACGGTCTGCTGGATCAAGAGCCCGAACAAACCGCTCAGCGTGACCAGCCCCAGCACGATCCACAGCGCCCACCCCACCGGCCCCAGCGGCTGGAAGCCCGCGTGCAGCGCCACCAGCACCACCAGCAGCAGCCCCAGCCAGATGTGCCCGCGCAGCCATGTCTGCGCCTTCCCGAGTTTCCAGTGCGGCACACGCCGCTTCATGCCCAGGGCCGCGCAGAACCACATGATCGCGTAACCCGCGATCCCGAACGTCAGACCCGCCGTCGTGGAGCCGTACACCCGGTTCGGGTGCCCCGGCGCATCGATCACGTACCACACCGTCGCGGCCACCGCCAGCGTGAGCGTCAGCGCGATCCACGGCTTGTGCTTGTTGTCGAGCAGCATAAGACCACACCACCGCCAACCCGGCCGCCGCGCTCAGTCGGCGTCCGCCACCGCCCCCAGGAAAAACTCCCGCGCGTTCACGCGGAAGGCCGCGTCGTGCGGGCACGAATAGACACACGCCGGCCCCTGGGGCAGGCTCGAGCACTGGTCGCACACCACCGCCTTCTCCTTGCGATCCGGCGCGGCGGGGGCGCCGCCCGCGGGGGCGGCGGCCTGCGCCGCCGCCTCAAACTCGCTCCGATCGTGCATCTGGATGCTGTTGTACGGGCACTGGTTGGCGCACACCCCGCACCCGATGCACCAGTCCTCGATCAGCATGTTCAGGTCTTTGGTCCGCCGGATGCTCCCCACCGGGCACCCGATCATGCACACCGGGTCCATGCACATGCGGCAGCGGCTCGGCACCAGATATTTGTCGTAGCGCGGCCCCTCGCGCACCAGCCGCGTCACCCCGTCGTCGTGGCTCTCCACGCACGCCTGCACGCACTGGTCGCACCGTGTGCAGCGCTCCAGATCAATCAACAGCAACCCCTGCCCCTGCAACAGGCCCAGGTCCTCCACCATCTTCGGGGCCTTGCTGAACGCGCCCTGCTTCACCGCGCTCTCCGTGGCCGCCGCACGCCCGCTCGCCAGCGCCTCCAGTTTCTCCTTCACGATCGGGTACTCGCGCGTCACCCACTCGAACTCGGTCCGCTTGATCTTCACCAGTTCCACGCGGCTGGGCTTGGCCTTGTAGGTGCCCCGGTACGTGCCCGTCACCGCCTTCGGATGGTCGTACGCCGTGCACGTGGTGCCGCGCTTCTTGCCCGCGATCAGCCCGATCTCGCCGAAGCACTCGCCCTTGCCCAGGTACGCCAGCGTGAGTTCGCCCCCCGCCAGTTTCTTGCTCACCCGCACCTGGCCCAGGCGGATGATGTACATCGAATCCGCATCCTCCCCCTCGGTGATGATCGCCTTGCCCGGCTCCACGGTGAGCAGTTCGCACGAGTTCTTCAGCCGCTCGATCCCCTCGTCCGGCAGGCTCTCGAAGATGCTCACGTTCCGCAGGTGCCCCCCCAGGGCCCTGTTTCGGTAGTTCTGCTCCGCCCGCGCCTTGAACGTCTTGCCGTTCTGCAGGCGCTCGTACATGTTGCGGAGAATCTCCAGCAGCACGCAATCCGTCTTGGCGATGATCGTGGCCGAGCGCGGGGCCCGGCTCAGGCAGCTCATCTCCCCGAACATCTCCCCCTTGCCCAGCGTGGCCGCCAGCCGCCCGTACCGCAGATCGACACTCGCATCGATGGGCACCAGCGTGTCGGCCGTGTGCTCCGAAAAACTCGACAGCCGCCTCTGCCCGAACACACGGCCCACCGCCGCCAGAATCCCGCCCTTGCGCTTGGGCTTGCCCCCCGGGTCCGCCCCGCGGATGCTCACCAGCACCTCGCCCTCGGCCACGTAAAACGCCGTCGTGCCGCCCTCGCCCTCGCGGCAGATCACATCCCCCGGCTTGTACTTCCGCCGCGCCACCGTCCCCGGGTACATCTGCAAGACGCTCTCGGGGATATCCGCGAAGATGTCCAACTTCCGCAGTTCGCTGATCTCCGCCGGCGAGTCCAGCACCTCCGTCGTGTCGTCTTCATCCCCCAGAGCCGCCACCGTCACGATCTTGGCCGGCGCGGGTGCCGCCGGCGCCTTCGCCGCTGTCGCCGGCGCGGCAGGGGCTGCCGCCTTCGGCGCCGGCGCGGCCGCACCGGCCGGCGTGCCGGGGCCCGCCCCGGGGCCCCCCGGTGGCGGGGCGGGCGGTGTCGAGCCGGATGCTGGGGGGTTCGTCGGGTCCATGCGCTCTGCCAGCCGGATGCTGCGCCGGCTCACCGCGAGCCAACGCCGCCACCCACTCTCCGCACGCTAACACAAACCGGGCACCCTCGCAAGCACCCACAGCCCGCCATCCACAGTCCTCTCCCGTCAACCCGTCAACCGGCTAATTCCCGCTAATCGAAACTCAGTCTCAGCCTTCGCGTAGACCGCCACCCACCCACGCGCCGATCTGGTAGACTCGTCCCGCGGCATCCGTCTCATCTCCGCACGCGAAGTGCCCCCGTGCCCGCGCCCTTTCCCGCACCCGAGGAGTCTTCGATGAAGGTCCAAGCCCGTCGTGGATACGTCTCCGCCCTGCTCTGGCTCGCGGGCACATCGCTCTCCGCCCTGCTCGCCGGTCTGTCCCTCATGTCGCACGAAGCCGCCAGCATCACGCTCACACGCGAGGACGCGGCCCTCGAACCGCGCTTCGATCCCAACCTCACCTACACCGGCCAGCAGTCGTGCACCGGCTCGGGCTGCCACTCCGGCGAGGCCAAGAAGCAGTCCGGCCGCATGGTCGGCGACGAGAACACCATCTGGGAGGAGAAAGACCCCCACGCCAAGGCCTTCAAGACCCTCGCCAACGCCGCCAGCAAGAAGATCGCCGACGCCATGAAACTCGGCGACCCCACCAAGGCCGCCAAGTGCATCGACTGCCACGCCATGGACGCCCCCAAGAAGGGCGACAAACTCAAAGACCTCGCCAAAGAGGGCGTCTCCTGCGAGAGTTGCCACGGGCCCGCCGAGAAGTGGAAAGACCCGCACCAGAAGGCCGGCTGGACTGACGAACAGCGCAAGACCCTCGGTGCCGCCGGACTCAAAGACAAGTTCGGCATGATCGACACCAACGACCTGGGTGTCCGCGCCTCCATGTGCGTCTCCTGCCACCTCAAGATCGACAAAGACATGGTCGACGCCGGCCACCCCGAGCTCGACTTCGAGATGTTCTCCTACAACAACTACAAGTTCCTCGAGAAGTTCCAGGTCCACTGGGACGACAACGACCACGCCGACCCCTCCAACGCCCGCGCCGCACGCATGTGGGCGATCGGTCAGGTCGTCGCCTCCAGCGCGGCAGACGCCAACGCCAAATCCTGGGGCGGCGACAAGCGGGCCGACGAGGCCGCCAAACTCTTCGCCGCCGGCAAGGGCGTTGTGAAGGCCCAGTTCGGCACCGACGACATCGCCGCGCTCGTGAAGGCCGACATGCCCAAGGCCAAGATCAGCGCCGCCGCCGAGGCCGTGCTCGCCATGGCCGCCGCGTACAAAGACGGGGCCGACAACAAGCACGCCCGCGAGGTCATCGCCAGCGGCATGGAGGCCCTCGCCACCGGCGCGGCGGGCGGCAAAGACCTCTCCGATGCCGTGCTCGATGCCATCGACGCCACACACAAGGCCGAGGGCGACAGTTGGCTCGCCGCGCTCAAGACCGTGGCCGCCGCCGCGAAGTGAGCGGGCAACTTTCGGACCCGCGCTTGCGCCCGTGCTTTTGGGGCTTCATCTGCGTGGCCATACCAAAAGAGGCCGGGGCGCGAGCCCCGGCTGGGCTGGCCCGGCCACGTCGCTCACGCGCCGTGTTGATTGAGACGCCGCACTTTGCCTGAACCCGCCTTCCTTGCCTTCCTTTGTGCCCTTCGTGCCTTCGTGGTGACCTTCCCCCAAAAACACCACCGGCCCG
Organism: uncultured Phycisphaeraceae bacterium; assembly: GCA_964590885.1. Lineage (GTDB taxonomy): Bacteria > Planctomycetota > Phycisphaerae > Phycisphaerales > UBA1924 > JAEUIX01. The sequence goes on from CAZPWW010000010.1 coordinate 61,760, forward strand.
GAAGCGTCTGCCTCCGGGCCGGGTGGGTTGTTCGAGTTTCACGCCGCGCTGAGCGCGCCGGGCATCGATCGACCAGCGCTCACACCATGGCCTTGAGGGCCTTGAGGGCGCGGATCTTGACGACGGTGCTGGCGGGCTTGCCCTTGCGCATCTCTTCCTGACCGGTGAAGGGGTTCTTCCACATGCCGGGCTTCACGGCGGGCTTGTCGCGGGCCACGATCTTCATCATGCCCGGCACGTTGAACATGCGCGGGCCGTTCTTGGAGAGGTCGGCCGCGACCACCTTGGCCATTGTGTCGAACACCGCCGCCACGTTCTTGCGGGTCAGGCCGGTGTTGTCGGCGACGATCTTGTAGAACTCCCCCTTGCCGCGGGGCTTCTTGGCGGGCACGATCTTGGCGGGCTTGCTTGCTTTGGTGGCCATGCTGAAAACTCCATGAAAAAGGCTGATTCGCGGCTCCTCCGCGAAGAAACGATGAGGGTGTTTTACAGTCGCACCGCTCCCGGTTCAAGCCCGCACATCGGGTTTTGGGCGGTTTTGGGCCGAAAAATCGCATGTCTTTGCGATTTTGTCGCGCCAACCACGCAAAAAACCCGAGTTTTCCACAGGGCGCGAGGCTCCGCGCCCGGCCCCACCACCACTCACGCAGGCGGGCTCGCCGCCAGCCGCAGCACGATCCGGTCGTTGATCCGGTCTTGGCGGGCCTGCACGCGCTGCTGGCGGACCAGTTCCAAAAGGGCCAGAAACAGCCCGATCGCCTCCGCCCGCGTCCGCCCCTCGAACAACCGCGTGAACGGCACCTCGGCCGTCCCACCCGCCTCCTCCTCGCGCGTCAGCCGGTCCACGATGTCTTCGGCGTGCAACGCGATGGGCGTCTCATCGTCGGTGATCGTGTGCCCGCCCAGCCGCGAGAGGTCGATCGCCTCCATCACGCGGGCAAAGGCCCGGGCCAGGTCCACCGCGTCCAGGTCTTCGAGGTCGGTGGCTGCGGCCATGCCCGCGGCATCCGCCTCGGCCGGCGCGTCGGCACCGCCCCCGGGAAAGCGCCGCGACCACTCGCCCGCGCGACGGTCCAGTTCCGCCGCCGCCTCTCGGTACTTCTTGTACGCCAGCAACTGCCGGATCAGGTCGGCCCGCGGGTCGGACCCGGCGTCCGCCGCGGGCACTTCACCGGCGGGCATCGCCGCCGCCGGCATCAGCGTGCGCGACTTGATCTCCATGAGCGTCGCCGCCATCACCAGAAACTCACCCGCCTGGTCGATGTCGATCCGGTCCAAGCCGCCCGCCTTGAGCGTCGCCACGTACTGCTCGGCCACCCGGGCAACGGGGATGTCGGCGATGTCGAGTTCGTCGCGCCGGATCAGGTAGAGCAGCAGGTCGAGCGGCCCCTCGAAGGAATCGAGCGAGATGCGGATGTCTTCGAGCGGCATGGGTCCATCCGTGGAGGGCGCTGGGGAGGGGCGCGCGGGCCGTGAGATCGGCCGGGGTTCCACCCGGCACGCCAGAGTCTACCCTGTGCCCCGGTGTCAAGCCCAGCCCTTGCCAGCGAGCTCGACTACGCGCGGCAGATCCTCTCGGCCCAGAGCCGCGCCGTGGGGGCGCTCTCGGGCGGGCTGGCCGATCCCTTTCACGCCGCGGTTGGGGCCCTTGAGGCCTGCGCCCGGGCGGGGGGCACGGTGCTGGTGAGCGGGCTGGGCAAGAGCGGCCTGGTGGGCGCCAAGATCTCGGCCACGCTCGCGTCGCTCGGCATCGCCTCGCACTTCGTGCACCCGGCCGAGGCGGCCCACGGAGACCTGGGACGCTTCCGCAAGGCGGATGTCTGCCTGGCCCTGTCGTTCAGCGGTGAGACCGACGAGGTGGTGAACCTGGCGGCGGTCCTCCGCCAGGATGAGATCACGGTGATCGCTATCACGGCGGGGCGCGGGGCCTCGAGTCTGGAGCGATTGGCGAGCGTGAGCCTGGGGATCGGCGGCCTGGAGGAAGAAAGCCAGCTCTCGCCCGCGCCGACGCTCTCGACCACGGCGACCATGGCTCTGGGCGATTGCCTGGCGCTGTGCGCGGCCCGGAGGATGGGTTCGAGCAACTCCGACTTTTTGCGGCGGCACCCCGGCGGCGCGCTGGGCGGGCTGCTCAAGCCCGTCGTCGATGCCCTGCGCTTCGTGGTGGGCCGGAACCTGACCCCCGTCCGCGACGACGTGAGCGTGGCCGAGGCCCTGCGGCTGGCCGATGCCCAGACCGCCCGCCGCCCCGGGGCGGTGCTGCTGGTGGACAAGGACGGCCTCCTCACCGGGCTCTTCACCGACGGCGACCTGCGCCGCCTCATCGAGCGCGACCGCGCCGCCCTCGACCGGCCGATCTCGGATGCCATGACGCGCCGCCCCGGCACCCTGCACGCCGGCGCCCTCGTGCGCGACGCCGTGAAGATGATGCGGGAGCACCGCCGCGACGAGATACCCGTCGTCGACGACGCCGGCAAGCCGGTGGGCCTGCTCGACGTGCAGGACCTGATCGCCCTGCGGGTGGTGAAGGAGTGAGCGCGGCGTTCCCGTCCATCGCGCTGCTGGTGCTCGATGTTGACGGGGTGCTCACCGACGGCTCCATCAACGTCGACGACGCCGGCCGCGAGATCAAGCGCTTCTGCGCGGCCGACGGCATCGGCATCCGCGCCTGGATCCGGCTGGGCTACCGGGTCGCGGTCATCACGGGCCGGGGCGGCAGCGCGGCCCGCCACCGCCTGGCCGATCTGGGCGTGGCCGAGGTGGTGCAGCGCAGCCACGACAAGGGCGCGGCCCTCGCCGAGGTGTGCGCCCGCACCGGCATCGGCCGGGAGCGCACGGCCTATGTGGGCGACGACTGGCCCGACGTGCCCGCGCTGCGGGGCGTGACCTACCCCATCGCCCCGGCCAACGCGGCCGAGGCCGTCAAGCGGGCCGCCCGCTATGTCTGCACGCGCCGTGGCGGCGACGGGGCCGTGCGCGAGGCGATCGAGCATCTTCTTCTCGGCATGGGCCGGATGGACGACGCGCTGCGGCTGTACGATGCGGCCTGATGGAGCGCGTGGGCCCCAGCACACGGAGCGTGCGCAGGACCGGTCTGGTCCTGGCGTTGTGCTTTGCGCTCGTGGCGGGTGCGGTCCTGGCGGTGATCGCCCTGCGTTCGCCCGGCCCGGCCGGTGGCGCGGGGGGGGGGCGCGCGGACGCGGCCCGGGCCGCGGCCACCAGCGGCATCAGCAGCGCTCCCCCGGCCGTGGACGTCGCCGATGTGGGCCTGAAGAACGCCGGCCGGGCCCGCTTTCAACTGGTGGACCGCAACGACCCCACCCGCGCCATCGGTGTGATGGAGTGGGAGGCGCTCGATCCCCAGGGCGGTGGACGTGCGCTCGTCACGCGCCCGCGGGCCACGATGTTCCTCTCGGGCGGGCGCGTGGCCCAGGTACGGGCCGCCAACGGGCTCGTCTTCACGCCCCCGCGCAGCGACCAGCCCGAGAGCGGCACGTTCGACGGCGGCGTGTCGGTGGCGGTGTTCGAGCCCGGGGCCGACGGGGCCGTCAACCTGCAGGACGACGAGCCCGTGGCCCTGCTCTCCACGCCGCGCCTGGAGTTCAATCTCGCCGTGGGCGAGGCGAGCGCGGCGGAGGAGTTCCGGCTCAGCACCCCGCGTCTGGAGGTGGCCGGGCGCGGGCTTCGCGTTGTGGGCAACCAGGTGCGCACCCGGCTCGAACTGCTCGAGATCGAACGCACCGATTACGTGCGCCTGGCCGGAGGCGGCGGCCCGGCCGGGCGCGCCGCTGCCGGCCAAACCGCGGCGGCCGCCGCCGAACCCGGCACCACGCCTCTCGCCGATCCTCCACTCGCTGCCCCGCGGTCGTACTACCACGCCGTGGTGGACGAGCGCGTGCGGCTGCGTCGCGAGGGGCTGACCGTGTCGGCCGATCGGCTTGAGATGTGGGGTGCGCTGGTGGACAACCGCCTGTTGCCGGGCGCACTGGGGGCCGTGCCAGCGGGCTCGCGCCGTCCGCTCGCTCCCGGCACCGCCGCCGCGGTGTTGCCGCGCGTGCGACTGGCCGCGTATCAGCCCCGCGGCGCTGCGCCCGCATGGGGTCCGGGCGCGGGGGTTGATCCGCGTGCTGATGAGCCGCCCAGCCTGTACACGCCGCAGGGCGACCAGTTTGAACTCACATGGTTCGGGCCGCTCACGGTGCGCCCGCTGGAGGACAGGCCCGAAGAGTTGCGGCACGAGGAAGTTGCCTTGCGGCTCACGGCCGATCAGACCGGTGCCGTGGCGGCGAGCGATGAGCGGGCCGGCCTGCGCGGGCACGCCGCGTGGGTCGATTACGGCGCGACCACGCGCACGCTCGCGCTCAGCGGCGGCGGGCCAAAGGGTGTGGTGCTCTCGGGCGAGGGCAGGGGTCGCCTCGAGGTGCCGGCGCTCACGGCCCGCCTGGGCACGGGTGCGGTGAGCGTGCCCGGTCCGGGTGTGCTGCTGGGCGCGCTCGACGAGCGGGGTGCCGGGCGGCGCCCCGCGTGGGAGACATCCGCGCGTTCGCGGCAGATTTCGTGGAGCCGCTCCGCCGCGCTCACACTGGGCGTGGTGGATGGCTGGATGACCGATGCCCTGCGTTCGGCCCGGTTTGAGGGCAAGGTGCTGGCGGAGGACCCGCGGGGCACGCTCAGCGCGGGCTTTGCCGAGGCGACCTTTGCGCCCGCGGCGGCCGGGGGCGCGCCCGTGCTCGCGGGGCTGGTGGCGGGTGAAGGGGTGGCCGTGGAGACGGAGGAGGGCGCCTCGCTGCGGGCCCGCGCGCTCGACGTGGGCTTTGCGGCTTCGCCCGATGGCGGCGACCCCGAGCCGGCGACGCTGGCCGCGACGGGTGAGGTGTCGGCCCGGCGCGACCGCTGGCTGCTGAGCGCGGGCGCGCTCCAGACCACGCTGGCCCGCGATGAGCACGGCAGGGTCGCTGTGGCCAGCGCCAAGGCCCAGACCGACGTGCGCCTGAGCGGCGAGCGGCTTGACATGCGGGCCGAGCGAGTGGACCTCGACGTGGCCGGCGAGCACGCTCGCGTGTGGGGCGGGTCCGAGCCGGAAGCGTGGGCGAGCATCGCGCGCGACGGCGGCAGCGTGAGCGGAGCCGACCTCACCGTCAACGGCGCGGCCCGCACGCTCGTGGTGCAGGGGCCCGGCGCGTTCACGTATCAGCGAGACCGGGCTGCGGGCGGCGGCCCGGAAGCGGGCGCCGGCGGCGCGGCGGGGGCTGGTGGCTCAGGCGCGGGCGCTGCCGGTATCGATGCCCCGGCATCGCCGCTCGCGCCCGCTCTCGGTGCGCGGCCCAGCGCCCGCGTGCGCGTCGAGGCGACCTGGCAGACGCGCCTGGCCGTGAACGAGGATGCGGGCACGGTCGAAGCCGTGGGGGCCGCGACCGCCACCAGCACGCCCACCTCGGCCGAGATGGACACGCTCAGCGCCGAGCGCATCACCCTGGCCTTCACCCCCGCCGAGCGCGGCGGCGGCGTCGCCGCAGGGTCGCCGCGCCGCGCGTTGCTGCGGGCCGAGGCCGAAGGCTCCGAGGGGAGCCCGGCCCGCGTGGATGCGCGGCGCTACGCCGAGAGCGTGGGCAACTTCGCCGAGCGCACGCTGGAGCGGATCATGTATGTTGAGGGGGCGCGGATCGTGGCGAGCGACGAGGCGGCCGTGATCGAGGTGCCGGGGGCGGGCAGGCTGCTGGTCGACGACCGGCGTGCCGGGCGCGGGCGGGCCGACGCCCTGCTGGCACCGCCGGCGGGCGTGCCGGCCCCGCTCGAACTCACGGCCTCGCGCGGCACCAGCGTCTTCTCGTGGGGCGACGGGCTGCGGTTTGACCGGCGCGCGGGCGAACTCACCATGAGCCGCGGCGTGCGGCTCCTGCACCGGACCGCGCCGGGGGCTCAGGTTGCGAGCATGGAGTGCGAGCGGCTGACGGCGCTGGTGCGCGGTGCGGCCGCGGCGGGACGGCCCGAGGCCCTGCCCGTGCCCGGCGAGCAGGCCGAACTGGTGAGCGCCACGGCCGAGGGCGCGGTGGTGGTGCGCTCGGCCGAGGCGCAACTCGTGGCCGACCGGCTGGCGTACGACGCGCTGCGGCAGCGGGCCACGGCCGCGGCCAACCCGGAGAACCGGGTGACGTTCTTCGACCCCGCACGCCCGCAGCCCGTCACGGCGGCGCGCCTGGAGTGGGACATGGCCCGGAGCAAGGTGCGGGTGATCGAGCCCAGCACGGTGAGCGTGCCGGGCGGGGCGCGCCTGCCGGGGCGGTAGTGAAGGAGTGCGGGAGGATGGACTGCGTGCGGAGGAACTCGCGGGTGGGGCTTGGGTTGGTGGCGGTGGCGGCGCTGGCCTCCTGCGGCCCGCCGCCCCGGCGCGAGGCTCCGCCAGCGGGTGTAGTGGAGGGCACGTACACGGTGGAGGCGCTCGAAGGGCGTGCGGTGCGCTACCTGCGGGCCGGGTCACCGGAGTCGCCGCGCGTGATCTACGTGCACGGCACACCGGGGGATGGCGACGGCTGGCTGGCGTATCTGGAGCGGCCCGTGCCGGGATTTGAGGCGTGGGCGATTGACCGGCCGGGGTTCGGGGGTTCGTCGCTGGTCAAGCAGGCGGGTGCGGGCGGTGCGGGCACGTCGGGCACGGGGATAGAGAAGGATGCGGTGGTGAACTTTGCGGGGCAGGCGGCGGCGATTGCGCCGCTGCTGGTGCGCCAGGGCGGGCGGTGGCCGGTGCTGGTGGGGCACTCGCTGGGCGGGCCGATTGTGTGCCGCGTTGCGGCGGAGCATCCGGACAAGGTGAGCGGGTTGGTGATCCTGGCGGGGTCGCTCGATCCGGCGCTGGAGAAACTGGAGTGGTACAACAGCGTGGCGGACTGGGGGGCGTTGTCGTGGATGCTGGAGCGGAGCCTGCGGGTGTCGAACCGCGAGGTGCTGGCGGCGAAGATGGAGACGGAGGGGCTGCGTCCACTCTTGCCGAAGATCGCGTGCCCGGTGGTGATCGTGCACGGTCGCAAGGATGAACTGGTGCCGTACGCGAACGTGGCGTACATGGAGCGTGAGTTGACGGGTGCGGCGAGCGTGCGGGTGGTGGAGTTGCCCGAGGCGGGCCACTTTTTGCCATGGCAGCACGAGGGCGTGGTGCGCGACGTGGTCGAGGGGCTGCTGCTTGGCGCCCCGGCGGCCCCTGCCCCCGCCAGCCCGGCAACCGGCGTGGGGCCTGAGCGGTAGGCCATTCGGCCGGTGTGGCCGTGTGATGGACTTCTCTACTCGTGAGGTGCGTCGATGCGCAGTGCCAAGATGCTGGTTGGGCGTGGCGTGGCGGTGATGGCGGCGGGCGTGGTGCTGGTGGCGACGCTCAGCCTGGTGGCCCAGCCCTCGGGCGGGCCTCCGGCCGGCGGGCCGCCGCCGCAGGGGCCGGCAGGGCGGCCGGGTGGCCCCGGTGGCGGCCGGGGCGACGGGCCCTCGGTGGAGGGCGCGATGAAGCAGATGGCCAATGGCTTTGAGCGCCTGCACGCCGCGGCGGGCGACCCCGCCAAGCGGGCGGATGCCCTGCGTGCGGTGGGCGACATGCAGCGGGCGTGCGTAACGGCCAAGAACCAGGTGCCGCGCCGGCAGGTGGAGCGTGTGGCGGATGAGGCGGGCAAGCAGAAGATGCTGGAGGAGTTCCGGCGGCGGCTGATCGCCACCATGCGCACGCTGCTGGATGTGGAGACGGCGCTGCTGGATGGCCAGCACGACGAGGCCAAGGCGATGCTGGCCAAGCTCGAAACCCTGGAACACGAGGGGCACGAGGCCCTGGGCGTGGGCGACGAATAGGCGTCCCGGTGAGGGCTGCGGCCCGTACACTTGCACGCGGCCGTGGCGGATGCCGCGGTGGCGCTGTGTGCGGAGCGGCCCCCAGTGAACGAAGAACGCCTTTTTATCGTGTACACGGACATCGTGGGCCACACCCGGCTGATCGACCGGGTGGGGCAGGGCTTCCGCCCGATGCGTCGGGTGCACGACGAACTCTTCCGGCAGGCGTGCGAGAACGCGGGCGGGGCCCATTGCTGCGTGGGCACCGGCGACGGTTTTTACGCGGGCTTCACCACCGCCGGCGCGGCGATCGACACGGCCCTCACGTTCCGGCGGCGTCTGGCGGCCACCGATTGGGACCAGTACCTTTCGCCGAAACTCAAGGGGCCGGAGAACGCGGTCAAGGCACGGGTGGGGGTGCACTGCGGGCTGGTGAAGGTGCGCTACGCGGGGACGGAGGCGGCGGACTTTGACGGCCTGCCGCGCAACACCTGCGACAAACTCTGCGCACTGGCCAAGGGCAACCAGGTGCTGCTGTCGCGCGAGGTGTGGGACGAGGTGCGGCTCACGTACACCAACGCGGGGGAGTTGGAGCACACGCCCTTCGGGTTCTTCAAGCCCAAAGACTGCAAGGAGGTGCTCGAGGTCTTCGCCGTGGCCGAGAGCGGCGGCGACCTGGGGCCGCCGCCCGAGCAGCCGGCCGAGTACGCCGCGGTGATGTTCGCGTACATCGACGAGGCCCTGGAACTGCTCGATCGCATGGGCGACGACCGCTACGACCAGCAACTGGTGCGGCTGGAGGCGGTGCTGGGTGAGGTGGTGAAGAAGCACGCGCCGGCGGCCTTCATGAAGCGGCTGGGCAGGGACGGCTACCTGCTGGCGGCCGATTCGGACGTGGAGATGGCCCGGGTGGGCCTCGAGTTCCGCCGCGCGGTGTACGCCCGGCACAAGCGCGGCGAGTTGAGCACGGTGTTGAAAATGGGTGCCGATTGCGGCACCGTGCACTACGCCTACGGCCCGCGCGGGCGCGAGGACGTGCGCGACCAGCCGTGCAACATCGCGGCCAAGATCGCCGGCAAGTTCGCCAACCGCTGGCAACTGCTCATCTCCGATCGCGTGAAGCGCAACGCCCACGCCCGGCTCAGCGACCGCGACGACTACCAGTGGGTGTCGTTGGGACGGCGCGACCCGGTGGGCAGCGGCGAGAGTTTCGACGTGCTCGACCTGCGCGACACGCGCGTGCGCACCGACGAACGCCCCGTGCTCTGGGTGGATTTCAGTTCCGTGCTCATTCAACTCGGCGGCGTGGCCGAGGCTCTCAAGCGGGACCTGCTCAAGCGCACCGGCGAGTTGTTCGAGCGGGCCGCGGGTTCGTGCAAGATGCGGCCCCTGCGGGCCGAGCACCCGGCGGGCTTCTACGCCGTCTTCGACGATCCGCTCGAGGCGTTCGATACCGCCGTGGACTTCCACGCGGCCTGCGTGGCCGAGCCCTTTGAGAGCGGCATGGCCGGGCTGAAGCGCCGCCACAAGCGCGACAGTTTGGCTCGCGTGGGGCTGGCTCTCGGGCAGGTGACCACCTCGGTGGTGAACGGCTGGGTGGATGCGCCCGAAGGCCCCGGCGTGGACGCGGCCCGGCAGGTGATGATGGCGCAGGAGGGAGCGGGCGTCACGGTGCTGGTGGGCAACTCGATGCGCACGGCGGTGCAGCAGCGCATCGCCGCGCTGGGGTCGCTCGCGGGCGAGGTGCGTGCGGGGCGGCCGCCGGCGTCGTTCACGGGTGTGCGCGTGCCGAAGGAGTGGCCCGAGGCGACGCTGGGCAAGGTGTGGGGCGTGGAGGCGGAGGCGGGTGTGGCCGGCCGCGTCAACCCGGCGGTGAAGTGGGGGCTCCTGGCCGCCGCGATCGCGGTGGTGGGGGCTCCGCTGGGCATCGTGGTGCAGCAGAAACTCTCGGGGGGCGGCGGCGGCGTGGTGCAGGTGGCGGAGGCGGCCGAACTCACACAGGCCAAGGCGGCCTTCCGCCAGGCTCTGGAAACCGGCGGCGGTAAGGCGGGCGAACTCGCGGCGGCCGTTCGGCGCGACGTCGACGCGGAGGGGAACCGGCTCATCGCGGGCGCGAGCGGCCGGCCCCGCGCGGAGCAGGTTGCCATCGTGCCGCAACTGCTCCGGCTCGCGGCGGTGGCGGAGGCCGTGGCCGCACCGAGCGTCTTTGCTGGTTCGAGCCAGGGGGCGGCGGCACAGGATTACCAGCGGGCCGACGGCAAGGATGTGCTGCGGGCCTGGCGCGATCCGAAGCAGGATCTGGCGGCGTGGGTCCGCGATGTCGCCCGCGCGTATGCACCCCACACGCCGCCGGTGGATGCGGCCGGCGCGGCGGCAGCGGCGCGGGAGGCTGCCCGGCAGGCCGCCTTTGCCGACGGTGCCACGCAGGCCGACCGCGAGTCCTTGGATGCCGCGGTCCGCAGGCTGGATGGTGCCGAGACGGCGCTGCGGGCCCGGAGCCCGGTGCGACGCTACGCCGCGGAGGTTGACGCGGCGGCTGCGGGCGTGCGCGAAGCCGCGGGCGAACTGGCAACGCTGGCGGGCCGGGTGCGCAGCGATGCCGAGGCGGCCGTGAAGAGCCGGCCTGTGCAGGCGGCGCAAGAAGGCGAGGCGGCCCGGGCCGTGCGTACCCTGGTGGCGGCGGACCTGATCGCGGATGGCCCGCGCGAGGTGAACGTCCACTGGAAAAGCGTGATCGGCCCGTGGGCCATCGACCGCCTGCGAGGCGACAGCGACGGGGCGGCGACGCGGACGGCCCTGGGGCCGCTGGCCGAGGGGCTGCGGTCGGCGTGGGACCTGCTGCGCAACCTGCCCGAGCCGGAGCCGCCGGCGGAAATGCAGGGGCGGTGGCGCGAGGCGTACACCGCTGACACACGCACGCGCCGCGCGGCGGCGCTGCGTGCCTGGCTGGCCGACCTGCCGGCCGAGGTGCCCGAATCCGCGGGCGACTATCTGGCGTTGGCCGAACGGCTGAAGGACGGGTTGCGCGAGCTGGATGACAACCACGCCCGCGACCTGCGTGCCCTGCAGGCCGTGATGCGCGGGCTGGACGGGGGCGCGCTGCCGGGTGCCCGCCTGCGCGACCTGGGCACCTTCGAGGAGGACGTGGCCGGGCAGACGGTGGCCGAGTGGTTCGAAGCGGCGCGAGACTCGCTGGGACGGCTGGAGGTGAAGGACGCGGTCGACAGGCTCCTCAACATGACCGCGGTGGCCCGTGCAGAGTCGTTGCAGGAGTTGCGGCGGGCCCAGCAGGCGGGCGGGGCGATGCCGGAGATCGTGAGCACGGCGTGGGCGCGCCTGGCCGACCCGGCCTTGCTCGGCATCGGGGCCGGAGCCGAGTATCTGGCGGAGTGCGCAGCGGTGCTGGATCGCGCGGGCCAGGTGGAGGCCGGTGCGGCGGCGGCCCGCTGGACCGTGCGGCATCGCGCCATGTGCGCCGAGGCGCCAGCCCGGGCGGCGGCGGCCCTGGGGGCCGCGCGGGGTGCGGATGTGCCCGCCGTGGAGATCGCCGTGCAGCGACTGGCGGCCGCAGCCAAGCACGGGGGCATCGATCTGGAGGTGGCGTTGGATGAGGGGCGGTTGCTGCCGGCGCGCGTGAGCATGGGGCGGGTGCTGCGGGCCATCAAGGCGGATTTCGACGCCGCCGACCGGGCCGCGGCGGAGCAGCGGCGGCAACTGTTTGACGGGACGGCGGCGCGGGTCGACCGGCTGCGGAAATGGGAGGATGCCCGCACTCCGGCCCTCGAGGCCCGCCTGGCAGCGCTGGAGAAGGCGCTGCGTTGCGAGCAGAACCGTCAGAGCGGCGCGGCGCCGGTGCGGGACTTTGCACGGCTGGGCCCGGCGGTGAACGAGGGGCGCTGGCGCTACGCGGCCGAGGCGGGGGGGGCGCGGCTGGGCGACCTGCCCGCGCTGGTGCGCTACGAGTACTGGGGCGACCTGCCCCGCGATCTCTCGGTGGCCAACGGCACCCGCCCGGGGGTGAACACGCTGGAGTTTCGCCTGCTGACCCAGGCCGACGGACGGCCGCTGCTCGACGCGCAGGGCGAGGCCAGTTATCTGTGCACCACGGCGGTGTCGGTGGGCGTGCTCATGATCCAGGCGGCGGAGCGGGGCGGGGATTTCACGCCTGGGTCCAAGCTGTGGGGCGAAGGGCTGAACACGCTGCGTGAGGTGGCCGGCCCGCTGGGGTGGAGCGTGGCCCGCGACCGGCGGATCGACCCCATGGCTCCCTCGGGCGGCTTCCGCCCGCCGCGGGCATCGGCGTGGCTGGCGCGGGCAGACTACCCCAGCCCCGTCTGGTTGAACTTCGACAAGTACGCGCGCGACGGCGCCCTGTTTGCGGGCGTATCCGACCAGTCTCCGCACGAGCCCTCGGCGGAGTCGCCGGTGCAACTCATCCGGGCCGATGCGGCGGTCTTCCTGGCACGCACCCTCGGGGCCCGGCTGCCGACCGAAGGTGAGTTTGCAGCCGCGTTTGATATGGAGGCGGCGGCGGGAGGCGGAGGTGCGCCGCGCGACCCGGCTTCTTGGAATCTGCGCGACCAGAGCGTGGCCGCGACCGAGGCTCAGATCGCCGTGCTGCTCAAGTCCGTCCCCGCGCTTCCCAACCTCTCGGGGGGGGCCCGCGTCTTCGAGGCGGCCCGTGCCGCCGCGGGCGGGGTCTACCCGAGCAACGACGGGGTCGTGCTCTTTACGTCCGTGGCCAAGCCGATCCGGCCCGGGCCGTACCTGTTCATGCATCTGGTGGGCAACGTCGCCACCTACGTGTTCGCGGATGCTGCGTTGCAGGAAGGGCTGAACGCCGGCCCCCAGGTTTCGCCGGGCTCGCTGGGGCCCGTCGAAAAGCAGTCTGGCGACTTCGGGGTCGCGGGGCGCTCCGCGCTCTCGGCGGTCGTCGATCCGGCCCAGTGGCGTGCGGCCACGTCCGGCATCTTCGGGCGCATCGCCGACGATGTCCGACGCCGCGCCTTCGGCGACGTGGGCCTGCGTCTGGCCTTCACCGCCAAGGCCCGGGCGGCGGACAGCGGCCGGTGTGAGCCCACCTTCGCGCAGGCGTACCAGGACATTCTCGGTGCGCTCGAGGCGATGCCTTAGCCGCGCCCCGTTCGCTTCACTCGTCCTGCCCGCGCACCTGGGCGTAGACCGGGCCCATGGAGTTGTTCATGCGGGCCACCGTCAGGACCGGGGCCTGGAACACGGCGTTGCCGAAACCGTCGCCCACGCCGGCCGAGGTCTTGTAACTCGACGCGAACGTCGAGCGCACGGCCTGAGGGTGGCTCTGCTGAGACACGGCCCGGTTGGCGCTCGCGCATCCGCCCGCGGCCACCGCCAGGCCCGACACCGCCAGCACACCCGCAAGGTTTGCACGCTTCATATTCACTCGCTCCTCGTGAGGACTCCGACCCGGTCAGGGCACCCACCCGCGGCGGGCTGCTCCCCGGGGAGATCGACCCGCAGCAGGGGCGAGTCAGGGGCGGGGTGCGGCCTGGCTGCAGAAGGGGGTTTGCCCCCACGGCCCACACGCGCAAGGGCACCCATGCGCCACATCCGGTGGCCGATATCCGGGCATCGGGCGGGTATTCGTCCGAGAATGTGGTCGTTCGCGTGGCGGGCGGACGATGTTTGTGCACACTTGACCTGCGAGGGTCGGAGCGGTTACTGTCGGGTTCTGCTCGGGGTTTCCGTGCGCCCTTGGCTTTGGGCGGGGCGCCGTTGGGGAGTTTCAAGATGATGACGACCGAATCGCGGCGGCACAGGGTCTCCGGCCACTCGCCCCGTACGGCGGGCATGGCGTGGGCGGTGGCGGGGCTTCTGATGTGCGCCGGCACCGCTCTGGCCCAGCCGCCCAGCAAGGGACCGGCGACCGGGTTGACACCCGCGACCAAGCCCGGTCAGGCGCCTCCGGCACCCCCGAGCACCCCCGCGGCGCGGGTGGTGGCCGCGCCTGCGGCGACGGTGGCGGAGCCGTTCGCGGTGTCGGCCTTTGTGGCCGGCTACGCCGATGCGGTGCGTGATCACCCCGGGCTGCCGAGCGTGCCCGATCTGATGGGTGCGGCGCGGGTGGCTCTGGTGAGCACGCCGGGCGGGTTTGATGCTCCCGGCACGGGCGCCATGGCCCCGACGTATTCGCTCTCCGATATCGGGGCGCTGCTGGACAAAGAGGGGCCCAAGGTTTTCTCGCGACGCGCTCTGGAAGGCGTGCTGGCGGGGGTGCGTGATGCGCTCAACGCCCGGGGGATCGTGGGTGTGTGGGTGGAGTTCGACCGCGAGCAGGTGGAGGTGGTGGTCACCCCGCAGGCGGATGCGGACGACAAGGTGGAGTGGACGGACCGGCGTGCCGGGGGAGACCGGAGTCTGGTGGTGACGGTGAACGTGGCCACGGTGTCGCAGGTGCGCACGGTGGCCTCGGGGGACCGCGTGGCGATCGACGCCCGTGTGGACAACGCGGCTCAGGCCCGGGTGGCGGCCAACTCGCCGGTGAAGCCGTCGGCGGGCGACCTGGTGAACCGGGCCGACCTCCTGAACAAGGGTGCCCTGGACGAGTACGTGCTGCGGCTCAACCGTCGGCCCGGCCGGCGCGTGGACGTGGCGGTGGCCCCGGGCGAGCAGCCGGGCACGGCCGTGCTCGACTACCTGGTGCGGGAGAACAACCCGTTCACGATCTACTTTCAGGGGTCGAACACGGGCACCAAGCAGACCAACGAGTGGCGTGAGCGCATCGGCATCATCCACACCCAGCTCACGGGCAACGACGACCAGTTGGCGATTGACTACGTGACCGGCGGCTTCAAGGAGAGCCACAACGTCTCGGCGTCGTACGAGTTCCCCCTCTTCGACACCGACACCCTGCGGCTGAAACTGCACGGCAACTACAACGAGTTCGACGCCAGCGAGCAGGGCTCGGGCTCGGGCTTCATGGGCGAGAGTTACGCCTTCGGCGCCGACGTGATCTGGAACTTCTTCCAGAGCCGCGAGTGGTTTGTGGACGCGGTCGCGGGCATCCGCTACCAGAACATCGAGGTGAACAACACCGCCTTCGGCGTGCGCGGCGACTCGGGCTTCCTCTTTCCGCGTTTCGGCATCAACGTGGAGCGCAACACCCAGAGCGCCAGCACCTATCTGCAGACGGCGGTGGAGTTCAACCTCCCCGATGCCGCCGACACCGAGCGCAACCTCGACCCCCTGGGTCGCACCGGCGCTCAGCGCAACTTCGCGGTCTTCACCGGCTCGCTCGAGCAGACCTTCTACCTCGAGCCGCTGCTGGACGCCGCGGCGTTCAACGCGGGCGAATCGACCCTGGCCCACGAGTTGGCTTTCATCATCCGCGGGCAGACGGCCTTCAACGACCGGGTGACGCCGTCCTTCCAGGGCGTGGCGGGCGGCTTCTACTCGGTGCGCGGGTACGAGGAGTCGGAGGCGAGCGGCGACGCGCTCTTCCTGTTCACGGCCGAGTACCGCCTGCACGTGCCGCGTCTGTTCACGCCCACGAGCGAGACGGCGGATTTCTTCGGCGAGTTCCGCTACGCCCCCGAGGCGGGCGTTCCCTACTCGCGGCCGGACTGGGACCTGATCCTGCGGGCCTTCGTCGACATCGGCCGGACGTACAACAACAACGCGCTGACGTTCGAGCGCGATGAAGACCTGGTCGGCATCGGCGGCGGTGTCGAGTTGCAGTTGCGCCGCAACCTCAACATCCGCGTGGATGTGGGCGTGGCGGCGGAGGACACCCAGTCGACCCAGTCGGGCGACGCCAGGGTGCACTTTGTGGGCACGCTCTTGTTCTAGAGGAACACGGGCCACGGTCCGTTCCCCGCGCCACCCGGCGGGGCTGCGGAGAGGACGTTCGGGTGGTGTGGGGTGCCCTCGCGGCGGGGTGCTCCGGCGCAGCGTGGAAGGCTGCCGCGTTCCCGCCCGATCCGTTCGGGCGGGGGGTACGAACAGAACCTTCGGCCGGCGCCCACGCCGGCCGTGCGAGTGGGCTAGGAGCGAACCATGCAGACCATCACGAACCTCACCGATTCGGCCGCGACCGTTTCCGCCTCCGGCGGCGAGTTTGTGCGGCGGCTCGCCGTGGGCGGCGCGTCGCTCACCCTCATGACCGGGGCGCTCTACGCGCAGCCCGCGGGTGAGAACATCGTGGCTGGCAACGTGGGCATCACCCGCAACGGGAACCTCACCCAGATCACCGCCAGCAACGGGGCCGCGATCAACTGGCAGTCGTTCGACATCGGCGCCGGGCACACGGTGCAGTTTTTGCAGCCCGATGCGAGTGCGCGGGTGCTGAACCGCGTGGCCAGCGCCGACCCCACGCAGATCGCCGGCACGCTGCTGGCCAACGGCCGCGTCTACATCGTGAACCCGGCGGGCGTGTACTTCCGGGCCGGCAGCGTGGTGAACGCCGGCGCGATCTACGCCGCGGCCGGCAAGATCACGGACGCCGACTTCGCCCGCCGCGTTGACCGCTTCACCAGCATGACGGGCACGGTGGTGAACGAGGGCGCGCTGCGCGCGGCCCAGGTGGTGCTCACGGGCGCCAGCGTGGGCAACGCGGGGCGGATCGATTCGCCCGCGGGCACGGTCATCATGGCGGCGGGCGGCGACGTGCTCATCGGCGAGCGCGGCGGCAGCATGTACGCGCGGGTGCTGGCGGGCACAGATCAGGCCCGCGGCGAGTTCGGCACGGTGGCCGCGGGCGTGAGCAACACCGGCACGGTGAACGCGCGGGGCGGCACGTATCAGGCCGTGAGCGGCGACATCTTCGGCATGGCCATCCGCCAGGGCGGCAGCGTGCAGGCGGCCCGCATCAGCGTGCAGGGCGGCAACAAGACAGCGACCACGGTGGA
Organism: uncultured Phycisphaeraceae bacterium; assembly: GCA_964590885.1. GTDB lineage: Bacteria > Planctomycetota > Phycisphaerae > Phycisphaerales > UBA1924 > JAEUIX01. Next base: position 78,448 of record CAZPWW010000010.1, read on the forward strand.
CGGCACGCTGGACGCCAGCGGCCGCTCTGCGGGCGAGCGCGGCGGCAAGATCGAGGTTACAGGCCAGACCGTGGCTCTCCGCGGGGCGACGCTGGATGCGTCGGGCACCAACGGCGGCGGCGTGGTGAACGTGGGCGGCGGCTACCAGGGTCGGGGCGAACTGGCCAACGCCGAGGGGACGGTGGTGGACCGGGCCAGCACGATCAATGTTGACGCCATCGAGCGCGGGCACGGCGGCAACGCGGTGATCTGGAGCAACAACTACACGCTGTATCAGGGGCACACATCGGCGCGGGGCGCGCGGGCGGGTGGCGACGGCGGGTTCATCGAGGTGTCGAGCAAGGAGACGCTGGCCTTCCGCGGCACGGCCGAGGCGCGGGCCCTGGGTCTGGGCAAGGCGGGCCGGTTGCTCTTGGACCCCAAGTTCATCATCGTGGCCGACACGGGGGCCGACGGCGTGGCGGGCAACGACGAGTTCGCCGAGAACGCGGCGGCCACGGCGACGTTCGACGCGGACCTGATCACGACCATCTTGAATGCGGGCACCGCGCTTGAGTTGCAGGCCAACACGGACATCACGATCAACGAGACGATCACGGTGGCCGCGGGCGGGGCCGGCGGCATGTTCACGCTGCGGGCGGGCCGCAGCATCGTCATCAATCAGAACATCACCACCGACAACGGGGCCTTCAACGCCTTCGCGAATGACGCGGCGGCCGACGCGGGCAACCGCGATGCCAACGGCGCGACCCCTCAGGACAACGGCGGCATCTTCATGGCCGGCGGGGTGACGATCGACGCGGGCACGGCTGCCGCGGTCTTCTCGATCGGCACGTTCGGCGCGGCCAACTCGGAGCGCACGCTCACGCTGGACACGGTGACGGCTTCCAGCATCACCGCCGACAGCACGGGCGCGGACATGCCGGGCAGCGGGGCGGCGGGTGCGAACACGGGCGCGTTGATCGTGAACGGCGTGCTCATGACGGGCACAGGGAACCTGACGCTGCGGGGCGGCACGGTGACGACCAACGCTTCGCTGAACGCCACGGCGGGCATGGCCTCGGCGGTGTCGATCACGGCGACGGCGGGCGACGTGGTGCTGGGGGACACGCTGGGCACCAACGGCGGGACGGTCGCGCTGTCGGCGACGGGCAACGTGATGGTGAACGCGGCGGTTACAACGCTGGGCGGGAACTTCGAAGCCACGGCGGATTCCGACGGCAGCGGCGCGGGCACGTTCTCGAACGGTGCCGCGGGCACGGTTGACACGACCAACGCCGGGACGGACGGGAACATCACGATCCTGGGTAGGGATGCGAACCTCGGGGCCACGCTCATGTTCGGCGTGGCGAACATCTCGTTCCAGCCCAACTCGAACCTCGACTTCGGCCTGGGCGACGCGGTCACGGGCGGCTTCGACCTGAGCAACCCCGATCTGGATTTCGTCATAGGCACGGGCAGCGTCACGATCGGCGACGGGATGTCGACGTTTGTGACCAACCTCACGGTCGACAACGCCCAGTTCGACGGCATCATGGCGAACATCATGGGCAACACGCTCACGCTGCGAGCCGGGCGTTCCAACAACGGCGGCACGGTGAGCCTCGATGCCGCCCCGGAGAACTTCAGCCAGTTCGCGGGCGGCGTGTTCGTGCGCGGGGCCGATGCGGTCAGCGTGTCGCAGGCCGTGATCGCGCCGACGATCGACCTGCAGGCGGGCAGCGACGGCACGGGCGACCTGGCCATCGGCGGCGGCGCGGCCTTGCAGGCCGACACAATCACGCTCACGTCGGGTGCCGGTGCTCCGGGCACCGCCCGCATTACCTTCGCAGCGGGCGGCACGTTCCGCAACGCGGCCAACACGGGCGTGCCCGGCAACTTCAACATCATCAGCGACGCGCCGGTGGGCAGCGGCGGTGGCGACACCACCCTGCCGCTGGGCACGGCTTTCAGCGCGGGCGGTGATCTCACGGGCGTGGCGTACAACGTGACATCGTTCGGCACGATCACGCTCACCGACGCGACGGCCACCAACAACGCCAATCTGAGCCTCACTCCTGGCGCGGGCGCGAACAACCTGGTGGTGTTCAACTCGGCGGGTGTGTTCAACCTCTCCGGCCTCACGCTCCCGGCGGGCACGATCCTGGAACTGGGCCAGGGCACGACGATCACGACCACGGCGGGATCGAACGCCGCGCTGACGTTCGGTGAGATCCGCACCAACGCCGATAGCACGTTCTACGACCTGCTCATCAACCTGACCGATGCGGGCTCGAGCGCGACCTTCAACCACGACATCGGCGGGGGCATCGGCAGTTTGCGGGCGTTGGGCGGCTTCAGCGTGCAGAGCCCGGCGGGCGCGAGCGTGGCCTTCACGGGTCAGAACGGCCTTGCGGGCGTCACGCAGAGCATCAACGTGGGCACGTTCACGCTGGGGGCCAACGGGGCCAACGTGAACAGCACCATCAACGCGACCACGCTCACGCGGATCGACGCGGCCAACATGGGCATCACGGTCTTCGGCACGATCCTGAGCCAGACGGCGGGCATGTTCCGCGACCTCACACTCAACGGCACCGCGGGCGCGATCGCGCTCAACGGCAACATCGGCGGCAACAGCCAGGCCGCGGCCACGCAACGGCTGGGCGTGTTCACCACCACGGGTGCGGGCAACCTGAGCCTGCCCGCGAATCTGAATGTGGAGAGCGGCTCGATCGGCAACCCGGTGGTGCTCAACCAGGCGCTGAGCACGGTGAACGTGTTCGGCAACAACACGGTCGGCTTCACTTTCAACAGCACGGTGGCGGCTGATGCGACGGCGAGCAACCGCAACCTGGCCGTGAACACGCCCAACGGGGCCTTCACGACCTTCACGGGCAACGTGGGCGGGGCCGATGCGGCCAGCGTGACCAAGCTCCAGAGCCTGGCTACGGACGCGGGCGGCAGCGCGACGTTCTCCAACGTCTTCACCACCGGCGCTCAGACCCTGCAGGGGTCGGCCGTGGCGCTCAACGGCGCCGCGTACAACAGCGAGGCGGGCACGATCACCATCGGCGAGACGGGCGCAAACAGCGCGGCGATCACCCTGGCGGGCGGGGCGGTCTCCGTGCTGTCGGGCGGCGCCGGGGCCGCGGGCGACATCACGTTTGCCGGCACGCTTGACGGGGCGGCCCCCGGCGGCGGCCTGCTGACCACGTCGAGCGCGGGCACCACGAGCTTCAACGGCGCGGTGGGCGGCATCGCCGCGCTGGGCACGCTCACGACCGACGTGGCCACGGGCACGCTGAACATCCGCGGCAGCATCACCACGATCGGGGCCCAGAACTACAACCAGCGCACGATCAACTTCAACGACACCCTGGTGGCCGACAACACGATCACGCTGAGCACGGTGAACAACGGCATCCTGTTCAACGACGCGATGGCGAACCTGCTGCTCAGCGACAACGTGGTGTTCACCATCAACGGCGGCGGCTCGGCGATCGGGGTGCAGGGCACGGTGAACGACGCCGTTGCGGGCACGCACACGCTGACCACGAACAACAACGGGGCGACCACGTTCAACGGCGCGATCGGCGGAACGATGGCCCTGAACTCGTTCACGGCCAACGGCACGGGCACGCTGTCGCTGGGGAACGTGGCCACGGCCAACGACCAGTCTCTCAACAACACCGGTACCACCACGCTGAACGGGATGTACACGACCACGGCCAACGGCAACTTTAGTGCCGCCGGGCCGGTGCTCATCGCCGGTGCCACGGTCATCAACACCGGGGGCGGGTCGATCGTGTTCAACGGCACGGTGGACGACGCGGTGGCAGGCACCAACACGCTGAGCACCACGAGCACGCTTGTGGGTGGCCTGGGCGGCGAGGGCACGCAGTTCATCGGGGCTGTGGGCGGCACCGTGGCGCTCCTGAGCCTGACCACCAACGGCGCGGGCGATGTGGGGCTCGTGGGCAACGCGACCACCACGGGCAGCCAGAACTACGCCAACACCGGCGGCACGAACTTCCTGGGCACCGCGTACACGGTGAGCGGTGCGGTGGGCGGCACCTTCGCCGTGGCGGGACCCGCTCTCTTCGGCAACGACGCCACCGTGGACACCTCGGCCGCTGGCGCGACGGGCACGGTGGTGTTCTCCGGCACGGTGGACGACGTGGCCGCGGGCGCCAGTGCGTTGGTCATCAACAGTGTGGCCACCGGCGGCGGAACAGCGGCCACTGCGGGCGTGCGGTTCCTGATGGCGGTGGGCGGCACCACGGCGCTCGAGAGCCTCACGGTGAACGGGGCGGCGGCGTCGGTCTCGGTGGGCAACGTGGCCACGGGCGGCGATCAGGCGTACAACAACACGGGCAGCACGTTCCTGAACGGCACCTACACCACCACGGCGGCGGGGGCCAACGGCCTGTTCAGCGTGGCGGGCCCCGCCTTGCTCGCGGGCAACGCCGCAGTGAACACCGGGTCGGGCGCGATCACTTTCAACAGCACGGTGGACGACACGGTGGCGGGCACCAACACGCTGAGCACCACCAGCACCGCTGTGGGCGGGCTGGGAGGCGAGGGCACGCAGTTCATCGGGGCTGTGGGCGGCACGAGCGCGCTCCTGAGCCTGACCACCAACGGCGCGGGCGACGTGGGGATGTTCGGCAACGCCACCACCACGGGCAGCCAGAACTACGCCAACACCGGCGGCACGAACTTCCTGGGCACCGCGTACACCGTGAGCGGGGCCGTGGGCGGCACGTTCGCGGTCGCCGGCCCGGCGATCATCGCCAACAACGCGACGGTGGACACGACGGCCTCCGGTGCCGCCGGCACGGTGACGTTCGCCGGCACCGTTGACGACGCGGTGCTGGGCAGCAACGCCCTGATCGTGAACAGCGTGGCCCCGGGCGGCGGCACCGCCGCCACCGCGGGCGTGCGGTTCCTGATGGCGGTGGGCGGCACGACGGCCCTCGAGAGCCTGACGGTGAACGGCGCTGCGGGCAGCGCGTCGGCCGGCAACGTGACGACGGTGGGCAACCAGACCTTTGCCAACACCGGCACCACGTTCCTAAACGGGCTCTACACCACCGTGGTCAACGGCGCCACCCCGGCCACCGGAGCCTTCAGCGTGGCCGGTCCGGCTCTGCTCGTGGGCGACGTGACGGTGAATACCGACGCCTCCGACGCGGCGGGCAACGTGACCTTCTCGGGCACGGTCGACAGCGAAGACGGCGGCAATCGCTTGCTGATCGTCGCGCTCGACACGGGCGCGGGTGCCTCGGTGGCGACCTTCGCGGGCGACATCGGCACCGCCAACGCCAACATGGGTCGTCTGGGTTCGCTGCGGGTTACAGGCAACGCCGCCAGCGGCACGGCCTTCACGGGCGCGGCGGGCGGCGGGCAGTTCGTGCGTGCCCAGGGCATGTCGTTCGCCAACGCGGCGACCATCGCCAACGGCACGCTCACCACGTTTGATGCCACGGGCGTGGGCGCCGCGGGCAACGTGACCTTCGGCACCACCCTCGATTCCAACATCGACGGCGGCCTGCGGAACGCGACCATCAACCTCGCCGATGCGGGCGCCACGCTGCTGTTTGGCGGCGATATTGGCCGCAGCGGAGCCACCACGGGTGTCGGGGCGGTTACGCCGCGGCGGCTGGGTGCGCTCGCGGTGACGGGTGCCGCGGCCAGCACCACGGCCTTCACCTCGGCGGCCGCGGGCGGCCAGCGGATCGATGCCACGGGCATGTCTTTCGCCAACAACGTGACGATCGCCAACGCCACACTCACTGCTTTCGAGGCCAACGGTGCGGGCGCGGCGGGGAGCGTCACGTTCACGGGCACGCTGAACTCGGCCGCGGCGGGCACGTTCCGCTCGGCCCGCGTGACCACGGGCACGGGCGCGGCCCTGGCCACCTTCACCGGGGCCGTGGGCGGCACCAATCCGCTCGGCCAACTCGTCGTGGGCGGCAACAGCCGCTTCGACGGCGACGTTTCGCTCAACGGCGAGGCCCGCCGCATCTCGACCGACACGACGCTGGCCTTGCTCAGCGCCCCGGCGGCGGCGACCGATGCCATCCAGCCGCTCGCGGCGATCGGCACGCTGCAGCCGCGCATCAGTTTCACGAACACGGGCACGCTGGCGGTGGGCGGCGGCATCACCATCGCGGGCAACAACGGTGCACTGCTCTTCGGCAACGACATCAACCGCGTGGCGGGGGCGGGGGCACGCAGCCTGGCCCTCACGACCACGGCACCCACGCTCAACGGCACGCAGTACGACGCGCTGACCGATGCCCAGCGGCGGCTGTTCATCCAGAGTTACATTCCGGCGGTGGCCTTCGGTGGGAATGTGGGCAGCACGGTGGCGGGCAACCGGCTGGATTCCTTCACCCTGAACGCGGCGGGCAACCGCGGGCTTGCGACTGTCGGCAACGACCAGTCGTTCCTCAGCACCGTGGTCTTCTCGCGTGCCTTCCAGACCAACAACTTCGCGCCGCTCACCACCGCCACGCTGGGCGGGCTGAGCACCATCGCCGAGACGCCCACCTTCCAGGTGGCCACGACGGGCCCGATCACATTCGGGCAGAACGAGAAGATCACCGCCTTCGGCAACCTCTCGCTGCTCTCCAACGCCGGGGCCATCACGCTCGGCGATGTGAACGTGGTGGGGGCCGCGGGGGCCAACGCCGGCAACCTCGTGGTGGGCGAGGCCGGCACCACGGCCATCAACGTGCTGACGCGGGCCGCCGGGCGCGTGGCCAGCGTGGGGGCCGCGGCCGTGACGGCATCGGCCGACAGCGCGGTCGATTTCAACGGCAACTCGCTGACGTTCTTCACGGCCCTGACAAACATGGGCACCGGCGCCGCCCCGCAGTTCGCCACACCCACGGGCGACGGCGTCATGATCAACGGCGCCCCGGCCGCCATCGGCACGGTGCGGCTCTTCCCCAGCCCGTTCTACTCGGCCACGCCGCCCTCGCTCCTCACCGATGGCAGCACGGCGGGCACCGCCAACAACATCCTCGCGCTCGACATCCGGGCCGAGGGCCCCGTGCCCCGTTCCGATCGCAACGCCTTCGTGAACCAGGTCGACCTGCGGGGCCTGCGTCCGCTGCTCGACGATCTGGCCATCAAGACCGCCGAGCGCGACCAACTCCGCAAGATCGACATCCTGGTGCGCGACCTGCCCGCCGGCGAGATCGTGGATGCACTGGTGGGCCGGGCCGTCTACAACGACCGCCCAGGCATCAGCGATTACTTCGGCGGTTCGCTCCGCGATCAGTCCAAGTCGGCCCCGCGCCTGTCGTACGACGCGGTCGCCAAACTGGTCTCGGCCTTCAACGTCCTCGAGCCCGACCAGGCGGCGGTTTCGGCCGCCGTCAGCGAGGCCTTCAACGCGGCACGCGGGCAGGCCCCAGCCACCGGCCTCACGGCCGACGGCTTCGCGGCCTACGCCGCCACGCAGGGGCCCGACACGGTGCAGGGCTCGGCCATGGCCCGGGTGCGGGAGTTGCTTGACCTGGTCGATCTGCTCGCCCTCAGCCCGGTGGAGGCACGCATCGTCAAGCGTGCGATCATCAAGCGTTTCGGCCCGGCCGATGCCAGCCGCGAGGAACTTGACGCCATCAGCGACGGCCTGCAGCAGCGGGCCGCCGCGGCCACCGTGGCGATGCGCTGACGCGTATGGCGTCCTCGGCCGGCGCTCATCTCAGTGGTTCCACCGACCGCCGCGGCCTTCCGAGGCGGTCTTTGCTTGCGTGTCCTCCGCAACCCGGCATGCCCGGGCCCGGTACCCTGTGCATCCTCAGTTCTGGGGCCGGTCTTCTCTTTCCGGAGTCGCATTCATGTCGCACGCTCGCGCTCGCATTGGGCTTGGTGGTCTGGCCGTCGCCGTGTCGCTGGCCGCGGGGTCGGTAACCCCCGTGGCGTGGGGTCAGAATCAGCCCGACGCGGCCATGCTCCGTTTCCCGGACGTGAGCGCCACGCAGGTGGTGTTCTCGTATGCCAACAACCTGTGGGTGGCGCCGCGCACGGGCGGAACAGCGGCACCGGTCGCCGCGCCGCCGGGGCAGAGCACGTTCCCGCGTTTCAGCCCGGACGGCAGGACGATCGCCTTCGTGGGTAACTACGAGGGCACCCGCGAGGTGTACACGATCCCCGTGGCCGGGGGCGTGCCGCAGCGTGTCACGCACCACCCGTCGCAGAAGTCGATCTGCGACTGGACGCCCGACGGCGCGGGTGTGCTATTCATGTCCAACGGCTACGGAGGGCTGCAGCGGCAGACGCAACTCCTGAGCGTGCCGGCTTCGGGCGGGATACCCAGGAAACTCCCCATGCCCTACGCTGGCTTCGGGGCCATCAGCCCCGACGGGCAGTGGGTGGTGTTCACTCCCCACTCCACCGACACGCGCACGTGGAAGCGCTACCGCGGCGGCATGGCGACCGACCTGTGGCTGATGAACCTGAAGGACAACACGTCGCGGAAACTCACGGACTGGGAGGGCACCGACACGCTGCCCATGTGGTCGCCCGACGGCAAGACCGTGTACTGGGCCGCCGATGCGGGCCCTGAGCACCGCCTGAACATTTGGTCGATCAATGTGGCCACGGGCGTCAAGGAGCAGGTGACCAAGTTCACCGACAACGACGTGAAGTGGCCGTCGATCGGGCCGGGGGCCCGGGGCGAGGGCGAGATCGTGTTCACGCTCGGGTCCAAACTCATGGCCCTGAACCTGGGCACGAAGCAGGCGAGCGAGATCAAGGTGTCGATCCCCGGGGCCAAGCCGCGGCTGGCGCCGCAGGTGGAGGACGCCGCCCGCAACCTCGCGGGCGGTTCGATCTCGCCCACGGGCAAGCGCGTAGCGGTGGAAGCCCGCGGCGACATCTGGACGGCCCCCGCGAAGGAGGGGCCGGTGCGGAACCTGACGCAGAGCAACGGCTTCTTCGAGCGCGACCCGGCTTGGTCGCCCGACGGCAAGTGGATCGCGTACTTCTCGGATGAGAGCGGCGAGTACGAGTTGTGGGTGCGGACCTCGGATGCGAAGGAGCCCGCGGCGGACGACAAGGACGAGAAGAAGGACGGCGACAAGCAGGAGGGCGAGAAGAAGAACGATGCCGCCAAGACGGATGGCGAAACCAAGCACGAGGCACCCGCGAAGAAGGCCAAGCCCGGCCCCGTGAAGCTCACCAACCTGGGCCCGGGCTTCCGCTACACGCCGGTGTGGTCTCCCGACTCGAAGCGCATCGTCTTCACCGACAAGGCCGGGCGTGTGATGCTGGCGACGCTGAACACCGAGGGCGAGGCGCTCTCGGCCGAGACCAAGGAGGTGGACCGCGACCCGTGGGGCGGCCAGCCCACGTTCTCGTGGTCGAACGACTCGAACTGGATCGCCTACGACCGGGCCGAGGGTGACAACCCCGCCTCGTGCATCTACCTGTACAACTGCAAGGAGGGCAAGGCCACGCGCGTGGTGGGCAACATGTTCGCCTGCGCTGCGCCCGCCTTTGACCGCAAGGGCGACTACCTGTTCTTCCGCTCGCAGCGGCAGGTGAGCAACCCCGTCTACACCGAGATCGACACGACCTTCGCCTACGCCGGCACCGACACGCTGCTGATGGTGCCCTTGCGGGCCGACCAGAAGAACCCCGTCGCCCCCAAGAGCGACGAGGAGGAACTGAAGAAGGACGACAAGGCCAAGGACAAGAAGGACGAGAAGAAAGAAGAGAAGAAAGACGACGCCAAGCCCGCGGACGGCGAGAAGAAGGACGAGGCCAAGCCCGCCGGAGACAAGAAGGACGACGCCAAGCCGGCCGACGACGGCGTGACCGGCACGTGGTCGGGCAACGCCGTGGGGGGCCAGGTGCCCGGCGGTGGCATCCCCTTCACCCTGGTGCTCAAGGTGGGCTCCGACGGGGCGGTCTCGGGCCGCATCGAGTCGGCCATGGGCGCTTCGGACATCTCGGGCACGTACGACAAGGTCTCGGGTGAACTCGCCTTCACCGCCACCGTGGGCGGTGCCGCGGTCTCGTTCAACGGCAAGGTCGCCGCGGGCGAGGGTTCGGGCAAGTGGTCGGCCGGGCAGGAGGGCGGCGAGTGGACGGCCAAGCGCACGGGCACGGGCACCGGCGATGAGGGCAAGAAGGACACGGCCAAGAAGGACGACGAGAAGGGCAAGCCCAAAGAGGTGAAGATCGACCTCGACGGGTTCGAGCGTCGGGCCATGCCCTTGCCGGTGGCGGCGGGTGCCTTCGGGCGGCTGGCCGTGAGCGACGACAACAAACTCGTCTACGTGCGGCGTGCCGCGCGGGGCCAGGCGGGCGACGCGGGGATCAAGGTGCTCGACCCGTTCGGCGACGAGCGCGAGGAGAAGGCCGTGACGGCCGGCGGCGACTTCGAACTCTCGGCCAACGGCAAGAAACTGCTGGTCTTCCGGGCCGGCTCGGCCACCATCTGCGATCCCTCCGCGGGCGGGGGCAAGGCCCAGTCGGTCTCGACCAGCGGCATGCGCGTCACGGTCGATCCGCGCACCGAGTGGCGGCAGATGATCTGGGATGTCTACCGCCTGCACCGCGACTTCTTCTACGAGCCCACGCTGCACGGGGTGGACTGGGCCAAGATCCGCGACCACTACCTGAAACTGATCGACGACTGCGCCAGCCGCGAGGACGTGGCGTACGTGATGGCCGAGATGGTGAGCGAACTCAACATCGGCCACGCCTACATCACCAACCCCGGCGACGTGGAGCAGGCGCCCAACGTGGCGATCGGCATGCTGGGGGCCGACTACGAACTGGCCGAGACCCCCGAGGGCAAGGGCTTCCGCATCACGCACATCCACGAGGGCGGCGTGTGGGATTCCGACGCCCGCGGCCCCCTGAGCCAGCCCGGCAGGGCCAAGGACAAGGTGAGCGTGGGCGACTTCCTGCTGGCGGTGAACGGCGTGCCGCTCGACGTCTCCAAGGACCCGTGGGCGGCTTTCGTGGGCATGGTGGAGCGGCCCGCGACGCTGACGGTGAACGCCAAGCCGGTGCTGGACGGCCACGAGCGTGAGGTGCTGGTGAAGCCGGTGGCGGGCGAGAGCAACCTGCGCTACCGCGCCTGGATCGAGGGCCGCCGCAAGCACGTGGAGGAGAAGTCGGGCGGGCAGATCGGCTACATCTACGTGCCCAACACGGGTGTGGACGGCCAGAGCGATCTCTTCCGCCAGTTCTTCGGGCAACTCGACAAGGCCGCGCTCATCATTGATGAGCGCTGGAACGGCGGCGGGCAGATCCCCACGCGCTTCATCGAACTGCTCAACCGCCCCGTGACCAACTACTGGGCACGCCGCGACGGCCACGACTGGACCTGGCCGCCCGACAGCCACCAGGGCCCCAAGGCGATGCTGGTGAACGGCCTGGCGGGCTCGGGGGGCGACATGTTCCCGTGGCTCTTCAAGCACAACAAGATCGGCAAGGTCTTCGGCACGCGCACGTGGGGCGGGCTGGTGGGCATCTCGGGCAACCCCGGCCTCATCGACGGGGGCGCGATCAGCGTGCCCACCTTCGGCTTCTACAAGACCGACGGCACGTGGGGCGTGGAGGGCCACGGCGTCGACCCCGACGTGGTCGTGATCGACGACCCGGGCAAGATGACCAGGGGCGAAGACCCGCAACTGGATGCCGCGATCGAGCACCTGCTGGGTGAGATCAAGACGCGCGGCTACAAGCCGCCGCAACGCCCCGCCGGTCCGGACCGCAAGGGGATGGGCATTCCCGAGCGCGACAGGTAGAAGAAGAAGGCACGGGGCATCGGGCACGGGGCGCTGGTGGTCTGCGTCATGTGCCGCTGCCCGCCAGTCCCGGCGACGGTCGGTGCCTGTTGGGATGGCCTGCGCGCCGTGGCACGGCCCATTCGCGCTGCGCCGCAGGGCATTCGCGCCGCGCCACGGGCCATTCGCGCCGCGCCACTGGCCATTCGCGCGGCGCGAGCGCGGTCTCGCGCGGCGCGAGCGCGGATTCAGGTCGCGCGAGCGCGGATTCGCGCGGCGCGAGCGCGGTGCGGCGCGGCATTCCGAATGGTTCAGCACCGGCGCGCGGCTTGAAATCCGGCAAGAACGGCCCGAAAAACCCTGACAACACCCGACGTTCAGGCCCGAATCCGGGTTATGTGCGGGGAACGGCTCAGCGCCGGGGGTTCGGCACCGCCTCCTTCGTGCTCTTTGCGGACTTCGCGGTTGATGCCCTCGGCTTCGCCCCGGCGCCTTCGCGTCTCGGCGCCCGATCAGGCCACGCTCCGCCCCCCGTCGATGCGGATGATCTGGCCGGTGCAGTAGCCGGCTTCGAGGGCGAGGAAGCGCACCGCCGCGGCGGCCTCGTGCGGCGTGCCGGCGCGGCCGAGGGGCACGCGGGCGAGGTAGCGGGCCTGGAAGGCGGGGTCGCTCTCGGGGCCGGAGTCGGGGAAGGCGACCACGCCGGGGGCCACGGCGTTGACGCGGACGCCGCGGGGGGGCGCGGCGGCGAGTTCGCGGGCGAGCGTGAGCGTCATCTCCACGAGCGCGGCCTTGCTCATGGCATAGGCGCTGAACCCCGCGCGGGGCAGGGCCGCGCCGGTGTCGCCCAGGGCGTGGATGTCGCAGAGCGAGACGATGGCGCCGCCGATGGGGTGGGGGGGGGTGTGGGGCGACGCGGGGCTGGTGAGCGTGCTGGCCGAGAGGAGCGGAGCGAGAGCGCGCGAGAGGAGCAGCGGGGCCAGAGCGTTGGTGCGGTAGTACGCCAGCGCGGCATCGGCGGTGAGCGTGGCGAGCGGCGTGGGGCCGTAGGCCGCGGCGTTGTGCACGAGCACGTCGAGGCGGGGGAGTTGCCGCGCGAGTTCGGCCGCGACCCGCTCCACCTCGGCGGTGTCGGAGAGTTCGAGGCGGATGGATGCGGTGTGGCTGCCGGGCCCGCCGGGTGGAGGCGGGGGCGGGGGCAGGCGGTGCGTGATGACGACATCGCAACCGGTGGCGGCGAGGGCGGACGCGATCGCGGCGCCGATGCGCCTGGTGCCGCCGGTGACGAGGGCGACGGGGCGGGTGCCCGAGATGCGTTCGAGGCCGTGGATCACGCGGGCGGGTCCGGCGGAGGGCGTGGGGCGGGGGGTGGGGCGGGGGGTGGGGCGGGGGGTGGGGCGGGGGGTGGCAGGACATCCGTCAGGCGGCGGCCGCTCTCGTGCCAGGGGCTGAGCGGCTTGGCGGCGGACGACGGCGCGGTGGTCGGCGTGGGGGCGGGCTTGCCGTCGGCCACGCGGAGCACACGGGCGCGGCGGCCGGAAGCCCGGATGAGGATGAGGGCCACGCAGACGGCCGCCGCGGCGATGGCGATCAGCAGCATCACCTGGACCGAGAGCGGGCCCCAGGCGGCGCGGGCCGGCGCCTGTGCGGGTGTCGGCGAGGAGGGGGCGGGGGTGGCGGGCTGGAGCGTGGTGGCGGCCACGATCAGAGGGTACGGGCCCTTGCCGCTGCCGCGTGCGTGCAGATATCATGCGGTCATGAGCGCGGCAGCGGTTGTAAAGGGCAAGGCCCAGGCAGGACGCGAGGGCGCGGGGGGCGCGGGGGGCGCGGGGGGTGCGGCGATCGAAGCGGCGGGCCTTACCAAGACGTTCGGCGACTTTCACGCCGTGAAGGACGTGAGTTTCTCGATCGCACCGGGGCAACTGGTGGCGTTTCTGGGGCCCAACGGGGCGGGCAAGAGCACCACGATGCGGATGCTGACGGGGTACCTCGCGCCGAGCGCCGGCAGCGCGCGGGTGGCGGGGTTTGACGTGGCGACCGAGCGTATCGAGGCGGCCCGGCACATCGGGTATCTGCCGGAGAACGGGCCGCTCTACCCGGAGATGACCGCCAAGACCATGCTCGAGTTCGTGGGCGGGGCGCGCGGCATGAGCGGGGCGCGCCTGCGCGGGCGGATCGAGGCGGTGGTGGCCCAGTGCCGTCTGGAGCAGGTCTTTACGCGGGCGATCAGCAAACTCAGCAAGGGGTACCGCCAGCGCGTGGGCATGGCGGTGGCGCTTCTGCACGAGCCGCGCGTGCTCATCATGGATGAGCCGACGGCGGGGCTGGATCCCAATCAGGTGGAGCACGTGCGGGGCGTGCTGAAGGAACTCGCCCGCGAGCGCACGCTGCTCTTGAGCACGCACATCTTGAGCGAGGTGCGTGCCCTGGCCGACCGGGTGCTGGTGGTGTCGCGCGGGAGGCTGGTGCACGACGGGCCTGCGGCGTCGCTGGGCAAGGACGAGCGCGAGATGGAGAAGCGGTTTGGGGAACTCACCAAGTGAAGGCCCTGGGGACTGGTCACTGGTGGGGTGGTGAGCATGAGCGATGGCACGGTGAACTCGGAGCGGGCGGCGGAGCCGGTGGGGGCGTATGCGCACGCGCGGCGTGTGGGGAACCTGCTGTTTCTGGCCGGGGTGGGGCCGCGGAAGCGCGGGGAGAAGGCGATCCCCGGCGTGGTGCAGGACGCGGCGGGGAACGTGGTGAGTTACGAGATCGAGCCGCAGGTGCGGCAATGCTTCGAGAACGTGCGGCTGATTCTGGAGACGGCGGGGAGCGGGTGGGCGAACATCGTGGACGTGACGGTGTACCTGACGGATATGAAACGCGACTTTGCCGCGTACAACCGGGTGTGGGCGGAGTACTTTGCGGCGAGCCCGCCGGCCCGGACCACGGTGGAGGTGGGGGCCCTGCCGACGGCGATCAACTTTGAGGTGAAGGTGGTGGCGACGGTGCCGTGAGCGCGGACGGGAGGTGCGGCGGGCTGGAAAGCCCGCCCCCCGGGCGCGAACGTGGAGGCGGGCTACGGGATGCGGATGTCAACGGCTTCGGGCTCCACCACGGGCCGGCCCGTGTACGTCGAGATGGCGGGGCGGATCACCGCATCGATCGTCTGACCCGCGCGCAGGAGCGGGCGGTGGGCACCCATGCGCCAGCAGACCAGGCGGAGTGTGCGGGCGGTGGCGGGGGGGCCCGGCGCAGCGACCTCGAGGGCCATGTGCTCGCCACCCTTGCCCATGGGCGTGGGGGGGCGGATCAGCCGCACGCCCCGCAGCAGCAGGCGGACGGCGGGGTTGCCCTGGCCGCAGGGCTCGATGATGTCGAGCTCACGCACGGCATCGGGCGTCAGGTCGTCGGGCGTGGCGGGAGCATCGATTTCGAGCCGGGGGATCAGGTCTTCATCGGTGAGGGCCTGGTTGCAGACGGCGACGAAGGCGTGTGTGAAGGCGCCGAGGTTCTCGGGGCGGAGTTTGAGGCCCGCGGCGACGTCGTGGCCGCCGAAGGAGATGAGGTGCTCGGAGCAGTCCGCCAGAGCCGCGTGCAGGTTGAAGCCGGGGATGGAGCGGCCCGAGCCGTGGAGCAGGCCGCCGTGCTCGGTGAGCAGGATGGCGGGGCGGCCGAAGCGCTCGACGAGGCGCGAGGCGACGATGCCGATCACGCCCTGGTGCCACTCGGGGTGGGCCAGCACGATGCCGCGGTGGCCGGGGGCGGTCTGGCCGCTCTCGATGGCCCGGCTCGCGGCCTCGTCGGCGATGCGCTGCTCCACGGCCCGGCGCTGGGCGTTGTGGGCTTCGAGGGTCTCGGCGATCTGGCGGGCCCGCTCGGGGTCGGCGGTGGTGAAGAGTTCCAGGGGGCCGTCGGCGTGGGCCATGCGGCCGCCGGCGTTGAGGCGGGGGCCGAGTTTGAACCCGACGTCCCACGTGCTCACCTTTTCGCCGTCGAGGCCCGCCGCGTGAACGAGCGCGGCCAGGCCGGTGAGGGGGGAGTGCTTCATGCGCTCGAGGCCGAAGCGGGCGATGATGCGGTTCTCGCCGGTGAGGGGCACCATGTCGGCGATGGTGCCGAGCGCGCAGAGGGGCAGCAGGTCCACCAGCAGCGCGGCGGTGGCGGTGTCCACGCGCTCGCGCCCCGTGGCGTGGGCCGCGAGCGAGCACAGCCGCCACGCGAGTTTGTAGGCCACGCCTGCGCCGGAGAGGTGGGTGAAGGGGTAGGTGGAGCCGAGCGCGCGGGGGTGCACGATGGCAAGGCAATCGGGCCAGGGCGAACCTTCGGGTGGCGGGTTGTGGTGGTCGGTGATGATGAGGTCGAGGCCCGCGCGGCGGGCCGCGGCGGCGGGCTCGACGGCAGCCACGCCGCAGTCGACCGATACCACCACGCGGGCGCCCTCGGCGGCCAGACGCTCGAGCGCGATGGAGGAAAGGCCGTAGCCCTCCTGCCGGTGCGGGATGTGGGTGCCCAGCGGCGCGGCGGGGGCGAGGTGGTGCAGGGTGCGGATGAGGATCGTGGTGCCGGTGATGCCGTCGACGTCGTAGTCGCCGTAGACCACGACGCGCTCGCGTGCCGCCAGCGCGGCGAGCAGGCGGTTGGCGGCGGTGTCGATGCCGGGGAGCAGGCGTGGATCGTGCAGGTCGGTGAGGCGGGGGTGTGTGTGGGCGTGGATGGCCGCGGGATCGGTGATGCCGCGTGCGGCCAGGATGCGGTTCAGCAGCGGGCCGCCGGCCATGGGAGCGGAACGGAATGCCCAGCGGCGGAGCAGGCCGCGTGCGAAGGGGGCATGAGCGGCCGGGGGGGGAGTGTGGGGTGCGAGCGCGGGGGCGGCGTGGTCGTACACTGCGGCTGGGTTGGCCGGTGCGGTGCGGGGAGGGGGGGGGGCGGGTTGGTCGGGCGTGTGTGGCACGATGCGGGCGGAGGGTACACCGTGGTGAGGTTGAACCGGATCTACACGAAGACGGGCGACGGCGGGGCCACGGGGTTGGGCGATGGCACGCGCGTGGCGAAAGACGACCCGAGAGTGGAGGCCTACGGCTGCGTGGATGAGGCGAACAGCGCGCTGGGCGTGGCGGTGGCCGCGGCGGGAACCGGGGTGCTCGCAGGGCTCATGCAGGGCTTGCAACACGATCTGTTTGACGTGGGAGCGGATTTGTGCCGACCGATCAAGGGGCCTGAGGCGGCCGGAAGCGTGCTGCGGATCACGCCGGCGCAGACCAGGCGGCTGGAGGAGGCGATCGACGAGTACAACGATGCGCTCAAGCCGCTGGAGAGTTTCGTGCTGCCCGGCGGCACCGCGCTGGCGGCGGCGTTGCACGTGGCCCGGGCGGCGGCGCGGCACGCCGAGCGACGGGTGGTGGCCCTGCACGCGGCCCGCCCGGCCGAGACCAACCCGGAGACGATCACGTACCTGAACCGGCTGAGCGACCTGCTGTTTGTGCTGGCGCGGGTGGCGAACACGCCCGCGCACGGCGGGGGTGGCGATGTGCTCTGGGTGCCGGGGGCGAACCGGGGCAAGCCTTGACGCGCGCGGCCCGCCCGAGCGCGAGTGTGACGACCGAGTTCGGCCACGAGTTGGAGGCCGAGCGTGAGTCGTGGCTGCGCCGGCGGTTTCGCATGTACACGGCGGCGGTGGGGCTGCTGGGGCTGGTGTCGCTGGCGCTGTCGATCGTGGTGCCGCTGCTGGCGCCGGGGCTGAGTGCCGCCTTCACCGGTGGCACCGCCGTCTCGGCGGTGGTGAGCATCACGCTGGGGGCCCTGGGCACCGCGTCGTTTATCTACGCGTGGGTGTGGAGCGGGCGCGGCGAGATCGCCCACGCGGTGCTGCTGCGCGCGGCCCATTGGCTGATCGTGGCCAACGGCCTGATGCAACTGGTGGCGACCGCCGTGGCCGCGGCCAGCCTGGCCGGCACGGATGCGCGGGCCGACGCGGCCCTGGCGGCCGGAGCGGTGTCGGGCATGATGGCGGGCATCTTTCTCACGCACGTGCTGGCGTGCGCCTTTCTGCCGTGGACGCCGCGCGAGTGCGTGCGGCCCTTGTGGCCGCTGCTGGTGGCGTATGCCGTGGTGTCGCTGATCTTCATGCCGGGGCGTGCGGGGGCCGTGCTCGTGAGTGTGGCCCTGTGCCCTCTGGTGGCGCTGCCCGGGCTGGCGATCTGCTGGTGGCGGCACAGCCGGTTCAAGGATCGCTTTCTTCTGCGGGCCTTGCACGGGCGGTACGGCGAGATGCGCCGCGAACTGACGGATGCGCGGCGGTTGCACGAGGCGCTCTTTCCGCGGCCCGAGGCGCGGGGCACGCTGGCCTTTGATTACCGCTACGCGCCGGCGCGGCAGATCGGCGGGGACTTTGTCTACGCGCGGTTCCATCAGGCGGGATACGACCATGAGCCCACGCTCTCGATTGTGCTGCTGGATGTGACCGGGCACGGCGTGGCCGCCGCGCTGACGGTGAATCGGCTGTACGGAGAGGTGGAGCGGCTGTTTGCAGAGAACCCCGACTTGGGGCCGGGCGAGTGCCTGCGTGCCCTGAACCGGTACGTCCACCTCACGCTGGCGACGCACGAGGTGTACGCCACCGCGGTCTGCGTGCGGGTGGACCCCAACCACGACATGCTGCACTACGCCAGCGCCGGGCACCCGCCGGCGTTCTTGCGGGCCGCGCACGGCACGCTCGAAGAACTCGGCCCCACCGCCATGATGCTTGGCGTGCTGGCCGACGGCGACTTCGATCCCGGTCCGCGCCCCGTGCGCATGTGCCGGGGCGACACGCTGCTGGCCTACACCGACGGCGCGGCGGAGTGCCGCGGGCCCGACGGGGCGATGCTGGGGATCACCGGCATCCAGCGCACGCTCGCCACGGCGGGGCGGCTGGACGCGGGGCAGTGGGCGGCGCTGGTGCTGACGGCGGTGGAGCGGCACCGGCAGCGCACGCCCGTGTCGGACGACACGCTGCTGGTGGAGGTGAGCCGGCTGGTGGTGCCGGCGCGGGGGTGAGCGGGCGCTGTGAAGGCATGGCGGGCTGGAAAGCCCGCCCCCCCGGTGTGCGCGGGTTGGTGGCACAAGGCGGGCGTAAAGTGGGGGCGAGATGCCGATTGCCGTTGCCATCGTTGGGCCAACCGGTTACACCGGGCTGGAGTTGATCGAGTGGTTGCTGCGCCACCCGGAGTTGCGCGTGGCGTATCTGGCCACGGCCCGCGACGTGCAGCCGCGGATTGATGAGGAGTTTCCGCGCTTGGCCGGGCGGCTGGAGTCGGGTCTCGCGCGCTGCCGCGCTATCGACCCCGAAGCGATGCACGCGGCGGGCGTGAAACTGGCGTTTCTCTGTCTGCCGCACGAGGCGGCCATGAAGCACGCGGGGGCGCTGCTGGCGCGGGACATTCGGGTGGTGGACCTGAGCGCGGCGTACCGCCTCCGGGATGCGGGCGTGTACGAGCGGGCGTATGGGCACGCGCACACGGACGCGGCGAACTTGGCGCACGCGGTGTACGGGTTGCCTGAACTGAACCGCGCGGCCGTGCGGCAGGCCACGCTGGTGGCGAACCCGGGGTGCTACCCCACGGCGGCGGCGCTGGCGCTGGCGCCGCTGGTGAAGCGTGGGATCGCCGAGCCGGGTTGTGTGATCGTGAGCGCCGCCAGTGGGGCGAGCGGAGCGGGGCGCGAGGCCAAGCCGCACCTGACGGTGGTGGAGGCTGGGGACAACTTCTCGGCGTACGGGATCGGGAACCATCGCCACCAGCCGGAGATCGAGCAGAGCCTGGAGGTCTTCGGGCTGAGGGGCACCGGGCACCGACCGGCCGCGCCGGTCGGTGGCACGGGCGGGCCGGGGCTGCTGTTTGTGCCGCACCTGTTGCCGGTGGAGCGGGGGATTCTGGAGACGATCTACGTGCAGCCGCGGGTGGCGTATCGCACGCCAGACTTGGTGAACGAACTGCGTGATGCGTATGAGGGCGAGCGGTTTGTGGTGGTGCGAGATGATGCGCCGACGCTGCGCGACGTGGTGCACACGAACCAGTGCCACGTCAACGTGCGGGCGGTGGGGGAGCGGATCGTGATCGTGGCCGCGATCGACAACCTGGTGAAGGGAGCGAGCGGGCAGGCGATTCAGAACGCCAACCTGATGCTGGGTCTGGATGAGGCGGCCGGGCTGGTGTAGCGCCGGGCGGGTGTCCGCAGACGGATTCGGAGCCGAGTGGTACGTGCCCACCCCTGCCCCAGCCCTCTGGGAGTGCGTCCTGGCACGGTACCGCTCAGCGCCAGTCGATGACGATCTTGCCGAACTGGTCCGCGGCGTGCAGGCGCGCGTAGGCCTCGGCGCCCCGCGCGGCGGGCAGCACGGTGTCGATCACGGGAGCGATGTGGCCGGCGCGAAACAACGCCGCGACCGAAGCGAACTCGGCGGGGCTGCCCATGGTGGAGCCGAGGATGCGGAGTTGCCGCCAGAAGACGGCCGAGAGGTCGGTGGTGGCATCGCCGCCGGAGGTCGCGCCGCAGGTGAGGTAAGCCCCGCCGCGGCAGAGGGAGCGGAGGGCGAAGAGGTGCGAGGCCTTGCCGGTGGAGTCGAGGGCGATGTCCACGCCGCGCTTGGCGGTGAGGTCGCGGACGAGGGGGCTCCAGTCGGCGGCGGTGTCGAGAACGGTGTGGGTTGCGCCCAGGGCCTTGGCGCGGTCGAGTTTGGATTGGTGGCGGCTGGTGGCGATGGTGGTGCAGCCGAGGTGGCGGCAGAGGGCGAGGGCGGCGAGGGCGACGCCGCCGCCGATGCCGGTGATGAGCACGGTGTGGCCGGGTTGCACATCGGCCTTGCGGAGCATGCTCCAGGCGGTGAGGCTGGTGAGGCCGAAGGCGGCGGCGGGCACGGGGTCGGCATCGTCGGCCAGGGCCTGCAGGCCGGAGACGGGGGCGACGAAGGCGGCCCTGTGGGTGCCGTGGGTCTGCTCGCCCAGCAGCGAGTGGGCGGTGAAGAGCGCGGGCGGGCCGTCAAAGGGGCGGTGGTGTTCGGGTGCGTACTGCACGGCGTTGAGCACGACGCGCTTGCCGCTCCAGGCGGGATCGACGCCGGGGCCGACGGCTTCGACGGTGCCGCACACGTCGCAACCGCCCACCCGCGGGTACTCGAGTTTGCCCATGGCCCCGATCGCCAGCCAGATGTCGAGATGGTTCATGGCCGAGCAGAGCGTCCGGATGCGGACGTGGCCGGAGCCGGGCGGGCCCGGGTCGGGCCAGTCGGGGGCGAAGCGCACGTTGCCGGAGAGGCTCTTGTCCGGGGCGGTGATGACCAGGGCGTTCATGCTGGGGCGAGCGTATGCGGGAAATGACAAGGCCCCGGACGTGCCGGGGCCCTGGTCTGTGCGAAGGTGAGGGGGCGGTCAGGCCTGCGCGGGCTCGGCCTTGGGCTTGGCGGGCAGGGAGGCGACGGCGGCCTCGCCGCCGACGGTGCCCAGGCCTTTGACGTGCTGGAGGCCGCGGCGGCGGTCGGAGAGGCGGCGGCTCTTGCCGGTGCGCTCGCGGAGGAAGTAGAGTTTGGCACGGCGGGTGTTGCCGCGGCGCACGACCTCGTACTTGGCGACGCGGGGGGAGTGGAGCGGGAAGCAGCGCTCGACGCCCATCTCCTCGACGATGCGGCGGACGGTGACCATCTCGTTGATGCCGCCACCGGCGCGGGAGATGAGGATGCCGGTGAAGACCTGGACGCGCTCCTTGTCGCCCTCGACGATGCGGCAGTGCACGCTCACGGTGTCGCCGATGTCCATGCGCGGCAGGTCGCTCTTGAGGGCCGACTTGTTGACGGAATCGAGGATGGCTTGGAGCGACATGGTGCGGGCTCAGTGTTGAGGGTGTGCGTGCCCGTGGCGCGGCGCCGCAGGGCCGCAACCATAAGCGGGGACGGGCCGGCAATCCAGTGCCGGGGCCCGTCGTTCGGTCGCTGTAGGGGCATCAAAAGTCGGCGCGACGCGCACGCCCGCTCGCGTCGCGCACCCCCGCGCCACAGGCAAGCCTGCGGCCCAGTGCCGGGTGTCAGCGTCCGCCGCCGGTGCCGCCGGCGACGGGCAGCGTGCGCAGGGGCCGGTCGAGGGAGGTCTGGCTGGTGTCCACGTTGAGCGAGACGTAGCGCTTGGAGCCGCCCGCCCCGCCGCCGACGCCGGCGGCCGGCCACCATCGGTAGCCGTTGAGGCCACGATGGATGTAGTCGGCGGCGTTGACGATGATCTGGCCGGGGAAGGCATCCTTGTAGGTGATGTTCCCCCCGTCGCCCCCGCCCGAGTCCCACTGCTGGGCCTCGACGAGTTGCTGGATGATGTCGACGATCTGCTCGGCGCGGCGTTTCTTGTAGTCCTCTTCCTCGCGCCGGCGGTTGTTGTTGTTGAGGTTCGTGAAGGGCGAACCGCCGCCGCCGCCGCCGCCGCGCCCGGATTGCTGAAGGACTTTGTCGAGATCGACGGCCGGGGCGTCGTCGTGGGTGGGCACGATCAGGAGGAGGTCGTTGATGTCGTAGACCTCGAGGCGCTTGTACTTGTTGAGGCGGCTCTTGGGGCCGATCTGCATGACACCCTTGGGGGTCATCTGCCAGGAGTTTTCCACGAAGCCGTCGGCGGCCTTCTCGAGCACCTGGTCGAGCATGTCGAGGGCGGAGAGGTTCTTGATCGAGAGCGTGAGGAGCAGTTCCTTGTCAAGGCCGTCGCCGCTGTCGGTTTTCCAGAAGATCTCGGTGTCAGCCCCGGTCTGTTCGGTGATGAACTTCATCACGTCTTCGAGGCGGGTTTCATTGAGCTCGATGCTCACGGTGCGCTGCATCCGCATGAGCGTGTCGCGCGAGGCGTTGCCGCTGGCGCGGATCGCGGGGGGGCCGGAGGCCGCCGACGTAGCGGCGGCGGCATCGCCCTGGGCGAGGGCCACAGCGGAGAACGCGGACGCGACCAACGCCGACACGCCGACAGAGAGGCTGCGGACCATGAGAGGACTCCTTTCGAGACCACCACCCGGCGAGCGTGAGGTCGGTCGTGAGGCACCGGACGCCACCACGGCGCGCCGATTCCCAGCCGTGAGGGTATCACCGCCGGCCGGGTTGCCGCAACCCCTTGGCCGGACAGGGCTTGCACCCTGTATTCGGGTCAGACGCGGGGCTCGGTTCCCGGGTTCCCGGTGAAAATGGGGCGCGGCTCAGGCGGGCGGGGCTTCGATGTAGACATCGACCGCCTGACCCGGAAACACCGGGTTTGAGGGGGTGGTGAGCACCTCAAAGAGCACCTCGATCACCCGGGTATCGACCCGTTCGGTGGTGGCCCCGGTGAGGTCGGCCTTGGGGAGCGCGAGGGGCTCGATGCGGACCATCCGCAGTTCCAGGGTTTCGGGTGCGATGCCGCGCACGCGGGCCACGGCCTTGGCGGCGGCGCGGAGCAGGGGCGCATCTTCTTCGTCCACACGCGCCCGGATGCGCAGGCGCGAGAGATCGCCGACCACGATGGCCGCCGACCCCGGTGAAGAGGACATGCCCCCGCCCCCGCCACCGGCGCCGCCGCCCATGCCCGGCCCACCCATCCCGCCCGTGAACTGTCCCGGCTCCACGTTGCGTTTGAGGACGGTGCCGGCGATCGGTGCCCGCACGGTCAGGCGGTCGATCCGCAGGTTGATGGCGGCGATGTCGGCCTCGGCCGCGGCCAGGCGTGCTCGCGCGACTTCCACCTGCGGCTTCCACGCGCCGGCGGCGGTCAGGTCGAGCAGGGCCTGGGCCCGGGCCACGTCGGCCACGGCCTGGTCGAGTGCGAAGCGGCGGCGGGCCATCTCGCTGCGCGACATGGCGCTCTGGCGGTCGGCCGTGGTCATGTCGGCGAGGACGTCGCGGGCATCGGCCTCACGCACCTTGGCGGCATCCAGCGCGGCCGCCAGGGGCGGCAGTTCCTCGGGCCGGGGTGCCGCCAGCAGCGCGGCGAGTTCGGCTGCGGCAACCGTGCGCGCGGCCTGCGCGCGCACGAGTTCGGCCGCGAGCAGGCGCGAATCGAGCACGAAGAGCGGGTCGCCGGCGTTGACCGCGGCTCCGACCTCGGCCAGGGTCTGGACGACCAGGCCGCCCTCGGGCGCGCTGACGGCGATGTTGCGACTGAGGGCTTCGACGGACCCGGCACAGGCGATGCCGCGTGCGAAGGGGTTGACGCTGGGCGCGGTCGCGGGCGGGGGCGCGGGTGCCTTGTCCTTCCCGTTGGTGGCGACGGTGTAGAGGGCAATGCCCGCGCCCAGCAGGGCGAGCAGGATGGTGATCCACTTGGTCATGCGGCGGTTCCCGGCGGTGGGGGTGCGGGAGGTGAGGGCGGAGGGGCGACCGAGGCGGAGGCCGCGGGGTAGTTGTAGTGGTGGCGGGCCTCTTGGAGCACGAAGTCCTCGGGCGTTTCGCGGAGCAGGCCGTCTTCCATCTGCTCGATGCGGTCGGCGTAGTGGAAGATACGGTTGTCGTGGGTGACCACCACGACGCAGCAGGGGTGCCGGGCATCGCCGGCGCGGGCCGCGGCGGCGATGAGTTCCATGCTGGCTTGGCCGGTGGCGGCGTCGAGGTTCGCGGTGGGCTCATCGCACACCAGCAGCCGCGGGCGGCCCACGAGCGCCCGGGCGATGGCTACGCGCTGCTGCATGCCGCCCGAGAGTTGGGCCGGGCGGGCGTGCAGACGCTTGCCCAGGCCCACCGCTTCGAGCGCGGCCGCGGCCCGCTCGAGGGCCGTGGCCCAGGGCACGGACCGCAGCACGAGGGGCACGGCCACGTTCTCGAGGGCCGACATGGGGGCCAGCAGGTTGAACTGCTGAAAGACAAAGCCGACCAGATCGGCGCGGCGGGCGGCCTTCTGATCGGTGGTGAGCGTGCGCCATTCGACACCGAAGAGCGCGGCATCGCCCCGGTCGGCGTCGAGCACGCCGGAGATGACGGAGACGAGCGTGGTCTTGCCGCACCCGGACGGGCCCACGAGCATGACGACCTGTCCGGCGGCGATGTCCATGTCGATGCCGCGCAGGGCGTGGACGGCCGCGGCCCCGGTGCCGAAGGTCTTGTGGATCCCGCGCAGGCGGATGGCGGGCGGTGGGGCGGGGGCGGTGCTCACTTGAACACCATGGCGGGTTCGAGGGTGAGCACGCGGCGCAGCGAGAGCAGGCTGCCGATGCTGATGCACACGAAGGTGCCGACCAGCGTGCCGAGGAAGAGTTGCCAGGGCAGGAAGGCGGCCAGTTCCATGCCGGGCTGGCGGCTCTTGAGTGTGAACACGGCCGTGAATCCGACCCCGATGCCGAAGCCGATGAGGCCGACCCACAGGCCCTGCAGGAGCACCATGCCGATGAGCGTGGCGCGGCGTGCGCCCATGGCCTTGAGCACGGCGTAGTTGCGCGAGTTCTCGGTGGTGAACTGGTAGAAGATCGCCGAAGAGACGCTGAGGCCCACGACGATGCCGAGCAGGACCGTGAAGCCGAAGTTGATGCCGATGCCGGTTTCCTTGAGGATGAAGCGGACGGTGACGGCGATCATCTCGGCCCTGGTGAAGGCCTTCACGTCGGGGATGCGGTCGATGGCGGCCTGCACGGCCAGAGGGTCGGCATCGGGCCGCACCTTCACAAGGATGTACGAGAGGTTCTTGCGGCCCAGCGGCGTGAAGCGCACCGCGTTGGCGTAACTCGTGTAAATGACGGCGGGCGAGTCGAAGCCGGGCTTGGCCCGGCAGTAGCCGACCACCACCGCCCGCCGGTCGTTGAGTTTGAGGGTGTCGCCGATCTTGACGTCTTCGAGTTTGGCACGCGAGGTTTCGTCGATGAGCACGGCGTCGGGGATGCGCAGGTCTTCAAGCCGCCCGGCGGTGACCACGGGCGGCTGGCCCACCATGGTGGAGCGGTCGATCCCGACGAGGTTCACGGCCCGGAAGTTGCCGCTGGGGAGTTCGGCGTTGGTGCGAACGCTGAAGAAGGGCTCGGCCCAGAGCACGCCGGGCACCGAGCGCACCCGGCTCAGTTCGTCATCGGACAGGAAGCGGGTTTCGGAGATGTAGCGCACGAAGGGGTCGGCGACCCAGAGGTCGGGCTGCTCGACGTTTTGCAGAGGGCCGGTGGCCCGCAGCATGAGCCCGAGAAAGAACGCTCCCTGCTGGCTCATCAGCAGCACGGAGAAGCCCAGGCCGCAGATGAGCGCGACGTACTTGGGCCGGTCGCCCAGCAGCATTCTCAGGGCCACACGCCACACTGTTGGCCGCTCCTTGTACCGCGCCGGGCGGTTCCCGATTCCACCGGCGCGACACCACGCCAACCGTAGTCGCGGGTATGCTCGGCGGCATCCCGGCGGCCGGGTGCGATCATGCTTTCACGGATGTTCTTCAATCTACGGCAGCGGCGTTCTCTGTGGCGGTGGGCGCGGCGGGGTCGGCCCGAACCGTTGCCGGGCGCGGCCAAGCGGGCCGTGCTGCTCGAGCACGCCGCGCGGCACGGCTTGCGGACCTTTGTCGAGACCGGCACGCTCAAGGGCGACACCGTCTACGCGCTGCTCCCGCGCTTCGACCGGCTGGTCACCATTGAGATCGAGCCCGCCCGGGTGGCGGCGGCGCGGCGGCGGTTCGCCGATGAGGCGCGGGTGGAGGTGCTGGAGGGGGACTCGGGCGTGGTGCTGCCGCGCGTGGTGGCGGGCCTGCGTGAGGCGGCCCTGTTCTGGCTTGACGGTCACTTCACGGCGGCGGGTGCGGGCGACCCGGCGAACCCCTGTCCCGTGAGCGCGGAGTTGGAGAGCGTGCTGGTCGCGCCGGTGCGCGGGCACGTGGTGCTCATCGATGATGCGCGGCTCTTTGACGGCACGGGTGGCTATCCCGCGTTGGATGACGTGCGGCGATGGGTGTGTGAGTGTCGGCCCGACCTGGCGTGGAGCGTTGAGCGGGACATCATCCGGCTGGTGCCGGGGTGAGCGCGGCGGTCATCTCGCGGGTGCCCGCTCCCCGCGGATCTTGGTGACGGTGCCGGTGGTGCTGCGCCCCTCGACGACGCTGAGGAGTTCGACGCGGCCGCCGATGGACTCGACGAAACAGGCTCCCGGGATAGCCCCCTTGTCGTACTGGGCACCCTTCACGAGCACATCGGGGCGGATGGCCCGTATGAGCGCCTCGGGGGTGTCGTCGCCGAAGGCGACCACCGCGCCGACGCACTCGAGTTCGCCCAGCAGTTGGGCACGATCGGCCAGGGTGTAGACGGGTCGGTCGGGGCCCTTGAGTTTGCGGACCGAGTCGTCGGTGTTGACGGCAACCACGAGGAAGTCGCCCAGCGCGGCGGCCCGGCGCAGCAGGGAGACGTGGCCGGCGTGCAGCACGTCGAAGCAGCCGTTGGCGAAGACGACGGTGGCGGGCTTGCCGCCCGGTCCTCGCACGCTGCGCACGGCGGCGAGTTCCACGAGCAGTTCGTCGGGTTCGCGGAGTTTGCCGCGCGTGCTGCGTTCGCGGGCCAGCAGGTCGGCGTGGATGCGCTCGAGGGGGATGGGCACGACGCCGAACTCCTCGACCTCGAGGCCGGCGGCGGCGTTGGCGAAGCGGACCGCGTCGTACCAGTCGATGGGTTGGGCCCGGGCGGCGGCGAGGGCCGCCAGCACCATGTCGCCCGCGCCGGTCACGTCGTAGACGCGGCGTGCCAGCGTGGGCACAACGCGGGCCTCGCCGTCGCGCTCCATGAGCAATGCGCCCTGCTTGTCGAGCGTGATGACGGCCGCGTCGAGCGCGAGTTGGTCGCACAGCGAGGCGGCGAGGGGGGCGAAGGCTTCGGCCGGCGCATCATCGGCCACACTCAGGCCGGTGGCACGCTGGGCCTCGCTGCGGTTGGGTGTGATGGCGGAGCAGCCCTTGTACCTGGCATAGTCGGCGACGGCCGCGGGGTCCACCAGCACGGGCACCCGCGCGGCCCGGCAGGCGGCGATCACGGCCTGGCAGACGCGGGGAGTGCAGACGCCCTTGTTGTAGTCTTCAAGGCAGACCACGTCTGCCCCCGCCGCGAGGGCCCGTTCAAACGCGGCGATGAGCCGGTCCGCCGTGCGGGCATCGAGGGGGATGCTGGACTCGTAGTCGAGACGGAACATCTTCTGGGCGTGGCGGTGCTGGGCCAGGCCGATGAGGCTCTTCTTGCGGGTGGTCGGGCGAGACGCGTCGGCCACCAGCCCGGCGGGGTCGACGCCGTGGCGGGTGAGCAGCGTGCGCAGGGTGTCGCCGTGGCCGTCTTCGCCGATCACGCCAAAGGCGCGCACCGAGGCCCGCATGGCGGCCAGGTCGAGGGCGACGTTGGCGGCACCGCCGGGACGCTCCTCCACGCGCTGCACGTGCAGGACCGGCACGGGGGCGTCGTTGGAGAGGCGGTCGGCGTGGCCGAACTCGAGTTGGTCGAGCATGAAGTCGCCCACCACGAGTGCGCGGGGGGCGCGCCAAGCGGCGAGATGTTCGAGCAGGCGCGACACGTGAGGCGGATTGTAGAGCGTGGTGCGGGCACGCACGGGGCCGCGAGCGGGGCCAGGCCCTACGCTCGTGGCCCGTGCCGGCACCCAAAGAACGCACCACCATCAAGGTTCAGGCCGAGCGCACCGTGCTGGCGGCGGTGCGGTTGCCGGCGTCGGTTTTCGACGAGCGCGACCCCTTCGGCGAACTGGCCAGTCTGACCGAGCAGGCCGGGGGCATCGTGGTGGGCACGATCGAGCAGCGGATCGACAAACCCAACGCGGGCACGTACATGGGCAAGGGCAAGTTGCAGGAGCTCAAGGCGCTGTGCGCTGCGCTGGATGCGGGCGCGGTGATCTTCGACCACGAACTGAGCCCGCGGCAGATCGCCAACATCGAGGAGGTGGTGGAGCGGAAGGTGCTGGACCGGAGCGAGTTGATTCTCGACATCTTCGCCAGCCGCGCCACCACCACCGAGGCGCAGTTGCAGGTGGAACTGGCGCAACTGGAGTACACCTACCCGCGGCTGCGCGCGATGTGGAGCCACCTGGAGCGGATCGTGGGCGCGGGTGGGCTGAGCGGCATCGGCACGCGCGGCCCCGGCGAGCAGCAGCTCGAGATCGACCGGCGCCTGGCCCAGCGCAAGCAGGTGGTGCTGCGGAGGCGGCTGGCCGAGATCGAGGAGCGCAAGCGCCGCACCGTGGCCAAACGCAACCTTGACCACTTCACGGTGGGGATCGTGGGGTACACCAACGCGGGCAAGAGCACGCTCTTCAACACCCTGACGGAGGGCGGGGCCTACGCCGACGACCGGCTCTTTGCCACGCTCACCACGCGCACCCGACAGTGGGACCTGGGCGGGGGCTTCGCGGCGATGCTGTCGGACACGGTGGGATTCGTGCGCGACCTGCCCCACAACCTGGTAGCGAGTTTCCGGGCCACGCTCGAGGAAGCGACGCACGCGCACGCGCTGCTGGTGGTGCTCGATGTGTCGGACCCCGCGGCGGAGATGCACTTTGAGACGGTGATGAAGACCCTGGACGAGCTCTTTGAGGAGCAGCGGGCCCGCGAGCACACGCGCAGCCGGGCCAAGGGGATCGAGGGCGACGAGGGTTGGAAGCCCCCGCCGCGCATCGTGCTGCTGAACAAGGCGGACAAGCTCAAGAACAACGGGCCGCTGCTGGTGTGGCAGCGGCGCGTGGCGGGCAGCATCCCGATCGTGGCGAAGCGAGCGGGGGGCACCGGCCACGCCGAACTTGTCGAGCGCATCGCCGAACTGGCCCGGGGCGGCGAGCGTGAAGTGCTGGTGACGCTGCCGCTGAGCGCGGGGCGCGCGGTGGACATGCTGGAGAAGCGGGCCACGGTGCTCGAGCGGACGTACGCCGATGATGAGGCGGTCTTCCGCGTGCGGATCGGGTCGCGCCAGTTGGATCAGCTCCGCAGCGTCGAGCCGCGCCTGCGCGTGGGTGAGGTGGCGGCCCCGGCTGCCCGTGCGCGGCGCGCGCGGGCGGGGGGGCGTGCCCCTAGAGCGCGGCGCGGGCCCGCGCAATAAGGCCCGGTTCGTCGTCGCGCACGTAGAGGGTGTTGAATCGCCACCGGCCGATGTGCACGTACCCGTGATCCTTGAGGTGCGCGCACACGAGGCGGTCGGATGGGCGAGACCCGTCCTCGATCAGGCACACCCGGGGGCGGTGGCGGGCGAGGTCGAGGCCCCGGAGTGCGGGGAGTTCGGCTCCCTCCACGTCGAGCACGAGCACGTCAAGGGTTGTGGCGCCGGCCTCGTCCAGCAGGTCGCTGAGTCGCGCGGCGGGTACGGAGGTGCGCCGCGTCTCGGCGGGCGCGTGGGCCGGGGGCAGGTTGCCGCGCTGCGCCAGCGACGGCACGTACGACAGTTGCTCGCGGGGCCGACCTTCGTCGACCAGCACGAATTCGACGGACGCGGGCGCGGCGTGGGTGGTGAGCGCCGCGTGCACGACGCGCGAGCCGGGGCGTGCGGCCCGGCACTTGGCGGCGGCGGCCGGGTTGGGCTCGACGAGCAGCCCGGTCCAGCCGATGGCTTCGAGAATCCAGGTCGCGCTGTGGGTGAAGCCGTCGTGGGCGCCGGCCTCGACGAAGAACCCGGTGCGCGAACCGTCGAAGATGTCCAGCAGGAGCACGTCTTCGCCGATCTGGCTCGGGCAGGCCAGCGGCAGGGCGGGCGACGAGCCCGCTTCGCGGAGCTCCGCGGCCAGGCGGGCGACCCAGGCCAGGCGCTTGACGTCGATGAGGTGTCGCTCCAGGCGCTCGATGCGATTCAGCGCGTGCCGGTGCACGCGCCGGAGGACCAGCGCGGCCACGGCCACGATGCCCAGTGCCGCGGCGATGAACCCAGCGAGTGCGGTCATAGGCGCGAGGGCAGGGGGCGGGGCCTCAGTGTCGGGGCGGCGTGGCGCGGATGGAGTCCATGCGGACCTCCACCGTCATGTCTGGCCGCAGCGAGCGGATCAGGCCGATCGCGGCGGCGAGGCGCGGATAGGCGTCGCGGCCCAGCAGGCGGCGCAGGCCGGTCTCGGCCCGCTTGTGCAGGGGCCAGTGTGCGCCCTCGAAGAGGCGGGCGTCGTCGATCACGAGCACGTGCCCCTTGATGTGGTGGCTGAGGATGGTTTCGATCTCGATCAGGATCGGGGTCTTGAGTTTGCCCTTGCTCCCGCCGGGCGTGATGTGGCCGTCGAGCCAGAAGAGGGCGGGCTGGTGGAGGCCCGCGAGGATGGAGGGCATCTCGCGGGCGCTGTCGCCCTCGATGATGTTGACGTGGGGGGTGCCGGCGAAGAGGGCCTTGGCCTCGTCGGCAAGGGGCTTGTAGACCTCGACCGAAACCACGCTGTCAAACTCGTCCTTGAGGGCCCAGGTGGTCTCACCCTTGAAGGTGCCGGTTTCGACAAAGGCGCGCAGGCCGAAGGCGCGGGCGTAAGCCCGCAGGGTGGCCTGCTTGAGTTCGAGGGGCGGCGGGATGGGCGAGCCGAGGGCCCGCCAGCGGTCGATCACAGCCGCGTCCGGTCCGGAGCCCGCGGAGGCGGAGATCACGGGCGAGGGCAGGGGCTTGGCGGGCGCGGTGGTGGGCATGCTGCGTGTCGGCGGATTTACGGGTGGAAACGCGGGGCTGCCGTGCCGATACTTCCGGCCTGAAACGCCACTTTAGCTCAGCGGTAGAGCGATGCTTTCGTAAAGCATAGGTCCAGGGTTCAAATCCCTGAAGTGGCT
>CAZPWW010000011.1:0-19285 GCA_964590885.1 uncultured Phycisphaeraceae bacterium
TGCCCGAGTGCGGCATCTCGTTGTTGTACGCGCGGGCCAGGCGCGTGATCGAGTCGAGCAGGATCACCACGTCCGACCCGAACTCCACCATCCGCTTGGCCTTCTCGATCACCATCTCGGCCACCTGCACGTGCCGGCTGCTCTGCTCGTCAAACGTGCTGGCCACCACTTCCACATCCTTGCTCGAGTTGCGGCGGAAGTCGGTCACCTCCTCGGGCCGCTCGTCCACCAGCAGCACGATGATCTTGGTGTCGGGGAAGTTCTTGCTGATGGCCTTGGTCATCTTCTGCAAGAGCACCGTCTTGCCCGTGCGCGGCGGGGCCACGATCAGCGCTCGTTGCCCCTTGCCGATCGGGGCCACCAGATCGATGATGCGGCACTCCACCTCGTCGGGCGTGGTCTCGAGGATGTACCGCGCCTCGGGGTGCAGGGGCGTCAGGTCCTCGAAGTTGCTGCGGTCCATCACCCGCTCGGGCTTGCCGCCGTTCACCTCGTCCACCCGCAGCAGCGCGAAGTACCGCTCGCTCTCTTTGGGCGGGCGGATGAACCCGCGGATCGTCATCCCCTTCCGCAGACCGTACCGCCGTATCTGCGTGGGCGACACGTAGATGTCGTCCGGCCCGGCGAGATAACTCTGCTCGGGCGAACGCAAGAAGCCGAAGCCGTCCTGCATGATCTCCAGCGTGCCGTCGCCGAACATCAGCCCCTGCTTGGCCGCCCGCGTCTTGAGGATCTTGAAGATCAGGTCCTGCTTGGGAACCTGGTTGTAGTTCTCCAGGCCCTCCTTCTTCGCGATCTTGTGCAGGTCGTCGATGTCCTTCCGCTGCAACTGCGAGATCGTCAGGCCTTCCTTCAGCGTCTCCTTGTCGGCCTTGGCGACGATCGCCTCCAGTTCCGCAGCTTCACGTTCCAGTTCGTCGTCGCTGGGCAGCCCGTCCAGCCCCGGGGTGCCCCGCACGTCGTTGCTCACCACGGTGCCGCCCGCCGCCAGCGCCACGCCACCCTGCCCGCCCCCGCCCCCTCCGCCGCCAAAACCGCCCCCGCCGAAGCGCTTCTTTTTCTTCTTGCGCCGCCCGCCAAACGACACAAAGCCCGGCGGGTTGGGATTGGGGTTGCCACCCCCGCCACCACCTCCACCACCTCCTCCACCACCTCCACCACCTCCACCACCGTAGTTCCCCCCGTTGCCCCCTCCAGAGGGGCCTCCGGAGAAGCCCTCCGACGATGAACGCGCGGGCGAGGCGGACTCGGGCGATGCGGTCGGTCTGGCGGTCACTGCAAGCACTCCTGCCGGGCGGGCGTACCGCGCGGCAAACACCCCGCGGGCCGCCCCGCGAGCACCACGGCAAAATGATCCTCAACACTCTTCAACACGACGCTGCCGAATCACGCGCACCCGTCTGTCTGCCCGACTCCGGGCCAACCGCGCCGCGCGTGGCGTTCTGTGCCGTCCCGCTGTTCATCCATCCGCCGCCCCGGGTCCGGCGGTGCACACGCACCGTCATCACCGCACGCAGCCGCAAGGGATGTGGAGGGGAAACCCGCCGCCGCGGCACACAGCCGGAGCCGACAGGCAGGCACAGCATAGCCCGCGTCGCCCCGCAAAGCCAACCCTCCCCGCATCAGGGCCCGCCGCCGCCACCCGCACCCCCGGCCTCGATCCGGTCCAGCACACGCCGCACGCTCGTCTCGAGGTCCGTCGCCGAATCGCTGTTGCCGATCACAATCCCGCAGCGGGCCCGCTTGGCATCCAGCGGCATCTGGGCCCGCTCACGCCGCGCCAGTTCATCCGCACCCCAGCCCCGCGTGGCCGCCACCCGCGCCACCCGCTGGTCGTGCGGCGCATCCACAAACACCAGGTGGTCGCACTCCGCGTCCAGCCCCGCCTCCAGCAGGAGCGGGGCATCGATCACCAACGCACGCGGCGGCGGGCTGCCCGCTCGCGCCGCCGCAAACTGCCGCTCGCGCAGCGCGTGCACCATCGGATGAATCAGTCGCTCCAAGCGCGTGCGTTGCTCCGGGTCGGCAAACACGATCCGCCCCACCGCCGCGCGATCGATCTCGCGCGTGCCCGGCGTGCCTCCGGCGCCCAGCACCCGCTCGCCCCACCAACTCACCAGCACGTCGCGCACCGCGGGCCGGGCCAAGATCTCGCGCGTGTGCGCGTCGGAATCAGCCACCGCGCACCCCAAGCGCGCCAACAGCCGCGCCACCTCGCTCTTGCCCGAGCCGATGCCGCCCACCAGCCCGATCACCGGAGGCCGCGTGGTGCTCACGCGCCACCCCCGTCCACTCCGCCACCCCCTCCGCGCCGCCCGTGCCGGTCCACGGCATCGCGCACCTTCGCCAAGGCATCGTGCGGCCTCCGCAGCATGTACCACCCCACCTCCGCCGCCGCCGCGCTCCCGCTCGATATGCCGATCGACCCCAGCCCGCACACGCGCTCGCGCACGCTCTTGTGCAGACTCACGCTCTGCACGCGCCCCAGCGGTATCTCCGTCGTCGTCTGCCGCACGATCCCCGACACCCGCAGCACCCGCCGGTCCGTCAGCACATACAGCCGCTGCTGCCAATCCACCAGCCGCCACGCCAGCACCATCGCCACCAGCGCGGCGGTGGCCGAGAAAATCGTCGAGCGCGGCAGCGCGATCGTGCCCAGGTCGCTGAGCAGGTTCCACGCCACGCCCGCCAGCGTAATCGCCACCAGCCACCCCAGCCGGCTCAACACGATGAACCACACGCTCGGCTTGAGCGCGAGAATCACCACCTCGCCCTCCGGCAGCGTGCCCAGCAGCCCTGCCGTCGCCGCCCGTGGCAGCGATGCCAGGCCCGGCGCGGGGGCCGTAGCCGCCGCGGCGTGGACTCCCGTGCCCACGCCGCACTCGGCGGATCGGCTCTCCATCACGCAATCGCCGGGTTGGCAGGCCGCGCTCATGTCGCTGATGATGGTACCGGCCCGCTCGTGCCCCCGACCGGCCCTGCGTCAGCCCTCGAGGCGGCCGCCCTCCGCGGCGGGTTCGCGTACCGGCACTGCCGGATGCCGATGTAGACGAGCACCTCAAACCAGACCAGTCCGATCAACGGCCCCAGGAACGGCAGCAACAGAATCCACTGCACCTCGTAGCCCGGCATGGGGGGTGCAAGCGCGACAAACCCCAGCACCAGCAGCCACGCCGCACACCACACCCTTGCCCCCACCAGCCACGCGGGAGAGGCGTGGTAGCACACGGCTGCCGCAACGGTGGGCGTGACACGCCAGCCGCGGCGGCGGCCAATGAGCCGCACGCCCCATTGCTCGATGCCCACAAGTGCCAGGAACGTCAGAGCGGTGGTGGACCAGACCACAGGCCCCATCACCAGGACGCTGAGAGCGACGGGCACCAAACCGTGAGCGTTGGGACTCGCCAGCGCGAGCGCGTAGAGGAGGGTGGCCACCGCCAGGAGGGGGAGCGCCGCCCATGTGCCGCAACGGTGACCTATGCCAGTGCGCAACCTCCGGCTCGTCTCCGACTCAATCCGCACCGCGGCAAACGCCGCCCTTGGTCTCCGCGACACCTCGCGCCAGGTTTCCCACGCCGCCTTCGCCGTCTGCTCGCGCTGCCACGCGCTCCCGATGCGCCGCTCCGGCAGGCTGCTGTGCACGCTCCGCCCGCACTCCGGGCATGTACCCGCCTCGGGCAATCCGTCGATGCAGTAGCCGCACGTCTCGCATAGCAGCGGCAGTGGGGGGCAGGGGGGCTCGGGCTTGGCCACGGCCTCACTCATCGTCGCGTTCCAGCGTGCGGGCCACCTACTTGTTCATGTCCGCCGGTGCGCCCTTCGACTTCTCTTTCTCCGGCGGCTCGGCCTTGTCCGCCGCCGCCGCGCCCTTCGCCATCGTCTCGTCAAACAGGCCCAGCATCGCGCTCCAACTCCGCCTGTCCGCCGCGGCGTGGTACTTCACACCGTCGATCTTGAAGGCGTCCGCATCCGGGTTCGTGAACGAGTGCACCGCGCCACCCAGCGAAAGAAACTGGTAGTCCACGCCCGCGCCCTTCATCTGTGCATGAAAGCCGGTGATCTGCTCGGGCGGCACAAAGAAGTCATCCGCCCCGTGGCAGACCAGCACGCTCCCCTTGATGTTGGTGTTGTCGTCCGCGTTCTTGGCCGCGATCGTGCTCGCGTGAAACGGCACGATCGCCTTCAGGTGTGCGGTGTGCTCAAGCCCGCTCCGGGCCAGTTCCAGCGCCACCGTCCCCCCCATGCAGTAGCCGATCGCCGCCAGCCGCGAGGCATCCGTCCGCTTGCTCTCCGCCAGCACCTTCAGCCCCGCCGCGGCACGCATCCGCACCACCTGCCCATCCGCGTACAACTTCCCCGCCCACTCGCCCGCCACCTTCGGGTCGGTGGTGGTCTGCCCCCCGCCGTACATGTCGAGCGCAAAGGCCACGTAGCCACGCTCCGCCAGCATGGTCGCGCGTTTGGCGGCGTAGGCGTTGTTGCCCCACCACTCGTGGCACACCAGCACGCCCGGCCGCGGCTCGGTCGCCGCGTCGTCGTACACCAGCACGCCCACGCACATTGTGTCGCCGGCCGTGTACTCGATCCGCTCGGTCTTGATCGCCGCGCCCGCACCCGCCGCCGCCAACAACGCCGCGCACGCCCAAACTGCTGCACGCATAGCCGCTCCTTCGCTAGAGAACCCGCATGGGTTCAGCATACGGGCCAACCCGGTCGGCACGGCCGCGTTTTCGCCAGAATACCATCCGTATATCCGGATGAATGGCTAAACTGACGGGCGGCG
The DNA here is from genome assembly GCA_964590885.1 of uncultured Phycisphaeraceae bacterium. Lineage (GTDB taxonomy): Bacteria > Planctomycetota > Phycisphaerae > Phycisphaerales > UBA1924 > JAEUIX01. Next base: position 4,784 of record CAZPWW010000011.1, read on the forward strand.
GGCGTACGCCCCGGCCACGGCCTGACCGATACACGGTCATCCCCGCTCCGTGCGGGGTGCCGCGCGGTCGCCGCGTCCTTCTCCGGTTGGGCCCCATGCACATCCACGATATTTTTGCCCAGCACGCAACCACCTTCTCCTTTGAGTTCTTCCCGCCCAAGAACCCCGAGGCCGCGGAGAGCCTCTACACCAACATGGCGGAGTTGCAGACGCTCAAGCCCAGTTTCGTCTCCGTCACCTACGGCGCCGGCGGCAGCACCCGCGAACTCACCCGCGACGTGGTGGTGCGTCTCAAGACGCAGACGAACCTCGACCCCGTGCCGCACCTCACCTGCGTGGGCCACAAGCAAGACGAGATCACCTCGATCCTCGACCGCTACGCCGAGGCGGGCATCGGCAACATTCTCGCTCTGGGCGGTGATGTGCCCAAGAGCCTGGGCGCGTGGGACCGCTCGCAAGACGCCTTCCGCTACGCCGCCGACCTCGTCGCCTTCATCAAGCGCTACGCCGCCACCAAGCGCCACCCCGACCCGCGCGGCTTCGGCATATGCGTGGCGGGCTACCCCGAGGGCCACCCCGGCACGCCCAACCGCATGGCCGAGATGGACCATCTGAAGGCCAAGGTCGATGCCGGTGCCGATTGGATCTGCACCCAACTCTTCTTCGACAACCACGACTTTCTCGACTTCCGCGACCGCTGTGAACTCGCCGGCATCAAGGTGCCCATCATCGCGGGCGTGATGCCGGCCACCAGCGTGAAGGGCATGACGGCCATGGCCGACATGGCCGCGGGCTGCCACTTCCCCGCGCCCCTCATCCGGGCCATCAACCGCACCGGCGGCGACCCCGAGAGCGTCCGCCGCGTGGGTATTCAGTGGGCCACCCAGCAGTGCCGCGAACTGCTCGACGAAGACGTGCGCGGTATCCATTTCTACACGCTCAACCGCTCGACGGCGACGCGAGAGATCTTCCTCAATCTGGGCGTGAAGACCACCGATGACCTGTTGTCGTCGAAGCCGGTGATGGGGGGGTAGACTGGCGGCATGAGCCACCTCGCCTCGGTTCTCTCCCTCCTCGAGCAAACCCAGGATGCCCAACTCGCCCGCCTGAGCGACTGGCTGCGCATCCCCAGCATCAGCACCGACCCGGCGTACAAGGGTGATGTCGCCCGCGCCGCCGAGTGGTGCGCCGGCCAACTCCGCGAGGTCGGCCTCACCGCCAACGTGATTCCCACGAGCGTTCCCGGGGGCACGCCCGGCAGCGGCCACCCGATGGTGATGGCCGACTGCCCTGGCGACCCGGGCTACAGGGGCCCGCACGTGCTCTTCTATGGCCACTACGACGTCCAGCCCGTCGACCCGCTCGACCTGTGGGAATCTAACCCGTTTGAGCCCGTGATCCGCGACGCCCGCGCGGGCGAAGCGGGGGGCAAACGCATCGTGGCCCGCGGCGCTGTCGACGACAAGGGCCAGGTCGCGACCTTCATCGAGGCCCTGCGGGCGTGGAAGCAGGTCTCCGGCAAGGTCGCCGGCGGCGCGAAGTTCACCTGTATCATCGAGGGCGAGGAAGAGTCCGGCTCGGTGTCACTCGGCGGCTTCGTGAAGGACCACGCCGCCACGCTGGGCGCCTGCGACGTCTGCCTCATCTCCGACACCGGCATGCTGGGCCGCGATCGCCCCGCCATCACCTACGGCGTGCGCGGCCTGAGTTACACGCAGATCGTGCTCCACGCGTCGAACCAGGACCTGCATTCCGGTCTCTGGGGTGGGCGCTGCCCCAACCCCATCACTGAACTCTGCCGCGTGCTGGCGCAACTGCACGACAAGAAGCGCCGCATCACCATCCCCGGCTTCTACGACGACGTGGTGCCGCTGACGAAGCAGGAGCGTGCCAACTGGAAGGCGCTGAAGTTCAACTCGCGGGCCGCGCTCAAGCACATCGGCCTCTCGCCCGCCGCCGACGTCGGCGAGGCGGGCTTCACCGCCATGGAGCGCGAGTGGGGGCGGCCCACGGCCGAAGTGAACGGCATCTGGGGCGGCTACACCGGGGCAGGTGCCAAGACGGTCATCCCCAGCCACGCCAGCGCCAAGGTGAGTTTCCGCCTGGTCGCCAACCAGAAACCCGACAAGATTCGCAAGGCGTTCTTCAAGTGGTGCAAAGACCGCACGCCGCCGGGCTGCCGGTGGGACCTGCAGGACCATCACGGCGGCTTCGGCGTCACCACACCCATCGACTCACCGCCTATGCAGGCCGCCGTGCGCGCGCTCAAGACGGGCACCGGCAAGGCCCCCGCGCTCATCAAGAGCGGGGGCTCCATCCCCGTCGCGGGCCTGCTCAAAGACAAACTCGGCCTCGACACCATCTTCATGGGCTTCGGGCTCGACGACGACCGCGTCCACTCCCCCAACGAGAAGTTCGAGGTCGCCTGCTACCGCGCCGGCACTCGCAGCCACGCCGCATTCATCCACGAGTTGCTCAGCCTGTAGCGCCCGGCTCATCGGGCACGATGTCAAACTCGCCCGCCACGCCCGGCGGCGCGTGCTGCCCTTTCGCCCGCGCCTCCGCCTCGGCCAGCCGGCGCGTGTACGCCGCCCGCAGCCGTGCCACGTCGGCGTGCAGCCGCGCCACCGCCGTCTGATCGCGCACCTGCGCGGCGAGGGTGTACAGCACCATCACCACCGTCGCGCCCATGATCGCGCCGACCGCCAACGTTGATGCTTCCACCGGCATCTCTTCCTCTTCGGGCCGATGGGCGTGCGGCTTGAGTTCGGTACAATCGCCCGATGCGGGCGTGCGCGATCATGACGGCGGTCGGGTTCCTGGCATCCTGTGCCTGTTGCTGCGTGCAGGCCGCGGCCCGGCCCGCCGGGTCTGAGGTGCCCGTCGCGCCCCCGGCCAACGCTACGGGCGCGCCCGCCGAGGTCGACACCGAGGTGCTGCAGCTGGGTGTGGGCAACCTCGCCCGCCCCGGCGATTGGGTTGGCATTCAGGTTGGCCTCACCGACCGCTCCGCCAAGGTCCGCACGCTGGCGGTGCGTCTCAACATCGTCGATGCCGACGGCGACACCGCCGCGTATCAAACGCTCCTGGCCGCCAACCCCGGTGCCAGGCAGCGCATCTGGCTCTACGCCCGCCTCCCCTTCAACGCCGGCCCCACGGTGCCCATGCGCCTCGAGGTCTTTGAGGCCGATGACGACACCGCGGCCTCCCCCGAGGGTGCCTCCGCCGGTCTGGGCCGGCTGCTCGCCGCCAAGCCCGTCGTCCTGCAGCAACCCGTGCCGGTCACCTCGGGCCTCATGGCCGTGGTGGGGCGCGCCCTGGTCGGTCTCGACCAATACTCCGTGCGTGCCAGCGGCGATTCGTGGGCGCCCCTCGGCCACGAACTCACCGAGCGCCCCGCCCAGCTCCGCGTGCCCGATCTGCCCGACCGCTGGCTCGGCCTGCTCCCCTTCTCCACACTCGTCTGGACCGCCGCGGGCTCCGATGGCGAGCCCGGCGACCTCACCGAGCCGCAGGCCGAGGCCATCCGTGAGTGGGTGCAGCGGGGCGGGCACCTGGTCGTCCTCCTCCCCGCCGCCGGCAGCACCTGGACCAACGCCACCAGCAACCCCCTCCTGGGCATCCTCCCGCGCGTCGGTGTCAAGCGCATCGACAACGCCAATCTTGAACCCTTTCGCCCCTACCTGCTCCGCCCCCCCGCGCGCCCGGATGCCGCCCTGGCCGCCATGCCCGCGGGCGTCAGCGTCAGCGTGCTCATCCCCGCGCCCGACGCCGATCCGGGCGACGCCGACCGCATCCTCACCGGGTCTGACGGCACCTGCATCGTGGCCCGGCGCACGCTCGGGGCCGGCGCCGTCTCGCTGGTCGGCATCGACCTCACGGCGCGGCCCATCACCGCGCTCAACCTGCCCCCCGCCGACATCTTCTGGCACCGCGTGCTCGGCCGCCGCGGCAAACTCCCCACCAACGAAGAGGTCGCGCTCATGGTCGCGAACCGTGGGGGCGTGGGCGGCCTGCCCGGCTACATCTCCAACCGCGTAGAGCGGGTCTTCGACCGCTCTATCTCCTCCAAGATCGCCAAGACCGGCCGGGCCGCGGCCGGTGTGCTGCTGGGCTTCGGGGTCTTCGTCGCGTATTGGCTCGTGGCCGGCCCCCTTGGGTACGCACTCCTCAAGCGCCGCAACTGGGTGCACCACGCCTGGGTGAGCTTCGTGCTCGCGGCCGGCGCGTTCACCGCCGTCGCCTGGGGCGGGGCCACCTACCTCCGCCCCGGCAAACTCGAGGGCAGCCACCTCACCCTGCTCGACCACGTCTACGGCCAGAGCACCCAGCGGGCCCGCGCGTGGGTGGGCCTGCTCCTGCCCCGCTACGGCCAGATGCGCATCGACGTGCCCGCCGACGCCGCCGAGCGCACCCGTGCAGCCCTCGCCAGTTGGGACCCGCCCGTGGAGAGCCGCGCCGGTTCCGGTGTGAGTTTCCCCGATGCCCGCTCCTACGTGGTCAACGCGCGTGCACCGGCCTCGCTGGCCGTGCCAACGCGCTCCACCGTCAAGCAGTTGCAGATTGACTGGGCTGGCGGGCCGCGCTGGAAGATGCCCATGCCCGTGCGCGTTGACGCCGCCGGGTTGGTCTCGCCCGCCCCTGAGCGCGGCAGCATACGCCCCGACACCCGCGACAACGCACCGTCACGACTCGTGGGAGCCCTCGTGCACGAACTCCCCGCGCCCCTCACCCGCATCATCGTCATCCACGTCTCGGCTCAGAACCTGCGTGCCACCACCAGCGCGGGCTTTCTGATGTCAAATGCGCTGGCGTGGCAACTCTCCGCCCCCTGGGCCCCCGGGCAGGTGCTCGATCTCGCCGAGGCCACGCCCACCGGACGTCAGCCCGCCGGGTCCGATGTCAGCGCACCCTTCGTCGGTGGCGGCGCCGTCGAGATGGCCGAGAGCCTGCTCTCCGGCCTGGTGCCCCGGGCCGGCTCCGCGGCCAACCTCGGCCTTGACCGCACCGATGCCACCGAACCCGAGACCGAGTTCGAGCGCCGAATGCTGGGCCTCGCCCTCTTCCCCCTTCTCGCACCCCCCGAGCCCCTCAGCGGCAGCAACGCCATGGAGGCGGCCTCGCTCGCCCGCCGCCGCGCCGCCCACAACTACGACATCGCACGCTGGTTCACCCAGCCCTGCCTCATCATCATCGGCCACGTCGGCACAGAGGAGGACCGCGCCCCCGCGCCCATCCCCCTCACCGCCGACGGCGACGACGTGCCGCTCCTGGGTCGGACCGTGATGCGCTGGGTCTACCCTCTCCCCGACAACCCGCCCATCGCACGGGACAACTAGCCACGCCGCGCGGCCGCGGGCCGTCTGCCACCAATGCCGATGATCGAGACCGTCAACCTGACCAAGCGCTACGCCGACACCGTGGCCCTCGACAACCTCAACCTCGCCATCGAGTCGGGAGACTGCTTCGGCTTCATCGGCCCAAACGGTGCCGGCAAGACCACCACCATCAAGATCCTCGCCACCCTGCTCAAGCCCTCCAGCGGTATGGCCATGATCGACGGCCTCACCATCGGCCACCAGAACCGCCTCATCCGCCCCATCGTCGGCTACGTCCCGGATTTCCTCGGCGCCTACCAGGACATGGTCGTCACCGAGTACCTCGAGTTCTTCGCCGCCTGCTACGCCATCCACGGCAAGCAGCGCGACAAGGTCGTGGGCGACGTGCTCGAGCTCACCGACCTGCGCTACAAGGCCGACGCCGACGTCAACGGCCTCTCGCGAGGCATGCAGCAGCGCCTCAGCGTGGCCCGCGTGCTGCTGCACGATCCCAAGGTACTCCTGATGGACGAGCCCGCCAGCGGCCTCGACCCGCGGGCCCGCATCGAGATGCGCGAGTTGCTCAAAGAACTCAAACGCATGGGTAAGACCATCATCATCAGTTCCCACATCCTCCCCGAACTCGCCGAACTCTGCAACGTTGTCGGCATCATCGAGCGCGGCAAACTCCTCTTCTCCGGCTCCGTGCACGAGGCCGTCCGCCGCGCCAAGGTCGGTCAGGTGCTCCACGTGGTCGTCGCAGACCGCGCCCGCGAGGCCGCCGCCCTGCTGGCCAAGCTGCCCGGCGTCGCCAAGGTCTCCATCACCGATGATCCGTCGGCCCTGCAGGCCGGTGGGGGTGGGGGGGGCGCCAACGGCCTCGGCGAGACCCAGCGGGCCAAGGCACCCCCGCTCATCAGCGTGGTCGTCGAGCCCGGGGCGCGGCTCGAGGTCAGCGACGTGCCCAACGTGCTCATCAACAGCGGCTACCGCCTCACCCGCTTCGCCGAGGAGACTGTCAACCTCGAAACCGCCTTCATGCGCCTCACCAAGGGCCTCGTGCAGTAGCCGCCTCCACCGGCTGCGGGCGTGCACCCGCCCGGCCGGGTATCCTCCCCCCGATGGCCCCACGGACCGGGGCCCCGCGGCCGTGGCGCTCGCGGCAGGCATGTGGCCCGGACCGGAGGTCCGCGGAGCGCGAGTCTCGATGGGCGATGGCCGTCCGGTGCTGCTGGTGCTCAAAGGGCCGACGCTCGCCAGCGCCGACGATGTCGCCGCGCTCCGCGACCGCTTCGACATCCGTCTCCTCGACGCCCCCGGCGGCCTCGACGCGATCAAACAGGGTGTCGGTGGGGCGATCCTCGCCGAGACCGGCGACTACCTCGCCCTCGAACGCGAACTCGTCGACCGCCAGTCGGCCGTCTTGCTCCGGGCCTTGGGCGAGGGCGTCTGCCTCACCGAGCCCGACGGCCGCACCCTTTGGGCGAACGCCCGCTTTGAGTCGTACGACCCCGCCACCCGGTCCCGCGTGTCGCAGGTCTGCCGCCTGGCCGCCACCGGCCTGGGCGAGGCCCTCGCTGCGGGCCGGGCGGCCGACAGCCGCCGCTTTGACGTCGCCAGCGACGACGGGCGGTTCTTTGAGGTGCTGGTCTCCCCCGTCGTCGAGCCCGCCCCCCCGGGCGGCCCCGCCCCCGCCCGCCTGCGCCACGTCGCCGCCATCGTGTGGGATGTCTCGGTTGCGCGCCGCCAGCAGCAGCAGCGTCAGGCCATCGACAACGCCGGGGCCGAACTGGTCAAACTCGACGCCGAAGTCGTCCGCCGCCTGCACACCGGCGACCGCCTGCGCATCCTCGAAGAGAAGATCATCCGCTTCGCCCACGACCTCCTCCACTTCGACCAGTTCGCCATCCGCCTCATCGATGAGCCCACCGGCAAACTGGAACTGGTCATGAGCCGCGGCCTGCCCGCCGCCGCCATGGAGGTCGAGTTGTACGCCAACCGCGACGGCAACGGCATTTCCGGTTACGTCGCCGCCACCGGCCGCAGTTACATCTGTCCGGACACCACCACCGATCCCCGCTACGTGCTCGGCATCGACCAGGCACGCTCCAGCCTCACGGTTCCCCTGCGCCTCGCCGACAAGGTCTTCGGCATCCTCAACGTCGAGAGCACCCGCCCCGGCGCCTTCAGCGAGGAGGACCGCCAGTTCGCCGAGGCCTTCGCCAACCACGTCGCCCTCGCCCTGCACATGCTCAACCTGCTCGTGGTCGAGCGGGCCGCGGTCGGCGAGGCCGTGGGCGGCAACGTCGAGGGCGAGCTCGCCGAGCCCCTGGACGACATCGACAGCGCCATTGCCCTGCTCCGCCAGGCCACCACCGCCGACACGGCCGCCACACGCCACATCGAGCGAGTCGTCGCCGATGTCGAGTCCATCCGCCGCCGCATGAAGGACGTGGCCGGCGGCCACCGCAACATCTTGGGCGCCGAGAAGGCCCTCACCGAGGCCGCCCTCGACCCGCTCGTGGCCGGTAAGCGCATCCTTGTGGCCGACGACGAGCCCCGCATCCGCCAGGTCATCCGCGACGTGCTCCGCAAGCGCGGGGCCGACGTGGTCATCTGTGAGAACGGGGCAGAGGCCCTCGCCGCCCTCAGCGGCGAGGCCGCCGCGGCGCCCCGCGCCCCCAGTGGCCCCGGCTCCGAACGGTCCGGGGGCGCCGGCGCAGGCGGGGGCGGCAGCAGCCCCGACAGCCGCGCCTTCGACCTGCTCATCAGCGACATCAAACTGCCCGACAAGACCGGCTACGAGATCTTCGCCGCCGCCCGCAAGCACAACCACACCCTCCCCGTCATCCTGATGACCGGGTTCGGCTACGACCCGCACCACTCCATCGTGCGGGCCAGCCAGGAGGGGCTGAGTTGCGTGCTCTTCAAGCCCTTCCAAGCCGAGCGCCTGATCGAAGAGGTCCACAAGGCGCTTGCGCCCCGGCCCGCCTGAGCGGTGCCTCGCCTCACGCTTCCCACGGCCACGCCGTCCGCACGCCCGCATCCCGCAGCGCGCCCTGAAACGCCTCCACACGCCCCGCATCCGCGCACAGGCCGTGCGGCATCAGCCCGTGGGCCGTGCACCACGCCGCGCAGGCGCCCGCCGCCTCGCCCACGCTCCACTCCACGTGGTGCATCCGATACGCCCCGTTGGCGATGTGCGACACCCCCAGGCACTTGCCCGCCGCCAGCACGTTCGTGCAGCGCAGCGGCACCAGCGCCGACAGCGGCACCCGAAACGGCGCGGCGGGAACGTACACGTTGTTCCGCCCCGCGCACGACGGGTGCAGGTCGATCATGTAGTGCCCGATGCCCACCGAGTCGCCGAACCGCTCCGCCGTGCCAAACGGCGTGGCCCCCCACGCCGTATCGCGCCGATCCCACCCCTCCGCCCGCCGCTGCTGCGTGCCCATGTGCCGCTCGCTCACCACCGTGCGCGCCATCAGGCGGCGCGGCTCGCGCACGTACACCGCCTTGGCAAACCCGTCGGCCGTGCCCAAGAGTTCGCCCGCCGGCCGCAGGCCGGGGTAGCCGTTGCCGCCGTCGTGCCGCGGGGCTTCCGTCTGCATCCAGTGCAGCAGGCACAAAGACTGCTCGCGTGCCCCCGCCAACGCCGCCGCGCGGTCCGCCGCACTCACCACAAGCCTCCGCCCGCCCAGCAGCGGCTTCTGCCAAAAATCCATCTGCACCATGTTGATAAGCGTTACGTCCGGGTGCGCTCCCCGCCGCTCAGCCCGATAGAGCCCCGCATCGCGGATGCGCCGGTACCGCCACATCTCCCACTCCGGCGTGCCGTCGGGCCCGGGCGGGGGCTCGTCCGGCGGCGGCACCATGCGAAAGGTGCGGCGGCCCTCCTCGTTGTGGCTCGGCACCGTCCACGAAAACAGCGGCCCGCACCACGGCGGGCTCATCGCCGGCACGTGGGCCCGCCACCACGCGTACGCCTGCGGGCGCGGCACGGTGAAGTCCACCCCCGCGTGGTGCTCGAGCGCAAAGCACCACGAGCACGCCTGCTGGTCCAGTTCGTCCACCCGCAGGGTCGCGTCAAAGTCCGCCCGCCCGTGCAACTCGCCGTACACGTCCGCGTGCTCCGCCCCCACGGCGTGCTCCACGCCGCCCAGAGCCAGCACGTCGCCCGTCTCGGTGGCGTCGAGGACAAACGCGGCCCGCACCAGCACACGCTCGCCGCTCTCCAGCGAGCGCAAGGCCACCGCTTCGATCCGATCACCTGCGCCCGCCACCGCCGCCACCAACTCGTGCCGCATCAGCCGCGTGATCCTCGCCGCGTGCGGGGCCAGCGCCGCCTCGATCGCCTCGCGCCACACCACCGGCGCGGCACACAGGCGGCTTACCCATCCGCCGCCGGGGTTCAGGTGCTCCACCCCCGCGCGGGAAGGGTCGACATCCGTGTGGTGCCGATACCACCCGCGCACCCAGCGGCGCAGCGCCTGGTAACTGGCGTTGGCACCGACCGTCTCGATCCACTGGTTCTCGTCCGGCGGCACCGCCTGCGTGCTCAGTTGCCCGCCCAGCCAGTCGGTTTCTTCGCTCAGCACACAGGGCACGCCCGCGCGCGCGCACGCCAATGCCGCGGCCACGCCCCCGGTTCCCCCGCCCACGATCAGCACCGGTGTCGAGAGTTCTCGCGCCATCTGGCTCCGCGCACCCGCGCCCCCGCGAGCCTACACCAGCAAACTCGCCGGCTTCTCCAGCATCGCCTTCACGGTGCCCAGATACTGGGCCGCCATCGCCCCGTCCACGATGCGGTGGTCGCTCGACATCGTCATCTGCATCTCGTGGCCCACCACGATCGCGTGCTTGCCGTCCACCGTCTCCACCACCGGCTTCTTCACCGCCGCGCCCACGGCGAGGATCGCCGCGTTGGGCGGGTTGATGATCGCCGTGAAGTGCTCCACGCCGAACATGCCCAGGTTGGAAATGGTGAACGTGCTGTCGGCCATCTCCTCCACCGTCAGCCCCCTGCCGCGGGCCTTCTCGGCAAGCGTCCGCGTCATCTGCGAGATCAGCCGCAGGCCCAACTGGTCGGCGTTGCGGATGGTCGCCACCACCAGCCCGCCGCCGCGCTCCTCAGGCAGCGAGATCGCCACGCCCACGTTCACGGCCGGCACCACCTCGATGCTCGTGCCCCGCCACCGGCTGTTCACGTGCGGGTGCTGGTGCATCGCAAGCGCGCAGGCCCGCACCAGAAAATCGTTCACGCTCAGTTTCACGCCCTGAGCGGCGAGTTGGTCGTTCAACTGTGCCCGCAGCGCCAGCAGCGCATCCATCCGCGCCGCCACCGTCACCTGATAGTGGGGGATGCTCGCCTTGCTCTCCACCAGCCGCTTGGCGATGGTCTGACGCATGTTTGAGAGCGGCACGACCCGCCCCTGCAGGGGCGTGGTCGAGTGCGTGAACGCCGAGCCCGGCACCACCGCCGCCGCGCTGGGGCTGGTGGGCGCCAGTTTCGCGGGGCTGGGTGCCGCCGTCGGCAGCGCGAGGCCCGCCGCGCCTCCGGCCACAAACGTCTCCACATCCTTGCGCACGATCCGCCCGGATGGGCCCGTCCCGTGCACGGTCTTGAGGTCGATCCCCGACTCGCCCGCCAACTTCCGCGCCAGCGGCGACGCGAAGACGCGCTCGTGAGTGCCGTTCCCGTCGGCGGTCGCTGTGGCCGTCGCGGCCCCCGGGCCCCTGCCCGCCGGCGTTCCCGCCGCGGCGCTCGCCTTGCCCGGGCCGGGTTCGGTCGCCACGGCGGTCGCGCCGCCGGCCGCGCTCTCCCCGCCACCCTCCCACCGCAGAATCGTCGTCCCCACCGGCACCGACTGCCCCTCGCTCACCGTCAGCACGCCCACCACGCCGTCGTCAAACGTCTGCAGTTCCATCGTCGCTTTGTCGGTCTCGATGTCGGCCACGACATCGCCCGAGCGCACGCGCTGGCCGGGCTTCACGTGCCACTTCACGATGGTGCCCACCTCCATCGTGTCCGACAGCCGCGGCATGGAGAGATTCGACGCCACTCAGAGCCTCCCCGTCGCGGCTTTGACCGCGCTCACGATCTTGCCCTTGTGCGGCAGATACTCCGCCTCGAGGTTCTTGGCGTACGGCGTCGGCACGTCGTCGGCGTTCACTCGCACGGGCTGGTGGTCGAGGTAGTCAAAGGCATTCTCGCACACCTGCGTCACCACCTCGCTGGCCACGCTGGCAAACGGCCAGCACTGATCGACCACGACCACACGCCCCGTGCGCTTCAGGCTCCGCACGATCGACTGCGTGTCCAGCGGCCGGATCGTCCGCATGTCCAAAACGTGCGTGCGCACGCCCTCTTTCGCCAGTTCCTCGGCCGCCTCCAGACAAAAGTTCACCGGCCGCCCGAACGACACGAGCGTGCAGTCCGCGTCCTCATCCCACGCGCCGCGCCTGAGTTCGGCCTGCCCGAAGGGCACGGTGTACTCGCCCTCGGGCACGTCCCCCTTGTCGCTCAGCATCCGCTCGCTCTCGAGGAAGAAGACCGGGTCCTCGTCGCGGATGGCCGTCTTCAAGAGCCCCTTGGCGTCGTGGGGGCAGCTGGGGATCGCGATCTTCATCCCCGGCACGTTGGAGTAGAGCGCCTCGACCGTCCACGAGTGCGTGGAGCCGAGTTGCCCCCCCGCCCCGTTGTTCCCGCGGAAGACCACCGGGCAGCCCCACTGCCCGCCCGACATGTAGAGCATCTTGGGCACGTTGTTGAGCAACTGGTCGGCCGCCACCAGACTGAACGACCACGACATGAACTCGATGATCGGCCGCAGGCCGTACATCGCCGCGCCCACCGCCAGGCCCGCAAAGCCGTTCTCGCTGATGGGGGAATCGATGACCCGGTGCGGCCCAAACTCCTCCAGCATCCCCTGGCTCACCTTGTACGCGCCGTTGTACTGGGCCACCTCTTCGCCCAGCAAGAACACCCGCTGGTCGCGGCGCATCTCCTCGCTCATCGCCTCGCGCAGGGCCTCACGAAACTGGATCTGTCTGGTCGCCATTTGGTTGGGTTTGCCGCCGCGATCGCGCCCCCGACGTGCCGGAAACCGCTTCCGTACAGCGCCGTGGCCTTCCGCGGCCCATCGTACGCCGCGTCGCCCGGCACCGTCCGGCCCCGGGGCCGCAACTACGGTCCTTTGCTAGATTTCCACGAAGCCGTTGCCGACCCCTTGTGCCCGGTCGCCCTTGTGGTATGCTGGCATCCAGAGCGGTCTCACGTGGGGCCGCGTGTCTGCCCGTGGGCGCCCCCCGCCGCGGCCTGTTGAGGAGAGAGTCATGAAGCATCAGTCCACCGTTTCCGCGCTGCTCGTGCTGGTCGCGTGCGCCGGATCGTCGCTGGCCGCGACGGTCTACCACGTGCAACTCGACACCAGCAAGTTCGGCCGTCTCGACCAGGCCAACGTTCCCGTGAACCCGGGCGGGAGCGGCGCCAACAGTTGCGTGCCCACCGCCACCATGAACTCGTTCACGTGGCTGCAGAACACCAACCCCACGCTCCTGGGCACCAGCCTCACCGGCAACAACGCCGCGGCGGCCGCCAGCGACCTGGGCAACAACCACATGGGCACCAGCAGCGATACGGGCACAGGTGCCAATGGCTGGCTCGACGGCAAGAAGTCGTACATCGCCGCCAAGGCCCCCGGCAAGGTCGCCGTCGACGGCCAGTCGCACCTCTACTCCGGCACCAACGCCGACATCGAGCAGATCCGCCCGACCTGGCAGTTCTTCTTCAACGCCCTCACCATGGGCTGCGACGTCGAGATCGGCATCCTGCCCAACGGCGGCGGCATCGGCCACGCGCTGACGCTCACCAGTTTCCACTGGGTTGACCAGAACATGGACAACATCATCCAGATGAGCGAGAACGCCACCATCGATTACATCGATCCGGCCAACCCCGCCATGGACATGATCAGCAGCGTCTGGCAGGATGCCAACGGCGTCCTCCAGACCAACTACGGCGGCGGCTACAACATCGCCCTCACCGCCATCGAGTGTGCCATCCCCGGGCCCGGCGCCTTCGCCCTGGCGGCCATCGGCGGCCTGGTCGCGGCCCGTCGCCGCCGCTGAGCGCGGCAGGCCTCCCCTTCGCATCCACGCACCCCCCGGCCACCCCGGCCGGGGGGTGTTTCGTTTGGTGCCGGTTTGCAGCCCGGCGGCGCCGGGCGCCGCTCCGGGCCCGGCGGTTCACACCCGGGCCGCGATCGTCGATATCCTGCATGCGCTCGGGCCCGGCCCCACACGCACGAAAGGACGCTTCCATGAAGAACGCTTCCCGCTCCGCACTGTTCTCCGCCGCGGCCGCGCTGTGCGCCGCCGGTTGGACGCTGGCCGCCGCCGCCGCGTTCACGCTGCCGCCGGCCGCGGTGGCCGGGCTCGGGCTCGCGCAGCAGGAGCCGCAGGAGAAGGGCCGGCCCGACCGCGACGCCCTGCGCGAGAAGATGAAGGAGAAGCGCGACGAGGCCCGCGAGAAGATCAAGGAGAAGCGCGACGCGGGCGGCGACGACGACGGGCCCGACGGCGAAAAGGGCGAAAAAGCCGGCCGCCACCCCATCCTGCGCAAGGCCGGGCGCGACCTCGCCGAGGCCAAGGCGTATCTGAGCAAGGCCCCGCACGACTTCGGGGGGCACAAGGCCGCGGCCGTGCGCGCCATCGACGAGGCGATGGCGCAACTGAAACTCGCGGCCGAGTTTGACGACGCCCACACCGGCCCCAACGAGAACTCGAAGGGCAAGGGCGCGGGCGGCCCCGCGAAGAAGGAGAAGGACGAGAAAGAGGGCAAGGGCGAGAAGGGCAAGGGGAAGGACAAGGCCAAGCCGCAGGGCGAGTGACCGCGCCGGGCACGCGCGGGCACGCCGCTCCTCGCTGAGTTATCCAGACCCCGGCCGTGCGCGGCCGGGGTCTTTGCTTGCGCGGCGGGCCCCGCGGCCGGGTCGCGCATAACCCCGTCCGGACCGACCAACCCCGGGTCCGCACCACGAAAAACCGCTCCTGTGTGCCGCAAGGGCCGCTGCGCATCAGGGAAAAAGCGAGCTGGCGCAGAAAAACCCGGCGCTTTGTCGCGCAAGCGGCGCCAATGCGCGATGCGCGGGCGCCAATGCGCGATGCGCGGGCGCCAATGCGC
>CAZPWW010000011.1:19385-107453 GCA_964590885.1 uncultured Phycisphaeraceae bacterium
CCTGTGCACCTGTGCACCTGTGCACCTGTGCACCTGTGCACCTGTGCACCTGTGCACCTGTGCCCACCTCTGCGCACCTGTGCGTACCCGTCTTCCTTCGCGTTCCTTGCGGCCTTCGCGGTTGAGACTCTTCTTCGCGCCTTGGCGCGGTTGTGCAAGGCTCCGCCCGTCAGCGCCGCCGCCGGGTTCCGCCCGCAGGCTCCGCCGCGCCCTCCGCCTTGGCCGCCGTGTCGGGCGAAGAGAACGTGAAGGGCAGCGCGGCGGTCTCGGGCTTGTCGCTCACCGTCCACACCCGCCCGTCGGGGCGCAGGTACATCTTCTCCATCTCGGGCTTGCTGAGCGGCCGCGCCCCCACGCGCCCGAAGACGGCCACCTGGTGGCCGGTTTCGTCCACGGCCCGGTCGCGGTCGAGGCCCTTGCTGATCGCCAGCGCGGGGCCGTGCGTCTTGAAGTTCGCGACCAGTTCCGGGGCGAGCGGCATGTGGAAGCCGCGGAACTGCGGCACCGAGTTGGGGGAGAACAACTGCACGATCCGCAGGCCGTTCTTGCCGTCGGCCAGATACGCGAAGGCCGAGGCGTTCACGAAGC
This sequence comes from uncultured Phycisphaeraceae bacterium, assembly GCA_964590885.1. Lineage (GTDB taxonomy): Bacteria > Planctomycetota > Phycisphaerae > Phycisphaerales > UBA1924 > JAEUIX01. Next base: position 19,974 of record CAZPWW010000011.1, read on the forward strand.
CCACCTTCACGTCGCGGCAGTCGTTGATGACGCCGCCCGCGTTGAAGAACTGGACCAGTTTCGGGGCCGTGGCGGTCTCGGCATCGACGATGGCGAGGCCCTGCTTGCCCGCGGCGACCATGGCGTAGCCGCGTGCGATGTAGACGCGGCGGGCGTCGTCCATCTTCACGATCGCCCCGGGCACCAGGGCCGGCGCGGCGGGGTTGGTCACGTCGATCACCTTGAGCCCCTCGCGGTCGGTGACGAAGGCGTAGCGGAACTGCACCGCCACCGACTGCGGCTGCACGAGTTGATCGCTGCCGACGGTGCCGACCACCTTCGGGTCGGTGGGGTTGTCGATGTCGATGACGGTGAGGCCCGCCGGGCTGGTGGCGTAGAGGTAGTGGCCGGCGCAGATGAGCTGCGTGAGGCCGGTGAGGCGTCCGCCGGGGTTGAAGGCCGTGGTGCCGTCGGCAAGTTTGGCCCGCTCCAAAAAGTTGTTCTGCGGGTCGCCGTCGAGCAGCGTGGCCGCGAAGGTCATGATGAGGCCCTCGTCGCGGTCGCCGATGTAGATGTAGGCGTACATCGGGTGGACCTTCTGCTCCATGTTCACGTGGTGCGGCTCGGGGTCGGCCAGCACGTTGGCGTAGGGCTTGCTCGGGTCGCTCGAATAGCGGCCGCGGGCGGGATCGACCGCCACCGTGGCCGGGCTGGCGACGCTGACCGCGTACGACGTCTTGAACCCGAGTTCCTGCCCCAGCGGCGACACCGGGCTGGTGACGATGCGCTCGGAGAAGCCCTTGTTGTCGATGTTGGCGACGTCGAAGACGTAGAAGCCGCTCTTGCCCCGCGCGGCGTAGACGTACTCGCCGCGGAGTTGCAGGTCGAGAACCTCGCCGCCGAAGCCGAAGACGCCGTCGGGGCCGTGCTCGTAACTCTCGCTCAGGCGGCGGCCGCCCTTGACGAAGGCCTCGTACTCGTCGGGGTAGGCGAGTTTGTGCAGCGTGGAGCCGAAGACCGCCTGCGGGTCTTCACGCTCGGTGGCGACCACCGCCTCCAGCCCCTCACCGCCGCAGGCGACGTAGATGAAGCGCCCGAGGAAGTTGGTGAAGTTGGTGCCCTGGAGAAACAGTTGAGCCATCCACGCGTTGTTGCTGTTGTCGCTGGACACGTGGCAGTCGGTGCACATCTTGGTGGTGTTCTTGCCGCCGGTGGCGTGGGGGAAGTGCGGGTTGAAGGCCTGGCCCGAGTAGCCCTCGCTGCTCACGGTCTGCTGCTGGCTGTAGATCCACTCGCGCTGGGCGTTCTGGCTTCCCACGATCACCGCCGAACTCGAGCGCACCGGCACGATCTTGCCGCCCTGCTTCCACGGGTCGCGCCCCGCCGCCATCGCCTTCACGGCCGAGTCGCGCCCGAGCATGTACGTGTCGTCGCGCAGCACCTGGTAGTTGTACTGCGTGAAGTTGCGCGTGTACATGCTCTCGTTGTGCAGCATGGGGGCCCGCTTGTTGGCCTTCATGGGCAGGTGGCAGCCGGCGCAGCTGGTCATCCAGCTGGTGTGGCAGGTGTAGCACTCCATGTCGTTGTCGCTGTGGGCCAGTTTGCCGTGGTCCACCGTCTGCTTGCCCTTGTCGTCCTTCGTGGTCGGCAGGTCGCCCCACTGCACCTTGCCGTCCGCCGTCCGCTCGCGCTGCACGGTCTTGGCGAAGCGGCTGCGCTCCGCCGACTGCGGGTTGGCCTTGCTCCAGGCCGAGTTGGGGTTCAGCGTGTCGAGCGTCTGCACCACCTCCCACTTGAGGTCCGGGTCCATCGCCGAGTACTGGTACAACTTCCGGCCGCCGCCCTCCTCCTCCCACTTGAAGCGGGCCTTGCCGCTGGCCGTGCGGCGGATGTCGCGCCCGCCCGGCGGCGCGGCGGGGCCGCTGGTCTTGAGCGTCGCGTACTTGTCGCTGGAGCCGTGGCAGTCGATGCAGGTGATCTCCACCGCGGCGCGAACCTCGCCGTACAACTTCCCGTCGCCGTGCGAATCCTGGATGAAGTGGCAGTCCACGCACTGCATGCCGCGCTCGAGGTGGATGTCTTTCAGGTGCACGGCCTTGTCCCACTTGTTGGGGTCGGCCGGGTCGATCTTCGCATCGTCCTTCGTGAGCAGGTTGCCGTGGCGGTCCTTCTTGAAGATGGCACGGAACATCCAGCCGTGGCCGTGGAAGTCGGCGAACTGGTTGTGCCTGAGTTTGTCGTTGACGGTGCTGCCGTCGCCCTTGCGCGGCTCGCCCACGCGCTGCAAAAAGTCCTCCCCCGCCGTCTCGCCCATGTGGCTCTTCTCGCCGGGGTACAGGTTCGACCACAGGCCCTTGAGGCTCGCCCCTTCGGGGTTCTTGCGCTGGTGGAACCACTCCTGCTCCGCAGTCGGCGTCTGGCTCTTGCCGGGGTAGACGAACTCCCCGTCCGACTCGTTGTCCCACCACATGTAGCCCACGTAGGTGTTGGCGAAACTGGTGCCGGGGTGCATGTGGCAGACCACGCACGAACTGTTGGGCACGCCGCTGGTGAGGATGTGCTTGATCGGGTGGCCCGACTCATCCTTCGGGATGGTCGGGTCGCTGGTGAAACTGAACCCCTGGTTGCCGAACGCGGCGTACTTCTCGGTGCTCGCGTAGGCCGGGTCGTTGTGGTACTTCTGGCGGTCGTTGGCGTAGACCACGTGGCAGGCGGTGCAGCCGCTGGAGCGGTAGTCGCCCGCCTGGTCGTTGGTGCCGAGCATGGGCAGGATCGGGTCGAGCAGGCGCGTCTTCTGCATGCCCAGGAAGACGGGGTCTGCGCGCAGGAGCGTGCCCAGGCCGCGCGGCGAGAGTTGCTTGTCCGGCTTGCCCGGCTCGACGTTCGGGTTGGGCTGGCCGATCTCCGGGTTGGGGAGTTTCTGGCCGCGCTCGAAGATGCGCAGGATGTTGCCCGGCTGGGCGATGTTCCACGTCGGCAGGGGCTCGAGGTACGGCACCACGCCCTTGGTGGCCATCTCCGTCGCCGTCGGGTTGCGCCACTGCGGGTCGCCGTCGCTCTTGGCGTCGAGCGCCACGCCTTGCAGGCGGGCCGGGCGGCCGAAGACGTCGTAGGCCTCGCCGTAGCGCGCCCACTTGTTGGGCACCGCGCCGTTGTTGTAGAGGGCCGCGCCCCACAACTGGGCCCCGTGGCTCATCATGCTCATGCGCACGCGGTCGATGTGGTCGCCGAACTTGTCGCCGTGGCAACTGCCGCAGGCCAGGTCGGCCACGCGCAGGTCGCCGGGGTTGATGAAGCGCACGAACTCGGCCGATTCCTGCTGGAACGCGGCGTAGGTGATCCGCGGATTCCGCGAGCCGTGCATGCGCGTCGGGTCGGCGTGCGCGTGTTCACCGAAGGCGCGCGTGCCGTCGGCCACGTCGGCGCCGTACCACGCCTCGGGGTGCTTGGGCTGCACGTGCGCGGCCTGCATCGCGGCGAGGTAGGCCGTGTCTTCGATCGGGGTGCCGGGTTTGCCGGGCCGGCCCGCGGCCGCCATGGTGCTCATCACCTCGCCGTTGCCGCCGTGGCAATCGACGCACGAGATGACCACGCTGTCGCCCTCGTGCATGCTCGCCGAGTCGCCCGTGGTGTGGCAACTGATGCACCCCTTGCTCTTGGCGTTGGCCACGTCCTGGGCCTTCATCGTTTCGGTGGGCGTGTACGCCCCCTTGCCGGGGGCCGCGGGGGCCATGTTGGCCAAGAAGACCCGTCGGGCCTCATCGGGCCCCATCTTCATCATCTTGGCGGTCTCGGCATCCTTGTGCCGCTCGGCCCCCCGCCAGGAATACTGGTGCTCGCACGCGCTCAGCGCCACCAGCAGCGACGCCGCGCCGGTGAGAGAGGCGAAGAAGGCGGGGGCAAACGTGCCAGAACGCGTAGCCATGACCAAACCCTCCGACAAAGCCGACCAACCGCACCCGCCGCAACCACCCGCCGCTCAAGGACTCAGGACTCAAGACTCAGGACCCGGCCCCTTCAGTATGTCAGCGTCACGCCCGTGAAGATCTGCCCCAGCAGTTGCCGGTCGTTGTAGATGTCGTTGAAACCCCCGGCGGGGAAGAAGAGCGACCCGCCGACCGAGATGATCACGTTGTTGTTCAGGAAGGGCCGCCACTGCACAAACTGGTTGATCTCGTAGCCGATCTCCTGGCGGATGTCGTTCTGGTTCGTGAAGAACTCCAGCGACGACGTATCCGAGAAGAAGAGCGCGTTGAAGTTGAAACTCGTCCGCAGCGTCGGCAGGATCTCCGCGTCGTAGCCCGCATTCAGCAGGAACATGCCGGGGTTCACAAAGTTGCTCTGCCCCTCGGCCTTGCTCGACTTGAGCGTGTTGAGGAACGAGCGGCCCTGGTTCAGCCCCACGCCGAACAGCCGCAGGCCCTGGTTCTGGTAGAACGACGCCGGCCCGCCCGCGAAGTTGGGGTCGTCGAAGATGGCGTCGAAGCCCCCGGCGTCGCCGTCGAGCGGGTCCTCGTCGCCGCTGGCGTAGAGGAAACTCACCTTGGGGCGGAACCAGTCCATGTCATAGGAGACCTCGATCGCGCCCATGAAGGCCCCGATGTCGGTGTCCACGCCCGCGATGTTGTTGGGCCGCTCCTCGCCGAAGGCGTAGTAGAAGGCGTGGTTCACGTTCCACCGGCCGATGTGCCCGTCGCCCGCGAAGCCCAGGTAGAAGGCGTCCAGGTCCTTGCTGATCACGCTCCCCGCCAGGTCGGGCCGCACCTGCACGCCGTTGCTGTCGAAGCGGTCCCGCGAGTTGTCGTGGTTCCAGTGAAACGACCCCTGCAGCGTGTACCCCAAGAGCCCCGCGAAGTCCTGCACGTACAGGTTGGCGATGAAAATCTGCTGGTCGCGCCAGTTGAGTTGGTTCAGCCCGCTGTTCGAGTCCTTCTCCGGCGAGTTGAACACCGCCAGGTTCCACTGGATGCGGTTGGCGTCCCAGTTGCCCGTCACCTTCACCCCGTCCGACACGTCGTTGAAGATGAAGCCCCGGAAGTCCGACACGAACAACTGCCGCCCCACCTTGATCGACAGGATGTCGAAGTACTCGGTCAGGTCCCCCAGGTGCACCTCGGCGAAGGCCTCCTGGATCGTCTCGAAACTGTCGCGCCGCTCATCCCCGAAGCCGGGGCTGATGTTCAGCCCGCCGTTCTCGAAGATGTCCACGTAGTTGATGTTGAACGCCGGCGTGATCCGCACCAGCCAGTCGATGGGCCGGTACGACGTGTACCCCTTGAAGATGTCGAAGTTCAGGAACACGTTCTGGTTGAACACCTGCTGCCGCCCGTCGCGGAAGGTGTCGAAGCTCCCCGCCTGGGCCGCCGACGGGCCCGAGGGCGTCGGGTTCTTGCGGTACTGATAGAACGTGTCGCTCACACCCGTGAAGTTGAAGAAGATCGTCTGCCCGATGATCGGGTAGTCCCCCTTCAAAATGTTGCGGTCGTACGGGTTCCACGGGCTGCCCAGCGTGTAGGGCGAATCCCCGCCGCTGGCGTTCATCAGCACCGGGTCGCTCTTGGCCTGGCGGTTGTACCGGTCCCACTTCGGCCAGCCGATCCGCCACCGATCGGGCGAGGCGATCGACTCGCGCTCCAAGAGCATCCGGGCCGGATACGGCCCGCTCCCGGCGAAGCCCAGCGTCTCGCTGTCGCCCGCCACAGGCCCGCCCTGGATGGGCTGCTCCACCGGTGCCGCCGGTGCCTCGGTTGCTTTGGCCTCTTGCGACTCTCCCCCCGCCGCTGCACCGCCGCGCCGCCGCCGCGATGATCCTTCCGCCGGCGCGGTCTCGGGTGTCGCCGGCGCGGCGTCCTTGGCCGGTTCCGCGGCAGGGGTCGCCTCCGCCGGCTTCTCGGCGGGCTTTTCCGGGGCGGGCGTAGCCGGAGCCGGTTCCTGGGCCAGCACCGTCCCCGCCGCGGCAAAGACCGCCCACGCCGCCAGCGACCCGCGCCGCCCCGCCTTGCTCCAGTCTCGCTTGCATGTGTTCATGGCACGCCCTCGGGTCGATGACTCGCCCGCCAGCCTACCAGCCCGGGCACCATTCCCGCAAGCGCCCCGCCCACGCCCCCGCCCAGCACCGACGATCGCGGGGAGGCACTTGTGGATAGTTCGTGGCGCAGATTCTGCCCGGCTCCACGCCCGTGCGGACTCGACAGCCCGGCCCCGACCTGTCATACTGCGCCGGTTGCCCAGCCGCCCGCTCCGCAGCGGGCCTCGCGGAGGTTCTCCCCATGCGCACCACCCGCTCCTGCCGCCTCGCTCCCGCGCTGCTCGTCGCGGCCCTCGCCGCGGCCTTGTCGCCCGCGCCCGGCGCCCGCGCCCAGCCCGCGTACATCGCGGCCGGCACGCGCCTCACGGCCGCCGAGGTCGATCTCATCATCCGCCGCGCCATCGACCGGGCCAACGCCCTGGGCGTGAACGCCACCATCTCGGTCGTTGACCGCGAGGGCAACCTGCTCGGCTGCGTGCGCATGACCGGCAACGGCCGCCCCACGCCCAACTACTCGGTGATCGGTCAGGGTGTAGGCGGCGTCGGGGGGCTCGAACGCTCCAACTTCGTCGTCCCCGCCAACGGCGCACTCTTCATGCGCCCCGACGGCCTTGCCATCGTCAACTCCCTCACCGCAACCACCAAGGCCGGCACCGCGGCCTTCCTCTCCACGCGCGGCAACGCCTTCAGCACCCGCACCGCCGCCTTCATCGTGCAGCGCAACTTCCCCCCCGGCGTGCGCTTCCAGCCCGGCGGCCCGCTCTTCGGCGTGCAGTTCTCCAGCCTGCCCACCAGCGACATGATGCGCCTGCCCCTGGGCCTGTCGGCCGACTCGGGCGGCCTGCCGCTCTACCGGCAGGGCGGCGCGGGCAACGGCGAGTGCATCGGGGGCATCGGCGTCGAGACCGGCCTCGCGGCCGCGGCCGACACGCTCACCGGCTTGCCCCTTGACCGTGCCCGCTACGCGGCCGACACCACCAAGCCCGTCGGCGCGCCCAGCACCGAAGAACTCATCGCCCTCGCCGGCCAGGCCGGTTTCTCCCCCCCCAACACCAACATCACCGCCGACAAGATTCTCGCCGGCGGCATCCGCTTCGCCTACGCCTATTCCACCCCGCCCGCCGCCACCGTGCCCGCCGCCCTTCCCGGCACGCTGCAGTTCATCTTCCCCGCCGCGGCTCCGTTCCTCGACGCTCCCGCGACCTCCTTCTTCACCACCTGCACGCTCCCCAACCCCGTCGTGCAGGGCACGCCCAACCTCACGCTCCCCGGCCCCACCGGGCTTGCCACCAGCGGGGCCAGCGTGGCCGCCTTCGTGCCCGGCGGCACGGGCACCGCCCTCACGGCCATCGCCGGCGCCACCTTCGGCGGGCAGAACCTCAGCGCGGCGGAGGTCGCCACGATCCTGGGCCGTGCCCACTCCACCAACAACCAGTTGCGGGCCATGATCCGCCGCGACGTGCCTCAACTCTCGCGCGTCACGGTCTCGGTCGTCGATACCAACGGCACACTCCTGGGCGTCTATCGCAGCGAAGACGCCCCCGTCTTCGGCTTCGACGTCTCGCTCCAAAAGGCCCGCAGCGTCGCCTTCTTCAGCCGGGCCGACGCGGCCGCGATCCTCGGCGCCCACGTCGCCCCCACGCTCACCGCCGTCGGCTACGTCCCCGTCGCGGCCCCGCTGCTCTACGCCAAGTACGTGACCGCCGCGGCGACGCTGGGCGCCCCGCTCAACGGCACGATGGCCTACGGCGACCGCACCATCGGCTTCCTGGCCCGGCCCAACTTCCCCGACGGCCTCGACGGCGCCCCCCCCGGCCCGTTCACGGCCCGCGGCACCGTTGGCACCACCGGCGTCGGCCCGCAGGCCCAGGTCTTCAGCGTCTTCAACACCGGCATCCAGACCGAGTTCATGCTCAACAACCTCGCGGCCTTCCTGGTCACGTTCGGCAGCACGGCGGGCGGCGTGCCCGGCGCGGGCGAGACCACCGCGTTCACCACCTTCCTTGCGAGTCGCGCCGCCCGCAGCGCCGCGGGCGCCACCCCGGGCACGCTCGAGGCGGCCCCGCTCGCGGGCGTGCCCGCCCGCAGCACCGTCGGCGAGCCCGACGTCGCGGCCGGCGCAGGAGGGTTGCCGGTGCGCACGCTCGCCAACGGCCTGCAGATTTTCGCGGGCGGCGTGCCGCTCTACGAGGGCGGCGTGCTCGTGGGCGCTGTGGGCGTGAGCGGCGACGGCATCGAGCAGGACGACAACATCGCCTACGACGGGACGTTCGGCTTCCGCGCGCTGCCCGCCGGCACGCGAACGGCCGACAACTTCGTCCTCCCGGTCAACCAGCGGCTGCCCTACGTGAAGTTCCCCCGCGCTCCTCTGAAGGGCAACGGCATCGGGGGGTGAGTCGAAGGGCCCAAGGAGGCGGTGGGCCTCGGGGTCGCCCGGACGACGCACCGGCACCTGGCAGCGGTCGGTGCCCGTTGGGTGGCCGTTTGCGCGGCACCGCAGGCCATCGGCACCGCGCGAACGCGGTTTCAGGTGGCGCGAGCGCGGATCCAGGTGGCGCGAGCGCGGATTCGCGCGGCGCGAGCGCGGATTCGGGTCGCGCGAGCGCGGATTCGGGTCGCGCGAGCGCGGTGCGGCGCGGCGCGAGCGCGGATTCGCGCGGCGCGGGCGCGGTGCGGCGCGACAATCCACATGGTTCAGCACCGGCGCGCGGCTTGAAATCCGGCAAGAACGGCCCGAACAACCCTGACAACACCCGACGTTCAGGCCCGGAACAGGGTTATGTGGGGGGAAGGGCTCAGGGCCGAGGGCCGAGGGGAGAGGGCCGAGGGAACTGGACCGGCTCACCGCGAAGGGCTCGAAGGGCACGCAGGACTCAGGACCACGGACTCGGTCCTCGAGGACCTGCGTTCTCCAGTGCCCGATGCCCAATCCTCGCCGCCTTCTTCGTGCCTTCCGCTGCCTTCTGGTACGCTCCCTGCCATGCCCCTCACGTCCTACCTCACGCTCGGCCGCTCCGGTCTTCGCGTCAGCCCGCTCTGCCTGGGGGCCATGACCTTCGGCCTCGACTGGGGCTGGGGGTGCGACCCCAACACCAGCCGCCGCATCATGGACGCCTACCTCGCGGCGGGCGGCAACTTCATCGACACGGCCAACATCTACACCAAGGGCCACTCCGAGAAGATCATCGGTGACTACCTGACCGCCGCGGGCAGCAAGCGCGACCGCGTGGTGCTCGCCACCAAGTTCATGGGCAACCTCCACCCCGGCGACCCCAACGGGGGCGGGGCCGGGCGCAAGTCGATCTGCCTGCAGCTCGAAGAGAGCCTCCGCCGCCTGCAGACCGACCACATCGACCTCTACTGGATGCACTTCGAGGACCCCTTCACGCCCATCGAAGAGACCATGCGGGCCCTCGACGACCTGGTCTCCGCCGGCAAGGTGCGCTACATCGGCTTCTCCGACACGCCCGCGTGGAAGTGCGTGCAGGCCCAGATGATCGCCCACTTCCGCAACTGGTCGCCCCTCATCGCCCTCCAGATCGAGTACTCGCTCCTCGAGCGCACCGTGGAGGGCGCCCTCATCCCCATGGCCATGGAGATGAACATGGGCGTCACCCCGTGGAGCCCCCTCAAGGGCGGCATCCTCTCGGGCAAGTACACCCGCGAGAACGCCGCCGCAACCGCCAAGGCCGGGCGCGGGGAGTGGGTGAGCCGCTTCCTCAACGACAAGTCCTACGCCGTGATCGACGCGCTCAGCGCCATCAGCCGCCAGGTGAACGCCACGCCCAGCCAGATCGCCCTGGCGTGGGTCAACTCGCGGCTGGGCGTCACCAGCACCATCATCGGGGCCCGCACGGTGGAGCAACTCAACGAGAACCTCAAGGCCCTCGACGTCCACCTGCTCCCCGAGCACATGGCCAAACTCGACGAACTCACACGCCCCACGTTCCACTTCCCCTTCGAGTTCCTGCGCAACGTGCGCCCGGTCTTCCAGGGCGGCACCACCATCAACGGCGAGCCCAGCGAACGCTGGCCCCTGGGCCCCAAGAGCGAGAACGACCACCACTGACGCGCCTACCCTCCCGCCCCGCAGCGAACCGGGCCCCTCAAGCCGGGTGCCACCCGTGGCCGCCCCCCCGCCAGCGCGGTTTGGAGTCTGTCTCATGTACGCCATCATCGAAGAAGGCGGCGGCCAACGCGTCGTCCGCAAGGACGAGATCATCCTCATCGACCTCATCGACGAGGGCGCGGCCCAGCCCGGCAAGTCGATCACCTTCGACAAGGTGCTCTGCATCGGCCCCGGCGACGGCACCGCCGCCGCCAAGGTCGGCACCCCCTATGTGGCCGGTGCCAAGGTCGTCTGCGAGGTGCTCGCGGGCACTGAGAAGGGTGAGAAACTCTTCATCCACAAGTTCCGCCGCCGCAAGGGCTACCGCCGCAAGACCGGCCACCGCCAGCGATACACGCAGGTGAAGGTCACGGCCATCACCGCCTGAGCCGGCGTTCGTCTCGCGCACCCCGCCCGCAAAAACCACAACGCCGCGGCCCAAGAGCCGCGGCGTTGTTCGTTGTCCAAGTGGAGCGGAGGAGAGTCGAACTCCCGACCTCGTCATTGCGAACGACGCGCTCTACCAACTGAGCTACCGCCCCGAATGGCCCCAAGCGTATCCACGCCCGTGCGCGCTGGCACGCCCCGCGCGGCTGCTGCACGCCCACCCGCCGCGCGTGCGCGGGCCACGCCCCACCGAACCGCCACGTACCTGTCCGCGTATGCTTCCTGCAACACACTTGCACCTGGCCCGTGCCCATGCTCCACGCGATTCTCCTCCTTGCCGCGATCAGCAGCACGCTCGCCACGGGCCGCGTGCCCGAGTCGCCCCCCGGCCACTCTGCCCCCGCCGCGGCACCCACACCAGCCGCGCCGGCCCCTGCACCCGCATCCGCGCCCGCCGTCTCCATCGCCCCCCTCAAGTGCATCGTCAGCATCGCGCCGCTCGCCGGTCTCATCCGCCCGCTGGTTGAGGCCGCCGCCCCCGGCTCCACCGTCGAAATCCTTGTGCCCCCCGGCGTGAGCGAGCACGCCTACGAGCCCACGCCCGCCCAGATCAACGCCCTCGCCCGCGCCGACCTCATCGTCCTCGTCGGCCTCGGCCTCGACGCCCACATCGAGCGAGCGGTGAAAGCCCAGGGGCGCGGGAACGCTCTGATCGAGTTCGCCACCGTCGCCGGTGTGTCAGCCGCCGCGCCAGAAGCCCAGCCGCCCGACCATGAGCACGATGACTTCTGCAACCACGGCGGCACCGACCCCCACCTCTGGCTCGACCCGCGCCTGGCACTCAAACTCGTTTGCTACGTGCACGACTGCATGACGGCTTACGTCGTGAACGCGCAGTCTCCTCGCAACCTGCCGCCCGACCAACGGCGGGCCCGCATTGCCGCAAGTCGCGAACCACGCATCGATTCCCGCACCCCGTCCGAGCCCGAGCGTGCCGTCCATGCCGCCTTCGACCCGCTTGCCCACTCCCTCATCACCCTCGACGCTGACTACGCCGCCGCGCTCAAGCCCCACGCCGGCAAGCCCGTCGTGGTCGGCCACGACGCCTGGGGCTATCTCGCCCGCCGCTATGGCCTCGAGTTCGTCCCTATCAGCGGCCTGAGCGCGGGCGAGCCCACACCCGGCGCTCTCGCCAATGCCCTTGACATCATCCGGCGCCGCGGCCTCACATCCATCTACGTCGAGCCCCAACTCAGCCCCGCCGCCGCGCGGCGCCTCGCCTCCGCCACCGGCACCACCATCCGCACGCTCGACCCCCTCGGCACGGGCGACTACTTCGCCATGATGCGGGCCAACCTCGCCGCGCTCCTCGCCGGTTTCGAGCCCGCGCCGGCCAAGCCCTGACCACCGGCGCCCTCGCCCGTGCCTGGTGCCACCGACCGGCGTCCGCCCGTCGGTGCGCTTCAGCCCGCCGCTGTGCCGATCTTGACGCCCACCCCTTCCGCTACTCTCCGCGCTCCGCCGCCCCTTCCATGCCCGCCCCCGCACTCGAGTTCGACTCCGTCTCCTTCACCTACCCCGGTTCCCCCGGGCCCGCACTCCAAGACATCTCCCTCACCGTCCAGCCCGGCCAGCGCCTCGGCATCCTCGGCCCCAACGGCGGCGGCAAGTCCACGCTCCTCAAACTCCTCCTCGGTCTCCTCATCCCCCAGCGCGGCAGCGTCCGCGTGCTCGGTTCCACACCCGCCGCCGCCCGCGCCGCCGGCCGCATCGGTTACGTCGCCCAGCGCGACGCCGCCACGCTCGCCATGCCCCTCTCCGTCCGCCAGGTGGTCGCGCTCGGCCACACCTGGCGCCGCGCCCCCTGGCAGGCCCTCACCGCCGACGAATCCGACTGGCTCCACCGCCTCCTCACGCTCGTGGGCGCCGCCGACCTCGCCCACCGCCACATCGGCTCGCTCTCGGGCGGCCAACTCCAGCGCGCCCTCATCGCCCGCGCCCTCTTCCCCAAGCCCGACCTGCTCGTGCTCGACGAGCCCACCGTCGGCATCGACATCGCCGGCCAGCGCCAGTTCGCCGACCTGCTGGCCGCTGTGCACGCCGCGCTCCGCCCCACCATCATCGTCGTGAGCCACGACCTCCGCGCCATCACCGCCGGCAGCGACACCGTCGCCTGCCTCGCCCGCCGCCTGCACAGCCACCTCGCCCCGGGCGGCATCACGCCCGAACTCATCGCCGAGGTCTTCAGCCACGACGTGGTCGGCCTCAGTCCCGCCGGCACGCCCTTGCACGTGCACGCCCACGGGGGCGACGCCTGCCCCGCCTGCGGTCCCGGGCACCATCCGCACACGGCCGCTCCGCCGCGGCAGCACGACGAAAGTGGGGGGGGTGCCGCGTGAAAACGCTCGAATACCTCACCGACCCCGCCCTCCGCGCCCTCTACCTGCCCGCCATCCTCAGCGCGCTCGCGGTCGCGCTCATGGGGTCGGTCGTCTCCCCCTTCGTCGTCGTCAAGCGCCTCGGCTTCGTCGGCCAGGGTGTCAGCCACTGCGCCTTCGGCGGCATCGGTGTCGCCAGCCTGCTCGCCGCGTGGGGCCTGCTCGCTCCCGCCGGCCCCGGTGAGTTCGCCGTGGTGCTCGCCTTCTGCATCGCCGCCGCCCTGGGCATGAGCGCCCTCTCCGCCTCGCGGCGCACGCCCGAAGACACCGCCATCGGCCTCTTCCTCGTCGTGAGCATGGCCGCGGGCGCTGTGCTCGTGCAGGTCGCGCGCGATCAGGCCCTGGCCGCCGGCCGCGCCGCCGATGTGCGCAGTTGGGAGTCGATCCTCTTCGGCTCCGTCCTGACCGCCGCGCCCGCCGATGCCCTGCTCGTCTCCGCGCTGGCCCTCGCCGTCGCGCTCGCCGTCTGGCTCGCCCGCCGCCCGCTCGCCCTCTGGGCCCTCGACGAAGACGCCGCCCGCGCCTCCGGCCTGCCCGTCGCCCTCGTGCGCGCCGGCCTGCTGGCCCTGCTCGCGGTTGTCGTCGTCGCCACCATGAAGGTCGCCGGCATCGTCCTCGCCTCCGCCCTCATCGTCCTGCCCGGCGCGGCGGCCCTGCGGCTCTCCACCCGCGCCGGCGTCGTCTGGGCCTCAAGCGCCGCCCTCGCCTTGCTCGGCGCGCTCGGCGGCCTCGTCCTCAGTTTCGAGCGCTCATGGCCCCCCGGCCCCAGCATCGCCCTGGTCCAGACGGCCCTGTACCTCGCCGCCGCACTCGCCGCACGCCTTGCCCGCGCCGCCTGATGCCCGCCGCGTACGCTGCCCCACCATGAAAGCCGAGACGCTGCTCGCCGAACTCGACCGCCTCCGTAAAGACACCCGCAAAGACGACACCGACCTCGAGCACCTTACCCTGCACCACGTCTTCTGCTTCGTCAGTTACAAGATGACCGACTTCCGCGCCTATGTGGAGGCTGAGACCAAAAAGGGCACTTTCACCGCCATCGACGCGGCCGAGTGAGGCCCGCCCGTGGTGCTGGCGGGGCGGACATCGCGTCAGCCCCAGCGAGTGTGAGCTGGATGTCTCCCGCCCCCCCTCACCCCTCTCACACTCCCGCACCCAACCCCTTGAACGCCGCCAGCGCCCGCTCCCGCCCGCGGCCGTGGTCCACCATCGGCCCCGGATACTCCACCCGCGCCCGTGCGAGCGCCGCGAGCAACCCCGGCTCGTGCACCGCATCCCCCTCCACACCCGCGAGCTCCGGCACCCACCTCCGTATAAACGCACCCTCCGGGTCCACCTTCCGGCTCTGGCTCGCGGGGTTGAAGACCCGAAAGTACGGCGCGGCATCCGTTCCCGTGCTCGCCGACCACTGCCACCCGCCGTTGTTGCTCGCCAAGTCGCCGTCGACCAGGCTCCGCATGAAGTGCCGCTCTCCCAGCCGCCAGTCGATGAGCAGGTCCTTGGTCAGGAACATCGCCGAGATCATCCGCAGGCGGTTGTGCATCCACCCCGTCGCCGCCAGTTGCCGCATCGCCGCGTCCACGATCGGGTAGCCCGTGCGCCCTTCCTTCCACGCCGCCAGTTCACCCTCATCGCGCCGCCACGCGATCCGATCCGTCGGCGTCTTGAACGCCCGGTGCATGCACACCCGCGGAAAAGCCGCCACGATGTGCCTGTAAAAATCCCGCCACACCAGTTCGCTGATCCAGCACGCCGGCCCTTCTCTCCCGCCCTCCAGCTTCCCGTCGTTCACGCCCAGCGCGCCCCGCAGGCATTGCCGCACCGAGATCGCCCCCACCGCCAGGTACGGGCTCAGCACGCTCGTGCCGTCGAGGTCCGGCCGGTCGCGCTCCGCCTTGTACTTGAGCACGCGCCGCTCGATAAACGCCTCCAGCCGCCGCGCCGCCTCGCGCTCCCCCGCCGGCCACAGCCGCGCCGGCACCGCGCTCTCAAAGCCCGCCACCCCCTCCGGCACCGCCTCCGGCCCGGGCACCCCTTCGAGCCGCCCGAACCCGCGCGGCACAGCCGGCACCCTCGGGCCCTGCATACCGCCCGCCTCCCGTTCCTCCTCCAGCATCTGATATACCCGCCGCCGGAACGGCGTGAACACCGTGAACGGCGTGCCGCTCTGCGTCAACACCGTGCCGGGTGCCAACAGGCACTGGTCGTGGTGAACATGCACCGTGAGGTCCGCCGCCGCGACCGCCGCGACCAGCGCGGCATCGCGCCGGGCCTCATTCAACTCGTACTCCGCGTTGCACTCCACACTGCTGCACCCGGCCTCTCGCGCCGTGGCCAGCACGGTGGCCACGACATCGCCCGCCGTCGCCGCGCTCCGCACCAAGAGCGGTATCCCCAGCCCTTCGAGCGTCCGCGAGAGTTCCCGCACGGTGCGCAACACGAAGTCCACCCGCACGCCCGCCCAGTCGTGGGCCCGCCACTCCCCCGGCGACACCACGAACAACCCCACCACCCGCCCGTGTGCCGCCCGCGCCCGCGCGCAGGCTGATACCAAGGCGGGGTTGTCGCCCGCCCGCAGGTCTGACCTGAACCACATCAGCGCGTTCCTGCCGGTCATTCCATCTGCCCCGAGCCCGCCCCTCCACAACAAAAAGCCCGCGGGCCGGGGAGGTCTTACACATCACCATCCGGCCCGCGGGTGCGGGAACAAATCGTGCAAATCGTCCATTATCATACCCAATCACACGATGCCCGTCAATACGTGCCATGGAGACAACAACCGGAATGCGGCACGACTCCTCCGCTTCTGATTCGCTCGTTCGTTCGCCATGGCACGGATGGGTATAATCATCCGAATCGTTCTCCTTCATGGTCCACACCCTCTCGCCAAAGCACCTCGCGCACGCCATCGGTGTCAGCGAATCCTCCGTGAAACGCTGGACCGATGACGGCCTCCTCCGCGCCACCCGCACCGCCGGCGGCCACCGCCGCATCGCCCTCCCTGAAGCCGTCCGCTTCATCCGCACACTCGGCGCCCACGTGGTCCACCCCGCTTCCCTCGGCCTCGCCGATCTGCACGATGCCCGCGCCCGCGACGTCCTCCGTGCCGCCGACACCGACACACTCCACGCCGCCCTCGAGCGCGGCGACGGCGTCGCCGTGCGCGCCATCATCCAAGCCATGTACCTCTCCGGCGCCTCCGTCGCCCACATCTGCGACGGGCCCCTCCGCACCTGCATGGCACGCGTCGGCGAACTCTGGCTCCATCAGGAGTGGGGCATCGTCATCGAGCACCGCGCCACCGACCTCTGCGTCCAGGCCCTCAGCCAACTCCGCTGGCTCCTCCCGCTCCCGGGGCCCGATGCCCCCGTGGCCCTCGGCGGAGCCGCGGACACCGACCCCTACGTCCTCCCCTCCCTCATGGCCTCCACCGTCGCCTGCGACACGGGTTTCCGCGACGTCAACCTCGGCGCCGCCACGCCTCTGCGCGTGCTCGCCGCCGCCGCCACCCGCTACGCGGCCCGCCTGGTCTGGATTGCCCTCTCCTCCGTCCACGACCCCGCTCGGCTCCGCGACGAGTTCCTCTCCCTTGCCCACGCCCTCCACGCCTCGCGCATCCCCCTCGTCGTCGGTGGCCGCGCCCTCGCCGAACTCGGCCCCCTCCACACACCCGGCCTGGTCCCCATGCACTCCATGGCCGAGTTCGCCGCGTACGCACGCGGCACCACCGCGCCCGGCGGCGCATGAGCCACGTCCGGGAATCGTGCCCTCCTCCCGACCCCGTCCCCGCCGCCGCGCAACCCGCACCGCTCAACGTCCGCCTTGTCGCGTGCCCTTGCCCGCGCTCCGTGCCCGCGCGGCTCGCGCCGATCTCTACCTGCGCGGCACTGCCGCGCCCTATGCACGAAGACAAGATCCTCATCGTCGAAGACGAGCCCGCAATCGCCGCGGTTATCGCTCTCAAGCTCCGCCAGGCCGGTTACCCCTCCACCTGCGTCGCCGACGCCGAAGAGGCCGTCGCCGAGGTTCGCCGTGCGCGCTACACGCTCGCCATCATCGACCTCCACCTCCCACGCGTTTCCGGTGTCGAACTCTGCCACCGCCTCGCCGCCGAGAGGCGCGCCAAGAGTCTCCCCGTGCTCGTCATCACCGGCGCCGCCGCCGCCACGCCCGAGGTCATGGCCTGCTCCAACGTGCGAGGCATCGTCGCCAAGCCCTTCAGCCCGCGCGACTTCATCCACCGCGTCCGAAGCGTCCTCGCCGATGCGGCCCAAACCGCCGCCTGAGCTGCACCGCACACGCCGGCCATGAGGCCGCCCGCACGGCACCCAAGCGCGGCGCTGCCCACGGGGGCACGCTCTACAATCCTGCCGTGCGTATCGCCCCCGAAGGCTGGCCCGTTCTCTTCGTCATGCTCGTCCCGATCGCCCTCGCCACGGCGGTGGCCTGGTGGGCCGCGCCCCTCGCGGGCCTCCTGACGCTCGCCCCGGGCCTCGCGCTCTGGGCCTGGGGCCTCTGGTTCTTCCGCGACCCGACCCGCACGCCACCCCGCGGCGACCACCTCGTGCTCAGCCCCGCCGACGGGCGCGTCATCAAGATCGATCACGCCGATTACCCGCCCGAACTCCGCGCCGCCGCCGCCGCGCTGGGAGCCGCCGGGCCTGTGCAGCGCATCAGCATCTTCCTCAACCTCTTCAACGTCCACGTCAACCGCGCCCCCGCCGCGGGCCGCATCGCCGCCGTCGCCTATGTGCCCGGCAAGTTCTTCAACGCCTCCCTCGACAAGGCCAGCCTCCACAACGAACGCTCGGGCGCCCTCCTGATCGACCCCGCCGGGCGCGTGCACTGCTTCGTGCAGATCGCCGGCCTGGTTGCCCGCCGCATCGTCAACCACCTTCGCGAAGGGCAGACCGTGGCCGCCGGGCAGCGCTTCGGCCTCATCCGCTTCGGCAGCCGCGCCGAGGTCTACCTGCCCCCGGGCACCGCACTCCGTGTGGCCGTGGGCGACCACATCCGCGCCGGCGAGTCGGTCCTGGCCGAGCTGGCCGCCCTGCCCGTCGCCCCTGTCGTGCCGCAGCGTGCACCGGCAGCGGGGGCCGTCGGGGCCGGCAGCGTGGGGGGGGCGGCATGAACCGCCGCGAGCACCTGGCCCACGCCACTATCCCGCTCCGCAAACTCATCCCCAACATGATCACCACCGCCGCGCTCTGCAGCGGTGTCGCCGCCCTCCACTTCGCCAGCAAGCCCGAGCCCGACCTCGCCCGCGCCGTCGGCGCCGTCGGGATGGCCGCCCTGCTCGACGCCCTCGACGGACGGGCCGCACGCCTGCTCAAGGCCACCAGCCGCTTCGGCGAGACCTTCGACTCCCTCTCCGACTTCGTCTGCTTCGGCGTCGCTCCCGCTTTCCTCATCTACCGCTTCTGCCAGCGCGATCAAACCCTGTGGGGTCTCGGCCTCGACGGCGTGGTCTTCATGTCCGTCGTGCTCTTCGCCCTCTGCAGCGCCGTCCGCCTCGCCCGCTTCACGGCCACCGCCCGCAAGAAGAAACTCGGCGCCAAGCCCTCGCGATTCTTCACCGGCCTCCCCACCCCCGCCGCGGCGGGCGCCGTGCTCATCCCCCCCATGCTCCTGCTCTCCGACCTCGCGGTCCGCCTCCCCACCATCATGGTCGCCGGGCACACCCTGCTGGTCGCCGCGCTCATGGTCAGCCGTTTGCCCATGTACTCCTTCAAGCGCATCCGCGTGAAACGCATCTACGTCATCCCTCTCATGCTCGCCATCGGCCTTGTGGTGGTCGCCGCCACGCGTGACGCCTGGCTCACCGCCGCCTGCGTCAGCGCCGCCTACCTCCTGAGCCTCCCCCTCAGTTTGCGGGCCGCACAAGTTGATGCTGCCAAGGAGGCCAGCGAACTCCTCGCCGCGGCCCCGGTGCCATCCATCGCGGATTCGACCGGACCAACCGGCGTCGCCGGTCGGTGAGCCTCATCGACTCGCCGCGCCGTACAGGTCGCCCACCTTCCCCCAGTCCACCACGCGCATGAACGCCTCCACGTAGTCCTTGCGCTTCGAGCGGTACTTCAGGTAGTAGGCGTGCTCCCACACGTCGCACCCCAGAATCGGCGAGAAGCACGCCCCGAACATGCTCTGCTGCTTCTCTCCCTGCATCACCATCAGCGTCTTGCTCGCCGGCGTGTACACCAGCCACCCCCAGCCCGACCCCTCCACCGCCAGGCACGCCGCCTTGAACTGTTCGCAGAACGCCGCGAACGATCCGAAGTCGCGCGCGATCGCCGCCGCCAGTTCGCCCGTCGGCTCCCCGCCGCCCCCCTTGCCCGCCGGCGCCATGGTGATCCACAGCAGGCAATGGTTGAAGTGGCCGGACCCGTGAAACGCCAACTCGCGCGTCCAGTGCTTGGTCAGGGCCGCGTCGCCCTTGCCCGCGCGGATCTCGGCGAGTTTCGCCAGGGCCGTGTTCAGCCCGCGCACGTACGCCGCGTGGTGCTGCCCGTGGTGGATCGTCATCGTCTCCGCATCAATGTGCGGCTCGAGCGCCTCCGCCGGGTACGGCAGCGACGGCAGCACAAACTCGCGCTTGGCCTCGTCCCACCCGAAGGGCGACACGTCCTTGGCGCCACGCCCCGCGCCGCCCGCCCCCCCCGCCGCGGGCTGCCCCGCCGCCACCGTCGTGGTCAGGGCATCCAACGCGAAGCCCCCCAGCCCGATCGCGCCCAGCGCGGCCAGCAGATCGCGGCGGGGAAGGTCGCTCAACCGTGGCTCGTTCGACATGACAGACTCCTCGAAGGCTGACCTTCAAGGAGTCTACCGGGCTCCGTGGCCCCCGTTTCACCGCCACGCCGCCCTCACACCTGCTCGCCCACCGCAAACCGCGTGAAGGCCACGATGGTCGCCTTACCCACAAAGTCCTTGATCTTCTTCGTCGGGTCGATCGCGTACGGCTGCTCCAGGAGCGCGACCTCCTCGAAGAACTTGCGCATCCCGCCCTCCACCATCTTCTCGGCGATCTCCTTGGGCTTGCCGCTCTCCATCGCCTGATCGATGCGGAACTTGCGCTCCTTCTCCACGATCTCGGCGGGCACGTCGCTGGCGCTCACGCCCTTGGGCGTCGGCACGGCCGCCACGATGTGCATGCCGATCTGCTTGAGCACGTCCGTCGAGATGTCGCCCTCGGCGTGGATCAACGCCCCGGTCTTCCCGTCGTGATGCACATAGGCCCCGAACACCGCGTTCGGCCCGCCGTTGTGCTTCACGCCCCTCGCGTACGAGCAGTTCTCCCCCGTCGAAATCCTGATCTTGTCCACCGCCGCCGTCATCTCGCCCGTGCACGGCACGCTCCCCACGGGCTGCTCGGCCGCAAGGTTCGCCACCGTGTCCACCATGGCGCGGAAGTGCTCGTTGATGGCCGTGAAGTCGGTCTCGGCCCGCACCTCCACGATCGCCGCGTGCGGCGTCTTCCCGCCCGCGTCGGGCCCGTGAATCGCCACCGCGATCCGCCCCGCGCCCGCGGCCCGGTCGGTCCGCGCATCCATCTTTCCCTTCAACTTCTTGCGCAGGTGATCCTCAGCCCTGGCAAAGTCGCCGCCCACCTCCTGGAGCGCTTTTTTGCACTCCATCATGGAGAGCCCGGTCTGGTTACGGAGTTTCATCACGACGGCTGCGGGGATGTCCATGGAGGGGCTCCAAATCACCAAATGGCCAAAGCGCCAAATGGCCAAATCAGAAGGTTGTGGTCAGAACACTGCGCGGATCGGGTTCATTTGGCCATTTGCGGGTTTGGTCATTTGGCCATTTGAGCGAAGCTCACGCCTGGTTGCCCGCCGCTGCGGGCTCGCCCGCCGCTTCGGGTGCCGTCGTCGCCGCAGGCTCATCGCTGCGGTACTGGGCCCGCCGCGAACGCCGCGGGCCGTTGTCGCCCCCGTCGCCCTCGGCTCCGGCCCGCCCGCCCTCGGCCTTCTGGGCCCGGGCGTTCTTGCCCTCGGCGATGGCCAGACACAACTCGCGGACGATCACGTCGATCGAGCGCATCGAGTCGTCGTTTCCCGGAATGGGAATGTCCGCCAGGTCCGGGTCGCCGTCCGAATCGATCAGGCACACCGTGGGGATGCCCAGTTTGCGGGCCTCGTTCAGCGCGTTCAGCTCCTTGCGCACGTCGATCACCACCACGCAGCCGGGCAGCTTGTCCATGTTGCGGATGCCCTCGAGGTTCCGCTTGATCTTGCTCTGCTCGCGCCGCAACTGGCTCTCCATCTTCTTGGAGTAACTCGAGTAGTTGTCCTTCTGCTCGATCGCGTCCAGTTCGTCCAGCCGCTTCAGCCGCGAGCGGATGGTGCGGAAGTTGGTCAGCGTGCCGCCCAGCCAGCGCTCCACGCAGTAGTGCATCTTCACGTCGCCCACGCGCTGCTCCAGCACGCTGCGAGCCTGCCGCTTGGTCCCCACGAAACAGACATCCTTGCCGTCCGCCACCACCCGGGAGATGAAGCGCTTGGCCAGGAGCAGCCCCTTCACCGTCTCCTTGATGTCGATGATGTGGATCCCGTTCTTCTTGCCCCAGATGAACGGGGCCATCTTCGGGTTCCAGTTGCTCGACTTCTGGCCGAAGTGGATCCCCGCCTCGATCAGGTCTTGCACGAGCGTGTTGGGTTGGGCGGGAGGGTTGGCAGCGGGCATGGGCGAGGCCTTTCGTGCAGCGACACCGGCAAACCGTCGATCCGCAAAGCCCCGGTTCCGCACGCTCCGGCGGGAACACTCCCGCCGACACCACGCGGGGCCGGGCGACGATCGCTCAAGGGCGCTTGGGGTCTGGGCCTGCCCGATGCGCCGTGCAGCGGCAGGCCCACGTTGACACAAGTCTTACACTCGCCGCGGCACGCGCCGCAACCGAGCCGCCCGCCGGCGAATGTCGGCAGGCACCCCATTATAGGTTGCTGGCAGGGTGAGGCAAGAGCCCGATGACGGCCTCCTCTCTCCTCCCGCTACCGACACATCATCCACACCCGGGCGACCGCTCACCCACCCCGCACGAAACCCGCCTCCGAGGCCGCTCCGGGCCCCTCAGCCGTCGGGCGTATCCAGCAACGACTGCAGGCGGGCGGCCCACGATGGTGTCGCACTTCGCTCCCCGCCCGGGTCAATCGCACGCATGGCGGGCAGCGCGCTACTCTGGGTCTTCGCCGCCGAGGCGGTGGCCGTTAGCGGCAAGGCTACCAAACTGGGCAGAGGAACAGGTATTCAATCGATCATTCCCCTGGCGCAGCCGTGTTGGTGTGGCTCGGGCTTGCCATACGAGCGGTGCCATCTTCGCCTCAAGACAGCGGTGCCACCGCCACTCAAGGCAGTCGCGCACGCGGCGTACGAAGGCTCCAAGGAGCCCCCACACTGTGAGCATCCCGAGGCACCGCACCGGTGCCAGGGTCCGGTGATTCGGGCGCACGTCATCCAGCGGGCCGACATCTTGGAGAGCGTGGCCGAGGACGGCCATGTGTTGACGTTCAGAACGTCTCTCGGGGCAACGTTGAAGGCGGGTACGTACAAACCTGGGCTGCTGGGGATCCGACAAGCGTCGGTGTTTCCGGGGTTCTGTCAGTTGCATGACACCGAGGCCTTCCAGGAGATTGAGCAACACGCGATTGTGCCGACACGCTACCAAGCGTTTCTTCTCGGGTATCGCGCGATGATCTCTGAGATGCGGTCAAAACGCGAGATGAAGGCGATGTCGGAGTCGTTGCACGTGGTGAGCCGTAGCCCGCAGCCGACAGAATCAGAGTATCGACGACAAATGGAGATACGCTTCGGTGCGGCCATGGCTGAGGCTGGCCTGAAGGACATAGCACCACTGCGGGCCGCATCGGATCGTGCCATACGTGCTAAAGACGCGACGGATTTCAGTTTTCTCGTAGTCCGGCTGGCTGGCGCACCCGTAACCGTAGCAAGTCAGATCGTGTCGCCCGAGTTCGCATTCTCGCCGACGCGCGTGCAGGACTGGCGAGACTTTTCACGCCCATTGGATCACATTTCGTTCAATCTCTTGCCAGGGGGCTCGGACACCCTTGCACTCTTTGGCTGGCACACATCCGCGGCGGCGCTAGGCGCATTATTCGTCACCACCTTGCAAGCCCTTCCACGGTCGGGGATCGCGGACGCGATCCACCGCTTTGCGTTCGCTAACGCCGAGCAAGTTTACTTCAAGCCGTCGTGGTGGGCGAGCCTTGGCGAGGCCGGGCGCCAAGTCGTGGTAGATCTTTGTTCTGCAGGCATTTCGAGACAGTCCGGCCCGGGCGACCACCTCCCCAATTCACGCCGCCTAATAAACGCAGACGTTATCGAGATTTGTACAATTTAGGGCGTTTGTCCCCCGATGCCGGGAGGCAGCCAAGGGCTACCCCGCCTTCCCCTTGAACATCCGGAACAGCCGCGTCAGCGGGTCGTAAAACTCATCCACCACCCGCTCCTTCAACGGGATGATCGCGTTGTCCGTGATCGTGATGTGCTCCGGGCACACCTTCGTGCAGCACTTGGTGATGTTGCAGTACCCGATCCCGTGCTCCTTCTGCAGGTCGCTGACCCGGTCCTCCGTGTCCAAGGGGTGCATCTCCAGCGCGGCCGTGTAAACGAGAAACCGCGGCCCGATGAACTCCGCGTGCTTGCGGTGGTCCCTCAGCACGTGGCACACATCCTGGCACAAAAAGCACTCGATGCACTTGCGGAACTCCTGGCTCCGCTCCACATCCTCCTGCTGCATCCGCCACGTGCCGTCCGCCGCGTCGGGCCGGCGCGGCCGGAACGGCTTGATCTTCTTCTTCACCTCGAAGTTCCACGACACATCCGTCACCAGGTCGCGCACCCGCGGAAACGCCTGCATCGGCTCGATCGTCACAGGCTTGCTCGTGTCGATCTGGTCCATCCGCGTCATGCACATCAGGCGCGGCTGGCCGTTGATCTCCGCCGAGCAACTCCCGCACTTGCCCGCCTTGCAGTTCCACCGGCACGCCAGATCGGGCGCACTCTCCGCCTGAATCTGGTGCACCGCGTCCAGCACGACCATCCCCTCGCCCACATTCGTCGTGTAGTCCTTGAAGGAACCCGTGTCTTTGTCGCCGCGAAAGATTCGGAAGGTCGCGCTGGGCATGAGGGACGGTAGCCGAAGGCGCGCCACGTGGTCAAGCCGGAAGCGCGGGTAGCGGGAACCCGTGCGAACACGGTCGCCGCCATCGTGTACACGTGCACCATGTGGCCGTTCAAGAAGCGGTTCCCTCCGCTGAGCGACATGCCCGACACCGCTTGGATGGTCTACCACGGCACGCTGGGCGGTGAACCGTTGGTCCTGCGGGTCAATACCTGGATGCGAGGGTGGATTGGCAACCCCGACTTTCCGTACTTTGTGAGCGTCTCGGTGCCGTTCGATCCCGAGGCCGAGCGATGGACAAGGCCGTCAACGGACGAACTCGCGGCCTTCGAGGATGCGCTGACCAACCGCCTGTGTGTCGATGGGCTGGCAGTGGCCGTATGTGTGGTGACCGACCCGAAGGCGAGGGAGTTCCAGTTTTATGCCTCGGATGCCAAGAGCGCTGAAGCGGCGGTCCGCGCTGTGGCGAGTTCGGCTGCGTCTCTGTCTGTGCAAGGGGTGATCCGCACGGATTCAAAGTGGCGCAGTTTCAAGAGTGTCCTGCCTTGACGGCTTCGGTGCGGGACAGAAACACGTCTACTTGTTCTCCTCGATCACCGCCTTCAAGTCCTCCCGCAAGGGCCGCACCGGCTCGCGCACCACGCTCATCGAGCCGTCGCCGCTCCGCCGAAGCACGATGTTGAACTTCGAGCACTCGTCGCTCTTGGTCGGATAGTCATCACGGAACTGAGCCCCGCGGCTCTCCTTCCGCTCGATCGCCGCCCGCGTGATCGCCTCCGACACAATCAGCAGGTGCTCCAGGTCGATGCACGTGTGCCACCCCGGGTTGTAGTCCCGGTTAGCCCCGATGCCCACCTTCGCGGCCCGGGCCTTGAGTTTCCCCAGCCCCTCCAGCGCGCGGGCCATCTCGCTCTCCGTACGCACGATGCCCACCAAATCCTGCATCATCCCCTGCAGGTCGCTCTGCACGCCATACGGGTTCTCGCCCGTGTCCGCCCGCTCGAACGGTGCCAGGGCCTTCTTCGCCGCGGCCTCCACCTGCCCGCCGTCGATGGTTCCCTGCCCGTGACTCTTGGCCCATTTGGCGGCGTGCTCGCCCGCCAGTTTCCCGAACACGATCAGGTCGCTCAGCGAGTTGCCGCCCAGCCGATTCGCCCCGTGCAGGCCCGCCGCCACCTCTCCCGCCGCAAACAAACCCGGCACGTTGCTCATCTGCGTGTCGCCGTCCACCCGCACCCCGCCCATCGCGTAGTGCGTCGTCGGGCCCACCTCCATCGCCTCCTTGGTAATGTCCACGTTCGCCAACGTGATGAACTGGTGGTACATCGAGGGGAGTTTTTTCTTGATGTGCTCGGTCGCGTTGGGCAGTTTCTCCTTGATCCACGCGATGTCGAGAAAGACGCCGCCGTGGGGCGAGCCCCGCCCCGCCTTCACCTCGCGGTTGATGCACCGGGCCACATGGTCGCGCGTCAGCAACTCGGGCGGCCGGTTCGCGCTCTTGTCGCCGCACACATACCGCCACCCTTCCTCGGTGTCCTTGGCCACCTGGTTCTTGTACAGGTCGGGCACGTCGTTGAACATGAACCGCTCGCCCTTGTTGTTGAGCAAGCGGCCGCCCTCGCCCCGTACCCCCTCCGTCACCAAGATGCCCCGCACCGACGGCGGCCAGACCATCCCCGTCGGGTGAAACTGGATGAACTCCATGTCCATCAGTTCCGCGCCCGCGTTCCAGGCCAGGCCGATCCCGTCGCCCGTCCCCTCCCACGAGTTGGATGTGATCTTGTACGCGCGGCCCAGTCCGCCGGTCGCAAGCACCACCGCCTTGCCGCGCCACACGCGAAACCGCCCCCGCTCGCGGTCGTACCCGAAGCATCCGAACACCCGCTGCCCGTCCTTGAGCAACTCCACGACGGTCATCTCCATGAACACGTCGATGCCTTGATGCACACCGTGGTCCTGCAGCGTGCGGATCAGTTCCAGCCCCGTGCGGTCGCCCACGTGGGCCAGCCGCGGGTACCTGTGCCCGCCGAAGTTCCGCTGGAGAATCCGCCCGTCCTTGGTCCGGTCAAACACCGCGCCCCACGCCTCCAGTTCCTTCACACGCTCGGGGGCCTCCTTGGCGTGCAGTTCGGCCATGCGCGGGTTGTTCAGATACTGCCCGCCCCGCATCGTGTCGGAGAAGTGCACCTTCCACGAGTCGCGGTCGTCCACGTTGGCCATCGCCGCGGCCATGCCCCCCTCGGCCATCACGGTGTGGGCCTTGCCCAACAGCGACTTGCAGATGAGGGCGACCTTGCAGCCCATCTGGCTGGCCTCGATCGCGGCCCGCAGACCCGCGCCGCCCGCGCCGATCACGATCACGTCGGTTTCGATGGTTTCGTAGTGGGTCATGGAGGCAGGGCTCAGGGCCGAGGAAGAAGGGATTGAGGGAACAAGGGAACGAGCGAACAAGAGCTGGGTGCCAGACCGGCTCAGATCAGGCGGTAGTCGTGCCACACGCCCATGCTCACCAGCCGCACGTACACATCCGTGAAGCCCACCCAGAAGAGGCTGAACCACGCCCACATCATGTGCCGCGCGTTCAGGCAACTCACGCAGTCGTACACCTTCCGCTGGCCGCCCAGTTTGGAGAGGTGGTCGTGCTTGCCCCCCGACAGGTGCCGGGCCACGTGGCAGCCGAAGGTGTAGCACCCCAGCAAAATCGGGTTGATCGTCAGCACCAGCGACCCCACGCCGATCCCGAAGCCCTTGCTCACCGTGCCGTCCGCCGCGGTGGTCGTGAAGATGTACGAGATCACCGCGTCGTACGACAGCAGCCCGATGAACACCACCGCGATGTAGAAGAAGTAGCGGTGGATGTTCTGGAAGATGAGCGGAAACTTCTGCTCGCCGCGGTAGTTGTTGCCGCGCACGGCCGGTTCGCCCACGGCGCAACTCGGCGGGTCGGCCCAGAAGGCCTTGTAGTAGGCCCCGCGGTAGTAGTAGCAGGTGAAGCGGAATCCGCCCGGTGCCCACAGAATCAGGAACGCGGGCGAGAACGCGACGAACGACGGGAACAAACCCAGCAGCCACGCCGGCGCCGTGCCGAACCACGCGTGCCCGGAGTTCACGCCCGGCGCCTCCCACAGCACAGGCGAGTAGAACGGCGACAGGTAGTTCGCCACGCTCAGGCCGCTTCCCGCACCTCCGCCAAACAAGGCCCGTGTCGGCGCCTCCGCGTGCGCAAAGTAGTGCTCACCCTGAAACGCCGCCCACGTGCTGTAGACGATGAACGCCATGAACCCGGCGAACACCGCGGCGGGCTGCAGCCACCACAACCCCTGCCGGTTGGTCTGCCCCAGGCCGCGGGCCGGGTGCTGGGGAAGCGACACGTTGATCTGGCCCATCGAGAGCACTCCGCAATCCACGCCGCGCCGGGCCCCGCTCGGGCCCGTCCCGCGCCCCCGCCGGCCCGCCCCCCGCGCGGCGAGAAACCGCAGCATAGCGCGTTCTTGAACCGGATTCGAGCCGAAGGCACTGGGCATCGGGCACTGGGCATGGGGAATGCAGACACACAGCCGCGAAGACCACGAGGGCCCAAAGAGCCCCACGCGCGAGCGTGCGGTTTCTTCAAGGCCGTACGCAGAGAACGCGGAGCCGAATGCCGAATGCCGAAAGCCGCTTTACCGCGAAGGCCGCGAAGGACTCAGGACCCAGGACTCAGGACCAAGGACTCAGGACCGAGCACCAGCCCCAGCGGCGCACGGCAGGGCCGTAGGCCGGCAGTTCCTTGCCGTGGGTGTCAACCCACGGTTGACGCCTGCACGAAGCAAGCAAGCCCCCGAAGGGGGCGGCACCGGGCCCGCTCGGGACACACCGAAGTCGGGGCCGCCTTCGGTGGCACGGCCGGGACTTCGACGCCACCCTCCGTGTCATGCACGAAGGGCGACCTCTTCTGCCGCCCGGCGAATGAGCGGAAGATACGTCTCGATACGGTCGTCATTGGCGTTTGTCGGTAGGACCACGCGCGACTCGCGTTTCTCTCTGGCATGCACGATGGCGTTCCTGAGTCGAGTGAGGCTGTCGAAGAGCTTCGGACTCCACAGAGTTTGCCAACTGGCAGCATCCGTAGTCGCAGCGATTAGCGGCTTGAGCTCGAATCCACCATCGAAGCGCAATGGTTCAGCGAAGGCCTGCTTGTGTGCCTCAATCTCACCCCATAGCGCCTCGGGATCGCAGGATGCTTCCAACATCCGCTTCATCTTCTCGTCGTCACTGCGATGGCTCTCGGCCAATACTGCATGCAGCTCCGCGACCGTTTCCTCGGAGCACGCGATGATCGACGGGTTGCGGACGATGCGCCTCAACTCGCGTCGCACCTCTTCGTCTGTGAATCTGAATGCAGCGTATTCGAACACCTGGTAGTAGAACAAGTATCCGAGCCTAGTCGGGGACGAACGGGCCGTCTCTAGGAGATTGAGCAAGACCGGGTCGATCTGCGGCGCAATGAGGGCGGAGGGGAATGGAGACACGCGCAGGCGCAGCCGCTTCAGTCGCGGCTGTGGGGCCGAAGTGTCAAGCTCGTCCAAGTCGATGCGTGGAGACAGGCGGTCGTGGTACAGCATCACGAAATTCAGATGGCGGCACAGCGGCGCGATGTCGGCGAGGTCGGACTCGAGGATGCCATGGACAAAGAAGTTGCACGGTTTTCGCGCGCTCAGCCATGCCTGCACGTCCTTCGGCATCTCGTGCAAGCGCTGCGCGTCGCGGAAGGGGCGCAGGTTTCGGAGGTCCGAGCCGCCGCCAGGTGAAGGGCGCACGTGGCGCGCGAGCGTCAGAAGGTCTGTGCTCGGCTCACGAAACTCACACTTGTACTCTCTGCCGAGGTACGTAAAGGCGAAATGCCGGCTCATTAGATCGCGATCCTCCTCGTTCTGGGGATCGAGGTACGTGTAGATGAACTCCAAGGTACGCAGCTCGCGATGATAAACTGCACGCAAACCGACCGGCAACAAGAGGCGGTTCAGGGTTTGCGCCAACTCAGCCGCGTCTTTCTCGCCGGCGGGAAACTGGATAAACGTGGTCGAATCACCCCAGCCGTTCTGCAGTACCACGACGCCGTCACGTTGATCGCGCACGATCTGCGGATGTGCGGCTAGGAAGGGGCAGGTATTTGGTGTGACCGGCGGTGTGAGAGTCGGGGTTTCCATACGGCGCATATCGTAGCGACGGCGCTACCGATCGCACATTCGCCCGGGTGAACCGTCGCCGTGGACACGGTCTGGGTCAGAGATAGAGAGCCCGCCCGAAGCACCACCATCGGGGCCGCGATCGGTGGATCCTTGTGCCCTGCTGCACCGGCACTCCTTTGCGTACGGCCTTCGCACGGCTGGAGCGACGTCTCGCATGGACGCGCGCCACCTTCGCAGGGACGCAGGACCATTCCGCGTGGATGCGGCAGACTTTCGCAGGGCTGCAAAGCCACTCTACATGGACGCAGAGGACTCTCGCAGGGACGCAAGACCATTTTGCATGCACGCGGACGCCTTTCGCAGGGCTGCAAAGCCATTCTGCACGGACGCGGCGCGGCGGTGTGGGGATGCGGCGGGTCGCTCTGGGGCGTGTATTCCGTTTGTGCGGGCTCAAACGCATCCGAATGTGGACATCGCGGAGAGGTGCCGCCCACGTCGTGGGCCGCCCGGGCCGCGAACACAGACGCCTCGGTGTCGTCGGCGGCCGGGCACGGGCCTTGTTGGAGGCCGCGCTGTTGCGAACTCCGGGCCCGTTGGCCACTCCGCCGCTTCGGCCCTTCGCCACCTCGCCCTCCGCCACTGCGCGCCCAACCCCGTCGCTGACGCTCCGGGTTCGTTGCGGTGTGCCTCCGTGCCTTCTTCGCGCCTGCGCGTCCCCGCCGCGGCGGGTCTGCGATTTGTGCCTGCGTTCCCCAGTGCCCAGTGCCCAGTGCCCAGTCCCCAGTGCCCAGTCCCCAGTGCCCAGTGCCTTCCCCAGTCCCCAGTGCCTTCCCCAGTCCCCAGTCCCCAGTGCCTTCCCGCCCCCCTCACTCCCACTCAATCGTCGCCGGCGGCTTGCTCGAGATGTCGTAGACCACGCGGTTCACGCCCCGCACCTCGTTGATGATGCGTGAACTGATGCGGGCCAAAACCTCGTGCGGGATGCGGGCCCAGTCCGCCGTCATGAAGTCTTCGCTTGTCACGGCCCGCAGCGCCACCACGCTGTCATACGTGCGGCCGTCGCCCATCACGCCCACACTCCGCACCGGCAAGAGCACCGCGAAGACCTGGCTGGTCTGGCGGTAGAGCCCCGCCGCGCCGATCTCGTCGAGCAGGATCGTGTCGCACGCCCGCAGCAGGTCGCACTTGGCCTTGGTCACCTCGCCCAGCACGCGCACCGCCAGGCCGGGGCCGGGGAACGGGTGCCGCCAGATGAGCGCCTCGGGCAGGCCCAGCACCTCGCCCAGTTTCCGCACCTCGTCCTTGAACAGGTCCCGCAGCGGCTCCACCAACCCGAAGCCCATCTTCTCGGGCAGCCCGCCCACGTTGTGGTGGAGTTTGATCCCCGCCGCCGTCCCCGCGGCACTCTGCCCGCTCTCGATCACATCCGGGTACAGCGTGCCCTGGGCCAGAAACTTCGCCCGCGTCCCCGCCAGTCCATGGCTCGCCCGCTCGAACACCTCAATAAACCTGTGCCCTATCCGCCGCCGCTTCTCCTGCGGGTCGTCCACGCCCGCCAGATCGGCCAGAAACTCCCGCTCCGCATCCACCACGTGCAGGTCGATCTTGAAGTGGTCGCGGAATGTCGTTTCCACCAACGCCCGCTCGTTCGTGCGCAAGAGGCCCGTATCCACAAAGATGCACGAGAGTTGCTTGCCGATCGCCCGGTGCAACAGCGCGGCGACAACCGCCGAGTCCACACCGCCCGAGAGGCCGCAGATCACCCGCTCGCTCCCCACCTTCGCCCGCACATCCGCAATGGCCGTGTGCAAAAAGTCCGCCATCCGCCACGTGCCGCGGCAGGCACAAATCTCCGACACGAAGTTCTGCAAAATCGTCCCGCCCTGCGGCGTGTGCGTTACCTCGGGGTGAAACTGCACGCCCCAGAAATGCGTGCCCGGTGTAACACTCCGCACCGCCGCGAGCGGGCAACTCGGCGTGCTCGCCAGCACATCGAGCGGCGTGCCGCCAAAGTCCATCACATGGTCGCCGTGGCTCATCCACACGATCGTCTTCCCGGGGATCGCCGCGAACAGGTCGGTCGCCGCGCCCACGCTCACCTCGGCGCGGCCAAACTCGCGGTGGGTTCCCGGAGACACCTTGCCACCGCGCAGGTGGGCGAACAGTTGCAGGCCGTAGCAGATGCCCAGCACCGGCACCGGTGCGCCGCCCTCCGTCTTCAACGTGAAGATCGCCGGGTCGCACGTCGGCGCGCCCGCGTCGTAGACGCTCATGGGCCCGCCCGAGAGGATGATGCCCGAGGGCTTCATCGCGGCCAGGTCTGCCGCGCGGATGGCGGGCGACACCAGCAGGGAGAAGACGCCCGCCTCGCGCACCCGCCGCGCGATGAGTTGGGCCGTCTGCCCGCCGAAGTCGAGGACGACGATGGTCTCGCGGCGCGTGCCCTGCTCGGCCGGGCGCGCCGCTGCAGCGGGGGGGGTGCCGGGCGCGGAGGGGAGCGGCTGGGCCACCTTGGCGGTCATGGCACAGGGTACCACGCACGGGGGCACACGGGGCCACACCGGACACCCGCGGCGTGTACGCTGTCGGCATGGCTCACTCGCGCCGCGTGGCGGCAGGCATCTTGGCCGTGCTCCTGGCCCCGCTGGCCGGCTGCTTCGGCCCCGGCCTGCACGCGGGCTTTGATGCCCCGGACTCGGCCGCCCGCCTGCACGCCGCGGCGCAGGCCGCGCGCACGGAGGACCGCTCGAGCATCCCCCGGCTGATTGACCTGCTCGAATCCGACGACCCGGCGGAGCGTCTGGTGGCCATCGCGGCGCTGGAGCGGCTCACGGGCACCCGGCGGGCGTATGACCACGCGGCTCCCCGCCACGAGCGTCGGGAAGCGGTCGCGGCGTGGCGGGCCTGGGGCGCCTCGGCACCTTCCGGCGGCCCGCCGGAAAAGTGAGTACCCTGTACGCGGCAGCCCGCGGCCCACCCACACCGCCCGGCCGCGACGCCGCGTATGAGCCAACCCGCCGAGATCAGCGTCGAGGTCCGCAGCAACAAGCTCTACCTGAGCGGCATGCGCGAGATGGTCGCGTCGGTGGCCCGTCGGCTGGGCTTCGGCGACGATGCCTGCGGGCAACTCGCGCTGGCGGTGGATGAGGCCCTGTGCAACGTGATCAAGCACGGCTACGCCAACGCCCATGACAAGCCGATCTGGGTGAAGTTGTTCCCGGTGGGGGGCGTGGGCACGCCCGAGGCCCTCGTCAACGGCACCAACCCCACGACCGGCCTCAAAATTGTGATTGAGGACGAGGCCCGGCAGGTCGATCTGGATCAGATCAAGAGCCGCAACCTCGAGGACATCCGTCCCGGCGGCCTGGGCGTCCACATCATCCACGAGGTGATGGACGAGGTGAAGTACGAGAAGCGCGAACGCATGGGCATGCGGCTGACCATGACCAAACTGCGGCGCAGCGAGACTAAATCGGCCGCGGCGCCGCCACCCGCGAGCAAAGGAGCGAAGGCGTGAGCGACTTTGACCAGGGCCCGCTCCAGGTAACGGTCTCCAGGGCCGGCGACGCGGTGGTGGTGTCGCCCGTGGGCGATGTCGACCTCACGGCCTCGCCCACCCTGCGGGCCGAACTCAAGAAGGTGCACGAGGGCAAGCCGCTGCGCGTCGTCGTCGATCTCTCCGGCGTGCCGTACATGGATTCGTCGGGGGTGGCCACGCTGGTCGAGGCGATGCAGATCGCCCGCAAGACCCGCACCACGCTCATCCTCTGCTCGCTCACCGACCGGGTGCGTTCCATCTTCGAGATCGCCAAACTCGAGATGGTCTTCAAGATCGTGCCGTCGTTGGATGAAGCGACCAAGGTCTGACGGCTGGCGTCAGGTGTCTGCCCTCTACCCCCCGCCCACCAGCGCCACCACCTCCACCCGGTCGCCCTCGGTCAGCCCGTGCTCGTGGTGCCTCTTCTTGGGTACCAGGGCCTTGTTCACTTCCACTGCGCAGGCCTGCCCCGCCAGGCCCAGCGAGCCGATCAGGTCGGCCACCGTCGCCCCCTCGGGCATCTCGCGCCGTTCGCCGTTCACCTCCAGCACCATGCCCCAGAATAGCCGCCGCGCGGCCTGTGCCGCCTGTGCGGCCCCGGCCCCGTGCCCCCCGTAGACCGCCGCCCGAACCCCTCCAATGATTCTCAAACCCGGCCGATGTCTTGCGCCGGGTTGGCCGGCACACAGCGTCCGGTAACCGCCTGCTTGTTGTTCCCGCGACACCGCATCCCCCCGCGGCGGGCCGCTCGTGTTGGCGTGCCCGCCCGGCACCAGATCAGAAACGGAGTTCACCATGAGCCTCATTCAGTCCCGCTCCACCGCCATCGCCGCGGCCACTGCCTGGAGAGACGCGGCCGTGCCCCCCCGCGTCGCCGACGACCGGGTGGAAGACCTGTTCGGCTGCGATGTCTTCTCCGAGCGCACCATGAAGGAGCGGCTGCCCAAGGACATCTTCCAGCGCCTCATGCGCACGATCAAGAACGGCGAGAAACTCGATGTCGAACTCGCCGACGTGGTGGCCGCGGCCATGAAGGACTGGGCCATTGACCGCGGCGCGACCCATTACACGCACTGGTTCCAGCCCCTGACCGGCCTGACGGCCGAGAAGCACGACTCGTTCGTTTCGCCCGACGGTATCGGCGGTGCCATCACGCAGTTCTCCGGCTCGGCGCTCGTGCAGGGCGAGCCGGATGCATCGAGTTTCCCATCGGGCGGCCTGCGGGCGACGTTCGAGGCACGCGGCTACACCGCGTGGGACCCGACCAGCCCGGTGTTCCTCAACCGCTCGGGCGAGAACGTCACGCTGTGTATCCCCACGGCCTTCGTCTCGTGGAACGGCGAGGCCTTGGACAAGAAGACCCCTCTGCTCCGCTCCGTGGAGGCCCTGAGCAAGCAGGCCATGCGCATCCTGGCGCTCTTCGGCACCGACAAGGGCGTGAGCCGCGTGGTTACGACGCTCGGACCCGAGCAGGAGTACTTCCTGGTTGACCGCACGCTCTTTTACGCCCGCCCCGACTTGCTTACCTGCGACCGCACGCTCTTCGGGGCCCGGCCGCCCAAGGGCCAGCAGTTGGAGGATCACTACTTCGGGTCCATCCCCGGGCGCGTGCTCTCGTTCATGGCCGAGTTCGAGCGCGAACTCTTCCGCCTGGGCGTGCCCATCAAGACCCGCCACAACGAGGTAGCCCCCGGCCAGTACGAGGTCGCCCCCATCTTCGAGACCACCAACGTCGCCTGCGACCACCAGATGCTCACCATGGAGGCGATCAAGCGCGTGGCCCCGCGCTTCGGCCTGCACGCCATCCTCCACGAAAAGCCCTTCGCGGGCATCAACGGCTCGGGCAAGCACAACAACTGGTCGATGTCCACCGACACCGGTGTGAACCTGCTCGACCCCCGCAGCGACACCCACACCAACCTCCAGTTCCTCACCTTCGTCTGCGCCGTCATCCGCGCGGTGGACACGCACGCCGACTTGCTCCGCGCCTCCATCGCCTCGGCCTCCAACGATCACCGCCTCGGTGCCAACGAGGCCCCGCCCGCGATCATGTCGATCTTCCTCGGCGACATGCTCACCGACATCATCGCCCAGTTGGAGAAGGGCGCGGCCAAGCGCACCATCAAAGGGGGCAAACTCGACCTGGGCGCCACCGGCCTGCCCCTGCTGCCGCGCGATGCCGGCGACCGCAACCGCACCAGCCCCTTCGCCTTCACGGGTAACAAGTTCGAGTTCCGGGCCGTGGGCAGCAGCCAGGCCAGCGCCTGGCCCAACACCGTCCTCAACGCCGCCGTGGCCGAGAGCCTCGACGTCATGGCCACGATGATCGAGAAGGCCGCCGGCAGGAACCCCGCCCCCGCCCGCGTGCAGGCCGTGGTCCTCGACGTGCTCAAAAAGGTGATCAAGCAGCACAAGCGCGTCGTGTTCAACGGCGACGGCTACTCCGCCAACTGGCACAAGGAAGCCGAGAAGCGCGGCCTGCCCCACCTCCGCGATTCCGTCGATGCCCTCCCCGTCTTCAAGGGCAGGAAGGCGGCCGACCTCATGAGCCGCTACAAGATCCTCACCAAGGCCGAGACCGAAAGCCGCGCCTTCATCTTCCTCGAGAAGTACGCCAAGCAGGTCACCATCGAGGCCGAGACCATGCTCGGCATGGCCCGCACCATGATCCTGCCCGCGGCCACGACGCACCAGAAGCGTCTGGCCGACGCCGTGGCCGCAACCGAGGCAGCCGGTGTCGATTGCGGCGTGCAGCGTGCCCACCTCGAAGGGCTCGTGGAACTGGTCGGCACCTTCGTGGGCGCGGCGGACAAACTCGAGAAGGCCGTGAGCCACCACGGCTCCGACGACCCCCTGCACCACGCCCGGCACCTGCGCGACCACGTGAAGCCGGCCATGGCCGCCGTGCGCGACGCCGGCGACCTGTTGGAGCGCATCGTGGCCGATGACCTCTGGCCCATGCCCAAGTACCGCGACCTGCTCTTCATCAAGTAGGCCCCGCACCGCCCACCGTGCCGTGGTACACGCCGGCTCGGCGGCGTGTGCCACGCAGCAAATCGCACGCCCGCGGCCGCCCCCGCGCGCCATTGTGTGGTCATGCGCGCGCTTTCGCTTGACCCGCCCCCTCCCCGGCGCACGCTCCCGCCATGCACAGCGAGAACCCCCCCACGCCCACCGTCGGTTCTTGTGGGGCGGACGTCCCGTCCGCCGGATGCGCCGGGTGCCACCAGTCCGCCGCCGCAGGCGGCGCGACTGGTGCCAACCCCGCCCCGCCTTCCGACCCTTCACCAGCGCCCAGTCCCCGGTCCCCAGTGCCTTCCTCTTCATCCCTCCGTTCCTCCACGCTCGCCTTCCTACACGCCACGGTCCAGAACCCCTCCGAGCCCACGCGCGAGCGCCGCCTCGCCGCGGCCGCGCTCCTCCGCCACCTCGATGCCCACGACCGCCTCGTCTTCGCCCGCGCCCGCCACCGCCACGTCGTGGCGCGGCACGCGCGCCGCGATGCCCTTGACGAACCGCCGCCCCCGCCCGACGAACTCGACCCCCGCGTACTCAACGGCGACCGCTACAGCGCCCAGAGCCCGCTCGCGGCCGTGGCCGCCTACCGCCTGGGCTACTGGAGCGGGTTCAACTCCATGCCCTACAAAGAAGAAGGCCCGCACCGCCCCGCCGCCACCGCGCCCCACGTCGAGATCGCCCTGCGCCGCATCCGCGACCTCTGGCCCCTGCGCTACGACGACTCGCCCGCCACGCCCGCCGCCGCAGGCGGCGCGACCGGTGCGGCCACGCCTTCGTCCCTTCCTCCTGCCGGGTGCCACCAGTCCGCCGCCGCGGGCGGCGCGACTGGTGCCAACCCCTCCGTGCCTCCCCTTCTTGTCCTCCTCGTCTTCCTCGCCTCCCTGCTCCTCCCGCGCGCAGCCGCACCCCTTCCCGGTCTCACGCCGTTCCCCGGCGCTGCCGTTACGGGTTCGTTGCCGGCGTTCGCCTACGCCCTCTTGC
Source organism: uncultured Phycisphaeraceae bacterium (assembly GCA_964590885.1). GTDB lineage: Bacteria > Planctomycetota > Phycisphaerae > Phycisphaerales > UBA1924 > JAEUIX01. Next base: position 56,762 of record CAZPWW010000011.1, read on the forward strand.
GACCCCTGCCCCTCGGCGCCGCCCCCGCCAGCGCGATCACCAGCCCCAGCACGATCGCCGCCACGCCCGCCGCGCTCAGCAGCACGCTCTCCTTCGTCGGCGACCCGGAGAACAGCCGCGTGACGCCCGACGCGAACGAGTCGCCCGCGCGCGTGCCCAGCCAGAAGAGCCACGCGCCGCCGGCGCACAGGGCCAGCCCGCAGGCGATCCGCAGTTCTCTGGCCAGCCCGCTCATGCCGCGTGATATCGGCCGCGGCGGGTATGCTGCCGCAATGAACCCGCCCCTCACCCCCGAGCAAGACCGGCTGGATCGACTGGGCCTCGAGGCCGCGATCGAGCAGGCCCGCAAGTCGCTGACCGAGGGGGGCATCCCCATCGGCTCGGCGTTGGTTGATCCCGGCGGGCGTGTAGTGGCCGCAGGCCACAACCTCCGCGTGCAGCAGGGCGACACCACGGCTCACGCGGAGACCGCCTGCATCCGCGCGGCGGGGCGACGGCGCGACTGGCACACGCTCACGCTGGCCAGCACGCTCTCGCCCTGCGCCATGTGCAGCGGCACGGCGGTGCTGCACCGCATCCCCCGTGTCGTCATCGGCGAGAACACCACCTTTCTCGGCCGCGAAGACTGGATGCGTGCCGAGGGGATCGCCCTGCGGGTGATGAACGACCCGCGCTGCATCGAACTCATGGAGCGCTTCATCCGCGACAAGCCCGAACTGTGGAATGAGGACATCGGACTGCCGCCCAAAAGCAGTTGACGATTGTCACCAGGCACGGGTTGCCAAGACGCCGCGCGGCAACGAAAAAGGGGCGGCACAAGCCGCCCCTCATCGGTGCATCAACTCGTCAATCTCTCACTTGATCTCGACCATCAGCGGGGCCGTCCCCGCCACCGCCGCCATCAGTTCGCCCTTCTCCTTGGCGGGCACCTTGAAGTCGTCGAGCGTGGCCGCCAGGTCCGCCGCGATGGCGTTGAACTCCGCGGTGCTGATCTTCATTCCCGCGTGGGCGGCCTTCATGTCCTTGCCCGTGTACTTCAGCGGCCCGCCGCTCGCCACCGAGATGAACTCCACCAGCCGCCGCTTCAGCGTCTCCACCTGGGTGCCGCTCGGCTTCCACTCCGGGTACCCCGCCACGCTCTTGCGGAAGAAGTTGACCTTGGGGTTGCCCGCCGCACGCCCCACGAACTTGTCCACCACCGCCGTAACCGCCGGCTCGCCGCCGAGGCGGTCCCACAGCGGCTTGGCCGCCGGGGCCGCTGAACTCGCCGAGTTCTTGTCGCACCCGCCGGGCAGGGCCATCGGCGCCGCCGCCAGACACACGCACACCATCGCCAGCGCACAACGTTTCATGGTTGATCTCCGATCCGGGTGGGCGGCGCGGCGACCCGCCGCACCGTGAGCAGTGTACCGCACGGCCGGCCCGCTCCGCGTGCGGGCAGTGTGAATAATCGGTGCAGGGCACGAGGCCCGCGGCACCAGACCGGCCTGCAAGGCCGCAAGGAGGCGAAGCACCCCGTGGGCATCCGCTGGAAACTGCTGGTTGTGGTCGCCCTGCCGCTCGTGGCGCTGTTGGGCCTGATGGCCGCCCTCGACTCGGCTCGCCTGCGCGACGAGGCGGTCGAGAGCGCCCGTGCCGCGCTCATCGACGCGGCCGAGCGCCACGCTTCCATCCTCGACGTGCGCCTGGGTGCGGTCGCCCACAGCGCGGCCACGCTGGGCACGATCCTGGAAAGCGACGGCGGCCTGAGCGAGACGGAGGTGTACGAGTTGCTGCGCCGCACCGTGGAGGCCGACGGTGCAGTGTTCTCGGCCACGGTGGCGTTTCAGCCCGGGGCGCTTGTCCGGCCGCGAGGCGGTGTGGGCGGCACGCTGCCCACACTTCCGCTGCCGACGGAGGTGGCCGCGCGTGTGCCCGCGGCGGGCGAGTTTGCCCCCACGGTCGTGCGGGCCTCGGGTGTGCCCCTGTTCCAGGGCGAGCCTGCGCCCGGCGCCCCGCGACCGCCCCGGCTGCGCGGCGCGAGCCTGGCACGCCTTGATGCGGCCACGCTGCACGACTACGTGCGCGATGCCGCGTTCGCACGGGCCCGCGATGGGGCGGGCACCGGGGCGGCGGAGCCGGCGTGGTGGCAGGCGGCTTCCCGGCCGGTGTGGTGGCCGGGCGCCTCGGCGGCACAGTCCCCGCTTGCCGCCTATTCCATGCCGTGGACACGCGCAGGCCGCTTCGGCGGCATCGTGCGCATCGACGTGGAGACGCGCGTGCTGGCGGAGGAGGTCTGCCGCGCCGCGGGGGCACAGGCGGGGACGGGTGTGGAGATCAGTGTGGGGGCGCACCGGGTGTGGCCGCCGGGCGGGGCGCACGGCGGGCAGGAGGGCGGGGAGCGGAGCGAGCAGGCGGCCGTGCGCGGCGCGGCGTGGGAACCGGGGCTCGGAGGCGGGCAGCGGCTCATTGCGCGGGCCCCGGCCCGGGCCGCGGGCGGGGCTGCGTGGAGCGTGGCTTGCACGCGCGACCGGAGTGACATTCTCCGGCCCGTGCGCGAGGCCTTGGCCAAGCGGCTCACCGACGGGTTGGTCTTCATCGGCGCGGCGGTGGTGGCCGTGGTGGGTTTCTCGACGTGGCTCGTGCGCCCCCTGCGGCGGCTGGCCCGCGCCGCCCGACGGGCCGGGCACGCCAGCACCGGCTCGGCGTCGGCCGCTGCCGCCCCGTCTGAGGGCGACCCCGAGCAGCGTGTGGCACGCGACATGCAGGCGAGTTTGCTGCCCACGGTCTTTCCCGCCGACCCGCGCTGGGCCGTGCACGCCGTGGGCGAACCGGCTGCGATCGTGGGGGGAGACTTCTTCGATGCCTTCTCGCTTCCCGACGGGCGGCTCGTGATCGCGGTGGCGGATGTGGCGGGCAAGGGCGTGCGTGCGGCCATGTTGATGGCGGTTACACGCACGCTCATCCGCGACCTGGCCAGCGGGGGTGCCGGGCCGGGGGCGACGCTGGAGCGGGCCAACACGGTGCTGATGGACAGCAACCCCGATTCGCTTTTCGTGTCGGTGCTGCTGGGGGTGTACGACCCCGGGCGGGGTGCGTTGCGCTACGCCAACGCCGGGCATCCGCGCGGGCTGGTGGTGCCGCGGGGTGCGGGGGCGGCGGTGCCGGTGGCGGGGGCCACGGGCACGGTGCTGGGCGCCCTGGCGGAGGCGCGCTGGGGCGAGGGGACCGTGGAGTTGCTGCCGGGGGATCGCCTGGTGCTTTTTACCGACGGTGTGAGCGAGGCCCGCAACTCGGCCGGCGCGTTCCTGGGCGAGGCGGGCATCGCGCGCGCGGTGGTGATGGCGGGCGACGCGGGGCCGGAGGGTGTGTGCCGGGCCGTGTGCGCCGCGGCTCGTGCCCACCAGGGTGGCGGCGCGGCCGACGACGCGACCGTGCTGACGCTGGAGCGGAAGGGGTGAGCGGCGCAGCTCAGCCGTTGCGTTTGGCGAAGTCGCGGATGAGTTCGCCCAGCACCTTGCACCCCTGCGCGGGGAAGGCGTTGTAGGTGCTGGCCCGCATGCCGCCGGTGGCGCGGTGGCCCTTCAGGCCATCGCACCCCGCGGCCTTGGCTTCGGACAGGAACTTCTCATCCATCGCCTCGCCGCCCTTGGCGCGGAACGTGATGTTCATGAGCGAGCGATCTTCGGTGCGGGCGTGGCCGATCCAGAAGTCGGATGTGGCATCGAGGGCCTCGTAGATGAACGCCGCCTTTTCGCGGTTGCGTTTGGCGAGTGCGCTCAGGCCGCCCTGGGCCTTGATCCACTTGGCCATCAGGCCCACCGTGTAGATGGCGAAGTGAGGCGGCGTGTTGGGCCGGCTCTCGTCTTTGGCGAAGGTGCGGTACTGCACCATGCGCGGGATGGCCGTGTTGCCCTTCTCGATCAGATCGTCGCGTACGAACACGAATGTGGCGCCGGTGGTGCCCATGTTCTTCTGGGCCCCGCCGTAGAGCAGGCCGTACCGGGTGATGTCGATGGGCTCGGAGAAGATGTCGCTGGAGGCGTCGCACACGATGGGCACACCGGCGGGCACGGCGGGCAGGCGCCGCCACTGCGTGCCGTAGATGGTGTTGTTGCTGGTGATGTGCACATAGGCGGGCTTGGGCGAGAACTTGATGGCCGAGTCGGCGGGGATGTAGGAGTGGTTCTTGTCCTTGCTGGTTGCGGCGACGTTGATCACGCCGGTGGGGTTGTGGGCCTGGCAGTACTGCTGCGCGTCTTTGATGGTGCCCTCGCTCCAGTAGCCGGTGCTCACGTAGTCGGCCGTGCCGCCGGCGGGCAGCAGGTTCGCGGGCACGATCCAGTTCTGCCCGGTGGCTCCGCCGGTCATGAACAGCACCTTGTAGTTGGCGGGGATCGAGCCGATCTCGCGGATGGTGGCGTCGGTCTCGGCCACGATCGCGTCGTAGTGCTTGGCCCGGTGGCTGATCTCGAGCACGCCCATGCCGCTGCCCTTGTAGTTCCAGACATCTTCCTGAATCTGGCGGATGACCTCTTCTGGCAGCACGCTGGGGCCCGCCCCGAAGTTGAAGCAGCGGCCGCCGGTGCTCGCACGCTGACCGGTGTGGCCGTTGATTGCGGTGGACGACGTGGCCTGGCTCGTGGACGTGCTGCTCATGGCGCGGCTCCGGGCTGCGGTGCGGGGTGAACCTGCGAGGATTATTCGCAGGCCGGGCGGGCGGCGTGGGAGTGGCTTGGCGCCCGCGTCGTACACGTCGCCGAGCCGGGCGGACGACGGCACGGTCGAGGTCACGCTTCGCTCAGGCGCAGCATCAGCACGGCCAGCAGTTGGGCCCGCTCGACCAGGCTGGGGAGTTCGATCCACTCCCGGGGTGTGTGCAGGCCGCCGCCGCGCACGCCGAGCGTGTCGATGGTGGGCAGGCCCTCGTCTTGCAGGATGTTGCCGTCGCAGACGCCGGCGGTGGATCCGAAGGGAAGGGGCTGCGCGAGGTCGGCGGCGGCGGCGCGGGCCTGCTCGGCGAGCGCGCGGGTGCCGTCGGTGAGCGGCTTGGCGGGGCGGTTGAAACTGCGGTGCACGGCCACGCGCGGCAGGGGCGCAGCGGGCGGATCGGCGAGGGCATCGAGGCGCGCGGCGAGGGCGGCGCCCTCAGCGCTGCCCGCGAAGCGCACGTTACCCCAGGCGCGGGCGTGGTCGGGCACCACGTTGGTGGCGGGCCCGCCGGCGAGCGGGCCGACGTTAACGCACGTGCCGCGCGGTGCATCGCTGAGGGCGCTGGCGCGCTCGATGGCGCGGGCGAGAGCGACCACGGCGGAGCGGCCGGCCGCGAAGTCGCGGCCGACGTGCGCGGCGGTTCCGAAGGCTTCGAGCATGAACTGACCGCTGCCGCCGCGCGAAACGACGAGGCCGCCGTCGGCCATGGCTGGTTCGAGGGCGAGGCCGAAGTCGTGGAGGCGGGCCTGAGCGCGGAGCGCGGCCTCGGAGTGGTAGGAGCCGGTCTCCTCGTCGCTGTTGAAGATGAAGGTCCAGTTGAGGCGGTGGCCGCGGGCCTCGATGGCTTCGAGCGCGGCCAGGGCGATGACGAGGCCGCCCTTCATGTCAACGCATCCCGGGCCGGTGGCGGTGAGGCCGTCGGCGGCGATGCTGAGCGAGCGGAAGGGCGCGGCGGGGTCGTGGACGGTGTCGAGGTGGCCTGCCAGCAGGAGGCGCTTGCCCGCGGCGGGGGCGAGGGGGCGCGTGCAGATGAGGGTGGGCGGAGGGGCGGGCCGTGCATCGGCCGGGGCGTGGGGCTTGCCGCTCCAGAGCCAGGGTGGGCGCGGGTCGCCGGGGATGAGCGTGGTGGCTGCGCCGAGTGCGGCGCAGCGGGCCGCGAAGCGGTCGCGGGTTTCGCGGAGGGCGGCGCTCTCGGCACCGCCGCCGGTGGGCGTCTCGACGTGGAGGCGCAGGTCGGCGACCAGGTCGCCGGCGCGGCGGGCGAGGTCGGCGCAGACGGCTTGTTCGCGTGCACTGAGGGGCACGGGGTGAGCGTAGCCGGGGCTGCTCACGTCGCGAGGGTGGCGGCGTGCGCGGGCTGGCGCTGGGTGGCGAGGCGGAGGATGTTCTCCTGCGTCATGGCGTCGCCCGCGAGTTCGCCGGTGAGGCGGCCCTCGCAGAGCACGACGATGCGGTCGGAGAGGGCGAGGAGTTCGGGCATCTCGCTGGAAACGAGCAGCACGGCGAGGCCGGTGTCGGCGGCGTTGAAGATGATGCGGTAGATTTCGGCTTTGGTGCCCACGTCGATGCCGCGCGTGGGTTCGTCGAGCAGGAGGACGCGCGTGGCGGGGTTCATCCACCGGGCGATCAGGAGTTTCTGCTGGTTGCCGCCTGAAAGTTCTCCCGGGAGGCTGCCGGCAGAGGCGGCCTTGACGCGGAAGGCATCCATCTGACGGCGCACCACGGCCCGCTCGCGGGCGAGGGTGCGCAGGCCGGCGGTGGCGAGCGAAGGGAGGTGGGGGGCGACGATGTTCTCGCCGATGCCGAGTTGGAAGAAGAGGCCCTGGAGGCGGCGGTCTTCGGGCACGTAGCCGAGGCCGGCGGCGATGCAATCACGGGTGCAGAGTTCGGGGCAGGCGGGCAGCGGTCGGCCGTAGAGGCTGATGTGGCCGGTGGCGCGGCGGTCGAGGCCGAAGAGGGCGTCGAGGAGTTCGCTGCGGCCCGCGCCGACGAGGCCGCCGACACCGAGGATCTCGCCGGGGCGGACGCGGAGGGAGACGGCGTGGAGGCGCGCGGGTGAGGAGAGATCGCGCACCTCGAGTGCGGCGACAGGCGAGGTGGCGGCGGGCGCGTGGTGGGCGGCCGCGCTGTCGCCGGCCAGGGCCCTGAGGGCGGCCCGCTCCTTGGTGTTGGGGTGAGGGGGGGCGAGTGTGCGGCCGATCATCCAACCGACAAGGACGGGCTCGGTGATGGAGCGGACCTCGCCGGTGGCGACGAACCGGCCGTCGCGGAGGACGGTAACGCGGTCGCAGCAGGCGAAGATCTCGCCCATGCGGTGGCTGACGTAGATGCAGAGCAGGCCATCGGCGGCGAGGCCGCGCACGATCGACATGAGGCGGTCTGCCTCGGCGATGGAGAGGGAACTGGTGGGCTCGTCGAAGACGATGACGCGCGCGGCGGGGTGGGGCTGGCCGTCGGGCCCGGTGCGCTCGTCGAGGGCACCGGCGATCTGCACGATCTGGCGGCGGCCGGGTGCGAGGCTGCCGAGGGGAGCCTGCACGTCGATCTCGGGGGCGAGGCGGCGGAGCAGGCGCTCGGCCCGGCGCTCCATCTCACGCCGGTCAACCAGCCCGAGGCGCTCGGGCAGGTCGTGGAGGCAGAGGTTCTCGGCGACGCTGAGGTTGGGGCACTGGGCGAGCTCCTGGTGGACGATGCGGACGCCGGCCGCGTAGGCATCGTCGATGGAACCCGGTTCGAGCACGCGGCCGGCGAGCGAGATTGAACCCGAGTCGATCTTGTGGAGGCCGGCGATGGCCTTGCCCAGAGTGCTCTTGCCCGCGCCGTTCTCACCCATGAGTGCGTGGACCTCACCGGCGCGGAAGGCGACGGAGACGTCGCTGAGGGCCTGAGTGGGGCCGAAGCGCTTGGAGACGCCGGAGACCACGAGCAGGTCGCCCCCGGCCGCGGCGGCGGTGAGGAGGGGTGCGGGCGTGGCGGCGGGCGCGCTCATGGGCGGGGAGTGTAAACAAGAACCCCCACCCCGCGCCAGAGGGCGGGGTGGGGGAGGTGTCGCAGGGTACGGGCGAGGATGCCGTGTGTTACTTGGGCGCGGGCGCGGCGGTGCTGCCGGGGGCCTTGCCGAGCCACTTGTCCCAGTTCTTGCCGTACTCGTCGGCGTTGGCCTTGGTGACCGCGACGAGTTCGGCCTTGATGATGGGGGTGGCGGGGCTCTCGCCCTTGGCGAGTTTGTTCATGATGAGAGCGACGCTCTCCCAGCCCCACTCGTAGACCTTCTGGCCCAGGAGCATCTCGACCTCGCCCTTCTTGACGTAGTTGAGTTGGGCGGGCAGGGCGTCGACGGCGACCACCTTGGCGCGGCCCTTGACCTTGTCCATGGCGTTGTCGGTGAAGAGAGGCCAGCCGCCGATCATGGCCCACCCGGTGATCTGGGGGTTGGCGGCCATGACCTGCTCGACCTTGGCGACGGCGTCTTGCGGGGTCTCGGGGTGGTAGTAGGTGTCGAGAACCTTGATGTCTTTGTGGTTCTGCTCGATCTCCTCGCGCACGCCGCGCACGCGGGATTGGAGGTTGGGCGCGTTCTGGTTTCCGGCGAGGATGGCGACGACACCCTTGCCGCCCATGGCCTTGGCGAGTTCGACGGCCACGCGCTTGCCGCAGGCGAAGTCGTCGGTGCCGTAGTAGGCGAAGCGCTTCGAGTCGGGGACGTCGGAGTCGAAGGTGCTGACGGCGACGCCCTTGGCGGTGGCGGAGTCGATGGCCTGCTTGAGGAGTTTGGCGTCGGAGGCGCTGACGGCGATGCCGTCGGCCCCGGCGGCGACGAGTTGCTCGATGAACTCGGCCTGCTTCTGGCCGTCTTCGCTCACGGGGGTGCGCCAGTCGATCTTGATGGAGACGCCCATCTTGGCGCCGAGTTCCCGGGCGGCGTCCTCGGCGCCGGTGCGTGCGGCGAGGAAGACGGGGTTCGAGTTGCTCTTGGCGACCAGGCCGATGAGGTAGGACTTTTTGGCGGGTTTGGCCTTGCCGGCCTGATCGGCGGAGGTGAAGGCGAAGGCCGCGCCGGCCAGCCCGAGGACCGCACACAACGCCGCCAGACTTTTCGCACGCATCGAGAACATGGGAAGAGACTCCTCTTGGGGTACACAGGCCGGTCCGTGCCGGGTCGGGCTGCCTTCGCACGGCGGCCGCCCGCGGACGCAGGGCGAGGGTAGCAATCTTGCGGCGGGCGCGGGCTGCGGCCGCACTTGAACTGGCCCGTACGGGCCGCGTACATTCAGTCCCCATCAGCCGCGGGATTGATACCGTCGTCAAGGTCTGGGGCAGCGGGCCGCACCCATGCAAGCACACGTTCTGGCCGCGATCGTGAAGAAGGAACTCGCCGGGTACTTTGCCAGCCCGGTGGGGTACGTGTTCATCACGCTCTTCGTGTTCTTGTCGGGGCTGGCGGCGTTCTGGCTGCCTGGGTTCTTTGAGCGGAACCTAGCGAACCTGGACCAGTTGAACGCGTGGTACGGTGTGCTGCTGGTGCTGCTGATCCCGGCGATCACGATGGCGGCGTGGGCGCAGGAGCGGGCCCTGGGTACGGATGAGTTGCTGCTGACGCTGCCGGCCCGCGAGGCGGAGTTGGTGGTGGGCAAGTATCTGGGGTGCCTGGCGATCTACGCGGTCTGCCTGCTGTTCGCGGGGAGCCACGTGCTGGTGCTGGCGTTCTTGGGGCGCCCGGATGCGGGGCTGACGGTGGCGACGTACGGCGGGTATTTTCTGGCGGGGGCGGCGCTGACGGCGGTGGGGCTGGCGGCGGGGAGCGTGTCGGCCAGCCCGACGATCTCGTACATCACGGGTGCGCTGGCGTGCGGGGTGCTGGTGGCGTGCGGACTTCTCAACACGCTGATGCCGGGGACGCTGCTGGGGCGCGTGGCCCTGGAAGTGTCGATCCCCGAGCGCACGGCCGCGCTGGCGCGGGGCGTGGTGGCGGCGTCGGATGTGCTGTACTTTGCCGGCCTGGCGGCGCTGGGGATCGCGGCGACGGTGGGCGTGGTGTCGGCACGGCGGTCGGCGGGTCGGCGGCGCGGCCTGCTGGAGCGGCTGCACTGGCCGGTGCGGGGCGTGTCGCTGTGCGTGCTGCTGGTGTGCGGCGGGGTGTTCCTGGATCGGGCGGCCTTGCGGGCCGACGCGACGGCGGAGCGGCTGTGGACGATCTCGGCGCCGACGCGGGCGCTGCTGGATCGGCTGGACCCCGGGCGGCCGCTGGTGGTGTCGGCCTATGTGTCGGGGCGCGTGCCCGAGGCCCTGGTGCAGCAGCGTGAGTCGCTGCTGGGGCTCTTGCGCGAGGTGGAGGCGAGGTCGCGCGGGACGGTGCAGGTGCGGGTGATCGAGACGGAGCCCAACAGCGAGGCGGCGAGGGACGCGGAGCGGAGCGTGGGGATACGGCCTCGGCCTGTCCCGGCCGACCCGGGTGCGGGGGGCGCGGGCGGGGCGATGCAGGACGTGTTCCTGGGGTTCAGTGTGTCGGGGTCGGGCGGCAACGAGCCGAGCGTGGTGGATTTTCTGCACCGGGGCCTCTCGGCGGAGTACGAGTTGACGCGGGCGATCGCGGCTGCCTCGGCCCAGAGCCGCAAGCGGGTGGGGGTTTTGGAGACGGCCGCGGGGCTGTTCGGGCAGTTCAACTTTCAGACCATGCAGATGGCCCGGGACTGGCCGATCGTGGCGGAGTTGCGCAAGCAGTTCACGGTGGTGAAGGTGTCGCCGGCGGCTCCGGTGCCGGCGGATGTCGATGTGCTGCTGGTGGCGCAACCCTCGAGCCTGAAGGCGGAGGAGATTCCGCATTTGGTGGAGTACGTGAAAGCCGGGCGGGCGGCGGCGATCTTTGAGGACCCGATGCCGCTGGTGAACCCGGAACTGGCGACGGCGGAGCCGATGCGGCCGGGCGGGGGCAACCCCATGATGGGCATGGGCGGACGCGGGCAGGAGCCGAAGGCGGACATCAGGCCGCTGTGGGAGGCCCTGGGCGCGAAGGTGGGGGGCGACATGGTGGTGTGGGACCCGACCAACCCGCACCGTGAGTTGGCGGAGACTCCCCCCGAGTTTGTGTGGGTGAACCGGCTCGGGCGCGGCGGCGTGTCGGGCTTCAGCGACAGCGACCCGATCACGGCGGGGTTGCAGGAGACGGTGCTGCTGTTTCCGGGGCGGATCGAGCGGCCGGGGACGGGGGGGGGCGAGGGCGCCGCCGCGGTGCAGCCCGCGACGGAACTGGCACCCCTGCTGCGATCAAGCCCGGTGAGCGGGCAGGTGGCGTACGCCAGCGTGCTGCAGCGCGGGCCGTTTGGGATCACGGGGCTGAACCCCGCCCGCAAGCCGGTACGGCTGAACCAGCCGCAGACGCTGGCGGCGCGGATCACCGGGGGGGGCGGGAGCGACGCGGAGAAGAAGCTGAACGTGCTGCTGCTGGCCGATCTCGACATGATCAGCGAGACGTTTTTCGCTATTCGCGAGTCGGGGACGACGGGGCTGGAGTTTGACAACGTGACGTTCGTGCTCAACGCCATTGACATTCTGGCGGGCGATGACACGCTGGTGGACCTGCGGAAGCGGCGGCGGGCCTTCCGCACGCTTGAGCGAATCGAGGCCCGGCGCCAGGCCGAGACGCAGGCGACGCTGGACGCGATCGCGGCGGCCGAGGCGGATGCCGAGAGCCGCCTGGCGGAGGCCAAGGCGCGGTTTGATGCGCGGCTCAAGGAGATCGACGCCCAGAAGGACCTGGACGAGACGACGCGGCAGATCATGGCCGAGTCGGTGCGGCAGGCGGAGCAGCGCAAACTGGACGCCGCGAGCCGGCAGATCGACGACCGCAAGAAGCAGATGATCGAGGATGCCCGGCTGGCGACGCGGGCGCAGATCGACCGGATCCAGATGGGCATCCGCGTGGCCGCGGTGAGCCTGCCGCCGCTGCCGGCCCTGGCTCTGGGCCTTTCTGTGTTTGCGCGGCGGCGGAACCAGGAGCGGCAACTGATCGCGCAGACCGATGCCACACGTGTGGCCCGCTGAGACGGGAGCGACCCGAACCATGAAACCCTGGACCGCAACGCTGACGCTCGTTCTCGCCGCCGGCCTGGCCGTGGCGGCGGTGTACGCCACGAGGCCGGTGCCCCGCGAGGTCGCCCTGTTCAGCGATCAGGGGAGCCTGCTGGTGGAGGGGCTGGCCGATCCGCTGACGATCAAGAGTCTGGAGGTGTTCAGTTTCTCGCGGCAGACGTCGCGTGTGCAGGCGTTCAAGGTGGCGTTCGACGGCACGCGCTGGACGATTCCCTCGCACTCGAACTACCCGGCGGACGCGGCGAGCAAGGTGGCCGCCGCGGCGGCGACGTTTGCCAACCTCGTGAAGGAGCGGGTGGCGTCGGACGACAAGCGTGACCACGCGCGGCTGGGCGTGCTGGCACCCGATGACCAGACGTTGAGCCCCGACGGGGTGGGCACCCGCGTGCGGCTGGCCGAGGGCTCGGGCAAGACCATCGCGGACCTGATCATCGGCACGGCGATCGCGGCCGACGGCACACCGATGCCCGAGAGCGTGGCCGCGGCGAAGCGGTATGTGCGGCACGCCGACTCGAACCGCGTGTACGCGACCACATTCGCGGCGGGGTTCTCCACGCGGTTTGCCGACTGGGTGCAGGTGGACCTGCTGCAACTCACGCAGGACCAGCCGACGGGCGTGTTCATCGACCGGTACAAGATCGACGCGCAGACGGGGACGCTGGCGCCGGTGTCGCAACTGACGCTCACGCGCGCGGCGACGCCTGACGAGACGGGGGCGCGCCCGTGGCTCATGACGGGGGGAGCGGGCGGTGGTGGGGGGGCGGCCGAGGCGGCCGACCCGGCCCGCATGAATGAGGTGCTGGCGGCCCTGAGCGGGCTGAAGATCGTGGGCGTGCGGCCCAAGCCGGCCAATCTGGCTCGCGTGCTGGCGACGCCGGACAAGGGCTTCAAACTGGGGCTGACCGACCAGTTGAGCCTGCAGTCGCGGGGCTTTTTCATCACGGCCGACGGGCGGTTTGTGGCGAGCGAGGGGCAGATGAGCGTGCAGACGGCGGAGGGCATCACCTACACCCTGTGGTTTGGCGAGGGGGTGCCGGATACCGAAGACGCGGCCAGCGGCGGGCGCGTGGGAGCCGAGGCCGCGGGCGCACCGGAGACGACTGCCGGGCCCTCGAGCACGGGCACAGCGCGATACTTGATGGTGACGGCGGCGTTTGACCCGGGGCTGTTGCCGGAGCCGGCTCGACCGGCGACGCTGATCGAACTGGAAGCGCAGGCGGCGACGGCGGCAGAGACGCCGGCGGAGCCAGCGGCGACGCCGCCTGCCGAGGGTGCGGCAGCCGAGGCCAAGCCCGCTCCAGGCGCGGCACCGGCCGTGGACGCCGCGGCGCTGGAGGCGGCCCGCAACGAGCACGCCGCGAAGGTGGAGGTGTGGAAGGGGCAGGTCGAGGCTGGGCGGAAGAAGGCGGAGCAGTTGGCGAAGCGGTTCAGCGATTGGTACTACGTGATCGATGCGCCAAGTTTGGGGACGTTGCGGCCGGAGCGGGCGGACCTGGTGAAGCCGGCCCCGGTGGCCGCGCCGCCGGTGCTGCCGACGCCCGCGCAGCCGTGAAGGCCTGGGGATTGGGGACGGGCCCGCCGCGCTGCCGATATCGGGGCTATGTCCGCCCATGAGATCCCGCTCTCCAAGCCCGACGTGACCGACCTGGAACTCGAGGCGGTCGCGACGGTGCTGCGTTCGGGGCGGCTGTCGATCGGGCCGGCGCAGGAGCAGTTTGAGCGGGCGTTGGCGGCCCGCTGTGGACGGGATCACGGAGTGGCGTGTTCGAGCGGCACTGCGGGGCTGCACATGTGCATGCTGGCCCTGGGGGTGGGGCCGGGTGATGAGGTGATCACCAGCCCGTTCTCGTTCATCGCGTCGGCGAACCCGATTCTGTACGTGGGGGGCACGCCGGTGTTCGTGGACATCTGCCCCAAGACGCTGAACATGGACCCGGAGCGGGTGGAGCGGGCGATCACGCGGCGGACCAAGGCGATCGTGGCCGTGGAGGCGCTGGGGAACCCGGCGTACATGGATGCGTACGCCGCGATCGCGGCCCGGCACGAGATCCCGCTCATCGAGGATTCGTGCGAGGCCCTGGGGTGCGCCCTCAAGGGGCGGCCGTGCGGCGGATTCGGGCGGGTGGGTGTGTTCGGGTTTTATCCAAATAAGCAGATCACCACGGGCGAGGGCGGGATGATCGTCACCGATGACAAGCGGCTGGCGGACCTGTGCCGCAGTTTGCGGAGCCAGGGGCGGGCGATACCCGTTGCGCCGACGGGGGCGGGGAGCGCGGCGGCGGGGACGGCCGTGGGCGTTGGCGCACCCGCGGTGGGAGGGTGGCTGTATCACGAGCGGCTGGGGTACAACTACCGCATGAGCGAACTGCACGCGGCCCTGGGTGTGGCCCAGATGCGTCGGTTCGACGAGATGATGGTTCGGCGCAGCGGCGTGGCGAACATGTACACGCGCCGGCTGATGAGCCACCCGGAGATCATGCTGCCCACGCTGCCGCCCGAGGCGACGATGAGTTGGTTCGTGTTTGTGGTGCGGCTGTCGGCCAGTTACACGCGTGAGGAGCGAGACCGTGTGATCGCTGGCATGCGGCGGCACGACGTGGGCGCGGCGGACTACTTTCCGTGCATCCACCTGCAGCCGTTTTACCGCGAGCAGTTCGGCTTCAAGCCGGGGGATTTTCCGATCGCCGAGAGTGTGAGCGGGCGGACGATCGCCCTGCCGTTTTACAACCACCTGAGCGAGCGGGACGTGGACTTTGTCTGCCAGACGCTGGAGTTGATGCTGACGCGGGAGAACGTGAAGAGGAGTTGAGGGGGCGGAAGGCACTGGGCATCGGGCACTGGGCACTGGTGAACGCAGGAAGGCACGAAGAAGGTAGAGAGGCGCCAGTGCGGAGGCGTGCGCTACGTGCGGCCGAAGCGCTTTTCGAGTTCGCCGATGGTGAGGCGGATGCTGGTGGGGCGGCCGTGCGGGCAACTGCTTGAGCGTTCGATCTGGTCGCGGAGCGCCAGGATGTCGCCGAGTTCGGTGTCGCTGAGTCGGTCGCCGGCCTTGATGGCGGCCTTGCAGGCCATCATGTCGAGCACGGTGTGCAGGGCCTCTTCGGTGGCGGGGGCGAAGGCGGAGGCCTCGGCCGTCGCGAAGAGTTCGGTGAGGAACTCGACGGGGTCGACGCCGCGGTCGAACAGGAACGTCGGGAAGGCGTGCACGCCCAGCGTCGTGGGGCCGAGGGGCTCGGCTGAGATACCGATGCGGGTGAGCAGGGGCGTGAGCGGCCCGAGCAGGTCGGCCTGCGCGGGCGACACGGGCACGACCGCGGGCGTGAGCAGGCGTTGGGATTCGAGCGTTGCCGCGCTGTCGGCGCCGAGGCGGGCGAGGAGTTTCTCGAACATCACGCGCTCGTGGAGCGCGTGCTGATCGATGATGACCATGCCTTGTTCGTCTTGCGTTACGAGGAACGAACTGTGGACCTGCAGCACCCGCGCGGCGGGCACGGCGGTGGGGAGCGCGGCGGGAGCACCGGCGGGGTCGAGTGTGGCGGGGAGCGGGACGGGTGCGTGGGCGTATTCGGGGGGCGGCGCGGCGGGGAGCGTGCCGCCGAGGCCTTCGACGGCGCGGCGGAGGTCGTCGTAGGCGACGGGTGCGTGGGCGCGGGTCTCGCTGGGCCAGGAGGAGGCGGGGAGGATGCCGCGCGGGCCGTGGGTCGCCCACCCGGCGGCGGCTGGCGCGAAGCCGGTGGGCATGGCGGGCGTGAGGTCGGCGGCGCGGAGGGCGTCGCGCACGCTGCGGAGGATGAGGCCGTGGACGCGGCTGGGCTCGCGGAAGCGGACCTCGGCCTTGGTGGGGTGGACGTTGACGTCGACGGAGTTCGGGGGCAGTTCGAGCATGAGCGCGGCGGCGGGGTAGCGGCTGGGGTCGATGAGGCCGCGGTAGGCCTCGCGCAGCGCGTGCATGATGGAGCGGTCGCGGATGGGTCGGCCGTTGACGAAGATGTGCTGGGCCTGAGCCGAGGCGCGGGCCACGCTGGGTCGGCCGATGAGGCCCCAGAGGGCGATGGGGCCGGAAGGCGAGGTGCCGGGGAGCGGCGAGGGGGGGCCGGGGTCGTCGGCGGAGACTTCGAGAAACTCGGCCGCGAGTTCGGGGCCCAGGACGGCGATGGCGCGCTCGCGGGGCGATTGGTCGGGAGGCAGGTCGAGGGCGGCGCGGCCGTCATTGGTCGCGGTGAAGGCGATGGCGGGGTGCGACATGGCGAGGGAGCCGACCATGTCGATGCACTTGGCCTGCTCGGTGGCGGGCGTGCGCAGGAACTTGCGGCGGGCGGGGGTGTTGAAGAAGAGGTTTTTGACGGTGACGACGGTGCCGACGGGGCCGGGTGCGGGGGCGATGGGTTTGAGGGTGTCGCCCTCGGCCTCGATGAGTGCGGCCCCCGGGTGGGCGGCGGTGCGCGAGCGGAGGGAGAGGCGCGAGACGCTGGCGATGGAGGCGAGGGCCTCGCCGCGGAAGCCGAGTGTGGCGATCTGGTCGAGGTCGGCGGCGCGGGCGATTTTGCTGGTGGCGTGGGGGGCGAGGGCGAGGGGGAGTTGGTCGGGGTCGATGCCGTGGCCGTTGTCGGCGACGCGGATGAGTTCGATGCCGCCATGCTCGATCTCGACGGTGATGCGGGTGGCGCCGGCGTCGATGGCGTTGTCGACGAGTTCCTTGACGACGGAGGCGGGGCGGTCGACGACTTCGCCGGCGGCGATCTGATTGACCAGCAGCGCGGGCAGGGCGCGGATGGCGGGTGGGGTGAGGGGGGGCGCGGCGGCGGGCATCGCGGGCAGTGTATGGGCGGGCCTCTACGCTTGGGTCATGAGCATCTTTGCGAGGATCATGCGCGGGGAGATTCCGTGCTTCAAGGTGTACGAGGATGCGCACTCCTTCGCGTTTCTGGACATCAACCCGATCGCGCGGGGGCACACGCTGGTGATACCGAAGGAGGCGGCGGAGCGGCTGGATGCGCTGAGTGAGGCGGCGGCGGCGGGGCTGGGCGTGGCGCTGGTGCGGGTGGCGCGGGCGGTAGTGAAGGCGACGGGTGCGCACGCGTACAACGTGCTGCTGAACAGCGGGAGCGCGGCGGGGCAGGTGGTGATGCACGCGCACTTTCACGTGATACCGCGGTACGCGGCTGGGGCGGGGGGGCTGGAGTATGAGTGGAGGGCCGCGCCGCTGGAGAAGGGGGAGGGGGCGGAGTTGGCGAGGCGGATTGCGGAGGCGGTGGGGTGATGATCGCACCAGTCGCGCGGCTGCCGCCGCGGACTGGTGGCACCAGGCTGTGCCGCGCGTCCTTATAGTCCGCCCCTATGCAGACGGGCAAAGCGACACCTCGGACGGCGGCGGAGATTCGTCAGGCGTTTCTGGATTTTTACGCGGGCAAGCCGCGTGCGGGAGGGGGGGGCGGCGCGGCGGCCCAAGGGCACGCGTTTGTGGCATCGAGCCCGGTGGTGCCGCACGACGACCCCACGCTGCTGTTCACCAACGCGGGGATGAACCAGTTCAAGCCGTGCTTCTTGGGGAGCGTGGCGCCGGGGTCGGCGCTGGATGGGTTGAAGCGGGCGGTGAACAGCCAGAAGTGCATCCGGGCCGGGGGCAAGCACAACGACCTGGATGACGTGGGGAAGGACACGTACCACCACACTTTTTTCGAGATGCTGGGGACGTGGAGTTTCGGAGATTACTTCAAGGCGGAGAGCATCGGGTGGGCGTGGGAGCTCTTGACGAAGGTGTTCGGCATGGACCCGTCGCGGATCTACGCGACGTATTTCGGCGGCGATGCGAAGGCGGAGTTGGAGCCCGATCTGGAGGCGCGGCGGATCTGGCTGGAGTATCTGCCTGATGCGCGGATTCTGCCCGGGAGCATGAAGGACAACTTCTGGGAGATGGGCGACACGGGGCCGTGCGGGCCGTGCAGCGAGATTCACTTTGACAGGATCGGCGGGAGGGATGCCGCGCGGCTGGTGAACAAGGGCGACCCGGATGTCATCGAGTTCTGGAACCACGTGTTCATCCAGTTCAACCGCGGGGAGGGGGGCGTGCTGCGGCCCTTGCCGGCCAAGCACATCGATACGGGGATGGGCTTCGAGCGGCTGGTGAGCATCTTGCAGGAGAAGAGGAGCAACTACGACACGGATGTGTTTTTGCCGTTGTTCGCGGCGATCGAGCGGGTGACGGGGGCGCGGGTGCCGTATCGGGGGCGGGTGGGGAGCGCGGACAAGGACCAGGTGGACATGGCGTACCGGGTGGTGGCGGACCACATCCGCACGCTGACGTTTGCGCTGGCGGACGGGGCGGTGCCGGGAAACGAGGGGCGGGGGTACGTGCTGCGGCGGATCGTGCGTCGGGCGGTGCGCTTCGGGCGGCAGATGCTGGGGGCGAAGACCGGGTTCTTTGCGCAGCTGGTGCCGGTGGTGGTGGAGCAGATGGGCGGGTTCTTCCCGGAGATCGCCAAGGACCCGCAGCGGATCATGGCGGTGCTGCGCGAGGAGGAGGAGAGTTTCGCGCGGACGCTCGACCGGGGGATCGTGCTGTTTGATGAGGCGTGTGTGCAGGCGTATGCGCGGACGCGACTGAGTCCCCACATGCAGATCGAGGGGGCGACGGCAACGGCGAAGCGCGGGGAGCGCGGCTGGACGCTGGAGGTGGCGACGCCGAACGACGCGGCGGCGGGTGGGGCTTTCGCGCCGTCGGCCATGACGCCGGCGTGGGCGGATCGGTACTTTGGACCCAGCCGCGTGCTGCCGGCGGAGGATGCGTTCAAGTTGTACGACACGTACGGGTTTCCGGTGGACCTGACGGTGCTGATGGCCGAGGAACGCGGCCTGCGGGTGGACACGCCGGGGTTTGAGAAACTGATGGAGGAGGCACGGGAGAAGGCGCGGGCGGGCGCGGGGGGCAAGTTCGCTGCCGATCACGGCGCACTGGCGCTGGGTACGGATGCGATCGCCAAACTCAGGCACATGGGGATCGAGGCGACCGACGACACCGACAAGTTTCACGGGCGCGATGTGCGGGCCCGGGTGGTGGCGATCTGGGAGGGGGAGGCCAGCGGCTTTGCGCAGGCGGCCAGCGGGAGCGCGGGGCTGCGGCCGGTGGGGGTGATCCTCGATCGCACGAATTTCTACGCGGAGATGGGCGGGCAGGTGGGCGACACCGGGCGGATCGAGGTGGTGCAGGAGTCGCAGGCGGGCGGGCGGAGCGGTGAGGGGTTGGGGGGACGGGGCGGGCAGTTTCGCGTGGAGGAGACAAAGGCCTACGGCGGCTATGTGCTGCATCTGGGGCGGGTGCTGAGCCGCGAGGTGCGGGTGGGTGATGAGGTGATCGTGGCGCTGGACGGGCCGCGGCGGGCGGCGGTGGCGGGGCACCACACGGCGACGCACCTCTTGAACCTGGCCCTGGCGCGGACCCTGGGGAGCGAGGTGCACCAGAAGGGCTCGCTGGTGGCGGATGACCGGTTGCGGTTTGACTTTTCGCACGCCAAGCCTGTGGGGCCGGAGGAACTGGCGAAGATCGAGGGCGAGGTGCGTGCCAACGTGGAGGCGGACCTGCCGGTCTACGCGCAGGCGGCACCCCTGGCTGCGGGCAGGGCGATACCGGGGCTGCGGGCGGTGTTCGGCGAGGCGTATCCCGATCCGGTGCGGGTGGTGAGCATCGGGACGCCGGTGGCGGATGCGCTGGCGGGGAAGGTGAACGGGGTGGGGCTGGAGCGGTCGATCGAGTTCTGCGGTGGCACGCACGTGGCGAGCACGGGGGCGATCGGTGCGTTTGCACTCATCGGGGAGGAGGCGGTGGCCAAGGGCGTGCGGCGGCTGACGGCGATCGCGGGCGTGCCGGCGCTGGCGGCCCAGGCGGCGGCCAACGGGCTGGCGCAGCGCCTGATGGCGGCGGATCGTCTGAGCGACGAGGCGCTGGTGGCCGAGGTGCAGGCGGTGGCGGGGCAGATCGACACACTGACGATTCCGCTGGTGGCGAAGCAGAAGTTGCGGCTGGCGGTGGCGAGCCTGCAGACCAGAGTGAAGGAGGCGGCCAAGAAGGCCTCGGTGGGGCGGGCCGAGGCGGTGGCCAAGGTGGCGGCGGGCATGGCGGAGTCGCCGGAGTGGGACGCGCGGCCGTTTATCGTGGCGACCATCGACGCGGGGAGCGACAAGGAGGCGTTGACCGCCGCGCTGAACACATTCCGCCAGAGGCGGGCGCGGCACGCGGTGATGCTGGTGAGCCCGGATGCGGACGGGGGCAAGCTCACGATCATCGCGGCGGTGCCGGAGGCGCTGGTGAAGCGCGGGCTGGGGGCGGGTGAGTGGGTGAAGGCCGCCGCGGCGGCGTGCGGGGGGCGCGGCGGGGGCAAGCCGGATTTGGCCCAGGGCGGCGGCACCGACCTGGGCAAACTCAAGGACGTGCTGGCCGAGGCCCAGAAGTTCGCGTTTGCCAAGGCGCCGAACTGAGGGGGGCGGGGCGGCACCAGTCGCGCGGCGTGCCGCCGCGGACTGGTGGCACCCGGCGGATGTTCAGCGCCACGATTCGGCCTTCGGCCTCATCGTGGGCATGGGCGTGCATCCTCACTCAGTCGCGGCTTCTTCAACGGGGCGCGAGTCTCTGAGGCGCGGGGGGCGGCCCATGCCGGGGCAGATGCCGCGCTTGGTGGCGGCGATGAAGTCGGCCATTTCGGCGAGCGGCGGGGCGTCGAGCGCGGCGGCCATGTCGCGGAGTTTGACGACGGCGATGGGATTGGGCGTGGGGTTGCGGAGAACTAGGCGGTAGGCCTCCATGAGGGCGGTGATGTGGTGGCGCGGCATGTTGGCCCGGCGCAGGCCGACGCGGTTGATGCCGCCGATGCGGTTGCGTTCGTTGATGGTGCAGAAGGGGGGCACGTCGGCGGAGATGGCGGTGTCGCCGGAGATCATGGCGTAGCGGCCGACGCGGCAGAACTGGTGGACGGCGGCCTGACCTGAGAGGAGGACGTTGTCGCCGATGCTGCAGTGGCCGGCGAGTGCAGCGCCGTTGACCATGGTGAGGTCGTTGCCGGTGACGCTGTCGTGGCCGATGTGGCTGGAGGCGAGCATGAAGGCGCGGTCGCCGACGCGGGTGGGCCCGTCGGGCTTGCTTGCGGCGTGGATGGAGACGTACTCGCGCAGGGTGCAGTCGTCGCCGATGACGACGCCGGGCGTGGGCATGCCGGGCTTGAACTTGACGTCTTGGGGGCCGAAGCCGACGCAGACGAAGGGGTAGAGGGTGCAGCGGGCGCCGATCACGACGGGGCCGTGGAGGTAGACGTTGCCGATGAGTTTGCAGCCGGGGCCGAGGCGCACGGGGCCGGTGAGCACGCACCAGGGGCCGATCTCGGCATCGGGCGCGAGGCCGGGGAGGCTCTCGGGCGCGATCACGGCGGTCGGGTGGATGGTGGGCATGGACTACTGTATTTGGCTGCGGGGCCGCGGCCCAGCGCGAAACCGTCATGAACCCCGGTGTAACTGATCTTGGTCGCATGGCGTATGCGCGGGCGTATGCCGCGCAGTGCGAGTGGTGTGAGCGGATCGTGGCGGGGCGGGAGACGGCCGAGCCGATCTTGGCGCACGTGCTCTTGGTGGAGCACGACCCGCCGGTGGTGACGGTGACGGCGCGGCCGGGGGCACCGGGGCACGTGCTGGCGAGCGCGGATCAACTCGCGGCGGCGGGGGTGGAGGTGGCGAGCACCGACCGCGGGGGGGATGTCACGTATCACGGGCCGGGGCAGATCGTGGCGTACCCGATCGTGGACCTGAATGCGCACGGGCTGCGGCTGCACGACTACATGCGGCTGCTGGAGGGCGTGGTGATCGACACCTGCGCGGAGTTTGGCGTGCCGGCCATGCGAGACCGGACCGCGACGGGTGTCTGGACAGTGGACGGGGCGGGGCTGCCCGCGGCCAAGATCGCTGCGATGGGGGTGCGGGTGCGGCGCTGGGTTGCGATGCACGGCCTGGCGCTGAACGTGGCGCCGAACCTCGATCACTTTGGGTTGATCGTGCCGTGCGGGCTGGTGGGGCGGCGAGTGACCAGCCTGGAGCGCGAGCTGGGCCCGGACCGGTGCCCCAGCATCGAGGCGGTCAAGGCTTCGCTGGCGGCTCGCTTGCTGGAGGCGCTGGCGGCGCGGCGTCGGACGTTGACGCCTTCTTCGGATCGCGCACCCCCAGATCGGCGATCACCTGCTCGGTGATGTCGTCGCCTGCAGCGGAGTGGACGACCGGTGCGGTGAGGGCGGTGATGCTGAAGCCGGCGGGGTTGTCGGGCGGCTTGGCGGCGTCGAGAGCGCGGGTGGCGATGAGGAGCGAGTAGCCGAGTCGCTCGGCCGTGGCCTTGGCGCCGGCCCGGGCGGCCAGCAGGGCCTCGAAGTTGATGCGGCTGACGGCCGAGTCGAAGCCGGTCTGGGTGTCGTTGCGGGCCCGGAAAAACTCGTCGCGCTTGCGCTGGAAGGTCTGCACCTTCTCGCGGTTGCCGGGCTCGTTCACGGCCTGGCCGAGGGCCTGGAGTTCATTCTGGAGGCGGGTGACCTCCTGCTCCATGGGCGCGAGGAACTTGTTGGCTTTGTCCTGCTCGGCCTTGAGAAGGCCGTCCCACGGTTCCACTTTCAGCAGCGCGTCGGTTACCCGGAAGACGTCGCACGTGCCGACTTTCACGACCGTGGGCTCGCTCAGGCTGGTGCGGGCGAGGGCTGCGGTGCCGGCGCCCGACTGGAGGTATGCAGCACCCGCGAGGGCGAGGCTGGCGAGGCCGAGGGAGAGGAAGACGAGGCGGTCGGGCGTTCGCATGAATGGCTCCACAGGAAGCGGTGGGCGGCGCGGCGGCTGCCCGGCCACAACAGTATCGACGCGGGAGGGGCTTGGCCCGCAGAGGGTTACGCCCCGCGGCGGCCGCTGGTGCGGCGGGTCGTGAGGCCGGTGTGGCGGGCGACGAAGCGCACGCCCCGTGCGGCGAGGCCGGCCAGGACGTGATCGACGAGGCCGCGCTGGGAGGCGAGTTGCTCGGGGAAGAGGACGCCTGTGCGGCGGACTTTTCCCGCGGCGAGCAGGCGCGCCATGATGGTGCAGGGGAAGGCGGTGGTGCGGGCCATGCTGGTGGAGCGCGAGGGGGCGTCGTAGAGGTCGAACAGGTCCCAGCGCATGGTGGCGGGGCGGCGGCTGCCGGGGGCGAGGCCGGCGGCCTGCACGCGCATGACGGTGAGGTCTTGCTCGCCGGGCTGGTAGGTCCACTTGGGGAACATGAGGGTGCTGGTGAGGTCGAGGGGGCGGATGGAGACGGGCTTGCCGCGCGGGTCGCGGAGCGTGATGGGCCGGGGGGAAAAGAGGCCGGTTTCGCGCATGGCGGCCATGAGGGCGATGTGGCCGGGGTAGCGGAGCGTGCGTTCCTTCATGAAGGGGACGCGGAGGGTGCGCACGAGGCTGCGGAGCCCGTCGGTGTTGAAGGCTTCGAGGGTGCCGACGCCGGCGAAGTCCATGAGTTCGGGCTCGCTGAGTGCGGGGCGGACGACGACGCGGCCGTGCTCGACGAGGCGGGTGGGGCGGGTATATTCCTCGATGACGTCGGCGGGGCTGAAGGCGGCTTTGTAGTCGAAGGGCCAGCGGCGCTCGCGGGGAAGGCCGCCGACGTAGATTTCGAGCGAGCGGCAGTCGTCGAGGGTGCGGGCGGCGTGGCCGGCGAGCAGGTGGCTCATGCCGGGGGCGACGCCCATGTCGACGACGGCGGCCACGCCCTTGCGCTTGGCGAGTTTGTCGTAGCGGCCGGCGTCTTCGGCCATGAAGGAGATGTCGGAGTAGGGCTTGCCGGCTTCGATCACGCTCTTGAGGGCGGTGAGGCCGATGCGTGAGGAGAGGGCACCGAGGACGATGTCGGCATCGCGGCAGAGGCGCTTGATCTGCGTGGGGGAGGAGAGGTCGGCGGGGCGGGTGCGCAGGCGGGCGGCGGCGGCCCGCCCGAGGCGGGCGGCGCGGGCCCGGAGGGCGCGGAGGTTGTCGTCGCGCAGGTCGGCGGCGACGACGGTGAAGGCGGGGTCGGCGAGCAGGTCGAGGGCCATGACGGCGCCGACCATCCCCGCGCCGAGGACGAGTGCTTTGGGCATAGGGCGGGAGGGTAGAGGCGCGGCGGGGCACGCGCCGCCCGCGCCCACTACGCTGGACGCGTGCACGACCCGCGCCACGCCCCGGTGCTGCTGGATGAGGTGTTGAGGCTGCTTGAGCCGCGGCCGGGGCAGGTGTACGTGGATTGCACGGCGGGGCTGGGCGGGCACGCGAGCGCGGTGGCCGAGCGGCTGGGCCCTGCCGGTGTGGTGGTGCTGTGCGACCTGGATGCGGGCAACCTGGCGGCAGCGGCGCAGCGCGTGAGGGGGGTGGCGGCGCCGCCGAGTGTGGAGACGGTGCACGGGTCGTTTGCGGGGTTGCCGGCGCGGGTGGCGGCGATGGGGCTGAGGGCGGACATGGTGCTGGCGGACCTGGGGTTTGCGTCAAACCAAGTGGATGAGGCGGAGCGGGGGTTGAGTTTCATGCGGGATGGGCCGCTGGACATGCGGATGAATCGGATGGCTCACACGACGGCGGCGCGGCTGGTCTCTGGGATGAGCGAGGCGGAACTGGCGGACCTGATCGGCACGTTTGGCGAGGAGCGGCACGCGCGGGCGGTGGCCCGGGCGATCGTGGCGGCGCGAGGCCGGGCGCCGATTCAGACGACGGGGCAACTTGCGGAGATTGTGCGGAGCGTGGTGCGGCGCGAGCCGGGTGGCATCGACCCGGCCACGCGGACGTTCCAGGCGCTGCGGATGGCGGTGAACGACGAGATCGGGAACCTCGATGCGCTGCTGAGCGCGATCGGGTCGGGGGGCGGGGGCGGGGGCTGGTTGGCACAGGGCGCCGTGGTGGCGGTGATCACGTTTCACTCGCTGGAGGATCGGCCTGTGAAGCGGGAGCTCCGGGCGCTGGTGGCCGCCGGGGGCGGCGAGGATCTGACGCCGAAGGTCATTCGAGCGGGCGTGGCGGAGGCCGCGGCGAATCCGCGGGCCACGTCCGCGAAGTTGCGGGGGGTGCGGGTGAAGGGGCCGGGGTGAGGTGGGGGGCGGCGCGGCGTGCCCGGGGCGGCGGAAGAGGCTGCCGCGCCGGTGTGTTCGTCAGGTGTTCACACGCCAAGTTGTCCAGAAGGGCACTTGTGGGCCGACGGCGGGCGGAATGGCCGATATTCTTGCCGCCGGTCAGGACGACTGGCCCCGGGGTGAGGACTCGCCCTGGAGACCCTTGCAAGGAAGACAGCCGTGACGCGCGAACACAAACTGGCGTTGATTCTGGGATTTGCGGTGGTGCTGATCGTGGGCGTGCTCTTCGCCGACCACTTCTCGAAGGCGCGGACCACCAAGAGCGATGACCAGATGGCGCTGCGGGCGCCGGATGTGGGCGTGGACGGGCGTGCCGCGCCGGTGGCCGTGTTGCCGGTGAACTCCGCCGCGCAGGGGACGGTGCTGACGAGCGTGCCGGGGCCGGAGGCAGGTGGGGCGACGGCGAATCCGTTACCGCCGGTGTTTACGCCGGTGTCGGGGCCCGCGCCGCAGAGCCAGCCCGTGACGATCAACAACGGGGAGGCGGTTGGCGGGGCCGGGCCGGCGGTGCCGCCTGGTACGCGGGTGCGCGACGGGAGTGCGGTGGGCGGCGGCTATGTCTACGCGCCTGTGGGGCCGATCACGAAGGCCGCGGTGAAGACGGAGACCGTACCGGTGCCGGGCTTCGAGACCGAGGGGGGGGGGATCACCCCGGGCGACTCCACGAACCCGGGCGTGCCCGCGAAGCCGGTGAGCGCCGGCGTGGAGCAGCGCTACCCGGTTGCAGCAGGCGACACGCTCTTCAAGATCGCGCGAACGGCGTACGGCGACTCGGCTCTATGGAAGAAACTGGCGGAGTACAACAAGGACAAGATCAAGGCGGACGGCAGCAACCTTCGCCAGGGCGTCACGCTACGCGTGCCGCCCAAGGATGTGCTCCTGGGCCTGGCGACGCTTGGTGCGGAGCCGAAGCCGGCGGGGCCGACGGGTGCGGGTACGGGCGGGGTGGTGAAGAGGCCCGAGGCCGCGGCGGGCAGCGCTCGCACGTACACCATCAAGGCTGGTGACACGTTCATGAAGATCGCGGCTCGGGAGTTGGGCGCGGCCAAGCGCTGGGAGGAGATCGCTGCCCTGAACCCGGGCATGGAATCGTCGGACCTGCGGGTGGGCGCGAAGGTGAAGTTGCCGGCCAAGTGAGAAACGGCGGCGGCATGAGGCCGGCCGCTCGAACCATGGAACGGAGTCTGCACGCGTGTTAGGCAAGGCTGTCGCGATCATCCTTGGGTTGGGGGCGGGCGCCGTGCTTATGCTGCACGCCCGGCAGGAGCGTCTTGTGGTGCTGCACGACCTGGCGGTGCTGCAGGCGCGGCTGGCACAGCACGATCGGGATTTTCTGATGCTGCGCACGCGGATCGCGGCGGGTGTGTCACCCGGGCGGGTGCAGGATTTGGCCGCGGCCCTGGGGCCGACCATGCCGCTGGCGGCGGCCCCGGCGGGCCCGGCGGATTGGGCGGCGGGTGCTGCCCGCACGGTGCTGGCGACGCTGCCGGAGGCACGCGTGCCTCAGACACCCGCGTCCAGGCCCCACGAACGCCGGGCGGGGCGAGGGTCGCGTGAGTGAGCGGTGAGCGTCCGGCTGCGGGCCGGTGGCGCGGGTGGGGGATGCGCGGGGCGATCTATGCAGACCGAGCGGCAGGATCAGCGGGTTCGCATCAACCGGGGCGCGTGGGTGGTGGCGGGTCTGCTGTCGCTGGCGCTGGCGGGGGTGTTTGCGCGGGTGGCGCAGTTGCAGGCCCGGCCGTCGGCCGCGTTGGCACAGCACATGAGTGATCGGACGAGCCGGCTGGTGGAGCCGGGGCGGCGGGGCGACCTGCTTGACCGGCGCGGCCGGGTGATCGCGGCGACGCGCTTTGGCAAGCGGGCGTTTGTGGACCCGACGGCGTTTCGCACGCCGCCGGATGCGGACATTCTGGCGTTGGCGGATGCGGTGGGCGTGCCGGTGGAGCGGGTGGACGAGGCGGTGCGCGGGGCGATGATCCGCAACGAGGCGCGGCGGGCCGCGGCGGAGGTGCAGAGCGACGAAGGGGAGGCGCAGCCGTTGATCCGGTACGTGCGCGTGGGCGGAGTGCTCGACGACTGGCGTGTGGAGACGATCGAGCGGCTGAAGATACCGGGTGTCCACCTGGAGCATCGCGGGGTTCGGCAGCCGACGGCGAATGAGTTGGTGGCCGCGCTGGTGGGGAAGGTGGGGGCGGAGGACAAGGGCCTGATGGGGGCGGAGAAGGTGCTGGACGGGCGCGTGCAGCCGAAGGCGGGCGGCCTGGTGTACGTGCGCGATGCGGGGGGGCGGCCGTTGTGGGTGCCGCCGGGCGGGTACGAGCCGGCGCAGCGGGGAGAGGATGTGCGGCTGGCCCTCGACCTCAACGTGCAGATGATCGTGGTGGAGGAGTTGCAACGGGGCGTCGAGGAGGCGGGGGCGCAGGGAGGGCGGGCGGTGATGCTTGACCCGGCCACGGGCGAGGTGCTGGCGATGGCGGATGTGGTCCGTGAGACACCCGAGGCGGTGGCGTATGACTGGCAGACGGTGATCCCGCGCGACAAGCCGTGGGCGGGCGGGAACAACGGGCCGCGCTACCAGATCATCCGGGCGGATGCGGGGCGCGACGTGCACCCCGCGCTGGGGCGGAACCGGTGTGTTGAGGATGTCTACGAGCCAGGGTCGACGTTCAAGCCGTTCATGTGGTGCGCGGCCACGGAACTCGGGCTGACGGACCCCGAGGAGACGTTGAACACGCACGGCGGCCACTACACCACGCCATACGGGCGGCACGTGTCGGATGTCGTGAAGCGTGAGCACCAGAGTTGGCGCGAGGTGCTGGTGAACTCTTCGAACATCGGGATGGTGCAGGGTACGGCCCGCATGAGCGCGGCCCAGATGCACGGGGCGGTGGCGAAGTTCGGGTTCGGGCGTTCGGCCGCCACGGGGCTGCCGGGGGAGTCCGGGGGGATTGTGACGCCGCTCTCGAAGTGGACGAAGTTCACGCACACGAGCGTGGCGATGGGGCACGAGGTGGCGGTTACGCCGGTGCAGATGGCGCGGGCATTTTCGGTGTTTGCGCGCGAGGGCGACCTTGCGGGCACGCTGCCGGGCGTGCGGCTGACGGCGGCGGAGCCGGCGGCGAGGGGCGTGGACGTTACGAAGCGGGTGCTGCCGCGCGGGGTGGCGGAGTTGGCGCGTGAGACGATGCGGGGGGTGACGGCGAATCTTGATCGGAAGTTGGCGGCGCGTCAGCCGCCGGAGGAGGGGTGGCGGTACGAGCTGTTTGGCAAGAGCGGCACGGCCGAGGTGCCCATGAGCGACCCGCCCAAAGGGAAGCGGCGGCCGAAGGGATCGGACGGGTATTTTCGCGGGCAGTACAACGCGAGTTTCATTGCGGCGGGCCCGGTGGAGCGGCCGCGGCTGGTGATGGTGGCGATCATCGACGACCCGAGCCCTGAGCATGTGCGGGGTAAGACGCATTACGGCGCGGCCACGGCGGGGCCGGTGGTGCGGCGGAGTCTGGACCGGGCGTTGGCGTACCTGAGCGTGCCGGCCTCGGGGCCGATGAGCGTGACGGTGGCCCAGCCCGACCAATGAGGCCCGGGTGGTACTTGGGCGGTGCGGGCGGGTGGTGAAAATGGGTAATATCTAGGGCGAATATGCGATCAGTTGGCGAGTATGCGAACTCCTGCCTATCGGTCTGGGAAAAATGTAGGGGTAATCGCGGGTTGAGGGGTTGCACGGCCGTGTTTTTGGGCTAGAATCGAGGTGGTTGGCGCGGGTGCGGAGTGTCCGCACCGTGCGCGCTGGCACGGACAATCAGAGAGAGGACGGAGAGAGATATGCGGTACATGAACTTCGTGGGTGCGGCGGTTCTCGCGGCGGCGGCCGGTACGGCCAGCGCGGCGATCGACACGGCCAGCGCGGTGCAATTGGCCCTGGGCAACTTCGCGGTGCAGACCAGCGAGACCAGTTTCGGCGGCAACAACTCGCTGGCGAACGCCAAGGCCGAGATCGCGGGCGGCAACCTGAACATGCTGTTCGGCGGCAAGCTGAACGGCGGGTTCGAGAAATTGCTGATCATGTTCGACACCAAGGCGGGCGGCGCCAACACGGTGTCGGGCGTGGCCGGTGCGAACGTGGGCGGCATGGTGCTGGATGCGGCCTTCGCGGCCGACTACGCCTTCGTGCTCAACGGCGACGGCACAACCATGTACATCGACCGCACGGTGTTTGACTTCGCGGGCAACCCGACCGGCAGTTACGTCGGCCAGGTCGGCTGGTCCAACGGCGGTTCGGATGTTCCTGCGGGCGGCAGCGAAGCCGGCGAGCGGGCGAGCGTGAACAACCAGGGCGGCGGTCTGCCCTTCGGCTTCAACTTCCTTGACCTCGCTGGTCAGGGCACGGCGGCTGGCTACAACACCGGCATCGGCTTCAGCGTGCCGCTGGCCAACCTCGACTTGGGCCCCACGTCGTTCTTCGACGTCTTCGTGGTCATTCTTGGCGGCGATGGCAGCACGCTGAGCACCCAGGCCCTGGGCGGCGTGGGCAACTCGATCGGCGGCTACGGCCCCGTCGGCAGCGTGAACTTCAACCAGATTCCGGGCGATCAGTTCTTCTCCGTGCCCACCCCGGGTGCGGCGGCCCTGATCGGTCTGGCCGGCCTGGTGGCCGGTCGCCGTCGCCGCTGAACGGGCTGGTGTCAGTGATCCGTGCTTCAACCCCGAGGGGCCGTGCCGTGGTGCACGGCCCCTTGGTCGTTTTGGCGGTTCCTACGCTGGCGTGTGGACCTGGTGCTCAGCCCGTATGACCTGACGCTGGTGGATGCGGCCGCGTGCGCGGCGTGCGTGCTGGGGGAGCGCGTGTGCACGGCGATGCCGCTGCCGGCTACGCTGGAGCGTGCGGCGGTGCTGCGGGCCTTGGCGGGGGCGCCGCGCTACGCGCGGCTGATGGAGGTGTGGCGGTGGAGCGTGCCCCTGTGGCGGGCGGGGGTGCTGGGCTCGCTGCTGGATGGTGAGCACGCGGACGGGGACGCGGGCGCGGTGCGGGCACGGGTGGGTGCGGGGGGGGCGAGCGGCCCGTGGGGGGCGCTGGCCGCCTATGCGCACGCGGGGCTGGACGTGGAGAGTGAGGAAGGGCTCGACCTCGCGGCGGCCGACCTGCTGAAGGGGGGACCAGACCCGGGGTTGGCCCTGCCGGTGTGCGCGGGGCTGGATGCGTTTGCGGCCCGGATCGGGGCGGTGGCGGTGCGGCGGGGCGGCGGCGCGCTCGTCGGGAAAGGGCGGGCGCGGGTCGAGTCGGTGGCGCAGCAGGCGGAGCGACGGCTGGGTGAGACGGTGGCGCAGGTGATGGTGGCGATCCCGGCGGGTGCGGATGCGGAGGCGATCCTGGGCGCGCGGGCGGCGACGGCGGCAGCACGGGGCGGGTTGGGCGCGGCGATCGAGGCCGCACTTGACGAGGGTGCGGGTGCGGACGAGGTGGCGCGGGTGCGGAGCGCGGCGGCGGAGTTTTCGGGGGCCATGCTGGCGCACGATGGCTCGGCGCGGCGGGGCGGGGCAGGGGAGGACGGTGTGGCGTGGGCGCGGGTGGCGCTGCGGCGGTTGCCGGTGGATGCGACGCTGCTGGCGGCGGTCGCGGCGGAGGCGAAGTTGAACGGCGCGGGGGGGCGTGTGCGGGCGAGCGAGCGGTGGAACAGAGAGGCCGGGCGCGATGAGGCCCCGGGCCCCGGCGGGGTTCTGCGGGTGCTGGTGGTGGAGGCCTCAACGCTTGCGCCCGGAGAGGGCGCAGGGCGGGGGGACGGACGGCGCGGGGTGGCGAGCGGGGGAGGGGCGCATGGCCGTTGACCGTACCAGACGGGCGAATCGCCTGGCGCTGTCGCGCAGCCCATACCTGCTGCAGCACGCGCACAACCCGGTGGATTGGCGCGAGTGGGGGGAGGAGGCCTTTGCCGAGGCGCGGCACCGCGACGTGCCGGTGTTTCTCTCTATAGGGTACAGCACATGCTATTGGTGCCATGTGATGGAGCGGGAGAGTTTCGAGGACGACGCGACGGCGCGGGTGATGAACGAGCGGTTTGTGTGCGTCAAGGTGGACCGCGAGGAGCGGCCGGATGTGGACGACATCTACATGGCGGCGGTGCAGATGCTGACGGGGCGGGGCGGGTGGCCGATGAGCGTGTTTCTGGAGCCGGCGACGCTCAGGCCGTATTGGGGGGGGACGTATTTCCCGCCGCGCGAGGCGCACGGGCTGCCGAGTTTCAGGCGCGCGCTGGAGGGGATGAGCGACGCGTACCGGGAGAAGCGCGGGGACGTGCTGAAGCAGGCGGGGGCGATCGCGGCGGCGGTGGCGGAGAAACTGAGCCCTGGGCGCGGGGCGGCGGTGCACATCGGCCGGCCGCAGGGGGCGATGGCGGTGCGGACGCTGCTGACGATCGTGGATCGCACGCACGGGGGCTTCGGGGGTGCGCCGAAGTTTCCGCAGCCGGTATACCTGGAGTTGTTGCTGGATGCGCGGGAGCGGGCGGGGGAAGAGGCGGGGCGTGCGGCGATGGATGCCGCGCTGCGGCTCACCCTGGACCGGATGGCGATGGGTGGGATGTTCGACCAGGTGGGCGGCGGGTTTCACCGCTATAGCGTGGATGCGTACTGGCTGGTGCCGCACTTTGAGAAGATGCTGTACGACAACGCGCAGCTGCTGAGGGTGTACGCGCGGGCGGCGGCGGCGTTTGACGACGCGTTCTATCGCGGCGTGGCGGAGCGGACGGCGGGGTACGTGTTGCGGGAGATGACGGGTGCGGACGGCGCGTTCTTCACGGCTCAGGATGCAGAGGTGGAGGGACGCGAGGGGTTGAACTATGTGTGGACGCCAGAGCAGGTGCGCGGCGCGCTTCAGGGTGTGCCCGGCGGATCGGAGTTGGCGCTGGATGTCTACGGGCTGAACGCGGGGGCGAACTTTCAGGACCCGCACCACCCCGATGAACCGGCACGGAACGTGCTCCATTTGGGCGACCGGCCGGAGGCGACGGCGGCGCGGCTCGGGCTGAGCGCCGACGAGTTTGGGGCGCGGATGGACGCGGTGAACGCCGCGCTCTTGCAGCTGCGGGGGAAGAGGGTGCAGCCGCGGCGGGATGAGAAGGTGATCACGGGATGGAACGGGCTGATGATCGGTGCGCTGGCGGATGCGGGGCGGTGGCTGGGAAGGGGGGAGTGGATCGGGGCGGCGGAGCGGGGCGCGGCGGCGGTGCTGGGGCGGGCGATGCGGGCCGATGGCACGCTGCCGCGGACGGGGCGGGCGGGGGAGCAGGGAGCGATCGAGGGTGTGCTGGAGGATTACGCGATGCTGGCGGAGGGGCTGTGTGCGCTGGCGCGGGCGAAGGGGGAGGGTCAGCGGGGAGGCGGCGAGCACCTGCGGGCGGCACGCGTGTTGGTGGAGCGGGCGGCGGCCCTGTTTGGTGATGCGGAGGGCGTGGAGGGCGGGGCGGGCGGGTGGTGGGACACGCGGGCGGACCGTGCGGACCTGTTTGTGCGGGCCCGGGGCACGTATGACGGTGCGATGCCCAGCGGCGTGTCGGTGATGCTGCACGCGTTGGTGTCGTTGGCGCAACTGACGGGCGAGGGAAAATTCGCGCGCCGGGCGGGGGCGGGGCTGGCGGCGATCAGCGGGGCGGTGCGGGAATCGCCGATCGCCACGGCCAACTCGACGCGGGCTTTGCTGCGGCTGATCGACGTAGATGAGGCCGCGCTGGTGGAGTCGCTGCGGGTTGCCGGGGCGCCGGACGTGGCCGACGGGGGCGTCGAGGCGGGAGCGCGGATGAGCGCGGCGGAGGCGAGCGACGCGGGGACGATCCGGGTGATGGCGTCGGCGGAGGAGATCGATCTGGCGGAGGGAGAGCCGGTGGAGTTGTCGCTGCGCTGCGTGATCGCCGAGGGGTATGCGGTGGGCGCGGCGGAGAGCGGGGCCGAGGACGATGAGGGCGGTGGCGGCGGGCTGAGGCCGTTTCGCGTGGTGGTGGCGGGGGGTACGGGCGTGGAGGTGTACGCGGACTACCCCGTGGGTGAGGCGGGCCGCCACGGCGGGGAGGTGCGCGGGCGGTGGTACAGCGGCACGCTCGACCTGACGGTGGTGCTTGAGCGCGAGGGGGCGTGGTCGGGTGAACCGTGCCTGGTGCTGGAGTATCAGGCGTGCGGCGCGGGCGCGTGCCTGGCACCGGAGCGGTTGCGGCTGGGGATCAGGCTGCGTGCCGTGGAGTGATCGACCGTGCCGTGGTCACGCCGTGGGCGCGGGCTGGGCGGGCGCGGCGGGCGGCGAGCCGGCGGATTGGCCGGGCTGGGGGACGCGGATATTGGTGGCGCAGTTGCGGCAGCGGACGGTCTTGCCGCGTGCGGATTCGGGGACGGCGAGGACGCGCCGGCAGTTGAGGTTCGGGCACATGATGCGGACGGTTTGCTCTGCGCTCACGTGGTGTCTCCGGTCCTGCGTGGAGCATCGGCGGGAGGCGGGTGGGGGTTGAACGCGTCCTGGCCCGTGGCGGCACGGGGGCGCGAAGGTGTGCGGGGGAGGGTCGACAAGCGTGGGGCAGGGTCCGATACTTGTGCCTCGATGAGCACGCTGGCTCCATCCCGACCGATCGCGGCCCAGGCCCGGGCCACGGGCACGGCGGTGGTGGGCTTGCAATGGGGGGACGAGGGCAAGGGCAAGATCGTGCACATGCTGGCGGAGCGGCACGACGCGGTGGCGCGGTTCAACGGGGGTGCGAACGCGGGGCACAGCGTGGTGGTGGGGGGCGAGCGGTTTGCGCTGCACCTGATTCCGTCGGGCATTCTGCACAAGGGGGTGCCGGCGATCGTGGGGAACGGGGTGGTGGTGGACCCGGAGCAGGTGCTCAAGGAGATGAGCGCGCTGGGGGCGCGGGGTGTCGATTGCTCGGGGCTGGTGATCTCCGACCGTGCTCACGTGGTGATGCCGTGGCACAAGGCGGAAGACGAAGCGCGGGAGAAGTGGCTTGTGGGCGCGGGTTCGCCGGGCACGGGCACGGGGGGCTTGCGGCCGATCGGGACGACGAAGCGCGGGATCGGGCCGTGCTACGCGGACAAGGTGCAGCGGGCCACGGCGGTGCGCATGGGCGACCTGCTGCGGCCCGAGACGCTGGTGCCGCGCTTGCGGGCGGTCTGCCCGATGAAGGCGGCGCTGTTGGGAGCCCTGGCGGGCGGTGCGGGGGGGGGCGAGGTGTCGGGTGTGCGCGAGGCGACGGACCCGGAGGCGTTGGCGGCCTTGTGTGCTCGCTGGGCAGCAGGGCTGAAGGGGCACATCCGCGACACGTCGGCGTTGCTCTTGGATCTGATCGACGCGGGGAAGCGCGTCCTGTTTGAGGGGGCGAACGCGACGCTTCTGGATGTGGACCACGGGACGTATCCGTATGTCACGTCGTCGGCGTGCGCGGCGTCGGGCATCGCGGGCGGGGCGGGGGTGCCCATGAGCGCGGTGGGCGCGGTGCTGGGGGTGTGCAAGGCGTACAGCAGCCGGGTGGGCGGCGGGCCGATGCCGACGGAGTTGACGGGCGAGGTTGCGGACCGGATTCGCACGCGGGGTCGGGAGTTCGGCACGACCACGGGGCGGCCGCGACGGGTGGGATGGCTTGATCTGGTGAGCGTGCGCTACTCTGCGCGGCTGAACGGCGCGACGGGTCTGTGTGTGATGCTGCTGGACGTGCTGGCGGGGTTTGAGGAGTTGCGGGTGTGCGTGGCGTACGAAACACCCGGTGGGCGGAGCGAGCGGTTTGTGCCCGACGGCGCGGAACTGGAGAAGGTGCGGCCGGTGTACCAGACGGTGCGGGGCTTTGGCGCGGCGGAAATGGGGACGGCGCGGCGATTGGGCGAACTGCCGGCGGGGGCTCGTGCGTATCTGGAACTCATCGAGCGGTTTGTGGGTGTGCCGGTACGCTACGTGAGCGTGGGCCCGGACCGGGCCCAGACGATCGAGGTTGAGTAGATCAACGTGCTGAACGCGCCCCCACGCTCTGTGCCGACTCCTGTGCAGACTCCTGCGCCGGATGCCGCGCCGGCGGCGGTGTTGAGCGGTGCGGACCGGGCTGCGTTGGAGGCGATCGCGGCACGGAACCCGAAGGCGGACCCGGTGCGGCGGCTGGCGGATGTGCCGCCGGCGCGTTTGCCGCGGCACGTGGCGATTATCATGGACGGGAACGGGCGGTGGGCGCAGCAGCGGGGCTTCCCGCGGCTGTTCGGGCATCGCAACGGGGCCGCGGCTGTGCGGGCGACGGTGGAGGAGTGCGTGGCCCTGGGCGTGGAGTGCGTGACGCTCTACTCGTTCAGCATGGAGAACTGGAAGCGTCCGGCCGACGAGGTGGAGGCGCTGATGCGTCTCTACATCGAGTACATGACCGGCGAGGCGGGGGCGTTTGCTCGGGAGGGGATCCGGCTGGTGCAGATCGGGCGGCGAGACGGGTTGCCGGGGCCGGTTCTGGCGCTGGGAGACCTGTTGCAGGAGCAGACGCGGGCGAACCGCGTGATGACGCTGTGCCTGGCGGTGAACTACGGGTCGCGGGCGGAGATCGTGGACGGAGTGCGGGCGATCGCGGAGCGGGTGCGCAGGGGCGAACTCGAGCCGGGGGCGATCGACGACGGGGTGATCTCGGCCCACCTGGGCACGGCGGGCCTGCCGGAGGTGGACCTCTTGATCCGGACGGCGGGCGAGATGCGGCTGAGCAACTTTCTGTTGTGGCAGTTGTCGTACGCGGAGTTGTACGTCACGCCGACCTTGTGGCCGGACTTCGGCGTGGCGGAGTTGCACGCGGCGGTGCGGGCGTATGCGGGCAGGAGCCGGCGGTTTGGCGGCCTGGCGGATGGCACGGCGTAACGCGTGCGCTGCACAGGCATCCCCCTCCACGGCGTGGAGCGGGTGCCGAGCGGAGCGACGCGGGGGAGGCCTCCTGCGTCTCCCTGTTTTACGCATGTCCCCCGGCGCTTTGGGCCACCCCCTCCGTGTTACGGAGGTGGATGAACCCGCCGACGGCGCGGTTTGCCCGACACTGTGCTCTGCGCGGCGTGCCCGAGGCCGTGCGTCACACGTTGAAGTACTTGGCCTCGGGGTGGTGCACCACGATCGCGCTGGTGGACTGCTCGGGGTCGATCTGCCAGTTTTCGGTGAGCGTGCAGCCGATGCGCGCGGGGTCGAGGAGGCGGAAGAGTTTGTCCTGGTCGCTCATGTCCGGGCAGGCGGGGTAGCCGAAGGAGTAGCGGCTGCCGCGGTATTTCTGGGTGAAGAGGTCGCGGATGCGGGGCGAGTCGTCGTTGCCGATGCCGAGTTCCTGGCGGATGCGCTTGTGCCAGAGTTCGGCCAGGGCCTCGGCGGTCTCGACCCCCATGCCGTGGAGGTAGAGGTACTCGGTGTACTGGTTGGCCTTGTAGAGGGCCTGGGCGGCCTCGGTGGCGGTGCGGCCCACGGTTACACAGTGGAAGGCCACCACGTCGCGCTGGGCGGAATCGACGGCGCGGAAGTAGTCGCTGATGCAGAGGTGCTTGCGGCCGTCCTGGCGGGGGAACGTGAAGCGCTCGATCTCGCGGTCGTGATCGTCGGGGGCGTAGATGACCAGGTCGTTGCCGTCGCTTGAGCATGGGAAGTAGCCGTAGACGACGGCGGGGCGGAGAATGGCCTCGCGCTTGCACCGGTCCTTGAGGCGCGCGAAGGTGGGGCCGACGGTGTCCTCGAGTTGGTGCTCGAACTCCTCGTCGGACATGGCCCCCTGCTTGAACTGCCACTGGCCGCGGTAGAGGGCGACCTTGTTGATGAAGGGGAAGACCTGATCGAGGTCGATGTCGGCGATGACGCGTGTGCCCCAGAAGGGGGGTGTGGGGACCGGGGCGGAGCGGGAAACATCGGAACGGGGCACGGGCAGGGTCGCCGCGGGGGCGGACGGGACATCCGGCCCGCTGGCTGCTGGGGCCGCCTTGCCGGCTTCGAAGGCTTGCATTCTCTTGCCGCTCTCGGCGCGTGACCGGGCAATCGTCTCCTCCGCGGCCGAGCGCTTGCCGAGGCGGTCGGTGATCTCGGCGTCGAGCGTGGCGAGCGAACCCGCGGCAAGGCAGTCCATAGTGCGGAGGCCCTCAAAGGCGTCTTTGCCGTAGTAGACCGGCCCCTTGTAGGTGGAGCGCAGGTGGCTCTCGCAGTAGTGGCGCGTGAGTGCCGCCCCTCCGAGCAGCACCGGGGCATCGATCCCAAGGGCGTTGAGTTCCTTGAGGTTGTCCTCCATGACGTTGACGCTCTTGACGAGCAGCCCGCTCATGCCGATGGCCTGGGCCTTGGTGTCGCGCCAGGCCTTGACGATGTCGGCGACGGGCTGCTTGATGCCGATGTTGTGGACGGTGTAGCCGTTGTTGGAGAGGATGATGTCGACGAGGTTCTTGCCGATGTCGTGGACGTCGCCCTTGACGGTGGCGAGCACGATGGAGCCCTTGCTGCTGCCCCCCCCCGCCGCCTTCTCCATGTATTGCTGGAGGTGGGCCACGGCCATCTTCATCACCTCGGCGGATTGCAGGACGAAGGGGAGCTGCATCTGGCCGGAGCCGAAGAGGTCGCCGACGGTCTTCATGCCGGCGAGCAGGTGGTCGTTGATGATGTCGAGGGGCGGGTATTTTGCGCGGGCGGCCTCGAGGGTGTCGATCAGGTCTTCCTTCTCACCGTCGACGATGTGGGCCTGGAGGCGCTCTTCGAGCGTGAGCGTCTTCTGCTGTTTCTTGGCGGCGGCGCTGCCTTCCACGTCCTTGAAGAGGTCGATGAACGCGGCGAGCGGGTCGAAGCCCGCGCGGCCGTCCTTGTTGCGGCGGTCGTAGATCAGGTCGAGCGCGGCATCCCACTGGGCCTGCGGGATCTTGTTCTGCGGGAGAATCTTGGAGAAGTGCAGGATGGCGCTGGTGAGCCCCGCATCTTGCAGTTCGTGCAGGAAGGCGGAGTTGAGCACGATGCGGGCGGCGGGCTTGAGGCC
Organism: uncultured Phycisphaeraceae bacterium; assembly: GCA_964590885.1. Classification (GTDB taxonomy): domain Bacteria; phylum Planctomycetota; class Phycisphaerae; order Phycisphaerales; family UBA1924; genus JAEUIX01. The sequence continues at coordinate 94,662 of CAZPWW010000011.1, forward strand.
GAAGGAGACGTTCGAGAGGCCCACGGTGGTCTGGCAGCGCGGGAGGGCCCGCATGATGCGACGGACCCCCTCGATGGTTTCGAGGCCGCTCCGGCGGTCGCTCTCCATGCCGGTGGAGATGGGCAGCACCAGCGGATCGAACATCAGGTCTTCTTCGGCGAGGCCGTGCACGGTGGTGGCGCGCTGGTGGGCCCGCAGGGCGATGGCGAGTTTGCGCTCGGCGGTGCGGGCCATGCTCGCTTCTTTGTCCTCGTCGATCGAGCCGATGACGAGGCCCGCGCCGTACTTGCGGGCGAGGGCGCAGACCGTGTCGAACTTGTGCTCGCCGTCCTCGAAGTTGGCGGAGTTGATGAGGCACTTGCCGCCAGCGTGCATGAGGCCCGCTTCGAGCGTGGCGGTCTGGGTGCTGTCGAGCATCAGGGGCACGTCGACCTGGCGGACCACGCGCTTGACGATCTCGGCGGCATCCCTGGCGTTGTCGCGGCCGGCGTAGTCGACGTTGAGGTCGAGCACGTGGGCCGAGTCGTGCCGCACCTGCTCGCGCGCGAGGGAGACGATGCCGTCAAAGTCCTCGGCCTCCAGAAGGTGCTTGAACTTTCTGCTGCCGGAGGCGTTCATGCGCTCGCCGATGATGAGGATGGAGTTGTCCTGCCGGTACGGCGTGGGCGAGTAGAGCGACGTGACCGAGGGCGTGATGGTTTCAGCAGGGCCCTGATCGCCCGGCGCGGCGACCGTGCCCGCACGCCGGCGCGTGGGGCCTGCGGAGATGTGCTGAGCGAGCAGGCGGATGTGCTCGGGCGTGGTGCCGCAGCAGCCGCCCACGAGGCCCACGCGGTGCTCCTGCACGAAGCGGGTCATGGCTTCGACAAACGGTTCGGGCTTGAGGGGGTACTCGGTGCGGCCATCCACCAGCACGGGCAGGCCGGCGTTGGGCATGCAACTGATGGCACGGGGCCCGTTCACGCCACCGCCCGGCGCGCCCCAGTGCTTGCCGAGGTAGGCGATGTGGTCGGTCATCTCGGCGGGGCCGGTGGCGCAGTTCAGGCCGAGGGAGCAGATCGGGTACTGGGCGAGCGCGGCCGCCGCGGCCTCGATGCTGGTGCCCACGAGCATGGTGCCGGTGGTCTCGATGGTGACGGAGGCGAGGAGGGGGACCTGCTCGTGCGTCTTGCCCGCTTCGGCGAGCGCGGCGAGGACCGCGCTCAGGGCGCACTTGATCTGGAGAATGTCCTGGGCTGTCTCGATCATGAAGGCGTCGATGCCGCCGTCGAGCAGGCCGCGGGCCTGCTCGCGGTAACTGTCGAACATGGCGGGCCAGTCGATGTTGCCCAGCGTGATCAGTTTGGTGCCGGGGCCCATGGAGCCCAAAACGAAGCGCGGCTTGTCGGCGGTGGAGTGCCTCGCGCAGGCGGCCCGTGCGATCTCGGCGGCCCGCTTGTTCAGGGAGCGGGTCTCTGGCGTGAGCCCGAACTCGCCCAGCACGTGCTTGCTCGCGCCGAAGGTGTCGGTCTCCACGCAATCGGCACCGGCGGCGAGAAACGACTCGTGGATCTCCTGGATCACGTCGGGGCGGGTGCGGACAAGGATGTCGGTGCAGTTCTCGCAGCCGCAGTAGTCGCGCTCCACCGAGAGGTTGCGTGCAAAGAGCGAGGTGCCCATGGCCCCATCGCAGACGAGCGTGCGGGTGCGCAGGTGGTGGAGGAAGGGGCTGAGCATCGTTGCTTTATCCGTATATGCGGATGAACGGATGGAAGAATAGGCGGCTTGGGGCCGCACGGCCACCCGTTGATTTCGGCAGGCTGGGGCCGGCCCCTGCTTATGCCGGGCGGCTTGCCCAGCCGTGCGTGCGGCCTGGCACGGCGGCGCGGTTAGCGGGCGTGGACGTCATGCGGCGGCACTCACCGGGCGGCGGCGATGGCCTCGCGGAGGGCACCTGCAAGGGCGCCCTGGCCGTCTCGGCTGGGGTGCACATCGTCGCGGTAGGGGGCGATCCCCGCCTCCATCGCGTTGGCGAAGACCGGTCGCGCGTCGACGGTGGCGATGCCGAGCGCGGCGAGTTCATTCACGAGCGCCGTGGTGCCGGGTTTTGGGCCGCGCAGCACTTCGGAGCGCGTGGGGTGGAGCAGCGCAGCGACCTTGGCGCCCTTCTCGCGCGCCAGCGCCGCGAGGTCGCGGAGGGCCTCGATGGCCTGGGGGTTGGCTTCGGGTTTGTCGGTGACGGTGCCCGCCGCGCCGCCGAGTTTGGTTTCGAGCCAGTTGGGGATGTAGCGGAAGGCGACCTCCTGGAGGGCGAAGAGCGGGGTGGCGGTCGGGAAGTCGCGGCCGAGGGGGCGGCCGTGTGCCGGGTGGTCGAAGGCATCGCCGTTGTTGAGGACGATGATGACGGTGTCGGAGTCGAAGAGGCCGAAGGCCTGCGCGTAGCCGCGCATGTGGCCGGGGCTCCATCCGCCGGCGGAGATGTTGGCGACGATGGTGGGGCGGCCGGTGAGGGTGGAGAGTTGGGCGGCGACCATGCGGGTGGCGATGAAGCCGTCGTCGGTCTGGGGTCCGCCGTTGACGACGCTGTCGCCGAAGACGAGGATGCGGCGCTCGGCGGGGTTGGCCTTGCGCTCGGGGAAGTCGGGCGTGGCCCGCATGCCGTAGGCGTTGTAGGTGCTGCGCGCGTTGAAGCGCAGGTAGGAGCGCGAGGGGACCATGCGGTACTCGCAGCGGGCGTCGGCCATGTAGAGGGGCGGGTCGCCCAGGCGGAGCCAGAAGCGCAGCAGGCACTCCGCCGCGACCAGGAGGAGGAGCGCGGCGAGGGCGGACGCGATGAGGAAGCGCTTGCGGCGGCGGCGTGGGCGCGGCGAAGCGGGGGTGCCGGTGGGGCGGGGCTGACCTACGGGTCGGGACACACGGCCTATTTCAGGAACACCGAAGACCTGCCCACCCCCCGCCCCCTCCCTCTGGGAGGGGGTGTTCGGCAACGGCGTCGTGGGTTCTGGGCCGGTCGCGGCCACGGAGCGTTACTCCGTGGGCGAGAGCGACTTCTGCGGGTCGCGCTTGGCGAAGTAGTTGCCGGCGAACTTCTTCTGGAACTTCTCCACGCGGCCGGCCGCGTCAACGAAGACGTTTTTTCCGGTGAAGAAGGGGTGTGAGCCCGACCAGACTTCGACGTGCATCTCGGGCACGGTGGCGCCGACGGACATCACCTGCACGCCGTTGTGGAAGACCTTGCAGTTGGGGAAGTACTTGGGGTGGGTGTTGGACTTCATGGCGGCACGCGGTGGCAGGAGGCGGAGACGGAGGGCGGAGACGCACGACGAGGCGGGATGACGGTGGTTGTGGGGGAGGCGAGTGGAAGTAGGCGCGAGGCGTGTGGAGGTGGGCACGCGGCGGGGCAAGTAGGGGGACGGCAAGCGGCACCAGCGCGGTGGCGGGAGGCTGCCGCGCGGCGGGGCGGATAATAGGCCGGGAGGGGGCTGGTGATCTTGCCCGGCTTGACCGATGAAGGGGGTTCGCTACGCTTGAGGCCCCAGTTTGGGCACGGGCGCGGTGGAGGATGCGGCGCGGCGTGCGGGTGGGGGCGTGCGGGCACGAGGATGCGGGTTCGCACGCGGGAACGAGTGAGTTTTTCTTCCCCGATAGCTCAATGGTAGAGCGAGCGGCTGTTAACCGCTAGGTTCCAGGTTCGAGTCCTGGTCGGGGAGTTACAAGGGGCGCGGGAAGACGGGGCACGCCCAACCGCATCCCGCGATCACCCGGTACGGCAACGCACTCACCCGTCTGCGACGTTGTGCAGGAGGCCTACAGGCTGTACCATGCCGCGCATGGCTCCGCGAGTACCGGTGATCTGCCCGAAGTGCAATGGAGAAGTTCGGATTTGCGGGAACTGCGCGGTGTGCCAGGTGTGCTTCGAGGCGATTACCGTAACCGACGGGGTCGCTCGCGTGGCGGAAGAGGACTTCCACGGAGAGGGTGGAGGCTGGTTCAAGAGCTGGAACGGCTTCTATGTCGCGTTTTCGCAAACCACGAAACCCTGCGATTGGACCATGCCGCCGACGGATGCGTGTTGCGTGTGCGGTGCCCACGCCGCTCGCACCGATAAGTTCAAGGTCACGTGGGTGAGGGCAATCCTATCCGCTGGCCTGTCGGTGCAAACGCTGAGCGACTCGAAGAAATATGCGATTGGATACTGCGGGGAATGCAAAAAAGGCATGCTGGCGAACTATCCTGGCGGCGGCACATTCAGGGCGATCAAGGACGAGGAGTGCGGCGTGCTTATCCGCTCGGCTCGTTACTTCCGCGAGTTCTTCTTGCGCAACGGAATCGTCGGAAAGAACCGGAGCGCGCCGTGCCCGAAGTGTGGCTTCAAGTACCACTGGAATGGCCACAAGTGCGGGCATTGCGGCCACGAAGCCACGGATGAATGAACAGGCAGTGCCTGTGGTTTCACGATGCTGCGCGCGACCACAGGGCCTTGCGGGAGTCTCTGGCACTGCCGTGACCTTTGACGCGCCGCACCACGCGTACGCTGCTGCGAGCAGACGCGGTTCCGGAACCGCCTCCCCCGCGCGGCGGATCGCGGCGTGCATCCATACCCGGCACGGCCCAGCAGTCCGCACCACGCCGATTACTCCAACCAATCCTTCGCCTTCAGCCTCTGCGGCACGTACTCCTCCGTGACGTACGAGATGTCCTTGGTGATCAGCGACTCCACTTCCATCTTGAAGCCGTTGGCGAGCAGCGCGGCGAGTGGACGGGCGGAAGGCCGGTGCTGGGATACGACATTGTGGACTCGCGGCTCGTTCTCAACGCTGCCGAGGCCGCGGTCGTCCGCGACATCTTCCGGCGGTATATCGAGGTGAAGTCAGTCCGGGTGCTGGCCGAGGTGCTCCGTGGCGAGGGCGTGCTGAACAAGGCGTGGACGACCCACGGCGGCACGGGCAGGGCGGCGGGTGGTGGGCCTTTCATCGAGACGACCCTGGCAAGGCTTCTGACGAACCCGCTCTACATCGGGCGGGTCCCGCACAAAGAGAAGTCCTACGTCGGCGTGCACGAGGCGATCGTGGACGAGAAGGCGTTCGCTCGCGTGCAGGAGATCATCGCCGAGAACACCCGTGCGGGTGTGAGCCTTGTGCGGAACAAGGTGGGCGGGCTGCTGAAGGGGCTGATCAGGTGCGGCTGCTGCGGCGCGCCGATGGTGCACGCGTGGACCACCAAAGGTGGCAAGACGTACCGGTACTACGCGTGCCCGACGCGCCAAGCCGTGAGCCGCAAGCGCTGCACCGGCGGCAAGGTGCCCGCGGAGCAGATCGAGCAATTCGTTCTGGCGAAGGTGCGGCCGGTACTCGAAGAGCCCGAGATGGTCACGGCGGTGCTGGACTTGGCCCGTGCAACCACGCTGGAGCGTCTGCGTGATGTGGAAACCCGACGGGCATTGCTGGAGCCGGATTCGGATCGGCGACTCGCCGCGGACCTGACCCGCGAAGAGCGCGAACTACGCGCGGCGCTGGTCGATCGGTCCACCGTCGAGACCGGCGTGCGTGCGTTCGACCCGATCTGGGCGAGCCTGTCGCCGACGGAGAGGGCCAAACTGATGGCGTTGCTGGTGGCGGGCGTGGTGTTCGACCCTGCCAAGGGCGAGATCAAGATCGCGCTGCATGAGGAGCCGCTCGGACCCGGTGCGGCACCCGCCGCGGCGGTGGGGGGGAGGGAGGAGGGTTCATGTCCAAGGAAATGACCTTCAAGATTCACGTAGTCCGGGGCTCGCACGGCAGCGTCCAGTTGCGCGAGGGCCGAGCGCCCGAGCCCGCGCGGCCGGCAATCGTCCCGTCGCGCGTGGCGCGTCTGGTGGCGCAGGCCTATCGGATCGACGGCCTGATCCGAGCGGGCCGCGTGCGGGATCAATCAGAGGTGGCGCTGCTGGCGGGGCTCACCCGTGGGCGCGTCAGCCAGATCACGGACATGCTGCTGCTTGCGCCGGACATTCAGGAGGCGCTCCTGTTCCTGGATCGCCCCACGGCGGGGCGGGAGCCGTTGGGCGAGGTGGACTTGCGGAAGGTGATCCGGGAGCCCGACTGGGCGAAGCAGCGGGCGATGTTCAAGCGGTTGATGGACGAGCGAGTGGGCGCGGGTGTGCGGAAGGTGGCGTAGCCGGGGTGCGGGGTGCGGGGCGCGGGCGGGGCCGGTGGTAGGCGAACAAACAGATGGACCGAGGAAGCAATCACATCATGGAGTGCGGCGAGTCCGGCTTCGGCCCGGGGGTCACCGCGCCGACACCCGTTCGGTGTGAACCGTTCTGTGATCCCAGTGGTGTTCCAGCGGCCTTACGTGAGCGGCCGCAGTGGGTGTGCTGGAAGTGCATCACCCGCGATGGCAAGCAGACCAAGTGCCCGGTCAACCCCCGCGGCGGCGGCCCCGCCGACTCAACCGACCCAACGACGTGGGCGTCGTTCGACGAGGCCGTGGCAGCGTGGCGTGGGGGCAACGGCTACGCCGGGATCGGCTTCGTCTTTGCTGCCGACGACCCGTTCACCGGCGTTGATCTGGACGGCTGCATTGACGAGGGCGGCAACCTGGTCGCCAGCGCCCGTGAGATCATCTACTCGCTCAACTCCTACACCGAGGTGTCGCCCAGCGGTCGCGGCGTGAAGGTGTTCATCGCCGCCCGCAAGCCCAGCGGTATCGGCTGCAAGTCCAAGGCCATCGCAGGGTTCAAGGAGACCGAGGTCTACGACCACGACCGGTTCTTCACGGTTACCGGCCGGCACCTCGTGGGCACGCCCCTGGCGATTGAGGATCGTCAGACGCAACTCCAATCCCTTTGTCAGAGGCTGTGGCCCAAGAAGCGTGTCCCGCACCTCAACGGCACGGCCGCATCCGCGGGGTTCAGCGGTGACGACGAGGCCCTGATCAAACGTGCCAGCGCGGCCAAGAACGGCGAGCTGTTCAGTAGACTGTGGGCGGGGGACACGTCGCAGCACGGCGACGATCACAGCGGCGCGGACCAAGCGCTGTGCAACCTGCTGGCCTTCTGGACGGGCAAGGACGCTGCCCGCATGGACCGGCTGTTCCGGCGCTCCGGCCTCTTCCGCGAGAAATGGGACGAGCGTCGCGGCGACCGCACCTACGGGCAGATGACGATCGACAGCGCGATCGTGGGGTGCGAGGAAGTCTTCACTCCGCGTGAGCGGGCCAAGCCGCCGGCGGGTTCAGAGACGGCCCCGGGTGGCGATCTCGATCCGTCAGACGGGGACCCGGCGGCACCGGCCCTCGGGCAGCGCGACCCGGCAACGGGCAAACTCGTGCTATCGCCGCGGAGCACGCTCCCGACCGCCGAGGCCTACATCCGCGAGTTCAACCACCACGCCGAAAGCCGCACCTTGCACAACTACGGTGGGCTGATGATGGAGTGGCGCGGCAACCGGTACCGCCCGGTGGAAGAGGACTGGATCAAGCAGCGGCTCCAGCCCTGGTTGCACAAGGCCCTGCGCTACGTGGTCAACAAGCGGACCGGTGTGGTGGAACTGGTGGCCTTCGAGTCGAACCCGACGACGGTCAAGCAGGCGCTCGACACCATCCGGGCGTTCGTTCACCTGCCCGCATCGACCGTGTCGCCATCGTGGTTGGACGCAAGCGACAAGGACCGCCCGCCGGCGCTGGAGATCCTGCCGTGCAAGACGCTCAACCTGCACATTCCCACCGGCCGCGTCTTGGCTCCGACACCGGCACTGTTCACGATCAACGCCCTGGACTTCGACTACGACCCAAACCCGGAGCCGCCTGAGAGGTGGGTCAAGTTCCTCGAGCAGTTGTTCGGCGACGACCTCGAGTCCGTGGACCTGCTTCAAGAGTGGATGGGCTACTGCCTCACGGGCGACACGAGCCAGCAGAAGATGCTGCTCCTGGTGGGCCCGAGGAGGTCGGGGAAGGGCACGATCGGCCGCATCCTCACGAAACTTGTCGGTGCGGCCAACGTGGTGGGGCCGACGACCAGCAGCCTAGCGGGCAACTTCGGGCTCCAGCCCTTGATCGAGAAGTCCGTGGCCATCGTCAGCGACGCCCGCTTCGGCGGCGAGAACGTCGGCACGGTGGTGGAGCGCTTGCTGTGCATCTCGGGCGAGGACACGCTATCCATCGACCGCAAGTTCCTGGGCTCCGTCAGCATGAAGCTGGCGACGCGCTTCGTTTTCCTGACGAACGAACTCCCCCGCCTCAACGACGCCAGCACGGCTCTGGCCGGTCGCTTCCTTGTGCTGCGGCTCACCAACAGCTTCTACGGCACCGAGGATGTGACCCTGACCGACCAGCTCGTCGCCGAACTGCCGGGCATCCTGCTGTGGGCCATCGAGGGGTGGAAGCGTCTGAAGGCACGTGGCCGGTTCGTGCAGCCCAAGAGCGCCGAGGAGGCCATCCGCGACCTCGAGGACCTGGCCTCGCCCGTCAGCGCCTTCGTCCGCGAGCGCTGCGTGGTCGGACCCGGACACCGGGCCTGGATCGACGACCTCTACAGATCGTGGCAGGCGTGGTGCGAGCAGGACGGGCGCACCATCGTCACGCACAAGCAGTCGTTCGGTCGCGACCTGGCGGCTGCCGTGCCCGGCATCCTGCGGAGGCGGGGGACCGGTCAGTCCTCGTTCTACGAGGGGATCGGCCTTCAGGAGGGCCCCCAATGACCACGACCGCTGACGCGCACTGTCGCAGACTGTCGCGACAGTTCTCATTGCATCCACGCTCCGTTTGTGCGCGTGCGCGTGCGCGCGCGTGCGCCGGCGCGCCCGCGTGCATGAATGACAATGGCGACTGTCGCGACAGTGCGCGACAGTGCGCCGCAGTGGAGAATTGGCGGGCGTGCTGGTGGCCGCGGTGGCAGGTGCCCGTAGACGGACCGTTTCGGGGCGGGGCGCTGCGTGGGGAGTGGGGGGGATGCCTGCGGCAAACGCCGTGGCCGATTGGTTGTTGGGCCTACCCGATGTCGCGGGTGCGCCACCCCGGCGGCAGGATGTCCATGCGCCCCAGCCGCGCTGCGGCTTCGACGAAGGCGTCCATCGGGACCGCGCAGGAGGCGGCGCCGAACTCGGGGTCGTGGATGGGGTTGCGGCGCTCGCGGCGGGCCTGCGCAAGCCACTCGTCGATGGCCCGCCCTGCGGCGGCGTTGCCGCGCATGGCCGCCTGCAAGGTCGCCGCCAAAGGCGGCTTGCCGCGGTCCCCTACCGCCCCCTCCAACCTTGCCAGCCTGCGGTGCAATCGCATCGTTCCCCCTTGGGCACCGTTGCCCTGTCCTGGGCCACACTCGGCCATGCTGGCCGGGTTGTGCCCGTGTATCCATAGGCCTCCCTTCACAAGGACGTGACCCATGAACATCGAGAAGTGGCCCACCGATCGCGTCAAGCCGTACGAAACCAACCCCCGCGTCAATGACAGCGCCGTTGATGCCGTCGCGGGCAGCATCACGCAGTTCGGGTGGCGGCAACCCATCGTGGTGGACAAGGACGGCGTGATCGTCGTGGGTCACACCCGCTGGAAGGCGGCGAAGAAGCTCGGCCTCACCGAGGTGCCTGTCCACGTGGCCTCGGAACTCACGCCCGAGCAGGCCAAGGCCTATCGCATCGCCGACAACCAGTTGGCCACCATCGCCGAGTGGGACTTCAACCTGCTGCCCGTGGAGATTGCGGACCTACAGGCTTTGGGCATGGATGTGTCCCTCTTGGGCTTCTCGCCCGAGGAACTCGGCGAGATCATGGCTCCGAGAGGGACCGAAGGCCTGACCGACCCCGACGATGTGCCAGCGCCCCCGGATGCGGCCACCACGGTGCTGGGGGACATCTGGGTGCTCGGCAACCACCGGCTCATGTGCGGCGACAGCGCCAGTGTGTCGGACCTCGACCGCCTGCTGGACGGGGCGCGGATCGCGTTGGTGAATACAGATCCACCGTACAACGTCAAGGTCGAGCCGCGCTCGAATAACGCCATCGCAGCCGGCCTGTCGTCGTTCCAAGCAGCACACACCAAGGCCCAGACCCACCACCAGGCGATGGACCTCGCACGCCACCCCGGGAAGGCGAAGGCCACGCAAAAGCAACTGCGGGCCAAGGACAGGCCGCTGGCCAACGACTTCGTCTCCGACGACGCGTTCGACGTGCTGTTGGACGGTTGGTTCGGCAACATCGCCCGGGTGCTGGTGCCGGGCGGAGGGTTTTACATCTGGGGCGGCTACGCGAATTGCGGGAATTATCCACCCGTGCTGAAGCGCCACGGCTTGTACTTCGCGCAGGCGGTGATCTGGAACAAGGAGTGGCCCGTGCTCACGAGGAAGGACTTCATGGGTGCCCACGAGTGGGCCTTCTACGGGTGGAGGGAAGGCGCAGCGCACCGGTTCTTCGGCCCGGCCAACGTGCCCGATGTGTGGTCGATTAGGAAGGTCAGCCCGCAGAGCATGGTCCACCTCACGGAGAAGCCTGTGGAACTCGCGCGGCGTGCGATGGAGTACTCGTCGAAGGCGGGCGAGAACGTCCTTGACTTGTTTGGGGGATCGGGTTCCACGCTCATCGCGGCAGAGATGATGGGCAGGCGGGCGTTCCTTATGGAGTTGGACACGCTCTACTGCGATGTGATCGTGAAACGCTGGGAGACATTCACCGGCAAGAAGGCCACGCGGAGCAGCGCCAACGCTGTGGCCGAAGAGAAAGCCGCGACGGCTGTCGCGGCGTCTTGATCACTTCTCGTCACCAGTCAGAATCTGGAGGTACTTGTGATAGGCGAACACCCGATCACGCTGCTTTCCGCTGGTCTCACGCAGCACACCCACCTCGGCGGCGATGTCGACGGCCTTCCGCGCCGTCGGGGTGGTGATCTTGAGCAGCTTGGCGACCAGCGCTGGCGTGACGACCGGGTGCTCGGGAAGCACGTCGAGCAGTTGGATCGCTGCGACGGTCGAGCGCTTGGCGGCGGCCAAACGCCGACGGTCTTTCCCGAGAAGCTCGAACAAGCGTCCGGCGACGTCCACGCCGTCGTCCGCGGCTTCACGGACGCACTCCAGATAGAACGTGGTCCACCCTTCCCAGTCGCCATCGGTGCGCACAGCGGCGAGGCGGGCGTAGTACTCGCTCTGGTGCCGCTTGAACGCGAGGCTCAGGTACAGCAGGGGGACGGGCATGAGCTTCCAGTGCTCCAGCAGCAACGCGATCAGGAGGCGGCCGATGCGTCCGTTACCGTCGAGGAACGGGTGGATCGTCTCGAACTGGACGTGGGCGAGACCGGCCTTGATCAACGGGGGCAGCGGGTCGCTGCTGTGAATCCACCGCTCAAGGTGTGTCATCGCTTCGGTCACATCTTCCGGAGGGGGTGGAACGAACCTGGCGTTGCCGGGGCGCGTGCCGCCGATCCAGTTCTGGGTCTTGCGTATCTCTCCGGGGGCCTTGTCCGCACCACGCACGCCCCGCATGAGCCGGCGATGCGACTCACACAGCAGTCGGGCGCTCACGGGCAGGCCCTTGGGGTTGGCGAGTTGGCTGCGGGCATACGTGATCGCGTCCACGTAGTTGCAGACCTCCTCGACGTCGTGGGGCTTGGTGGCCTCCTTGGTCGCCTCGAACGTGACCACCTCGCGGAGCGTGGCCTGCGTGCCCTCGATCTGCGAGGAGATCACCGCCTCCTTGCGCACGAAGCCGTAGAGGAACCAGCCGGTGCTCGGGACCATGCGGCCCGCCACTTGCAGACGAGCCAAGCCCGTGAGCGCGTCCGCGTGCAGGCGGTCGATGTTTCCATCCGTCTGGAGGGCCGGGTTCGTGGGGGGCAAAGGAAGGGGAACGAACGCCCGGACGGCTTCACCCTCCGTGGTGGACGTGTGATAGGTGCCGGTGGTGCGGGGCATCGCTGTGAAACGCTCCTTTCCGAGCCACAGAGTCTAGGAAACGATCGTTTCTTAGTCGAGCCTACTGCGCAACGATCGCTTCATAGGGAAAGCCCGATGCTCCCACCGCGAGAACGCCCCGGCCGTGGCCGAGGCGTGGAGGGAGGGCGGCGCGGGATTTCTGACCTACGCGCCCTTCCCGTGCGGGGGGGCCGCGAACAGGCCGCGGCCGGCCTTGCGGAACCGTGCCGCCGCGCCCTTCTCGCCGATCTCGCGGAGCATGGCGGCGTAGAGGGTCGCGTGCGGTGTCCTGCCCGCGGGGCTGGACCACAGTCCCTTGGCGGTGATGGCCTCGATGAGTTCCTTGGCCCGCATGGGCTTGGGGGCGTTGACGAGAACGGTTGCGGCCGCGTCAAGGAGGCTGACTCGCTTGGCCTTGGCGGGCTTGGCGACCTTGGCTCCGACCGGCTTGGCCTTCGCGCCCTTGGCGGGAGCTTTGGCCTTGGGCGCGGCAGCCTTCGTGGGGGGCGGGGCATCGCCGTTGAGGCGTTCGGTGATCTCCGCGATCGCGGCCTTGCGGAGCCGTTCCGACTTGGCCTTGGCCTGGGTGGTGCTGGCGGGAGCGGACGGCTTGGTCTTGGTCGTGGACATGATGATCTCCGATACGGGGTTGCGGAACACCGCCGCACATCGCGGCGGCGAAACGCCCGGGGGGACGGCGCGGTTCCCCGCGCCGGAGCGTGGCGTGCGGTGCGGTCACTCGGCGTCGTTCAGGAACGCCTCGACGTTCTCGGGGTCCATGTTGCTGAGGAATCCGACGGTCTCGATCAGGTCTTTGCGAACCTTGCCGAGGCTGCCGGGGAAGCCCCAGTCGCCCGGCTTGGCGGTGGCCGCTTCGGCGTGGCGGTCGAGTTCCATCGCCAGCACGTCGAGCAGGCGGGCGATGTCGCCGCGGCGTG
>CAZPWW010000012.1:0-93144 GCA_964590885.1 uncultured Phycisphaeraceae bacterium
CCTGGATCACGTCGAGGAACGACAGGCCGCGGTTGCGGTACTTCTTGGCGATCGAGACCACCAGGCGCAGGTTGCCGCCCGAGAGGTCGCGTTTGGCCTGCTCGTACTCCCAGAAGACCACGTCGATGGCGGCGACCTTGCCCGCCAGTTCGTCGGGGGTGTCGCGCACCTCGTCGCACAGGCCCTCCAGTTGTTCGCGCACCGCATCGAGTTGGTCGGGGTCGGCCGGCTTGTCGCGCTGCAGGCGGGCCTTCTCCTGCGCCAGTTCGCCCGTCTTCTGGCAGATCGACCGCAGCTTCTTCATGAGGGGGATGATGCGGCCGGTGCGCAGGCTCATCTCCTCCGTGAGGGCGGCCATGCGGCGACGGCGCAGGGCCATGCGCCGCCCGATCTCGCAGGCCGCCTCGGCATCGCGGCGGGCCCGGGCCGCTTTGAGGGCCACCCAGTCGGCCCCGCTCTGGGCCAGCAACTGGTCCACCGTCTGCAGATTCCCGGCCAGCCGGGCCGCGATCTTCTCCTTGGCCTGAGGGTCCAGCGTGCTGATCCGCATGGTGCGGTCGAAGGGCAGTTCGCCCGAGTGCACCTGCCGCAGCGTGCCGGTGGCGTGGGTAAGGATGAAGTCGCACTCCAGGCAGCGGCGCCGGAAGATCATCCGCATGGTCTCGATCTTCTTGGAGAGGCGGATCTCCTCGTCGCGGGCCAGCAGCGGAATCGTGCCCATCTGGGCCAGATAAATGCGGATCGGGTCGTCGATCCGCCTGCCCTGCTCGGCCGCGGCCAGTTCCGCGGCGGCCAGGTCGTTGTGCAGTTCCTCGGCCTCGTCCTCGTCGAGCAGCGCGTCGTCGTTGCTGGGGGCCTGCCCTGCCTTGGGCCCGGCCGACAGGCGCACGGCCGGCGCGTGCGTGCTCTGCGTGCGGATGCCCCAGTTCATCCGCGTCCACCCCGAGTCGCCGGTGCGCTCCCCACCCACCACCGTCATCGCCCGCGGGGGGCGATCGGCCACGATCCGCGGGCCCGCCGGCTTGGCCTCCACCTCCGTGCCCGCCACACCCGCGGCCAGGTGCTTGCGCGACTCGCGCCAGGCCCGGGCCTTGAACTCCATCTCGTCGACCAGTTCCACGCCCCGCCCCTCGATCTCCACCAGCAGATCGTGCAGTCGCTCGGGGTCGACCATCTCGTCGGGCAGCGTGTTGTTCAGTTCTTCGTAACTCAGCCAGCCGCGCGGGGCCACCTGATCGAGCAGGCCGCGCACGCTCTCGGGCAGTCGGCACATGGGGCGTTCTCCGGTCCTCGGGCGAATCCGTGCCAAAAGCCTCCGCGGGCGCGGCGTGTGGCACGCTGCCGCAACCCCGAAGGGTGATGGACAGTATGAACCGGGTTGGGCCGGATGCACGCGCGGGCGCAGGTTTTTTTCTTGCCGCAAAGTCGCAACGCGTTCCGGTGGTCGCGTGTATGACGCACGCCCGCCGGCGCGGCTCAGGCCGCCAGGCCCCCGCGCTCGTCGCGGTCGTCGGCCGGGTCGCCCAGCGCACCCCACTGGTCTTTGGGCAGGTGGCGGTGGTGGATGCGGATCACGCGGGCCAGTTGCCGGCCGAAGACCTCGGCAACCTCCTGCAGCAACGCAAACTTGGGCGGCTCGAACCCCGTGCCCCGGTCGCGGAAAAGCGTGAACACGGCCAGGCACTCGGCGGGGTCGCTGTCGGTGCGGGGAGACCGGCAGGTGAAGCCCACGAGCGCGTGGTCGAGCAGCCAGTCGGCCGAATCGCCCAGACGGTCGCGCAGTTGCTGCTCGGTCTTGAGGTGGATGATCCCCGTGGTGCACTCCAGCCGCGGCGCGGCAATATTGGCCAGGTGGTCGAGCAGCACCTCCACCGTGTCTTTCGGGCACGTGTAGTTCACGTAGGCGCCCAGGGAGTAGTCGCCGGTCGTGCCCGGCAGGAAGACCGCCGCGTTCGTGGGGCCGAAGTGCGCGAGCACGAACTCGAGCACCTGCCGCAGCAGGCTCTCGACATCCAGTTCGCCCCGGATCGTCGTCTCGAACTGCTCCGCGGCGGCGGACAGGCGCACGTGCACGGGCCCCGCCCCGCGTCCGGCCCGCGCGGCCGATGCGGGGGTGCGGTCCACGGGCTGGTCCTGCTCGTCGCGATGGGCACGTCTGGCCATGGCTGGCTCCTTGCCGGTTGTCGGTTGTGCCCCTTCGGCCACCAGCCGGGCCCGCACCTGGGCCACGGCCGAGCGCACCCGTCGGGAGAGGTCGGTGCCCGTGATGGAGGCCTGCAGCACGTCGGCCGCGCCCGCCCGCATGGCGGCCACAGCGTCGTCAAAGGTCACGCGCGGACAGACCAGCACCGCCGCCACGCGCCGGGCACCGATGCGGCGCACGGCCCGCAGGGCCTCGGGCGTGCAGGCCGGAAGGTCCACCAGCACGGCCTCGTAGTCGTCGTGCCCGCGCGGGCGGGCCGGGCCGAGAATCCCGACCGCCGCGTCGATGCAGTCGGTGAGAGCGAATTCCAGGGCATCGGCGCGCAGGGCCGTGCCCAGGGCCTCGCGCCGCTGCGGGCTGGCCGAAACCACCAGCACGCGCGGAGCCCGTCCCGCCGTGGCCGGCTTGGGGGCATCGGGTTTGGCACGCTTGGGAGCCATGACGACAACCGGGCATCGGCACGCGAAGGGCACGCCTCAAGCGCGACCATCGCTCAAGCCGCGCGGGCCGCCAGCACGCGGGTCTGGCGCGGCCGGGGCCGCCGGGGCCGGTCGGATGAGCGCGGCGGGGCAACCGTTGCGCGGCTTATCAGGCCGCACGCGCCCGCACGGGCGTCGCACGCTCGTCGTGCCCGGAAACCTGCCTGCTTTGCGCGGCGACGGGCCCCGTGCCACCCGCCACGCCCGCCCCCAGGCGAATCTCCGCGCAAGTTCCGCGTGCGGCCGCCCCGACGCTTGCCCCGCCACAGTTCAGGCTCACGCCGCCTCCCAGCCTCTCAACCAACGCGCGGCACACGGGCAGGCCAAGCCCGGCCTGTCGGCCGGCGGGCTTCTCGGAGTAAAAGGGGTCAAAGGCGTGCCGCAGGGCGTGGTCCGACAAGCCGGGTCCTCCATCGAACACCGAGATCACCACCTCGCGGCTCTCGCCCGCTCCCCCGCACTGGGCCACCACGCGCACCGCGTGCTCGGCAGAGCCCCCGCCACCGGGGCCCGCCTCGATGGCGTTGGCCACCAGTTCGGCCAGGGCGCGGGCGAGCAGGGCCGGGTCGGTGTCGATCACCGTGCCCGCCGGCCGCATCTGCACGTTCACCTCGAACTGATCGACGCGTGCCGCGCCGCGTCCGGCCCGGCGGGGTGCGGGCCGGGCCTTGGCTCGCCCCAGACGCACACCCTCGGCCAGCACATCGGCCAGCCGGCACGCGCGCACGTGCGCGGCGGGCGGCCGGGCGAGATCGTGGAGCGTGGAGACAAGGTCCGTGAGCCGAACCGCCGCCTCCGCGATCGCGCTCGCGTCGTCGCGGTCTTTGGGTGTTGTGAGCCGCCCGAGCATGGCCTGGGCCCGGGCGCTGATGGCCGTGAGCGGGTTGTTCATCTCGTGGGCCGCGCCGGCCGAGAGTTCGCCCAGCCGGGCCATCGATTCACGTCGGCTGCGCTCCGCCTGCTCGCGGGCCAACTGCGCGTTGGCAGCCGCCAGCCTCTCACCCAGACGGCGGGAACCATCGGCCACGCCGGCGGCGGCGAGGGCCGCGGCGGCCACGGCGGCCAGCGGTGCCAGCGGCGAGCGTCCATCCACCGGGGCCACGGCGCGATCGTGCAGCAGCAGGGCGGCGCCGTCCGCGGGCTGCACGGGCAAGAGCCATAAGGGCCGCAGGCTGCGCACCTCCACCTCCGCGAACGAGGCCGGCAGGTGCGCCGCGAGAAAGTTGACCAGCGTGGCCGCGTCGCCGATGCCCCCGTCTCCCGCCAGGCTGCGCAGGTGCGGACACGGCGTCGCCAGTGTGCCCGCGCTCAGCACGGCACCGGCCCGTCCTAGTCGCAGCGCGGTCCAGGGCTCATGCGGCCCGGGTTGGTGGAGCGCCACCGCCTCACCCGGCCCCGCCACCGCGTCGAGCGCCGCCGCCAGCCGGGCCAGCACGTCGAGCGGGCCGCCGTGGCCCGCGGACCGGGCCATGTCCTCGACCGCCCCCAGCACCCGCGCCTGCACCAGGGCGTGCCCGGCACGGGCCGCCGCGGCCGCGTGCAGCGTGCTCAGGCGCGTGTTGGCACGCGCGAGCGAATCGAGCACGAGGGCGGGCTCACCCGCGCTGTCGAGGCCCAGGTCGTCTGCCCGGCGGGCCACCCGCGCGTGCAGCCCGCGTGCGGCCTCCTCGGCCGCGCCCGCGGGCAGGCCGGCCCGGGCGCACGCTTCGGTTCGCGCCACGGGAACACCGCACGAGCCGCTCCAGCCGATGTGCAGTTCGCGGGCGAGCGCGTCGGCCGCGCTCACCAACCGCACGAGTTCGGGACGGCGCACCGTGGCGATCGACGCCTCGTCGCCCGCGTGCAGCCACATCGGATCGAGCAGTGCGTGCGGCAGCCCCCAGTGCTCGCCCAGGCGCTTGCCCGCCAGGTGGTGGTCGATGCCCAGGAGCGCGGCCTCGATCGGGCCCAGGTCGGCGCGCCGGGCCTGTGCCTCGTGCAGCACCCGGGCGTAACTGCGCGGCAGCACCCACGCGAGCGAGAGTTTGCCCAGATCGTGCAGCAGACCGGCCGTGAAGGCTTCGCCGGGGTTGACGCGCAGGGGCTTGTGGCACTCGGCCAGGTGCTCGGCGGCGCACGCCACGGCCAGGGCGTGCCGCCAGAAGCCGGGTGCGTCGAAGCCCGCGGCCAGCTGCGGGGCACCCGTGCCCGGCTCCTCGCTCCCCACGGGTGCACGCATCAGGTCGAGCACCTGCACGCTCAGCACCGCAGCCTGCACGGCCTCAAGGCCCAGCAGCACCGCGGCGCGGCGCACCGTGCTCACGGGCTGGGCCGCCCCGGTGGCGGCCCGCCGGCACAAACTCAGCAGCCTGGCCGTGAGCGTCGGATCGGCCTCGATGAGGCCGATGATCTCGTCAAAGTCCGCGTCGTCGGCTCCGGAGACCGCCAGCAGGCGTGCCGCCACCGGCGAGAGGGTGGGCAGGGCGTCGATGCGGCCCAGGATGGTCTCGACGTGCGACATCGTGAGGGCGGGCCTCCGACTCCGGCTCGGGCGGCTTCGTGGCGTGCTCTACACCCCCAGCATCGACGACACCCGGCTCATCAGGTGCTGCACGTTGAAGGGCTTCTTGATGAACTCGTCCGCGCCGGCCTTCATCAGCGTCTCGACCTCGGCCGGGTTCACGACGCCGCTCACCACGATCACCTTCACGTCGCGGGTGGTTTCGGCCTCGCGGATGCGCTTGCACACGTGGTTGCCGTTGATGTCGGGGAGCATGTAATCGAGGATCACCAGGTGCGGCTTGAAACTCTCCACCAGGGCTCCCGCGTCGTAGCCGGTGCCGGCCACCTGCAACTGGAAGCGGTTGTCGCGCCCGAACAGGTCCGCGAACACCTCCTGCACTTGGCGGTCGTCGTCCACCACCAGCACCCGGCGCGGGCCGGTTTCCAACTGGTCCACGGGAATCTCGTTGTCCATCATGAAGCGGATCAGGTCCGCCCGCGGGATGCGCCGGAACTTGCTCCCGGGCACGCGGAAGCCCCCCAGCCGCCCCGCGTCGAAGCAGCGGATGATCGTCTGCTGGCTCACCTTGCACACCTCGGCCGCCTCGCCCGTGGTGAAGATCTTCTTGTCGGCCCAGCGTGCGCTCGCAACGGCGTGGTTCTGCATGGTTGCCCCTTCGCTTCTGACCCGGCCCCGCGGCGGCGCGGCAAGCTCCGCCGCCTGTGCCGCCGGGGAGAGATCGGCGCACCCCCCGCACCCCTTCACCACCCGCACCACACCAGCCCATGCCCCCACACCCCGCAGGCCGTCTGCACCGCCGGTGCCGGTCAGGAGCGGGCCCGCCGCTCCATCTCGGACGCGCCCCTTCGGGTTATCCGCCCCGCCGCCCCGGAGCGCACGGCCACCGCGCCCTCATGCGCTCCAACCTCTCATGTGCGCCGCCGGGCACACGCTTGCACAAGTTTGAGACGGACCCCACGAACCCCAGGGGCCACGCGTGAGCGGCGCGGCACCAGCCGCCTATTCGGCCCCGCCCGCCCGACGGTTGCACCAGTGCGCGCGGTCGGTCGGGCTGGCCTGTCGCCCCGCTTCCCTTACACTCCCGCACGGTGCCCGTGCTCGATCGCCTCAACCCGCTGCTCGACCGCCTGCAGGCCTATCCCTGGTGGCAGGTGGCGATCGAGTTGGCCGTGATCGGCATCGCCACCTGGGCCGTGGTGCGCTTCGTGCAGTCCACCCGGGCCGCCGCGGCGCTCAAGGGCTTTCTGCTCCTGCTGCTCATCGGCGCTCTCACCGTGCGCATCGTCGGCGAACGCGACATGCTCGAGCGACTCACGTTTCTCTACGGGCACTTCCTCACGTTCTCGGCCCTGGCCCTCGTCGTGGTCTTCCAGCCCGAGTTGCGCCGCGGGCTCATCCGCCTGGGTGAAACCGTGGTCTTCCGGCGCACGCCCCAGCCAGTCGTGGTCGTGGTCGAAGCGATCGTCGAGGCGGCGGCCTACCTCGCCAAGGCCAAGTTCGGCGGCCTCATCGTCATCGAACGCGAGACGCCGCTCAAGGCCCTGGCCGAGGGGGGCACCATGCTGCACGCCGCCGTCTCCAGCCGCCTGATCCAGACGCTGTTCTTCCCCGGCACCGCCCTGCACGACCTGGCGGTGGTGGTGCGGGGCGGCGAGATCCTCGCCGCCGGTGTGCAGTTGCCCCTGGCCGAGCCCAGCGCCATGCCCGACCCCGCGCTCGGATCGCGGCACCGCGCCGCCGTCGGCCTCACGCAGGAGTGCGACGCCCTGGTCGTCGTGATCTCCGAAGAGACCGGCGCCATCAGTCTCGCCGAAAACGGCAAACTCACGCGCGGCCTCGACCGCGACGAACTCGAAGAAACACTCGTGAAGAAGCTGCGGGCCGCGGCCCGCAAGCCCGGCGGCCGCGTGCGCCGCACCTTCGCACGCCCGGGCGACCCGGCCGGCGAGTCGGTCATGGGCGCTTCGGTGGCGGGGCTGGCGGTGGCGACACCGGAGGCGGATGGCCTGGAGCAGCAGGCGCAGGCCGAGTCGCCCGACCAGCCGGCGCCGGCCCATCAGCGCCCTTCGCTCTGAGGCGCACCGCCACCGGCGTGCCCAGCGCGGGCACCCGGGCCGCGTCGGCGATCCACTCGGGTTCCAGTGTCGCCGCGTCGGGGCTCAGGGTGCGGCCCAGACCGATCACCTCGCTGCCGAACGTGTGCAGGCCGATCACCACGCCCGTGCCGTCGGCGTCGTACACCTCCCGACGCTCACCGCCGGCGGGGTCGGGCCGCAGCACGAAGCGCGAGCCGCAGAAGAGCCACACCGGCCTGGTGTCTTCATCCCCCTGGCCTGCGCCCGCATCGCCGAAGCGGCGCCCCGTCTTCGCGCTCACGATCCAGTCGCCCGGCCCGGCCCGGCGCGGGGCATCGCCCTCGCGCCACGCCAGTTCGATCTCCAGGGCCGGCCCCGCCGCGGGCACGGCCACCGCCCGTCCGTCGCGCGGTTCAAACCGGCCGGGGGCACCCGGCTCCAGCCCCAGCATCAGCAGCGCGGCGTGCACGTGCGACGGGCGCGCCCGCGTCACGATCAGACTCTCGTGTTCACGCGAGTCGGGTGCGCACGCCACCAACTCCAGATACACGCGCGGCGTCTGCGGATCGTGACAGTCCATGGCCACCTGCGCATCAAACTCCACCACGCCGGCCTGCACATCCACTCGCACCAGCGGAAACACCTCGCGCAAAACCGGGCGCGGGTCGGCGGCCGGGGGAGCGGGCCGTGCGGGGAGCGCGGGCGGCGGCACACGAGGCGCGGCTGTGGGGGCCAGCAGCGACAGACTCATGAGCCAGACCACCATCGCGCACCTCGTCAACTCACGAACGCGTCAACTCGTCAACGCACCATTCACCAACCGCTTGAACTCGTTTCCACGATGCTCGTAGTTCGGATACTGGTCCCAACTGGCGCTGGCGGGCGAGAGCAACAGGCAATCGCCCGGCGTGAGGTGGGCCCGTGCCGCGGCCACCGCCTCCGTCAGCGTCGTCGAGAGCGTGCACAGCCCCACGCCCCGTGCACGCGCCAGCGCGGCGATCGCGGGGCCCGTGGCCCCCAGACAGTGCAGGCCGCCCAGTCGCAGCGCGGCCTCGGCCACGGGTCCAAGGTCGATCTTCTTGTCGTAACCGCCCACCAGCAGGTGCACGCGCCGGCGCGGCACGCCCGCCTGCTCCAGTGCATCCAGCGCCTTGAGCATCGCCTCGGGCGTGGTGCACTTGCTGTCGTTGTACGCCCGCACCCCGCCACGGTCGCACACCAGTTCCAATCTGTGCGGCAGACCCGCGAACGTGCCCAGGGCCGCCCGCAGTTCGTCTCGCCGGTGCCCGCCCAGCGCGGCGGCGCACGCCTCAAGGGCCATGGCCGCGTTCAGACGGTTGTGCCCTCCCGGCACCCGCAGGGCGGCGTTGCCCAGCCCGCTGTCGTCGCGCACCACCACGCAGGGGGCGTCGGCAGAGCGCCCGCGGGCCCAGTGGGCCACGCCCGCGCCCAGCACCGCCGCGTCGCCCGCACCCTGATGCCGCAGCAGGTGTCGCTTGCTCTCCTCGTAGTGCCCCATGCTCCCGTGCCAGTCCATGTGGTTCGCGCTCAGGTTGGTCGCCACCGCCACGCGCGGCCACCACGCCACGCGCACCCCGAACTCGCGCTCCAGCCACCACAGCATCGCGCTCGACACTTCGAGCACGACCCAGGGCAGCGCGCCCCCGCGCATCGGCGCGCCGCCGATCTCACCCAGCAGCGATCCGCCCAGGTTGCCCCCCGCCAGCACGCTCTGGCCCGCCGCGCTCAGGGCGTGGGCGATCATGGCGGTGGTGGTGCTCTTGCCCACGCTGCCGGTAACGCCGATCAGCCGGTCGCGCCCGTACGCCGCGCCGGCTCGGGCCACCGTGATGGCGATCTCGGTGGTGATGCGGACGCCCGCCGCGTCGGCCGCCCGCACAAACCGGTTCTCCCACGGCGTGGGCACGGCCGGGTTCGCCACCACGAGGTCACAGGTTGTGAAATCGCTCACGTTGTGCCCGCCCAGACGAAGCGTGAGCCGCCCCGCCCGCATCAGGTCGGCCAGCCCGGCCAGGGGCTCGGCCAGGTCGGCCTCGCCCGCCAGATCGGTCGCGAGCACGTCGGCCCCCTGTGCGCACAGCCAACGGATGACGCCGGACCCGCCGCCGAAGCGGCCGATGCCCATCACCACCACGCGCTTCCCCGCCACCTCGATCATCGTCCGCAGCATAGTGGCCGCCGCTACGCTGGGGGCGTGCCCGATGCCGCACCGACTTCGTGCCCCGCATGCGCCCGCGTGCGGAGGGCCGCGCCCGGCGACCCCTTTCTGCTCGCCACCCTGCGCGAGTCGGTCGCCATCCTGCACAAGCACCAGCGCTACCCCGGCTGGTGCACGCTCTGGCTGAAAGACCACCACGAGCACCTGGCCCACCTGCCGCGCACGCGCCAGGAGCGGCTGCAACTCGACGTGCTCGACCTCGCCGCCGCCCTGCACGCCGCGCTCGACGAGCCTGAGCGCCCGCTGCGGTCGGCGGGTGTTCCGCACGGGCCCATCCGCATCAATTACGAGTGCCTGGGCAACGTGGTGGCGCACGTTCACTGGCACCTGATTCCCCGGCGCGCCGCCGACCCCGACCCGGGCGCCACGGTCTGGGTGCGGCCGCCGGCCGAGACCGATTGCGGCTGCCCCGATGCCCTGCGCGATGCCCTGGTGCGGGCGCTGCGAGATCGGCTGGGCGCATGAACGCGACACGCGCCACACCCCGCGCTCGCCCGCACGGGTTCCTCAACCCCGTCTTCCAACTCGTGCTCGGCGCGCTGCTCGTCACCGTCAGCGAGGTGCTGCTCAAGCGCGGCACCGACCACGCGCCCCCTCCCGAGGGCCACCACTGGTCGGGCCTCACCGCCCTCGGCTCCCCGTGGGTGTGGGGAGGCATCGCCTGCTACATCCTCAGTTTCGTTTCGTGGCTGCACGTGCTGCGGCACTTGCCGCTCATCGTGGCCTTCAACTGCATGAACTCCGTGCACGTGCTGGTGCCCCTGGCGGGCATGGTCGCCCTGGGCGAGGCCATCCCCCCCGCGCGCTGGGGGGGCATCGTCCTTATCTGCGCCGGCATCACGCTGCTCGCGGGCACGCTCACGCGCCTGGAGGAGAAACTGTGAGCCTGATCTCGCTCACGCTCATCCTCGTGTCGATGGTCGGCCTGGTGGCCGGGCAGTTGCTCTTGAAGGTCGCCATGAGCGCCCACTCCGCGACGCCCCGCCCCCGGCGCCTGCTCGCCTTCGCGGGCGGCATCGCCGCCATGACCGTCTGGTTCTTGCTCTGGCTGGGCCTGCTCGCCCGGATGGACCTGAGCCGCCTCTTCCCCTTTGAGGGGCTGGCCAGCGTGCTGCTCTCGCTCGCGGCCTGCGTTCTGCTCAAGGAGCGGGCCAGCCGCCGCACCTGGGCCGGCATCGCGCTCATCGCCGGTGGCGTGGCCCTGGTGGCCCTCAACTAGCGCCCCGGGCGCGGGGCCTTGTCGCCCTCCGCGGGCGGCTGGGCCGGGGCCTCGGGCGCCGCCGCGCCGTTGCCGCCGTCCCGCTGGCCGCGCCCCCCTCGCTGCCCACGCTCACCGCCGTTACCGGGTCCGCCCGGCGGCCCGCCCCGCTCGTCTGCCGCGCGGGCCAGCGGCACCACCTTGCCCTCGCTGTTCAGATCGAGGCCCGCCACGTTCAGTTCGGCCTTGTCCCACCCGCTCTCAACCACCTCGCCCTGGGCGGGCTGGCGCACCAGCACGCGGTCGCCCTCGGCCAGACCGGCCGCGATCTCCGCGTAGCGGTCGCTGCGCCGGCCCATTTTGACGGGCTTGCGCCGCCACCCCTCGCCGTCTTCCACGTAACTGAAGCGGATCGGCCCGTCGGTGAACACCGCCTGCACCGGCACGGCCAGGGCCCGCTCGACGCGATCCAGCGCGATCTCGGCCTCGCAGCGCATGCTGGGCCGCAGCGGCACCCCCATGCTCAGGGCCGCGTCATCCAGCCGGATCTTCACCGTGTACTCGCGCAGGTTGGGGTCGCGGAAGCCGCCGCTTTCGGCCAGAACGCCCACGCTGAGCACACGCCCACGCACGCTCCGCCCCTGCAGGGCATCGATCTTCACGCTCGCCTGCTGGCCGGGCCTCACCCGCCCGGCCACGCTCTCGGGCACGCGCACGCTCGCCACCATCTCGCTGGTATCGGGCAGCACGATCAGCAGTTCGTTGCGCGTCACCTGCCGCCCCACCTCCATGCTCCCGCGCGCATCGCCGCCGAATCGGTCCCGGTTCAGGCTGGTGGCGTGCACCACCATGCCGTCAGACGGGGCCCGCAGCGTCGCGCCCTCGAGTTGCTCGCGCAGTTTGCTCAGTTTGCCCTCGCGCACCGTGAGTTGCTGGCGCTTGTTGATGCGGTCGGCGTTGCGGCTGGCCAGTTCGCTCTCGTTCTTGCGGCGGATGCGCTCCACCTCCGCCGTCGCCTCCTCCAGCGCGCTGCGCTTGGTCTTCTCCCCCTTGGGGTACTCGAAGTCGGCGTAGATCCGGCGGTTGAGTTCGGCCGTCTGCAGCGCGGCCTGCGCCTCCAAAAAGGCCAACTCGTCGCGCTTCAGTTCATCGCGCGAAATAAAGTCGCGCGCGATCAGCGCCTGGCTGCGCTGGTAGCGGTCGCTCAGCCGCTCCAACTCGCGCTTGGCCTTGTCCAGGTCCAACTCGAGTTTGCTCCGCCGGGCCGCCACCTCGCCCTCCAGCCACTGCTTGCTGTCCAGTTGGGCGAGCTCCACCGCCAGAATCGCCTTGCGCAGCGCCGAGTCGTTCTCGTTGATCTGGATCTCGTAGGCGTTCTCCGCCACCGCCAGGTCCGCACGGGCCGTCTCCACCCGCAGCATCTCCTCGTCGATCTGCTGCTGGATGCTGTCGGCGTTCAGCCGCACCAGCACCTCGCCCGCCTTTACGTTCGTCCCCTCGCGCACCACGTCCACGATCGTCGTCGGCTGCTCCAACTGCGACCGCACCTCGATCTGCTTGCGGGCCTCCAACTCCCCCACCGCCGTGGCGTTGATGTCGAACGTGCTCAGCACCACCGCCACACTGTCGCCCAAACTCGCCCCGCCGCCACCCCCGCGCGGCGTCTGCCGCCCGGCACCCCCCAGCGCCGCCACGCCCGCCAGCCCGGCCAGCACGCACGCCGCGGCCACAGCCGCCACCGCCACGCCACGCTGTCGGTCGGTCGTCTTCATCCGCTGCTCCAGACCGGCACACCCGCATGTGCCGGCTCAATAGTAGAGGCCAAAGCCGGCGCGCGGCCTCACCGCACCCCGCCCGTACACTGGCCCAACGTGCCCACGCTCCTCGTGATTGCCGCGCCCGCAGAGTTTCGCGCCGTGGCGGCCGGCCTGCGCGGCATCGACGCCGACACCATCTCCGCACCCGCGGCCGCCGTGGCCGGCGGCTGGACGGTCGAGCCCCTCGCCCCGGGCCTTCTCGCCACCCTCTCGGGCATCGGCAAGGCTAACGCCGCCGCCGCCACGGCGCTGGCTCTTCGCGAGACCCGCGCCGACGCGGTGATCTCCATCGGCATCGCTGGCGCACTGCCGCACCCCGGTGGGGCGGACATTCCCTCCGCCCGTGGAGCCGCGCACCCCTCCGCGCCCACGCTCGCCCTGGGAGCTTGCATCCTCGCCACCGCCAGCATCTACGCCGACGAGGGCCTGCAAACCCCCGACGCCTTCCGCACCTGCGCCGATCTGGGCTTCCCGCTCGGCCCCTTCGCGGGAAGCGCCGTCGCGCCCGACCCCACGCTCGCCGCCCGCCTGCGCCCGCTGGCCGTGCACACCGGCCCGATCGCCACCGTCTCCACCTGCTCGGGTACCGATGCGCTCGCCGCGCAGGTTGCCGCCCGCACCGGCGCGCTCGCCGAAGCCATGGAGGGCGCGGCGGTCGGCCACGTGGCCGCACGCCTGGGCGTGCCCTTTGCCGAAATCCGCGTGCTCAGCAACACCACCGGCGACCGCGACCGCCAACGCTGGGACCTGCCCGGCGCGCTCGAAGGCTTGCGGCTCGCGTGCGCTCGGCTCGGCAGCCCGGCCTGACCAACGAGCCCGGCGGCATGGCGCCCCCGCTGGTCACTCCTTTGCCTCCGCCGCCGCGCCCGCCGGGACGGCCGCGGTTTCCACCTTGGGCGCGCCCTGCGCCGCCCCGGGCACAGCCAGCGCCACGATCTTGCCGTCGTCCTTGAGTTCCCAGCCCGCCGCGGCGAGTTCGGCCCTGTCCCACGGTTTGCTCGAGAGTTCACCGGGCTGGGGCGTGCGCAGCAGCACCCGCTCGCCCGCCTTCAGGCCCACCGCGATGCCGGCGTAGCGGTCGGAGCGCTTGTCGAGTTTCACCGGGCGCTTGCGCCAGCCGTCGCCCTCGGCCACGAGCGCATACGGCACGGGCCCGTCGCTGGCCACGGCCTGAATGGGCACGGCCAGCACGCCCTCGGCGCGATCGATGAACACCTCGCCCTCGCAGCGCATGCTGGGGCGGATGGCCAGGTCGCTCTTGTCGAGCGCGACCTTCACCGTGAACTCGCGCACCTCTGTCCACCCGCCCCCCTCGGCGATCAGGCCCACCGAATCGACCGTGCCGTTCACGCTCTGGCCCCCCAGCGCGTCGATCTTCACCACGGCTCGCAGCCCCTTCTTGATGCGCCCTGCCACGCTCTCGGGCACCTTCACCGCCGCCACCATCTCGGTGGTGTCGGGCAGCGCGATCAGCAACTCGTTCGGGTGCACCTGCCGGCCCACCTGCAGCGGGCCCTGGCTGTCGTTCCACCACCCCCGCGCCAGGCTCGTGGAGAAGACCACCAGCCCGTCGCTGGGCGCCTTGATCGTGGCCGAGTCCACCTGCTTCTGGAGTTTCTCCGCCTTGGCCGTGCGCAGGGCCAGTTGCTGGGCCTTGTTGGCCTTGTCGGCCCCCTTGCTGGCCAGTTGGCTCTCGTTCTTGCGGCCCACCCGCTCGAGTTCGCTGCGGGCCTCTTCGAGAGCGCTCCTCTTGGTGCGCTCCTCTTTGGGCAACTGGAAACTCTCATACGTCTCCAGGTCGAGCGTGGCCTTGGCCAGGGCGCTCTCGGCCTTCTTGCTCGCCAGTTCATCACGCTGAAACTCGTCGCGCGACAGAAAGCCTTTCTCCAGGAGCGGGCGGGCCTGCTCGAGTTTCTCGCTCAGCCGCTTGTGCTCGCGCCGCGCCTCCTCGAGCGCGATGCCGAACTGCTGGCGCTTGCTGCGCACCTCCCCCTCCTGCCACTGCCGCAGGTCGAGTTCCGCCAGGTCCACCGCCAGCTTCGCCTTCCTCAGGGCCGAGTCGTTCTCGTTCACCTGAATCTCGTAGGCGTTGTTCGCGGTCGTCAACTCCGCCTTGGCCGTCTCGATCAAGAGCCGCGTCTCGTCCACCTGCGTCTGGATGTTGTCCGCGTTCAGCCGCACCAGCACGTCGCCCGCCCTGGCCGTGATCCCCTCTTTGCAGATCTCCGTGATCGTGGTCTGAAACTCGAGCGGGTTGCGCAGTTCGATCTGGTTCTTCGCCTCGAGCTGGCCGCGGGCCACCACCGCCACGTCGAAACTCATCACCTCGGCCACGCCCGTGTCGCTGCGCCCGCCCGCCCCGCCCTTGCCGCGGGCCGGCTCGCCGCTCCACCCCGCGCTCAGCGACACGGCCGCGCCCGCCAGTGCCACCACGCCCGCGGCCACCCCCGCGCGCACGGCCCGGTTCACGCGGCGGACAGGCTTCGACGCTGCGGGCTTGGCCATGGGCAACTCCGCGTGCAACCCCCCGACGACGACCCTGCGCCCCCCGCTCGCGCGGCCGCGCACCCGGTCGCGGCATCGCTCTACCCGGTACGCCCGAGAACCCGACCGGTTGCACGCCCCCGGCCCGTCGCCATGAGATGCCCCTTACCGGACGATCCGTCCGCCTTCTCTCCGCCTGTGCGGGGGCCGAGCGCGCTTGCCCGCGTCCCCCGCAGACCGGCCCTCATCCGCCTCCCTCGCCGGATCGACACACAGCCAGGCGCTCCATGCCCCGCTGTCGCGGGTGCGCGGCCGCCGCGGAGGTGCCCCTCGCCCATGCCCGGTTGGGGTCTGGACAAACTGCTCTCGCTGGGCGGCGGCCTGGTGCCCGGCGCTCCGCCCCTGGCCATTGACTTCGGCTCCGGTTCGCTCAAGGTGCTGCAACTCGCGCCCGGCGGCACCGGCCCCGCGACCATCACCGCCGCGGCCCACCTCATCACGCCCGACCGCCTGGCCGGCGACCCCCACGCCCGCCTGCTCTGGCAACTCGACGAACTCCCCGGCCTGCTCAAGGCCGCGGGCGTGCGCACGCGCCGGGCTGTCTGCGCCCTGCCCGGGGCCCTCACCCTGTGCAAGCACTTGCAGGTGCAGCCCGAGCCGGGCATCGACATCAACGAACTGGTGCGGGCCGACCTGGCCGCGCAACTCGGCTGCGCCCCCGACGCCCTGGTGGCCCGCCACCTCGAAGTCGGCGCCCTCTCCGGCGGCAAGACCGAGGTGGTCGCGCTGGCTGCCAGCGCGGGCCTGGTCCGCCGGCTCATGGACGGCTGCCGGGCCGCTCGCCTCGAACTCGTGGGCATGCACCCCGAGTGCACCGCCATCGTGCGCGGCTTCGACCACATCACCAAACGCGTGGGCGACGCCGACACGGTCAGCCTCTACCTCGACATCGGCCACTCCGGCACGCGCATGTTCATCGCTCACGGCACGCGCCTGGTCTTCGCCAAGAGCCTCGCGGTGGGCGGCCACACGCTCGACCAGACCCTTGCGCAGCAGACCAACTGCGACCTCGCCCTGGCCCGTGCCAACCGCCGGGCCGCGCTTGCCCAAGTGCAGTCCACCGCCCCCGTGCAGCCGAGCATCCCGCCCGGCGTGATCGACACCCGCCCCGCCGCCGCGCCCGCCGAGGGTTTGGCCGTGCTCGCCGCCGGCCTCGGCCAAGCCGCCTCCGGCGTGGCCCGCTCGATGCGCGGCACCGCCCCCGGACTCGCCATCCACACCGACCGGCGCGCCGCCACGCCCGCCGCCGTACCCGCTTCGCCCCCCGGCCACACGCTCCTGCAAGGTGCACGTGCCCCGTTGGTCGGGTTCGTCGACGGCAAGCGCTTCGACCTCTCCGATCCCATCGACACCCTCACCGACGAGATCGCCCTCTGCCTGCGCTACCACGACGGGCTCTTCCCCGGCAAACGCATCACCCGTGCCATCTTCGTCGGCGGCGAGGCCCGGGGCGTGGGCCTGTGCCAGCACATCGCCCGCGTGCTGCGCCTGCCCGCCCACACCGCCGACCCCCTCGCCCGCCTGGGCCGCCCCGCGGTCGACCTGCCCGGACCCGCCGGGGCGATCGTGAAACTCAGCGAACCGCAACCCGGGTGGGCCGTGGCCCTGGGCCTCACCCTCTGCCCGACCGACCTCTAGAACACACCCCCACGCCCGCCACGCCGCGGAGAACCCATGAGCCTGCTGAGCAAAGCCAAGTCGTTCGTCGCGCCGCCCGCACCGCCGGGCGGCGGGGCCGCCAGTTTCCTGCCCGAGGAGTACGTGCGGGCCCGCACCGAGGCCCGCATGAACCTCTTCGGCCTGGTGCTCATGGGCGTGGTGCTGGTGGGCGTGGTCGGCGCTTTCGCCGTGACCAACACCGCCTGGCGCGCAATCAAAGCCCGCCAGGTCGCCGTTGACACGCAATACGCCGAGCAGACCCGCAAGATCGACGCCCTCAAGCAACTCGAGCAGCAGACCGCCGAGATGCTCGACAAGGCCCTCATCACCACTCAACTCCTCGAGCGCGTGCCGCGCTCAATCCTCATGGCCGAACTGGTCAACCGCATGCCCGATCGCGTGTCGCTGAGCGAGGTGGCCCTGCAATCCAAGCGCGTCAACGACGCCCCACCCGCCGCGGCCACCGGGCCCAAGAGCCTGAGCAAGGCCGACCCCAAGGCCCCCCCGCCCGCCCCCGCGCTGCCCCGCCCACCCCGGCTCGAGTTCACCCTCACCATGGTCGGCTTCTCCGCCGACGACGCGGGCGTGGCCGACTACCAGCGGGCCTTGGCCGAGTGCGGCCTCCTGCATCGCGTCGACCTCGTCTCGAGCGCCGAATCGCTGGTCGAGAAGTCGCCTGTGCGCAAGTTCAAACTCGAGGCCCACATCCGCGCCGACGCCGACGCCCGCCGCATCACGCCCCTGCGCGTGGCCCGCACCGGCCCCCCCGCCGCGCGGGCCGCCCCGCTGGCCGACGCCGCCCCGCAGGAGAACCAGCCGTGAAACTCACCCCCAAGCAGATCGTGATGCTCGCCGTGGTGGTGGCCGTGCCGGTCTCCGCCTACGGCCTGGTCTTCCGCCCGCAGAACCGCGAGATCGCCAAGGCCCGCTCCGAGATCGAACTCAAGGAGAAGATGCTCGCCAAACTCCGCGAGGCCACCGCCCGCCACGCCGACCTCGAAAAACGCAACCAGGAGATCAAGGCCTCTATCGCCTCGATCGAGGCCCGTCTGCCCACCGGCAAGGAGATCGACAACGTCCTCCGCGAGGTGGCCCAGATCGCCGCACGCAACGGCCTCAAGGTGCCCCTCTTCAAGAAGAGCGACAAGACACTCCCCGCCGGGCAGGCCCTCGAGCAGCCTCTCGAAGTCGAGATCACCGGCGACTTCGACGGCTTCTACCGCTTCCTCCTCGAACTCGAGCGCATCCCCCGCATCACCCGCCTGCCCGACCTCAAGATCGTCCGCATGGGCGACAACGACGGCGTGATGAAGGCCACCTTCACGCTCTCCATCTACTACCAGGGCGACTCTCCCCCGCCCGCGGCCACGTCCGCATCCGCCGCCAGCACCGCCACGGGAGCCAAACGGTGAACACACTCCGCTTCAACTCATCCTCGGGCGACAGCGCCCCCGGCGCCGGCGCAGCCCTGGTCGCCGCATCCCCCGCCACCGACCCAGGCACTCCGGCCGTCCAGCCCGTGACCGCCTTCAGCGGGGGCGCCGCCTTCGCAGCCGACGATGCCCTGCCGGGCAAGCCCCGCATGAGTTCAACCTCGGCCCTCCTCATGGGCGGCGTGCTGGTCGCCGGTGCCGCCCTGGTCGGCATGCGCCACCTGGGCATCGGCCCAGGCGCGGCGATGGGCAAGGTCCAGTTCGATACCAGGATCGTCGATCGCGCCCCGCTCGCCCTGGGCGACCACTCCGCCCTGCTCGCCGACCTCTCCGCCAGCCGCGTCCAACTGCAAGTGCCCGACGACTCGGTGAAGCAGAACCCCTTCATGCTCGCGCACGTGCTGCCCGAGGCCGGTGCCGCCCCGCCAGATGACGCCCAGGCCCTGGCCGCCGTCAGAGCCGAAGCCGAACGCCAGACCCGATCCGCCGCGGAGCGCAAGCGGGCCCTGGTCGATGCCCTCAAGGGCCTCACGCTCAACTCGGTGATCGAGGGCGCCACCCCCGTGGCCCGCATCTCCGGCAAGGCCGTGCGCGTGGGCGACTCCGTGGCCGACCTCTTCACCGTGCACGCGATCCGCGGGCGCACCGTGGAACTGGCCCACGAATCCACCATCTATCTCCTCGAACTCAACAAGGGCGGCTACAGCACGGCCGAGCCGGTCTCGCCCGCCACGCTGCCGCCCTCGAACACGCTGCGCCCCTTTGACCAGTAACGCCGCCCACCCCGCGCCACGGGCCAAGCCATGATCAAACGCGACATCGACGCCATCCTCGCCGAACTCGGGATCGACGCCGACCAGGCCGCCGCCTTCGCCACCCGCAAGGCCCTGCCCGCCGCTCTCGGCGCAACCGCGGCATCCGCCCCCCCCGTCCAGCCACCCGCCAAACGCCGCCACACAATCGATCAGGCCGAAGAGGCCTTCAGCATCCTGCCCGCCGTGCCCGTGGGCCAACGCTCCTTCAACACCGCCATCACGGTTGAGCACGACCCCGCTGTTCCCCTGCCCCGCGCGGCCGCCGAGTCCACCGTCCACGAGCCGCTCTCGGAGGTCTACGCGCCCGCCCCCGCGGCCGACACGCCCGGGGACGGCGCCCTGGCCCTTCCCACCGAACTGGCCCAACTGGTCGTCTCCAGCGGCGCGGCCACCGCCTCGCAGGTCTCCGCCGCGCAGGGCGTTATCAAGCAGTCGCCCGGCAAGCGACTCATCGAGGTGCTGGTCGAGCAAGGGTGCGACGAGCCCACACTCCAGCGCTGCGTGGCCGAACTCGCGCGCCTGCCTTACGAGAGCATCGACCTGGCCAAGGGCCTCGACGGCGGCTTCGACGGCAGACTCCTGCAGCGCCTGACCCCCGAGTTCTGCCGCAGCAAGCAGATCATCCCCCTCCGCACCGAGGGCTCGCGCACCGTGCTCGGTGTTACGCGCCCCGACGATGTCTTCCTCTTCGACGAGGTGCGGCAACGCCTGGGCGTGCCCGGCATCAAGCCCGTGGTCGTGAGCGCGGCGGACATCAAGGGCGCCCTCGACCTCATCACCGACAAGGACGACAAGGCCGAGTCTGTCGACGTCTCCGCCATCCTCTCCGAGGTCACCGAGGCCGACGTGCAGGTGGAGCGCAAGTCGAGCGAGGAGGTGGACCTCGAAAAGGAAGCCGGCGAGAGCCCCGTCATCCGCTACGTCAACTACATCATCCAGACCGCCTCCAAAGAAGGCGCCTCCGACATCCACGTCGAGCCCGGCGAAAAGAAACTCAAGGTCCGCTTCCGCATCGACGGCGAGCTCTACGAGATGATGAACCCCCCGGTGAGCATGGCCGGGGCCATCACCAGCCGCCTCAAGATCATGGCCAACCTCGACATCTCCGAGCGCCGCCTGCCGCAAGACGGCCGCATCCGCTGCACTGTGCAGGGCCGCAAGCTCGACCTGCGCGTCTCCACCCTGCCCGTGGCCGCCGGTGAAAAAACCGTCATGCGCATCCTCGACACACGCTCCATCAGCGTGAAACTCGAGGAACTCGGCTTCGATGCCGACACCCTCACAATCTGGAAGGGCCTCGTCGAGGCCCCCCACGGCATCGTCCTCGTCACCGGCCCCACCGGCTCGGGCAAGACCACCACCCTCTACGCCTCCCTCCGCCAACTCGACAAGAACTCGATGAACGTCTCCACGGTCGAGGACCCCATCGAGTACCACCTCGACGGCATCACCCAGACCCAGACCCACGAGAAGATTGGGATGACCTTTGCCAAGGCCCTCAAGGCCCTGCTGCGCCAGGACCCCGATGTCATCATGCTCGGCGAAATCCGCGACCAGGAGACCGCCGTCACCGCCGTGCAGGCCGCCCTCACCGGCCACCTCGTCCTCTCCACGCTCCACACCAACGACGCCCCCTCCTCCATCACCCGCCTCGTCAACATCGGCCTCGAGCCCTTCCTCGTCGCCGCGGCCGTCAACGGCGTCCTCGCCCAGCGCCTCCTCCGCCGCCTCTGCACCCACTGCAAGCAGGAGTCCACCCCCTCCACCGAGATGCGCGAGTTCCTCGAAATCCAGGGCCTGCCCACCGACCGCCTCTGGACGCCGCGCGGCTGCGACAAGTGCCGCTCCACCGGCTACTCCGGCCGCGTCGGCATCTACGAACTCCTCAAGGTTGACGACTCCCTCCGCGACGTCATCGTGCGCAGCCCCAACGTCGCCGAACTCCGCCGCCTCTGCACCGAGCGCGGCATGCAGAACCTCCGTTCCGACGGCCTCAAGAAAGCCGCCAAAGGCCAAACCTCCGTCGAGGAAGTGCTGCGGGTGACGGAGAGCACGATCTGACGGGCGGCCGCGCTCCCCCCTCCACACCCCGGCGGGCGGGCTTTCAGCCTGCCACGGCTGCTGGGACACCACCCCTTGTGGCTTCGCAAAGGGGTCGGTGTCTGGCAGCACAACCCCCGAGCTTTCATTGCCCCAGCCGGATTCCGTGGTACATTTCCAGTGTCGCCGCGCTCGGCGCGGCAGTGGGAAGGAAGCACGTATGCGGAGCCGGCAAACTTGGCTGCGCTTTGACACCTGTGCCACCATGTGGCTGTGCGCACTGGCGAGCCACGCCCATGCCGCGCCGCTCGCCCCGCCCCCACCGGGTGTACAAACCGTCGAGCACTACGGCATCGAGTTCTCGGTCGTGGGCGACCCCGGCAATCCAGCGTACGTCGGAGATCCCGGCAGTGGCAACAACGGGCGGGGCGGCGTAGCCAGCCAGTACGCCATCGCCCGCACCCAGGTCACCAACGCGCAGTGGCTCGCCTTCGCAAACGCCTACCGCCCGCACATCACCGGCAACCCGATCATCTTCGGCCTGGCCGAGGGGCAGTATTTCTACTACGACACCGGCACGGATCGGTACGCGATCGCGCCCGGCTTCGAGAACCACGCCGCGAGCATGTCGTGGCGCATGGCGGCGCGCTACTGCAACTGGCTCCACAATGACCAGCGCACGGACCTCGCTGCATTTGTGAGCGGTGCCTACGACACCACCACGTTCACGCCCGCGACCGGCTTCCCCTTCAACGACCAACTCACGCACAGCCCGGGAGCGCGGTTCTACCTCCCCTCACGCGATGAATGGGTGAAGGCGGCGTACTGGGACCCCAGCCGCTTCGGCGCAGGCCAAGGCGGCTACTGGCAGTACCCCAACCGCACCGACCGCCCCTTG
The DNA here is from genome assembly GCA_964590885.1 of uncultured Phycisphaeraceae bacterium. Taxonomy (GTDB): domain Bacteria; phylum Planctomycetota; class Phycisphaerae; order Phycisphaerales; family UBA1924; genus JAEUIX01. Next base: position 21,904 of record CAZPWW010000012.1, read on the forward strand.
ATCCCAGGGACGCCGACCAACGGGGGCGAGACACCCGCTGGCCAGGACATCGGCACAATACCGTTCGCCGACCTCCTGCATCCCGTCGCGGCGTACACGCAGGTGCAGAGCCCGTGGGGGCTGTTCGACCTTTCGGGGGGGGGAATCGACTGGACTGAGGACGCTGGCGGGCGCATCGTGAGGTTCACACAAGGAACGCACTATCTGGAACCGTTCCCTGAACGTGAAGACGCGATTTGGCACCCCGGGGCAACGGGCGGTTTTCCACATGATTCGTTTGCAGGTGCTGGTACGCGCGTGGCCATGTATATTCCGGGCTCGGGTGCCGCGTGGCTCCTGATGCCATGTGCGTTACTCCTGCGTAGGAACCGCAAGCCATGGTCCGCATGCTCATCCAGCCGCTTGTCGCATTGGCCCTCGGCCCGTGCCCGCCACCCAGCGGAGCAAGCCCACACGGCTTCGCGGTGGTTCAGTCCCATGCGGGAAGTGGCCCCGTAGAGGTGCTTGTGTGCGAGCAGGTGCCGGGCCAGCCCACACACTTTCGCCTTCGGGTGCGTGCTCCCGCAACCGGAGCGTCGCCAACCAACACGTTCGATTTCACCGTACTCCCTCACTCTACGGAGTCGGTGCTGGAGGAACTCATCGTCGAGATCGGCACGAGCAGCCTTGTGACCGCGCGGATTGGAGACCTCGCTACCACCGTGCCGGTCTCCAGCGTGGGCAGCGTCGATTTCGTGCAGTTGGAGGCATTCACTCCACGATTCGATCTCTTGGGTCTGTTCACAACCGGCGATGTCGGCGCGATCCGCTGCCACGCGATGCGCGGTGCCGTTATTGGCGGCAACCTGACCGGGCCCGTGGTCGTGTCGCAGGCGGGCACGAGCGTCCCCCTGATCAGCAACTGCCAGGTCCTCGGAGACGTACTCGGCTCCCTCTCCATCCCAGCCGGGATCATCGCTGGCTTGCTGGTCGATGGCCGAGTGGGGACCGAGACGAACCCCGTGGCCCTTTAGTGGCGAGACACGCTGCCCAGTTCCATCACTTGCGCCGCGTTCCACGGCACATTCACCAGCCAGGTGCCGGGGCAGCCGCCCGCGCTCGGGTTCCTGCAGACGACGAGCGGGACGATCAAAGGCACACTGCGGGTTGCTGCGATCACAGCTCCGATTGGCGTGTCCGCCGCGACGGACCTCGATGCGTCGTTGGAAGTCTCGGGCGATGCCAATGGGCCGATTGCTGCCACCGGGATGCTCAGGGCGGGCATGACCGTGTCCGTACTCAACGCGAACCAGGGCGTGTCGTTCGGCAGCATGGCACCTACCTCGACACTCAGGATCAACGGCACACTGCCCAGCGGCAAGAGCATCACGGTCGGCCCCGCCGGCACGGCCAACCTCGGCGGCCAGGTCATCATCAACGGTGCCAACCAGGGCGGTGCATGGGCGGGCACCGTGGTGGTCGGCGGCACGACCCTCGCACCCGACGCGTCGGGTGTCTACACCACACCCTCCCCGATGCTCGGCCTGGGTGCCGTCGGGCTGGTGCCCTTCAACCTCTACCGGCAGGACTGCTTCCCGCCACAAGCGACCGAGACCTCCGCGCCCATGATCCGCAACGTCGCCTTCGACGATCCGGACCCCGCGGGCGACCATGCTCCTGTGCGGCTGCGCTTCTACGGGCCCATCGCGCTGCCCGAGTCGGTGCCGGCCATCGGCACCGTCAAGGTCTACCTCGGGGCCGTTCTGCCTGAGAACGACGTAACCGCTGACTGGCGTGCCGCGCTCGGGCCGGTGCCCTTCAACGTGGGCCGCAACGAACTGCGCCTGTGGTTCAACAGCGTGGAGGGAAGCGTGCCGCCGCAGGGGACGTACAACGTCGTCGCTGCACTCGACGGCACCGAGGCGGTGCTCAGGTGCGCCCTCGACCTTGCCCCCGACCCGGCGGTCGTGCCCTTCACGTACACGTTCACGGTTACCGACCAAGCCACCGGCTGCGGCAGCTACGAACTCGACTTCAACGCCGACGGCGTGGTGAACCCCGACGACATCGGCGACTTCGTAACGGCCTACTTCATGGTGCCCGTGGTCGCTGGGCCGGGCGGCTATGCGATCAGTTGCCCGGCCAACGCGCCGCCCTACCACTTGGGCTATCAAGCTGCGTACACGCTCTCGGGTGCCGGGCAATGCGCCGAGCCCAACCCCGACAACCTCGGCGACTACATCACGCAGTACTTTGAGGAATGTCAGTAGCGGCGGTTTCTGCTGCGGCTCCCCGGTGCCACGAAGCAGAATCGGCCATTCCGGTCCCCGCTCTGCCTCCGTTCGTAGGTTCATCTCCCGATTTCAGCCGGCTTTCACCCGCCCGGGCGCGCCCCACGGGGTATGCTGCTCTCTCGCCCTCCTTCCGCCCACCGGTTCGAGGCCAGACCATGAACATCCGTCGTTTCCGCCGCGCGGCCGCATTCCTCCTGCTTGCCGCGGGCCTCGCCGCGCCCGCCCACGCCCTCTCCACACCCTTCACGTACCAGGGTGAACTGAAAGAGAACGGCAACCCCGCCGCGGGCATGTACGACCTGCGGTTTCGTCTGTACGACGCGGCCAGCGGCGGCACCCAACTCGGCTCCACGCTCACCGCCACCGACATCGCGCCGGCTGAAGGCCTGTTCACCGTCGAACTCGACTTCGGCAGCGCGCTCCCCGCTGCCCAGCCCGCGTGGCTCGAGATCGACGTGGCCGAGGCCGGCACGGGTTCGTACACCACGCTCTCCCCCCGCCAGAAACTCACCGGCGCCCCCTTCGCCCACCGGGCCGCGCTGGTTGATTGGATGAACGTGGCGAGCAAGCCCTCGGGCTTCGCCGACGGCACCGACGACGGCTTCACCCTGACCGGCACCGGCCTGCTTGCGAACGGTGGCACCGTCTCGCTCGACCTGCCCTTTGCGGATGCCCGCTACTACCAGGTCGGCAACCTGCTCGTCAACGGCGACGTCTTCGGCAACGTCAACTCCACCACGGTCGGCCGCATCAACGGGGTGAACCTGACGCCCAGCACGCTCGCCCCCGGCAACAACCACGTTCTCACGTATGACATCAACATGGGCGGCTGGGTGGCCGAGCCCACCCAGCACCTGCCGCCCGGCCAGGGCATGCAGCAGGTGCCCAACACCTACGCCGTCGACTTCGCCGTACTCGACAGCCGCTACCTCAACCAGAGCATCATCCTGAGCGGCGACGCCTCCGGTCTCTCCACGGCGACCGTCGTGAGCGCCCTGCAGGGCCGGCCCGTGCTCAACTCCGCGCCCTTGCCCAACAACGTGCTCAAGTGGAACGGCGCATCGTGGGGCCCGGGTGTCGACGCCAACACCGCCTACTCCGCCGGCTCGGGCCTCAGCCTCACCAGCAACCAGTTCAGCGTCAACTTCACCACCCTGAGCGCCAACTACGTTGACGAATCCCAATCTGCGGGCGGCGACGCCACCGGCACCTTCGCCAACCTCACGGTTGACGGCCTGCAGGGCCGCGCCGTCAGTTCCACCGCCCCAGCCATCAACGACCTCCTCCGCTACAACGGCGCGCAGTGGCAGCCGTCCGCCGAAACCGCCTACACCGCCGGCACCGCCCTCACGCTCTCGGGCGGCCAGTTCTCCGTCACGCTCGGGGGCATCACCAGCACCCAACTCGCCTCCGACGCCGCCAGCCTCCTCGACGTCTCCGGCGGCAACATGCGCATCTCCTCCGGCAACGTCGGCGTCGGCACGGGCACGCCCACCAGCCAACTCCACGTCTTCGGCAACACGGTCATCACCGGCACCCTCGCCATCGGGGCCGTCAACCGCCACTGGGCCGGCGCGGCTCACAACTGGGCCCTCGCCGCCACCTCCGGCTCCACCAACATCAACTTCGCCAACAACGGCTGGAACGGCCCCGACGCCGCCGCCAACTACGTGATGCAGATGGACATCCACCTCCCCCACGGAGCCAACGTCAACGCCATGGAGTTCGCCGCGTTCGACAACAACGGCAACAACTTCACCATCGAGCTCCTCGCCATCCCTCTCGTCGGCACCGCGCCCGTCGCCGTCGCCAGTGTGGCATCTTCGTCCAGCGCCGGCGGAGTCCGCCTCTTCTCCAACGTCGCCAATCACACCATCGACAACATCAACAACGCCTACGGCCTGCGTGCTTCCTGGAACACCGGCAGCCAGCCCGCCAACATGCGGCTTCACGGCGTCCGCATCGTCTACTCCACCACCACCGGCCTGCCCTGAACTTCGCGCCGCTGTCCGCGGCGCCGCCCTCCTCATGCCCACGATGAGGCCGCAGGCCGAATCGTGGCGCTGAGCCGAGGCCCTGCGCCACCGATCCCCCTCTGCCCCCGACCCTTGAGCGGCAGCGAAAGGGTCGGAGCGCTCCCGCACCCCCGCGGTGCGCCGCCGACACCCACCGGGCCAAGCCGCGCCCTGCGCCACCTACCATGCCACCCTTACGCACCCACCGGCCCGCGGCCGGGCGCGGGGGCTTGCCCTCGTGCCTCGGTGCCTTCTTCGTGCCTCCGTGCCTTCCTCACCATGCACATCCGCAACTTCTCCATCATCGCCCACATCGACCACGGCAAGTCCACGCTCGCCGACCGTCTTATGCAGGCCACCAAGGCCGTCTCCGCACGCGAGGCCCGCGCCCAACTCCTGGACGACATGGACATCGAACGCGAGCGCGGCATCACCATCAAGGCCTCGGCCGTCACCGTGATGCACCACCACACCCCCGGCGACAAGGCCGACGCGCTGGAGGAGAACGACGCCCAAGCCCCGGAGGGCGAAGCGGCCTTGACGCAGGACGACGACGGCGCGCCGGGAGCAGGAAGTGGCAGAGGGGCAGAGGTTCAGAGTGGCAAAGTGAAAGCCGCGGCACACTCTGCCACTTCGCCACTTGACCACTCCGCCACTTCCACGCTCTACATGCTCAACTTCATCGACACGCCCGGGCACGTCGATTTCAACTACGAGGTGAGCCGCGCCCTCAAGGCCTGCGAGGGCGCCATCCTCGTCGTCGACGCCACCCAGGGCGTACAGGCACAAACCGTCGTCAACGCCTACCTCGCCATCAACGAGAACCTCGAGATCATCCCCGTCATCAACAAGGTCGATCTGCCCTCGGCCCGTGTTGACGAGGTGGCGATGGAGGTCGAGCAGGTCCTCGGCATCCCCGCCGAAGACTGCATCCCCGTCTCCGCCAAAACCGGCCAGGGCATCCCCGAACTCCTGGCCGCCATCTGCGAGAAACTCCCCGGCCCGCGCCCCAGCCTCATCAGGCAGACCCGCGCCCTCATCTTCGATGCCCAGTACGACGACTACCGCGGCGTCGTCGTCTACGCCCGAATCATGGACGGCTCGCTCAAACTCGGCGACAAGATCCGCATGATGGGCACCGGCCGCGCCTTCCAGATCACCGACATCGGCAAGCGCATCCCCAAGCCCGTGCGCGTCCCCAGCGTGGCCGCCGGCGAGGCCTGCTACATCGTCGCCGCCATCCGCACGCTCGCCGATGTGCGCGTGGGCGACACCATCACCCTCGACAACGACCCCGCCGCCGAGGCCCTCGAGGGCTACAAGCCGCCCGTGCAGATGGTGTTCTGCGACTTCTACCCCGCCACCAGCGCCGACGCCAAGGGCGCCGACTTCGAGAAACTCCGCGACGGCATCGAGAAACTCTCGCTCAACGACTCCAGTTTCACCTACATCCCCGTCCATTCCGAGGCCCTGGGCTTCGGCTTCCGCTGCGGCTTCCTCGGCCTCCTGCACATGGAGATCATCCAGGAGCGCCTCGAGCGCGAGTTCGAGATCGAGGTGGTGCAGACCGCCCCCACCGTCACCTACAAAATCAAACTCCGCGACGGCTCCGTCCTCGAAGTGCACAACCCCGCCGAACTCCCCAAGGGCGGCACCTACGAGGCCATCCTCGAACCCATCTGCAAGATCGAGATCATCGTCCCCAACGAATCCCTCGGCGGCGTGCTCAAACTCTGCACCGAACGCCGCGGCGACTTCAAGGCCCAGCAGGTGATCGGCGACACCCGCCAGATGATCACCTTCGAGATCCCCCTCGCCGAGATCATCTACGACTTCTACGACAAGCTCAAAGCCATCACCTCCGGCTACGGCACCATGGACTACGAGGTCTTCACCTTCCGCGAGAACGACCTCTGCCGCGTCGACATCCTCATCAACGGCGATCCCGTCGAGGCCCTCAGCGTCATCTGCCACCGCGACAACGCCGAGTGGCGCGGCCGCCTGCTGCTCCGCAAACTCCAGAAGCAGATCGACCGCCACCAGTTCGAGATCCCCCTGCAGGCGGCCATCGGCGGCAAGATCATCGCCCGCGAAACCATCAAGGCCTTCCGCAAGGATGTGACGGCCAAGTGCTACGGCGGCGACATCTCGCGCAAACGCAAACTCCTCGACAAGCAGCGCGAGGGCAAGAAGAAGATGAAGTCCATCGGCCGCGTCGACATCCCCCAGGAGGCCTTCATGGCCGTGCTGGACCAGGGGGAGGATTGAGTGGTGCGGGGAAACCCGCGGTGCCCCCTTCAACTCCGATCACGCGGGAGAGCAGTTGCCTCTTCCACTCATCAAGAGCGGCGGAGTTTCGCGCCAGGCTATTCACTTCCAAGATCAGGGCGTGTCCGGGTCGTGCGGGAAGGCCGTGCTCTGGTTCGCGCGGATCCGGCCTCAGGGTCAGCCGAAGCTCGGCGATCGACTTTGCGCGCAGGCGTGCTACCCAGGTCGGTTTAGTTCCCTTTGTGCGGAACGCGGCGACTTGGGCTGGTGTGTGGTACTTCTCGCGATAGACGGACAAGCCGTCGCCATCGTTCGTCCGATGTGGGTCAAAGCCATCCGGCAGGGGCCACTGCACATTGCCTATGTCCATCTGGTCCTGTGGGACGCGACGGAGAATGATCTCATCAGGCAGAATGGGATCGTGCTGTTCCACCGTGGAGGCGAGTGCAAGCGTACACCCTGCCCGCCAATCCGCGGAACCGCGCGTCAGCGCGGAATCTGGCTGCGGCGAATGAGCCGATTGTTCTTGAAGAACAGCTCCGTAACGGTGCCGTTGGATTCGACTCGATAGGTGACCGCGAACGGTCCAGCAGCAAGTTCAAGGCTGATCTCTCCGCCGCTGCCGAGCGAAGCACCCTTCAGGTTCAGCAGCGTGGCCGTGCTCGGTGCTACACGGTCCATGACCAGCACCTTCAACCGGTTGATGATCTCGATGGCGCGCACGGTCGTATCCCGGGCCGGAGCTTCCAAGTCTTCATCGGCAAGAGCCGCAGCGTCGCGCGACCAGCCGCGGATGCGTTCATCCGCTCGCCTCAGTCCCTGATCGAAGCGAAGCGCCCATTCCACGTACGGGTCGGAACGCTCCGGGCTAGGGCCGCCAGCGGGCTGAACCATCGCCACGCGTGCGGAAGCCGCGCTGACGGAGTAGTCCCGGAACCCAGCGGTTGCGTGATCGAGCGTAAGCACTCAGTCTCCCTGCCAATATCGCTTGGCTTGGTCAGAGGTCAAGCCCATGAACGTATCTACCACCGATGATCGTCCAAGGTTCAACGCGTCGTCAAGGGCACCGTCATTATCGGCACCTAGCGGACCCCTAGCGACGCTCCGCACAAGGAGGATATCCCGCTGTGGCTCCAAACTTGTGCGTGCGGATTGCACCGACAGCCGCAACCGGCCCGGATTCGGGGACAGTCGCCACGCCCAAGTAGCATCTACGCCTTCATTGGTGCCATTGGTGCACCGCCCATTACCGAACAGGCCCGGGAAGATCTGCGGAACGTCTGCCAGGGTGTTCCAAACGGTGCCTGCAGGGATATGGTCGATGTACGTGACCTCCCACAAGTTGGGTTTGATGCCGCCGAGGTTCCGGTTCTTCAGAAATACGGCGAACTGCTGCATCGCGTCGTCGAAGAGATTCTTCACCCCGGTGAAGCCAGGATACTCGGTGTCCCCCTTTTTCGTCCAGTTGGCAACCAACCAGCCGTTCTGCACTTGGATCACCTTTGTACCGTCGGCCGACGTCATGCGCAACCGCGAATCCCCGCTTGCAGGACGGAATCCGAGCACAGGAAACCCGAATGACGGGTCGTCACCGAACGTCTCGACGACCGGCGGGATCGGCGGCACGTCGTCGGAATTCGGGAAGTCTGCGTGCATGTCACCCCAGAACCACCCAAGGTGTCCGTTTGTCAGCGCCGGTAGCGCATCAAACTGCACGCCCAACACCACCTCAATCACCGGCGGGCGCTTCCACTCTGGTGCTCGAGTGCTCATGGCGAAAGTTCCGACCGCTCCGAGCCCTTGCGGCCCATGATATCACGCCAAGGAGCCCGTGGGCGATCGCCTCCGAGTGGCTCGCACTCGCAAAGTACGAGGCCGGATGTGCGTTCGGATTGGCTTACCCACCCGGTGAAAGAGAAATCGCTCTGGCACGGCTTCCGACCCGGATGCCGTCACTGCTCCGGCCTGTGCAGGGTCCGGGGTTGACACGATTGTGACGGACCGAGCCGCGCGGAACCCTCCTAATCAAGCAGCCCAAGCGCCGGATGAAGAGCAGTAAAGAAGTCGGCGAGATGATCCGCACGGGCAGGGGGGTCATTCCCGCCATGAACCGCGCGGTCCGTGCGGCCACACGGGCCAAACGAGCGCGATCGGTCGGTCGATGAGGCCGTCTTCCGCACACGTGAGCACGTGCAACCACTCGCTCACCACCGGTGGACCTCACGCCACACTCCCCTCCCCCACGCCCCGGCCTTTCGCCGTCGCCGCGCCGCCCGTCAGCCGGCAGCGTCGAACTTCCTCATTCAGCGGCGCACGCGCAAACCAATCACAATCCTAACGATTGCCGCCTCACCCGGTCGATCGCTCTTGTTCTAGAACATCGCCCCCATTCTCTTCACAAATCCACGCGCATCTCTTGCGGGTCGGGCCAGGATCGGGTAGACTGCACGTGGCGGGCTTCCCGCCGGTTTTTCGTCCCCGTCCTCCCGCGCGGCGCAGCGGCCGCCCCTGAACCAGTAAGAGGAGAGAGAGCAATGAAGGCGAATGTTCTTGTGTGCGCGCTGTCGTCCGCCGGCCTCGTGGCCTCGTTGGCCGGCACCGCCGCGGCAGCCCCGTGGATCGCCAACAACCTCGTGGTGCTCGAGCTGGGCCCCACCCAGAACGTGGGCGTGGGCGCGCCGAACCTCAACGCCGTGGGCCACGCCGTCACCCTCAAGGAATACAACCCCACGGCCAACTTCTTCACCGGCAACAACCTCGGCATCAACTCCAACAAGATGCTCGGCACCGCCCTCGTCATGGCCGGCAACGCCACCAGCGAAGGGCACATGAACCTGAGCGAGAACGGCAACTACCTGGTCTTCGGCGGCTACGACGCCAACCAGGGCCAGAGCGGCAACGCGACGGCGGGCTCGTCCATCGCGCTCTCCACGAACAACGGCGGCGCCTTCGACGCCAACCGGGTCGTGGCGGCCGTGACGAACACGCAGGCCACGTCCCTGCACCGCATCACCGACTCCTACAGCACCCGTAACTTCCGCTCGGCCGCCTCCACCACCGGCACCTCGTTCGTCGGCGCCGGTTCGGGCGACGGCCTGCGCGAGGTGATGCCGCCGGGCACCACGACGACGGTCGTTGCCAACAACGTGGCCAACCTGCGCGTCGCCCGCTACGACCTGGGCGGACGCCTCTTCGTCTCGAGCGCCTCGGGCACCACCCAGGGCGTGGCCGAGGTTCTGGCGGGTGTCATCACCCCGCTCCCCGGCTTCCCCACCACCAGCGGCCCCAGCGCCTACGACTTCGAGTTCACCGACGCCAACACCCTCTACGTGGCCGATGATCGCACCACGGCCGCGGGCGGCCTGCAGAAGTGGACGCTCGCCTCGGGCACGTGGACGCTGCAATACACCATCGCCGTGACCAACGGCCTGCGTTCCATCGCCATCACCCAGAACGGCCTCGGCCAGAACGTGATCTACGGCATCTCCGGCGGCACGAGCGCGGGCGGTGTGACCAACCTCATCTCCATCACGGACACGGGCGCGGGCTCGATGCCGACGATCCTGCAGACGTCCGGCGCGGGCACGGTCTTCCGCTCCGTTGAGTTCGTCCCCACCGCCATTCCCACTCCCGGCGCCTGTGCCCTGCTCGGCCTGGGCGGCCTCATCGCCGCCCGCCGTCGCCGGGCCTGAGGCCCGGCGGGTTCCGATCTCGTGGGCGAAAGTCCAAGCCTCTCGGCGGTGTTGTGCCGCCGGGGGGCTTTTTCCTTGTGAGGCGGGCGGTCGGCCCCGGTTTGGTGCCCGTCCAACCCGCCCGCATGGATCAGACCCCGGCTTTCCTGCGAATAGGCATGGCCGCGCCGCTCCCTATGGTTTTGCTGCGGACCGCGCCGGCCTCCCTCCGGCCGCGCCCCCGCCGAGGACATCCACCCCCATGACGCGCACCCCCTCCAGCCTCCTCACCGCGAGTCCCCGCCGCGCCTTCACCCTCTTCGAACTCCTCGTGGTGCTCATCATCATCGGCACGGTGATGGCCATCCTCGTCCCCTCGCTCGGCGGCACGCGCCGGGCCGCCAAGAAGGTTTCCAGCCTCAGCCTGATGAACAACCTGGCCTCCGCCACCGGCCAGTTCATCACCGACAAGCGCACGCCCCCCGGCCACTTCCCCGCCGTGGACATGGGCGCCCAGGCCAACCTGAACAAGGTCAACGGGGCCGGCCGCGGCTTCGCCGCCATCCAGAACGTGATGATCGACCTCGCCGGCGGCATCACCTCCGCCACCGAAGACGGCGAGCAGATCCTCAAGGTCGGCCCCACCAACTCGGCCACCGTCAACATCGACATCACCCAGATCGGCGGCGCCAGTTCCGCCGGCGCCAACAACGCCAGGGCCTACTTCACCCCCGGCCAGCAGTTCATGGCCGCGCAGCGGTCCGGCCAGGTCTCCGCCTCCTCCGCCGACAACCACAACAACCTCCTCCCCACGCTCGTCGACTCGTTCGGTAACCCCCTTCTGGCGTGGGCCGCCGACGAGCGCGGCAGCAGCACCGCCGCCTGGGCCGCCCTCGACTCCACCACCGTCGCCCGCTACTACTGGGCCGCCAACGGCTGCTTCCTCTCTTCAGCACGCCTCGGCAAGAACGGAGCCAACCAACTCGCCGACAGCGCGTACAACAACCCTTCCAGCCTGCTCGGCGGCGACCGCGACCCCGGCAACAGTTCCAGCGCCGCGGGCGCGTGGGATGCCGACCAGATCCACTCCACACTCATGGCCCTGCTCGGCCACCCCGCCTTCCCCGGCGCCGCCCGGCAGGAACTCCTCGGCGCGGGCTTCGCCGGTTCCAACCTCCCCTTGCCCGGCGCCCCGCGCGGCACCGTGCTCTTCCACTCCGCCGGGTCCGACGGCGTCTTCCTGAGCACCTTTGACCGCGGCGGCAAACTCGCCCTCAACACCGACCAGCGCCCCGGCGTGGCCGCTAAGTACACCGGCGGCGTCGATCCCATGCTCGAGTTCGACGACATCACCGTCCCCGCGGGCAACTGACCCCGCAACCAAACGTTTCCACGCACACAGCGCGGCTGTGCCGGGGGTCGCGCCCCGGCCTCCTTGCGCGTGGCCGCGCGACGATGCCCAAGCGGGCCCGGGCTGCGAGCCCCGGCTCATCGCGTACACTCCGCTCCCCATCCCCGCGGAGAGACGCGCCATGTTTGAGTCCATCACCCTCGGTGAGAGCGGCCCCCACGCACCCCTGGTGTTCGGCGTCTTCGCCGGGCACGACCCCCACGCCTCCGTCGCCGAGCACGACCGCAAGGGCCTGATCGCGGCCGCCGTCCGCCGCCCCGAGTTCGCCGGCAAGGCCGGCACGCTCGCCGAAGCGTTTATCCCCGCCGACGAGGGCGGCAGGAAGAAAGACAAGAAAAAGGCCAAGGAGGCATCCCCCGCCCTCCGGCGCGTCATCCTGCTGGGCCTGGGTAAGAAGGACAAGTTCAAGGCCGGCGACCTGCGCGGCGCGGCGGCCGCGCTCGCCAAACGCCTGCACGCCGGCAAGGAGCCCGGTGCCCATGTGTACCTCGCCCCGGTGCTCGACTCAGCCAGGGCCGACCTCGGCGCCTGCGGCCAGGCCTTCGGCGAGGGCATGGGCCTCATCGCGTGGAACGCCAACCAGTTCAAGGGCAGCGCGACGGAGAAGGACAAACTCGAGCGTCCGCGGCTCACGCTCGACGTGAAGGGCAAGGACTTCGCCAGGGCCATTCGGCGCGGGCTGGCACTCGCCGATGCCGCCAACCTCGCGCGCACGCTCAGCGAGACCCCGCCCAACATCGCGACCACCACCTTCATGGCCGACCAGGCCCGCGCCCTGGCCCGCGCCTGCGGCCTCTCCTGCCAGGTCTTCAGCGGCAAGGAACTCGAGCGCGAGCGGCTCGTGGGCCACGTCAACGTCGGCAAGGCCAGCGAGAACAAGCCCTGCATGATCCGCCTCGAATACACGCCCGGCGGCAAGCGCGCCGGCAAGAAGGATGCCAGGCCCGTCGTGCTCATCGGCAAGACCATGACCTACGACACCGGGGGCCTGTCGCTGAAGGTGAACAACGGCATGGTGGGCATGAAGCGCGACAAGGACGGCGGCTGCGCCGTGCTGGGGGCGATGCAGGCGATCGCCACGGTGGTGAAGCCCTCCGTCCCCGTGGTGGCTCTCTTGTGCTGCGCCGAGAACTCGGTGTCGGATGAGGCCTATCGCCCCGACGACGTGCTCACGTATCGCAACGGCGTGACGGTGGAGATCACGAACACGGATGCCGAGGGGCGGCTGGTGCTGGCCGACGGGCTGTGCTGGGCCTGCGAGAAGGAGCGGCCGCGCTGCATCATCGACCTGGCGACGCTCACGGGGGGCGTGGTGGTGGCGCTGGGCGATGTCTTCTGCGGCATGTTCTGCGAGGACGACGGGCTGCGGGCCAAGGTGGAGGCCGCGGCCGCGGCGACCGGGGAAGCGGTGTGGCGGCTGCCCCTCAACGGCGAGTACCGCGACCAGATGAAGAGCCCGATCGCGGACATCCTGAACTCGAACCCCAACCGCAAGGCCCACCCCGTGCAGGGCGCGGCGTTCCTCTCCTACTTCGTCGCCGACAAAACCCCCTGGTGCCACCTCGACATCGCCGGCGTCCACGCCGTCGAGAAGGACACCGGCCCCTTCGTCAAGGGCCCCACCGGCTGGGGCACGCGCCTGCTGGCGCAGTTGCTGAGAGACATGTGATTCAGGTTCCCGTTGTTGGCTGCGCCACCTCAGCGAGGTGCTTGCTCTCGGTGCGTGTACGTTCAACGGCGCGACGTATGCGCGTCTATCCCCCTCCGCTAGGCGGAAGGGGTGGCCCTGAAGGGCCGGGGGAGGTGCAGAACCAAGGACCGGCAAGCGATCCCCCGCTCACCCCGGCACGGGCCCCAGCGTGATGGCGTTCTTGCCGGCCCGCTTGCTCTCCAGCGCGAGTTGATCCGCCCGCTGCAGCAACTCCTCCACCGTCCGCCCGTCCCACGGGTATGTCGCCAGGCCGCCCGAGATCGTGAGCGACCCCGGCGCCTTGTCGCCCAGTTTGGGAAAGCGGTGCTCGCGCACCTGATGCTGAAACCGCTTGGCGATGCTCTCCACGCTCTCGGGCGGCTTGCTCGCCGGGTCGCGCGGCCCCTGCGGCTCATAAAACACCACCGCGAACTCGTCGCCCCCGATCCGGCACACACGATCCCCGGGCCGGATCACCGAGCGCAACAGCCGCACCGTCTCGCGCAGAATCTCGTCCCCCGCCGGGTGCCCGTAGCGGTCGTTGAACACCTTGAAATCGTCCACGTCAAACACCAGCAGCGTGAGCGTCTGCCGCTGGGCCTGCGCCTGCCGCAGGGCGGCCGCCAGGTACCGGTCAAAGTAGCGCCGGTTGTACGCCCCGGTCAGATCATCCAGCATCGCCGCCTGCCGCAGGCTGGTCTGCTGCTCGGCCAGCGCCAGCCACGCCCCCAGCCACGCGCCCTGCGCCGCCAGCGCATCGAACCCGCCCGCCGGGCTGCGCAGGTGCCCAACCACGCGCCCGCGATGCCCGACCGGCACGCCGTCCGGCGGCGCGGGCACGCCCGCCTCCGCCGGCACGTAGTGCACCAGCGCGGTCCCCATCCGCACGCGGATCAACTCCAGCGCGGGAATCAACAGGTCGCGCCCCGTCAGCAGCGCCGCCACCATCGCCCCGTCTCCCGCGCCGTCCCGGGCCGCGGCCGGCACGTCGGCCGCCGCCACCGCCGTGCCCGCTCCCTCAGCCGCGCCCGCGCGGGCCCGCGCGCCCAGCGCGGCCTTCACGGCCCGCACGTTCGCTCCCGCGCCCACGACCCCGTCGTAACCCGCCGCGCCCGGCCCGGCCACGCCGTGGGCCGCGTCCGCGACCAGGACCACCGGCGCGCCCGGATCGATCGCCCGCAGCGCGGCCAGAAACTCCGCCGTCTCCGCCCCGTCCACCGCCCCCTCGCCCACCAGCACCGCGGCCCGCTCCACGCTGTCGAGCGGCTCGCCCAGTTCGCCCACCGCCTCCAGCGCCGTGGGCACGCGCACCAGTTCGATGTCGCCCTCACGCCGCAGGGCCTGCTCGTGCCCCGTGCGCCCGATGTTGATCAGCCGCAGCACTGGGCGCGCACCCTCGCCCTCCATCTCGCCCCGACCCGACCCAGATGGTTTCGCAAGTCCGCTCATGCCTCTTCACCGTTGTGGGCGGTGTCGATCTCGTGGCTCAACCGTCAACTCACGCGCGGGGCCGCGCTCGAGGGCGCCGGCGGCTCACCCTCTTCACCCCCATCCGGATCCGCCCCGCCGCCATCAACCCCATCCAGGTCGTCGCTCAACAGCATCGCCAGTTCATCCGGCGACAGCAGGTCGCCGCCACCCGTGCCACCGGCCTCCGCCTCGCCGGCCGCGGGCGCCTCGCCGGCCGCGGGCGCCTCGCCGCCCTCCGAGCCGCGTGGGTTGACACGCTCCGCCGCGGCGGGCACCGGCCCGCTCCCTGGCATCAACTTCGCCTCAATCCGCGGCACCGCCCCGCCGCCCACATCGCCCGCGGCCCCACCGGCCACACCCGCCGCCTCGCCGCCCGCCAGCCGCAGTTTCGGCGGCTGGGCCGGGCGGGCCCGGCCTGCCGCGCGTCGCGTGTCCATACGCAAGGGCAGCGGCGCCGGATCGCTTGAATCGCCCGCCCCGGGCCGCGTTGCGCCGGGGTTTGGGGCCGGTTCGCCCCGGGCCGTGCCGCCCGCACCCGCCGCGGTTTGCCCCCAGCGCACCAGATCGGCCGCGGCCACGGCCGCCAGGCGGGCCCGGCCGTCGGCCCCGGCCTGATACGCCCAGACATCCGCGCCGGGCGCAAACCGCTTGAGCGCACGGACCAAGTCCGCCGCGCCCGCCAGGCGGCGCGGCTCGGCCAGCACCACCAGCAGCGCCCGCGGGGCGCCCGGCGCCGCCCGGTTTCCCCCGCAGGCCCGCGCCAGCACCGCGAAGCGATCGGTGCGGCACTCCACCAAGGCGCCGTGCCGTTCCAGACTTGCCACCAGTTCACGGGGCGGGCCCGAGCCGGGCGCGTGCCACATCAGGCAGGCCGAACGCCGCGCCGCCGGGCCACCACCAGCATCAGGGTGCGGGCCGGACCCGGCGTGCGGGCCCGATCCCGTGTCGGGTGCCATGACCCTTTCAGTCTACCACACGCGGGCGGAAAGACACGCCAAAAACAGCCCGGTTTTCACGGCTGATCGGGCGGCGGCCAGCCCAATCCCTCGACCCAGCGTGCCTCGGGCACCAGCGTGTGCGCCACGGCCCAGGCGGCGGCCACCGTGCCGAAGCGCGACCGCCCCTCGCCCAGTGCCGCGCTCATCGCTGCCCGCCGCATGGGTGAGCGCAACAGATCGCGCAGCACCGGCCCGTGGTGGATCAGGTTCTCGTCGGCACTCACCCGGTCGGGCAGCACCACCGCGCCGCCCATCCGCTCCAGCACACGCCCATTGGCCGCCTGGTGTCCGTCCTTGTGAAACGGATAGGGCAGAAACAGGCACGGCACCTTGTGCAAGAGTGCCTCGCCCACCAGCCCCGCGCCGCAGCGGGCCACGGCCAGATCGGCCGCGGCCCACCACGCCCCGATGTTCACGACATGGCCGCACACGAGCGCGTCGATCCCGCGCCGCGCATACACCTCCAGTGTCGCCGTGTTCTCCTCGATGCCCGTCTGGTGCAGCACCTGCCAGGGGCGCAGCGCATCCGGGTTCACGTCCGCAAACGCCGCCACAAACCGGTTGATCGTTTCCGCTCCCAGGCTCCCCCCGCACACCATTAGCACGGGCCGGGCCGGGTCAAGCCCCAGCGCCGTCCGGGCTTCGACAGCGTTGTCATGCACCTTGGCCCGCGCCCGCACGATCGGCCCCACCACACGCCAACGCGCCGCCTCCGGACCCTCCACCGGCAAGGCCGCCAGGCACGCGCACCCCGCCCGCCCGCGCACACGCCGCTCCAGCCACCGGTTCGCCCGCCCCGGCACCGCGTCGAGGTTCAGCAGGATCACCGGTGCCCGCTCCACGATCGCCGCCTGCACCACCGGCGCGGCGACAAACCCGCCGGTTGACACCACGCACACCTTGCCCCCTCCGGCACGCCCCGCGCGGATCGCCTCGCGCGCCATCCGCACCGACCGCCCCCACGAGCGGGCAAACCGCCACAAGCGCCGCGGCGACAGTCCCGGCGGGCTCGCCGGCAAGGCCCGAAACTCGACGCCCTCGGCCCGCAAGATCCGCTCGTCAACGGCCCGCCCCGAGCACAGAAACAGCGACCTCACCGTGCCCCGATCGCGGAGCACGAGGTCCACATAGTCTGCGAGCGCCAAGCCCGGATAGATGTGCCCCCCCGTGCCCCCGCCCGCGTAGATGACCGTGTGCTCCGCCATGGCGATCATCACCGCCGCGACAACGCCACCAGCAGGCCGCCCGAGGCATCCGCGGCCCGCTCATGGGCCGCGTCCGGCGCGTGCAGACGATCCATCGCCACCAGCAACCCCAGCGACGCGGCCGTCAGTATCCACCCCGTGCCGCCCGACGACACCAGCGGCAGCGCGATCCCCTTGGTCGGGGCCAGGCCCGTCACCACCATGAGGTTGATCACCGCCTGCACGCCCACCGTCGCAACGACACCCAGGGCCAGGAGTTTGAGCATCGCACCCGGCTGCCGCCGCGCGATCGCCACGCCCGCCCACACCAGCCCGCCATACAGGCACAGCACCAGCACGGCCCCGAAGAGCCCCAGTTCTTCGCACACGATCGAGAAGACAAAGTCGGTGGTGTCTTCGGGCAGATACCCGAACTTCTGCAGCCCGTTGCCCAGCCCCCGCCCCCACACCTCCCCGTTGGCGATCGCCACCAGACTCTGGATCATGTGGTAGCCCTTGCCCTGCGGGTCCTCGTAAGGTCGCAGGAAACTGGTGATCCGCTCCAGTCGATACGGCTGAGCGAGCACCGCCGCGCCGAAGGCCAGCGCACCTGCCGGCAGCATCAGGGCCAGGTGCCAGAGCCGCGCCCCCGCCGCCACCAGCATCGCCGCGGCCACGGCGCACATCAGCACCGCCGTGCCCAGGTCCGCCAGCGCCACCGCCGCGGCCACCACCCCGGCCGCCACCAGCCCCGGCAGGGCCCCGCGCCAGAACGACTCGAGCCTGCGCCCGCACACCGCCGCGTACCACGCGATCAGCACCACCAGGCCCCACTTGGCGATCTCGCTGGGCTGCACCGTGAGTTCACCCACGCCCGGCAGGCGAAACTCCACCCAGCGGCTCTGACCCTTGCGGGCCGACCCCAGCCCCGGCAGATAGACCACCGCCACCACCGCCACAAGCCCCAGCACACCCAGCCACAACCCCGGCAGCCGCCACCCCGAGCCCCACGGTTCGCCCGTGCCCGCCTCGCGTTCGCGCACCGTCTCGAATCGCCGCACCGGCGCCAGCCACGCCACCAGCCCGAGAGCCAGGAGCGCCAGCCCCATGTAAATGGTGGACCGTCCCAGCAGCAGCGTGGTGGCGCTGCCGCGCGTGGCCACGGTCATGCCCGCCGAGTTCACCATCACCACGCCCAGCGTGAGCAGGCCCACCACACACACCACCACCATCTGGCCCGCGCGCATCATCACCGGCAGGGTATCGGCACCCCCCGCGCCCCGCGCCCACTTCTCGCACCCCTACCGCCCCTTCCCGCCCCCACTGCCGCCTCCACCCCCCCGCCGCCCGAAACGCTCCGCCCACGCCGCCCCGATCGCGACGAAGAACCGCCGCGCCAGGCCCGGGCCATCGCAGAGCGGCGACGCCAGAAGTTGCCCCCGCAACGCTCCCCGCCAGCGGTCCAACCGCGCCCCGTCGGCCATCAGCTCCGCCGCCAAGCGCACATACTCCTCTTCGCTGCGCGCGACCAACTCCGGCAGCCCCGCGTTGGTGAGCAGGCTCACCCCCACCCGGCTCGCGTGCGTGGGCCCGGCCAGCGTCGCCACCGGCACGCCCATGTACAGCGCCTCGCACGTGGTGGTGGTGCCGTGATACGGGAACGGGTCGAGGGCCACGTCCACACGCGCATACGCCGCGAGGTGCCCGGCCCGCTCCTGAACCCGGCCCAGGAGGTCCACCCGCTCCACGTCGATGCCCGCGGCCCGCATCCGGGCCCGCACATCCGCGCGCACCGCCTCGTGCTCAATCCCCCGGCTCTTCACCACCAGCCGCGTGCCCGGCCCCGCCTCCAGCACGCGCTTCCACAACCCCAGCGTCGCCCCGTTCACCTTCGTCACCACGTTGAAAGACCCGAACGCCGGAGCCGCACCCCGTGCCCGCGGCCCCGGTCCGCACGCCGGCGCATCACGCGGCGGCGTGTAACACAAAAAACACGGGTCGATCCGCACCAGCCGCTCCACCGCCAACCCCTCGCTGCCCGCCGGGTCCGTGTGCGAATCCACCACGCGCAGATCAATGCACCGCAGCCCCGTTGTGTTCGCGTACCCCATGTACGTCGCGAGCATCGGGGCCGGTCGCAGAGCCATCACCCGCAGGTGGTGCCCGCGCGTCAGGCCCGCCAACTCGACCAGCACGTCCACCCCGTCGGCCCGAACCGCCGCCGCGATCTCCTCCGCGGCAGCCCCCACCGCGTGCCGCCACCGCGCGGCCGGCACCGGCGCCCGCAACTCCGCCGTAACCCCGTCCTCCATCTGCCCGTAGTGATAGATGAACAACTCAACGCCGCACGCCCCGTGGTGCTCGATCAACGGCCGGGCAAACGTCGCCACCGAGTGCTCGCGCAGGTCCGCCGACAAGAGCCCCACCCGCAGCGGCCGCGCCACACCCGCACCGCGATCCGCCGCCGGTGGCCGCGCCCCGATCGCCTCACGCTCCAGCGCCGCCCCGAACTTCTTGTGCACGGCCAGCACCTCGCGCGGCTCCATCCGCGCGTCGTACGTCGCGCAGTTGGCGTACCCCTCCCAGAGCACCGCCGCGTGCGGGCACGCCGCGCTCCCGCGCCGGTAGACCTCGAGCGCTTCTTCCACGCGCCCCGTGCACTGGATCGCCACCGCGCGCTTGAGCCACAGGTCGGCATCGGCCGGCACCAGCGCCAAGCCGCGCTCGGCCCACTCCGCCGCCTCCAGGTACCGGTCGCTGCGGTGCAGAATCCAGGCCAGCCCGCGCACACGGTCCGGGTTGCCCGGTTCGAGCTCCACGGCCCGCCGGGCTGCGGTCTCGGCCGCGGGCTTGTCGTCCTGATGCACCGCCACCTGGGCCAAGAGCGACCACGACTCGGCCACCTCGGGGGTGCGCCGCGCCCCTTCCTCCGCGTGGGCGCGTGCCTCGCCCGCCCGCCCCGCCAGCGAGAGGGCCATCACCAGATTCGATCGTGCCTCCAGATCATCCGGCCGTTCGCCCACCAACCCCGCCAGCAGCGCGACCGCCTCCTGTTTCTTTCCCGCCTGAAAGAGGTCGCCGGCCCGCGCGATCACCGCTCGCGTGTCGCTCATCGCCGCCCTCCCCCGGTGCGGCTCTCTGCGACCATCGCCAGGAGCGCCCCCTCAAACGCCCGTGCAAAGCCCGGCCCGTCGCACACGGGTGAGGCCAGAAACTCGGCGCGCAACCGCGCCCGCGCGCCATCGCCGTGCCCCCGCTGGCTCAGCACGCCCGCCGCGACCTCCGCCGCAACGCGCACATACTCCGCCTCGTCTCGCGCCGCCCACTCCGCGTGCCCCGCGGCGGTCAGCAGGCTCACCCCCACGCGCCCCGCGTGCCCGCGCCCCGCCAAACTCACCACCGGCACACCCATCAACAGCGCTTCGCACGTGGTGGTCGTCCCGCAATACGGCGTGGTGTCGAGCGCGACGTCCACGCCTCCGTACGCCGCCAGGTGCCCGCGCCGCTCCGCGATGCCCCCGGAGAGCGACACCCGCCCCTCATCCAGGCCGGCCGCCCGCAACCGCGCACGCAGCCCGGCAGCCACCTCGGGCGCCTCGGTGCTCCGCACCTTCAACACCAGCCGCGAGCCCGGCACGGCATCCAGCACGCGCCTCCACAGGCCCAGGCAGGCGGGGTTGAGTTTCATCAGCGCGTTGAACGAGCCGAACACGATCTGCCCATCCGACCCGCTGCGCTCCGGCCCCGGCACCTCGGTCCCCTCCGGCGGCTCGAAGCAGACAAAGCACCGCTCCAGCCGCACCAGCCGCTCCACCACCAGTTTGTCCGCCTCCGGGGCCGGGTCGGTCAGCCAATCCACCACGCGCCAGCGCACCGCCTTCAGCCCCGTCGTCATCGGCGAGCCCAGATACGTGGCGATCGCCGCCGCCGGGCGGGCCGCCAGCGCCACCAGGTTGTTGTTCTCCGTGTTGCCCGCCAGGTCCACCAGCAAGTCCAGGTGCGCATCCGCCACGCGGGCCGCGATCTCGCGCTGCTCCAGCCCCCCCAGGTCGTGCCAGTGCCCCTCCCCCGCCAACTGCCGCAGCGCGGCGTTCTCCGCATCACGGTGCCGCGCCGTGCTCAGGCAGATCAACTCCACCTTCCCGCGATCCAGGTGCCGCAGGATCGGCCGAACGAAGTACGCCACCGAGTGCCTGCGAAAATCGGGCGAGAGGAGCCCCACGCGCGCCGGCCGATCCGCAGGGGGCGCGGCATCGCGCGCCGCCACCGCCCGCCCCGCTGCCCGCTCGACCACCCGCCCCATCGCCCTGTGCGCCTCGAGCACCTGCGGGCCCGTCGCCTCGTGCCAGTACGCGTGCAGATTGGCCATACCCATCGCCGGCTCGACCGCCGCCGGCTCGGCCCGCACCACCCCCTTCAGGGCCGCGATCGCGGCGGGCACATCCCCCAGCCCCGTGTGGCAGGCGGCGCGCCGCGCGAGCAGGTCTGCCGCGCCCGGCCGGTGCACCAGGGCCCGCTCCACCGCCGCCAAGGCCGAGGTGTAGCGCAGTGCCCGAAAATGGCACTCGATCAGGGCCAGCCATCGCTCCGGCTCGCGCGGGCGGGCCGCGGCCGCCCGCTCCAGCGCGCCGGCCTCCCCGGCGCTGTCGCCCTGCGCCTTGGCCGCGCGGGCCACCAGCGCCCAACCTTCCGGGTCGTCCGGTCGCATGGCCGCGGCCCGCTCCGCCAGGGGCCGTGCCGCCGCGGCATCGCCCGCGTGCCCCAACGCCTCCGCCAGGTACGCCAGCGGCTCAAACTCACCGGGCATCGCCTCGTGCACGGCCCGCAAGAGCGGGATCGCCAGGTCCGACCGACCGGCGTGCAGATGCGCCACCGCCGCGTTGAAATCGGCCAGCAGGCGGGTGTGGTCGGGGGTGTGGGCGGGCACGCGAGTCCGATTGTTCACCCGGCCCACCCGCGCTGCCCGCGCCCACAAAAAACCCACCGGGCCGCGGGAGCGAACCCACGGCCCGGTGCTGATCTGGCTGTTGGAACCCGTCGCCCGCGCTCAGGCCGCCTTGCGGGCGAACCCGGAGCGGTTGAACGACTTGGACGCCAGGGCCGGCTTGAACGAGTTCTTGCGGGCCTTGTACGCCTTGAACGAGAAGTTCCCGTTCGTGTTCTTGCCGCTCTTCTTGAACGACTTGGCGTTCTTCTTGAAGTTCGCCTTGTTCGACGCGTTCTTCCTGTTGCCGTTGAACGAGCGGAAGAAGTTGCTCGCGCTCACGAACGAGCGGTTCGCAAACGGGCTGGCGAACCCGTTGTTGAACGAGAAGCCGTTGAACGTGTTGCTGAACTTGCGCACGTTCTTGCGCACGCTCCGGCGGAGGTTCTTCTTCACGTTCGACTTGACGTTCTTCCGCGTGCTCTTGCGAACCGCTTTGCGGAAGTTCTTGCGGACGCTGTTCCGCTTGAACGACGTGCGCTTGGCCGTGCGCCGCGTCACCTTCTTCGACGCGCGGCGGGCCTTGCCGCGTTTGCTGTTGTTCTTCCTGGTGCGGCTGCGGTACGTGCTGGGCATGGTGTCCGGCTCCGATTCTGGGCCGCGCCGATGCCCTCGGGCCCGTCGCGGCGTGTGTCCGTGGGGGAGCCGGCGAACGCCGCCGTCCCCATCCTCCCCCCACGTCGGCGTGATCGGACCCCCCCTTGACACCCCCGCCCACTTTTTCTTCACCCCGGCCACCGCCCGCCCGCGTACCGATACACACATCAATGGCCCTCCTCCGCTTTCCCAGCCCTGCCCGCCCGGCCGCCGCCCCGGCCGCCCTGCTGCTGGCGGCCGTCCTCTCGGCGCCCCCCGCCGCCCACGCCGCAGATGGCCTGCCCGTCGTCGTCTTCGACCGCGACCTCACGCCCCGGCCGGCACTCTGGACCGGCGTGCGCGACGGCCGGCTCACGCTCCTGGATGCTTCACAGTCCACCCGGCCCATCGACGCCGACAACCTCCTCGCCCTTGTCGAGGCCGCGTGGTGGAACCCCGATCCGCCCCCTCCGGCGAGCGCAGCCGCGCCCCTCGCCGAGGGCGCGGGCCTCACCGGCGGCTCCGACCGCACGCCGCGCGGCACCCTGCACCTCACCGACGGCACATGCCTCATCGGCCTGCTCGCCGCACGCGGGGCCGAGTCGCCCGACCTCTTCGCGTGGACGCACCCCGCCCTGGGCCGCCTGCTGCTCCCGCTCGAGCGCCTGGCCCGCATCGACTTCGGCCCTGCGGATGCCGCCGAGACGCCCGCCTCCGCCGACACTTCCCCCCCCGCCGCCGACGCGGTCGATCTGCTCAACGGCGACAAGGTCACCGGCTTCGTCGAGCGCGTCGGGCCGCAGATCGTGGTGCGCAGCGGCACCGGCGAGGCCGCCTCCACGACCGCTCCCGATGCCGCGCTGGTCCGCCGCCTGCGCATGGCCAACCCGCCCGTGCCCGCCCGCGGCCTCTTCATCTGGCTCGCCGGCGGCAACGCGCTCGCCGCCACCGGCTTGCTCGCCGGCGGTCCCGACTCGGTCAAACTCGTTTACGAATCCGCCGCCGGCGTGAGCGGGCAGATCAACGTGCGCCTCGATCAGTACCGCGCCATCGCGCCCCGGGCCCAGCGCCTCGTCGCCCTCGCCACCCTCCCGTGCACCTACACGCCCGGGCCCGATCGTCTGGCCCGCGGCACGCCCGCAGCCCACGCCACGCCGGCCGATCTGCTCCGCGCCGCCGACATCCACCTGCCCGGCCCCGGCGCGGCCGTCTGGGCCCTGCCGCCTGGCGCGCGACGCCTGGCCGCGTGGATCACGCTCCCCGCCTCGGCCCGCGAGTGGGCCGATTGCACCGTGCGCATCAGCCAGACCACGCCCGACGGAGCCACGCTCCTCCGCGAAGCCCGCCTCGACGCCGATCATCCGTGGATCGCCCTCAACGAGCCGCTCCGCCCCGACCCCGAGACGCGCCTGTCGATCGAGGTTGTCTCCGGCCCGCGCGGCCCCATCCACAACCGCCCCGTCATCCGCCGCGCCCTCATCGCCGTGGGCGACTGAGCCGCCGGGTGCCGCGTTCCAGCGCGCCCCGATCGAGACTCCGTCCGCTACGCCGCGATCATCGCCCCCGTGGGCACGGACACCGGGCCGGGCCCGTCGCTGCGCCCGCCCTCCGCAGCGCCCGGTCCGCCCGTTGCAACGCTGTCCTCCATCTCCCCCGCCGCCGGGGCCACGTACACCCGCTCGATGCGCGGGCACAGGCGGCACAGCATCTCGTGCGTGATGCTCCCCGCCTGCTTGGCCAGCGTCGGCACGTGGTTCGGCCCCTGCGGGTCGCGCCCGAAGAGTTCCACCTCCGCCCCCACACGGGCCACGCTCTCGGGCAGGCCCGTCAGGTCGATGGTCATCTGGTCCATGCTCACGCGCCCGATCACCGGTGCCCACGCCACCCGCTCGCTCGCGCCGGGGCGCTCACCCGCGCCCGTCTTGGGCCGGTCGTACATCTGCCCCGTGAGCCCGACCCGGGCCACGTTGGAGAGCGCCGTCGGGTAGCCGTCGGCGTAGCCCACCGGCACCAGACCCACGCGCGTCGAGCGGGCCGCCTTGAACGTCCGTCCGTAGCCCACCGGCCACCCCTTGGGCACTTCGTGCACGTGCACCACGCGGCTCAGCCACCGCAGGGCCGGCTGCAACTGCTTGCCGAAACTCGCGTACTCCACCGCCAGGGGATCGCTGAAACTCTCAAAACCGTAGCCGTACAGCCCCTGACCGATCCGCGCCATGGTGGCGTGCAGGCCGCGCCCCCGCAGCGTGGCCGCGGTGTTGGCCGCGTGCATGGCAAACCCCGGCTGCCCCGCCCCCGACATCCCCCCCACCGCTCCCGCGATCAGCGGCTTCACGTCATCCAGAAACGCCTTGAAGGCCCGGGCCTGCTCGCGCGTGAAGTCCGCCTCCGTCCCCGGGCTGGAAAAGTGCGTCATCAGCCCCGCCAGTTGCAGGCGCGGCGAGGCCACCACCTGCTCCACGATCCGCTTCGCCTCGGCCTCCAACGCGCCACCGCGGCTCATGCCCGTGTCCAGTTGCACGTGCACCGGCAGCCGCAGGCCCAGCCGCGCCCCGCTCGTCGCCAGGTCTCCCACTTGCTCGAGGTCGTGCACCACCAGGTGCAGGCGGTTGCGCACCGCCAGGCGATAGACCGGGTCGCTGCGATCAATGGTGCGGATCGGCATCAGGGTCAGCAGCGGTGTCTGGATCGGCAACTCCGCCAGGGCCCGCGCCTCGTCGGTGCAATAGACGGCCAGCAGTTCCACGCCGCACGCGGCGAGCTTCTTGGCCACCCGGGCCGCGCCGAGGCCGTAGGCATCCTGCTTGATCACGCCGCACAGAGCGCGCCGCCGTGCGGGCGGGGTCTCGCCGGCCTGTCCGGGCGCATCCAGCACCGAGCGGAAGATGCCCACGTTCCTGCCCACCGCGGCCAGATCAATCTCAAGGCGGCTGGTGCCCACGCGCTGCTCCCCGGCGCGGCACGGGCCCGCACGCGCGGGCCGCACACCGGCCCGCACCCGCCGCCCGATCGCCGCTCGCCTCAGCCGCAAGTATCGTCGCGCCGCGTGTTTCCCGCCTAGAATCGTCGGTACCTCGCGCCGGTTTTCTCCGGCGCGGGCGCTGCGTCTCGCGTCGCGGCGCCTCACCCCACTCCGGCTGCCCGCGCCCCTGGCGACTTCGGCGGCCACCGACCCGCGGTCGTGTGAGGCCCCGTGCCCACCGACTCACGCGAAGGGCCGGCCCAGCCCCGAAAGCCGTATGTCAAACACATCCACGTTCGTCTCTTCCCCCGAGCAGCCCGCTCATGGCTCGCCCTTTGCCGCGCCCGAGCCCGCGGCAACCGCAGACACCGGCGACACGGGACCCACCACGGGCGAGCGCCACTTCGCCGCTCAGGTCTTCGCCGACGTGGCGAACTTCGAGGCCCTGGGCCTGCGCTCCAGCGTCTTGAAGAGCCTGACCGCCGCGGGCTTCGAGCGGCCCACCAAGATCCAGGCCCTGCTCATCCCCCACATGCTCGCGGGCAAGGACCTGATCGGCCAGGCCCGCACCGGCACCGGCAAGACCGGGGCCTTCGGCCTGCCCCTGCTGCACGCCTGCGACAAGGGCGTGTGCACGCAGGCCCTGGTGCTCGTGCCCACGCGCGAACTCTGCCTGCAGGTGGCCGAGGAGATCAACACCCTGGGCCACCTCACGCCCATCCGAGCCCTGGCCGTCTTCGGCGGCCAGCGCATGAAGTCGCAGATCGACTCGCTCAAGCGCAACCCCGAGATCATCGTCTCCACGCCCGGGCGCCTGATGGACATGGTCGAGCGCGGCTACGTGAAACTCAGCAACGTGCGCTTCGCGGTGCTCGATGAGGTCGATCGAATGCTCGACATCGGCTTCCGCGACGACATCCGCCGCATCCTCAAGATGTGCCCCCCGCCCCGCACCGAGAACACGCCCCCCGACCAGATCGCCCGCCAGACCGTCTTCGTCTCGGCCACGCTCCCGGCCGACGTGGAGAGGCTGATCCACAGCCACTCGCACAACCCCGAGAAACTGGTCGCCGTGGTCGACGGTGCCCTCACCAACGCCCAGGTCGAGCAGTTCTACCTGAGCGTGCAGCCCTGGGATAAGCGACGCCTGCTCGCCCACCTGCTCACCCACGAGGAGCCCGCCCTGACGCTGGTCTTCTGCCGCACCAAGCGCACCGTCGACGACCTGGTCGAGTACCTCGCCAAGAAGAAGATCGACGCCCACGGCATCCACGGCGACATGATGCAGTCGCGCCGCACCCGCGTGATCGAGAAACTCCACGCCGGCGCCCTCTCGGTGCTGGTGGCCAGCGACCTGGCCAGCCGCGGGCTCGACGTGGATGGCATCACCCACGTGGTGAACTACGACATGCCCGAGGACCCCGAGGTCTACGTGCACCGCATCGGCCGTACCGCCCGTGTCGGCCGCGCGGGCGTGGCCTGGAGTTTCGTGGTGCCCGACCAGGGCGACCTCCTGACCAACGTCGAGAACCTCATCAACACCGAGGTGAAGAAGCTCGATTACCCGGACTTTCAACCCGGCCCCGTGCCCGCGGGGCGCGTGCCCGTGACCGGTCCCAACAGCGGGCTGGCCCCCCACCGCCGTGCCGCGCCGATCAACCGCTACGCGGCCACCGTGAACCCCGGTCTGCCGATCGCGGGCGCCGTCGCGGCGACACCCGCCGCCGCCCCGTCGGCCCCCGCCGCGCCCGCGGCGATCGATCCGCACAAGTTCCCCGGCGGGATCGTGCCCAGCAAACTCCCCCCCAAGCGCATGTGGGGCAAGGTCAAGGGCTGAGCCGCGAGTTGACGTGTTGACGCGGCGGCGCTTCAGCGTGCCGCAGCGGGCAGCACAACGCCCACGGTGGCGCCCTGCCCCGGCGTGCTGCGGGCCCACATCCAGCCGCCGGCGCTGCGGACGAGTTCGGCGCACATGGCCAGGCCCAGGCCCGTGCCGCGTGCCACGAGCGTGTCGCTGGCCGCGGCGTGGTCGTCTGCGGCGGCGTGATCACGCGTGACCCACGGCTCAAACAAGCGGGAAAGGACGGACGGATCGATGCCGCAGCCGGTGTCGGCAACGGTGATCTCGACCCAGGCGCCGGCAGTGGCTGCGGGAGCAGGAGGTGTCTGGCCGGTCGAAATGTAGCACATGATACTTGATTTGATCGCCGCGTGTGCTATCCGGTCGACCATGCCCGCAGAGACCGTGATGGCCCTGGGCGAGGCCAGCGGTGCGGCGAGCACGGCCTTACGGGCGTTGATGATCAGGTTGAGCAGCACCTGCTGAAGGCTGACCGGGCGGATGGCGACCGCGGGCGCACCGGACAGCCGGAGTTGAAGTTCGATCCCGTCCTTTCGCGGCTCCCGGGCCAGGCACCCGAAGGCGGCGCGGCAGGCGGTGGCGACGTCGCAGGAGTCGGCCACCGCGGCGGTTGAATGGCACTCGCGCGAGAGTTCGAGAATCGCCTCGGCGATGTGCGCGGCCCGCTGGGCGCCCGCGGCGGCCTTCTCGAGAGCCTTGTGCGAGAGGGCCCGGTCGGCTGGCGCTTCAAGGGCCATCTGGGCGTAACTGAGCACGGGGGTGAGGATGTTGTTGAACTCGTGAGCGATCATGCCCGTGAGTGTGCCCAGCGTCGCGAGCCGGTGGGTGTGCGTGAGGGCGGCATCCAGATGGGCGTGGTGGGATGGTTGCGGCGGTGTCAGGGCCACGGGGCGAGCCTCCGGCTGCGGGGGTGCTGAGGTCCGTTGGTGGCTTGGTCATCGGCCGCGGCCCAACCGTGAACGGCTCGACACGGAGGCAGGTGCGGGATTGCCTGCGATGTGGACCTGCGGATCGGCGGACTTCGCCCACATTGCCACGACTGTGGTGAAGCCGGGTGACATGTTCCACGTGGAGCGCGAAGGGCCTGGTGCGAAGCGAGAGACCGCATCGGTGGTTCGAACGTGCCGGTTTGCCGGTGGCTGAAATGCGGGGCCGTGGCCGATAATCGAGTTGTCCACAGAGGCGGGTTCCACGTGGAACATGTATTGATCGCCGGTACCATCTTGGCAGCGGAGGGTGGACCTCCAACACAGATGGAAAGGAGTCCGGGAATGAGCACGCACGATGCGAGTACAAAGCCGCGGAAACTGGGGCGCGGTCTGGGCAGCCTGCTGGGCAACCTGGCGCCGGTGCAGGTCGAAACTGGAGACATCTCGGCATCTGCCCGAAGGGAGGACGGCGCCAATCATAGTGTATCATATGATACATTTGATGGCGCTGGGCAGCCGGCCACGTTCGTGGTGAGTGGGCCCGCGGGGACGCGGAAGGGCGCGCCACAACGTGCTGCGGCTGGGCCAGAGCATCGCCCCACGGATGGCGGTGCGGATGAGGCGAGTCTGCCGTCAACGGCACCGGGGGTGCCCCAGGCCGGCACGGGGCTGGTGATGGTGGACGTCGGGGCGATCGTGCCCAGCCCGTGGCAGGCGCGCAAGCACTTTGACGCCGAATCCCTCGCGCGGCTGGCGGAGTCGATCAAGAGCGCGGGCGTGATGCAGCCCTTGCTGGTGCGGCGGGGCGGGCCCGGCGGCGCGGCCGAGCGCCGCTACGAACTCGTGGCGGGCGAGCGGCGCTGGCGCGCGGCCCAGATGGCGGGTGTGGAGCGGGTGCCGTGCGTGGTGGTGGAGGTGAGCGACGAGGAGAGCGCGGAGTGGGGGTTGATCGAGAATGTGCAGCGGGAGGACTTGCGGCCCTTGGAGCGTGCCGCGGGCCTGGCGAACCTGGCGACGACGTTTGGCCTGACGCAGGCGCAGGTGGCGGCGCGGGTGGGGCTGGAGCGGTCAAGCGTGGCGAACCTGCTGCGGCTCTTGGAACTGGAGGAGCCGATCCGCACGATGATCGACGAGGGCGTGCTGAGCGTGGGGCACGGCAAGGCGCTCTTGGGTGCGCAGGCGGGGCCGATCCGCGAGCGGCTGGCGGAGAAGGCGGCGCGGCAAGGGTGGAGCGTGCGGCACGTGGAGGAGACGGTGGGGCGCTTGGCGCTCTTGGCGCAGGGGAAGGCGCCGTGGCTTGAACCGGGCGCGGCGGGCGGCGATGGCGCGGCGGCAGGAGTGGGGGGCGAGGGAAGCGAGGAGGAAATCCGCCGCGCGGCACGGGCGAGAATGCTGACCGAACTGGAGAGGAAACTGGGGGATGCCTTGGGGACGAAGGTGAAGATCAAGGCGGATCGCGGCGGGGGGCGAGGCCGGGTGGTGGTGCATTTTTATACGGTGGCGCAGTTTGACGGGGTGCTGGAGAAGTTGGGTGTGAAGGCGTGGGAGGGGTGAGGAAAAGGGCGAAATGGCCAAGGGCCAAAGGGCCAAATCAAGACAGGAAGGCACGGAGGCAGGAAGTGGCTGAGGGCAGAGTGGCGGAGTGGCAGAGTGTGAGCGCGTCGCACGGTCCGCCGAGCCATCCCGTGCGACGGCACCGGCACCGACCCGCCGCGCGGGTTGGCCGTGGCGAATCTGCGATGGGTGGCACAAGGGCGGTTGATGTTCAGCGCCACGATTCGGCCGGCGGCCTCATCGTGGGCATGGGGAGGTGGGGCGGCCTCATCGTGGGCATGTGGGGATTCGGGCAACCGGGGGTGTGAGGGGTGCGTATGGGAGGGTGCGGCGTGCCGGTCTGGTGTGCCGCGCCGGCGTTCTGCCGGCGGACACGGATGTGGGAAGCGGACCAGGATGGTGTGGCGGATCGTGCGGGCGGGGTTATGCTGTAGCTGCCGCGCGTGGGTGCGGGGGCGCGGCGTCCGGGAGCGGCGCATGTCGACCGAGCGAACAGAGCGCGGTGTGGACGGTGTGCGGGCCGGTGGTGCTGGCGCGGCGTTGTGCGGGCGTGCGGCCTGTGTGGCGCGTGCGTGGTGCGCGGCGGTGTGTGTGGTGGCGGGTGTGCTGAGTGTGTGCGGGCGCGAGGCGGCGGGGCAGGGGCAGCCGGTGTGGGCGACGTTGACGGCGGCGCAGCCCGTTGCCGCGTCTGGGCACGCGATGGCGTACGACGCGCGGCGTGCCGTTGCGGTGTGCTTTGGCGGTGGATACAGAGCAAGCCTTTACTACGACGACAGGGACACATGGGAGTGGAACGGTGTCGTCTGGGTCCGGCGGAGCATGGTTGGGCCGCAAGGCCGGAGCTGGCACCGGATGGTGTACGACAGTGATCGGGGCGTGGTGGTGATGTTTGGCGGAGGGGCAAGCGACAACTTCGGAGTGCCGCTGCCTCACCTCGGCGACACATGGGAGTGGGGCGGAAGCGCATGGACGCAGCGAGCCACAACAGGGCCCGCGGCCCGCGTGTCGCACAGCATGGCCTATGACCCCGCGCGGCGAGTGGTGGTGCTGTTCGGTGGTCGGACCATGACAGGGACCGTCGGCGACACGTGGGAGTGGAATGGGCAGCAGTGGACGAACCGCGCGGTCTCGGGCCCAGGTGCGAGAGCCGGTGCTGGCATGGTGTACGACGCGGCGCGCGGCACGATGGTTATGCAGGGTGGCCACAACATCGCCAACCAACCGGTGTCGGATACCTGGGAATGGAACGGTGCCGTGTGGGTCATGCGCAGTTCCGGTGCCGCATTCAACGGCAGCGGGAGCCTCGTGTATGACCCGGTCCGCGGCAGGGTGGTGAGCCCGGCCGCGGCGAACCTGTGGGAATGGGATGGCAGCACGTGGGTGTCGCGGGCATCGGTCACGGTTGCCGCGCTTGGGTCGGGCTACAGCGCCGTATTTGACGAAGCACGCGGCGGTGTGTTTGTGCGCGCTGGCGGGTCAGCCGTGAACGGCACGCTCGATCCCCCGAACGCCCTCTGGCAATGGGTGCCGGGTGGCTGGTCGCGTCGGCAACCGAGCAACTTGCCCGCGCGTTCGGGCACGGCGGCCGTGCACGATTCCACGCGGGGCATGGAAGTGCTTTTTGGCGGGGCAGTCGGGACCGCCGCGCTCGCCGAAACGTGGGAACGCACAACGGCGGGATGGCACACTCTGCCTGTGCCCGGGCCGACGGCGCGACACAAGCACGCGATGGCGTACGACACGCTGCGGCAGGAGACGGTGCTGTTTGGCGGGACGAACAACACAGCGCCCAATGCGGAGACGTGGACGTGGAACGGGAGCGTGTGGACGCAAAGGGTGGCGAGTGGTCCGACCGCGCGCTCAGGGCACGCCATGGCGTTTGACCGGGCGCGGGGCGCAGCGGTGCTCTTCGGTGGGACACTCAGCGACGGCACGCTGAGCGGCCAGACCTGGACGTGGTTCGGGGGCGCATGGACGCAGCGGAACGCGGGCCCCTCCGCCCGCACGGGGCACGCGATGGCCTACGACGAGGTGCGCCGGGTGGTTGTGCTCTTCGGGGGTGTGCTGGCGAGCGGCGGGCGCAGCCGTGAGATCTGGGAGTGGGACAGCGTGCGTTGGAGCCTGCGTAACCCCTCGGGAGTGTTGCCGGGGTTCACATCGGACCACGCGATGGCGTATCACGCAACGCGAGGCACGGTGGTGGTGAGCGGCGGGATGCGCGCGACAACTGCGACCGGCACGGCGAGCGTGACCCCCGGGGTGTGGGAGTGGAACGGGTCGGTCGTGAACCCGTTGCCGTCGATGCCGGGTGCGCGGGCTCAGCACGCGATGGTGTACGACGAGACTGACGACACGCTCGTTGTGGCGAGCGGGACGGACGGCACGACGAACCCGCAGCCGGACACGGTCCTTCTGATGGGCACACCGCCGACGCAGACCGTTTCCCCCGCGGCCGGCGTGCTCTGTCCAGGGGGCGATCAGGCGTTCACGTCGGCGGCGACCGGGTCGGGGTTGCTGAACTATCAGTGGTACCGCTTCGGAGCTGCTCTCTCTGGCGCGACGGCGGCGACGCACACCGTGGCGTGGCGCAGTCTCCCGGGCACGTACTCGTGCAGGGTCTCCAGCCCGTTTGGCAGTGCCGACGCGTTCTTTATCGTGAGCGTGAACGTGCTCGACTACAGCTGCGACGCGGTGGTGAACGCGGACGACCTGGGCGACTTCATCACGGACTACTACCTCGAGGCGGCGGTGGCTGGGCCGGGCGGGTATGCGGGCGCGTGCCCGGGGAATGAAGCGCCGTACGACGCGGGGTACGCCGCGGCGTTCACACGCGACCTGAGCGTGCAGTGCACGCCGCCGTTTGCGGACAACCTGGGGGACTTCATCACGGCGTACTTTGGGGGGTGAGTGGAAGGGAAATGGCCAAAGAGCAAAGGGCCAAAGGGCCAATTCAAGACAGGAAGGCACGGAGGCAGGAAGTGGCACAGGTGGCGGACGGATGGCATCCGGCATGAGGTGTGGGCACCGAAGTCGCCGGGGCGGCGACTTCGGTGGCACGGGTACAGGGTGATGTTCAGCGCCACGATTCGGTCGCGGTGCGACCTCATCGTGGGCATGGGCAACTCATCAACTCATCAACTCATCAACCTCGCACCTCGCACCTCGCACCTCGCACCTCGCACCTCGCACCTTGCACCTCGCACCTTGCACCTCTCACCTGATCCAGCGGAGGCGGCCGAAGTCGGGCATGGGGATGGGTGAGGAGCCGGCGAGGGCGGGGAAGTAGACGAAGAAGGCCTTGCCGAGCATGAGTTCGCGGGGGACGACGCCGGTGGTCGGGTCGATCTGGGCGGCGACCCAGTCGTCGGGGCGTTCCCACAGGCGGCTGTCTTCGCTGGCGGGGCTGTTGTCGCCGCAGACGAAGAACTGGTTGGAGGTGAGCCGCGGCGTGGTGGAGGGGTGGGTTGCCCAGGCGGGCTGGTTGCTGGTGCGGCGGCGGTCGGCGCGGTAGTGCAGGTCGCGGTCGAGGGCGACGCGGTGGAGCGTGAAGGGCCCGCCGGAGAAGGACCAGGAAACCTTGGGGGCGCGATAGATGCCGGGCTGGCTGAGTTCCATGGCGGCCGAGCGGTTCTGGGCGGCGAGTTGGGCGAGCGTGCGGCCGGTGGCGAAGGCGATGCGCTGGGCGGGTGTCCAGTCGTAGTTGCCCGCGGCGATGAGGGCGCCGTTGATGCGGAGTTCGAGGCGCTGGTCCATGTGCCAGAACTCGATATTGGCGACGGCGCCGGGCGCGAGCGCGGGGCACGGGCCGGCGTCGAGCGTGGTCCAGGGTGCGTCGCTGATGTCGGCGCCGTTGACGGGGCGCATCTGGACGGAGGCGGTGGGGGGCGTGATGAGGGCCCGGAACTGGTGGCCGCGTGCTTCGATGAGGGGCGAGGCGGTGAGGGTGGTGTTGGAGGGGCCGGGTTCGAGGCCGAGTTTGAGGCGGATATCGGAGACGGGGAAGTTCTGGTTGCCGAACATGAGCGGGGTTTCGTTGTAGGCGTAGCGGTCGTTGATCTCCCAGCGTTCGAGGTTTGGCCCGGGTGAACCGGGGCCGGGGGGGCCGATGCGGGTGAGGAAGGTGCGGGAAGAGTCCCAGGTGAGCGTGGCGGGTGCGGTGCCGGTGTAGAGGTAACTGCGGCGGTTGTCGATCTGCCAGTCGGGCCCGGCCGCTCCGGTCGCCACTGCCCCGACCCACGGTGGCGAGAACCAGGTGAGGCCGTCGGGGCCTTTGGCGGAGGCGGGTGTGAAGGCGGAGTCGAAGACGCCTTGCCAGACGGCGCGTGCCGCGTCGTCGGGTTTGCGGGCGATGGCCCATCCGGGCTCTTCCCAGGTGGTGGGTGTGGCGCCGGTGGGGTCGGCGCGGGGCGGGATGCGTGTGAAGACGTCGCCGTCGACGAGGGCGACCTGTTCGCCGGGGAGGCCGACGAGGCGCTTGATGTAGTTGACGGTAGGGTCGCCGGGGTTCTTGAAGACGACGACGTCGAAGCGGCGCGGCTCGTTGAGGGCGTAGAGGTATTTGAGGACGAGGATGCGGTCGCCGGCGAGGCGCGGGAGATCGCGGGTCTCGGCGGCCTGGCCTGTGCGGGGGTCGTGGACGGCGACGGGGTTGTCGGGTGCCTGGCCCTGGATGGGCTTGGGGTCGGGGCTGCCGGGGTAGTAGTGCCAGGGGCCGACGGTCCAGGGGACACCCGAGCCATCAACGGCGAAGCGCATGTGCTGGCCGAGGAGCGTGGGGGCCATGGAGCCGGTGGGGATGACGAAGGCCTCGATGACGAAGCCGCGGAAGACGAAGGCGAGGACGAAGGCGATGATGACGGAGATGAGCGTGTCTTTGACGTTCTCTTTGGGCGGATGGGCGGCCGACGCGCTGGTGGTGGAGGTGGACATGGGGCGGCAGAGGGTAGCGGCCGCGGGGTGGCGGACCGATAAGAGACAGCATGAACAGATCGGATGCGAGTGGCAGCGGCGTGGCGATGGCCGACCCGGGGAGCCGGCGGGCTGCGGGATGGGCGTGGGTGTGGATGGCGGTGCTGCTGGTGGCGGTGGCTGCGCTGCAGCAGGGGGCTGGCAGCGCGGCGAAGAAGCCCGCGGGCGCTGCTGGGGGGGGGGGAGGCGCGGGCGAGATCGCGGCGGCGGATGACGACCCGAATGTGCTGCCGGGGAAGATCGCGGTGCGGCTGCGGGCGGTGATACCGATGGCGGCGGGCACCCCGCCCGAGCAGGACCCGTTGGCGCCGTTTGGGAGGATGCTGCGCGATGCGGCCAAGACGCCGGAGGGGAAGGTGCGTGCCGCGGCGGTGCTGGGGGAGATCGAGGGTGCTGGCGCGGCGGGGGCGATGCTGGATGAGGTGGAGAAGGACCTGGCGGCGGAGTCGGTGCTGCGCGGGGATGTGGCGGTGCTGCGGGCCCTCTGGGCGGCGGCGAGGCCGGGGGACGATGCGCTCAAGGGGTTTGAGGAACGGCACGGGTGGTTTGCCAAGGTGGCGCAGATGCGCAGCGCGGCCGACGGGGCGGCGGCGCGGGAGCGATTGAAGAGCCAGGGGATGCGGTTGGCGGTGGTGCTGGTAGCGCTTGGGGGTGTGATCGCGCTGGCGCTGGTGGCGGGGTTCGGGCTGTTTGTTACCGCGGTGGCGCTGGCGGCGAGCGGGCGGCTGAGGTGGCGGCATGTGATGCCGGCGCCGGGCGGGAGTTTTGGGGTGGAGATGGCGGCGGTGTTCTTCGGGGCGTTCCTGCTGCTCAAGGGCGCGACGCTGGCGGTGGGGCACTGGGCGGGGCGTGAGGAGGCGGTGTGGTTTTCATTTCTCGCGCAGTGGTTGATTCTGGGCGTGGTGCTGTGGCCGCGCGTAAGGGGCGTGCCGTGGAGCGTGGCGCGGCGGAGTTTGGGGTGGCACTCGGGCGAAGGGGTGGTGCGCGAGGTGCTGGCGGGCGTGGTCGGGTACTTGGCGTGCTTGCCCTTCGTGCTGGGGGGCGCGGTGCTGACGCTCTTGGCGATGCTGCTGCGCGAGTTGGTGCGCCAGCAGATGGGGTGGGCGGAGCCGCCGGACGGGGCGAACCCGGTGATGGACCTGGTGTCGGGCGTGAGCGGGTGGCAGGTGCCGCTGCTGGTTGGGTTGGCGGTGGTGTGGGCGCCGGTGGTGGAGGAGACGGTGTTTCGGGGCGGGCTGTTCAGGCAGGTGGGGGCGAGGATGCACTGGGTGCCGGCCGCGTTGCTGACGGCGCTGGTGTTTGCGCTGGGGCACGCGTACGACGTGGTGCTCTTGTTTCCGGTGTTTGCGTTGGGGGTGAGTTTCGCGCTGATCCGTCAGTGGCGCGGGAGTTTGATCGCGAGCATGACGGGGCACTTTTTGCACAACGCGTTTGTGATGACGATGGCGTTGTGCGTGGTGAATCTGGTCGCGGAGTGAGGGGCGCTAGCGCGGCTCGGTGCGGCAGGTGAGTTCGAGGGCGCCGTCGGTGCAGAGGGCGGCGAGGATGCGCACGCGGCGGCCGTCGGCGAGGCGGATGGCGGGGGCGCGGGTGAGCGGAGCCTGACCGAGGATCGCGCTGACGAGGGCGGGCAGATCGGCGCGGGCCCGGAGCGATTCGGGCAGGGCGTCGTGGGTGCGCAGCCAGCGGCCCGGCGCGCCGGCGGGGCCGGGGTCGAGCATGAGGGCCGCGGGCAGGCGCAGGGAGTTGATGCCGACGCTGGTGGCGGTGAGTGACAGGTCGCCGGCGGAGGAGATGGCGGGGCGCAGGCGGGCGCTGTAGAGGCGGGGCGGGTCGGCGCCGGCGCGGATGAGCGCGGCGAGCAGGATACCCGCGGGCGCGAAGCGGACCTGCACCTGCACGACCTGCGGCGGCCAGGTGAGATCGGACTGGGAGGCGGTCCACTCGGGGAGACGGCAGGCGAGCCAGGCGGAGGCATCGGCCTCGGTGATGCGGACGGCCCAGGGGGCGGCGGAGCGCGGCTCGGTGAGGAGGGAGACCGCGCCGTTTTCGAGAGCGCGGGCCCGGGTGAGGGTGGCTGGGTCGGCGGGGTTGAGCGTGCGCCACCAGGCGGGCGTCCGCGTGGAGAGGCCCCAGGCTACGAGCGCGGCCAGGGCGCACAGGGCGACGAGCACGAGGCCCGCGGCGACGGCGCGGCGCTGGAAGCGGCGGGTGCGCACGCGGGCGGCGAGGCTGGAGCGGTCGGTGGGCGTGCGCACGGAGTGGAAGCGTGAGGGCGCGGAGGGCGGGAATCAAGGCTGGAGTGAACAGTGGGGGGTGCGGGCCGTGCGGTCTTTGTTATGTT
Source organism: uncultured Phycisphaeraceae bacterium (assembly GCA_964590885.1). GTDB lineage: Bacteria > Planctomycetota > Phycisphaerae > Phycisphaerales > UBA1924 > JAEUIX01. The sequence goes on from CAZPWW010000012.1 coordinate 59,062, forward strand.
CAGAGTTGTGGAGCGCGGGTCGGCCACGGGCTTGACGCGGGGGTTCGGGCGCGCTTCACTCACCCCCCGGCTCGGCTCAGCCTGTGCGGCGGAGCGAGAAGAGAGCGCGGGGTGCGCACCCCGCACAGCGAGTGATGAGAGGCTGAAGCGATGGCAAGGACCAGTGCATTGAGCGGGCTGAGCGTGGCGGACCTGGAGCGCGAGATCGCCAAGCGCGGCCGGCTGGTGAGCAAGTTGCGACGGCAGCGGGCCGGACTGGCGCGCCGGCTGGCGGCCCTGGACGCGAAGATCGCGGCCAACGGCGGTGGTGGCGGCGGCGGCGCGCGGCGTGGTGCGCGGCGGGCGGGGAGCGGATTGGGCATGGGCGCGGCGACGCGGCAGGCCAACGCCGAACCTTTGCAGAACGCGCTGGCCAAGGTGCTCAAGGGCAAGACCATGAGCGTGACGGACATGGCCCAGGCGGTGCAGAAGGCGGGGTATAGGACGCACTCGCCCAACTTCCGCGTGATCGTGAACGCGGTGATGCTCAAGCACAAGAAGATGTTCAGGCGGGTGTCGCGCGGGAAGTACACCGCGGTGTGAGGCGGCGGCACGAGGCTCTTGGGGGTACAGATCACGGTGCGCGCTGGTACCTGCACCGCTGCGCGGTGCCGGTGTTGGCTCGCGCAGCGCCCCGCGGGTGTGGCTTCGCCACGACCCGCGGCTATTCGCCGCCGCGGCTGCGCCGCGTGGACCCGCCACCTGTGCGGGCTCGTGCCTGGCCGAGATCGTGGCCAGGCGCGAGTGCTGGGGAGGGGATGGGTGTGGTGGCGGTCTACCTGATCTTGACGCTCGCGAGCGCGAGGACGACCAGCAGCACGGAGACGATCCAGAAGCGCGCGACCACCTGCTGCTCGCGCCAGCCCAGGATGTGCAGGTGGTGGTGGTAGGGGGCCACCTTGAAGATGCGCTTGCCGCCGGAGAGGCGGAAGTAGCCGACTTGCAGCATGACGCTGCCGATCTCGATGACGAAGATGCCGGACATGATGAGCAGCAGGGCCTCTTGCCGGATGACAAGGGCGATGTAGCCGAGGATGCCGCCCAGGGCGAGGGCGCCGGTGTCGCCCATGAAGACGGAGGCGGGGGAGCAGTTGAACCAGAGGAAGCCCAGGCAGGCGCCGGCGGTGGCGCCGGCGAGCACGCTGAGTTCGGCGCTCTCGGGCACGTAGGGGACGAGGAGCCACTGGGCCCAGGACTGGATGCCGGCGACGGTGGCGAGGACGAGGATGCCCAGTGAGACCGCCGCGCTAGTGCCGGCGGCGAGGCCGTCCATGCCGTCGGTGATGTTGACGGCGTTGCTCATGCCGGTGAGCATGAGGACGCTGAGGAGGATGAAGGCCCAGCGGGGGAGGAAGAGCAGGGAGGAGTTGAGCGTGCCCGCGCTGGACTCGTAGGTCTTCTGGAAGGGGATGTTGAGGACGTGGGCGAGGTCGTGAGGGCTGTCGGTCTGGCCGTGGTTGAAGGCGAAGTAGCCGACGAGGGCGCCCAGGCCGAGTTGGAAGACGAGTTTCTCCCAGGCGTAGAGGCCCTGGCGCGAGCCGGTGGCGCGGCTGGCGGCGGTGAGTTTGAGCCAGTCGTCCATGCCGCCGAGGATGGCGAGCCAGAGGGCGACGATGAGGCCCAGGAGGATGTAGAAGTTGCTGATGTCGGCGAGCAGCAGGACGGAGGCGAGGGTGGCGCCGACGATGAGCACGCCGCCCATGGTGGGGACGCTGGCCTTGCTGCCGGCGGCGGCGGCGAGCAGGGCGGTGTCGGCCAGGCCGGCGTCGCCGATCTTTTTGCGGCGCAGGAAGGCGATGACGGGGCGGCCGAGGGTGAGCACGATGGCGAAGGCGAGAACGGCGGCGGCGAAGGCGCGGAACTCGATGCGGTCGAGGATCTGGAGGTAGCGGTAGAGGCCGATTTCGACCAGGCGGTTGCGGGCGAGATCGAGCAGGAGGTAGAGCATGCAGGGGGTGACCGGTGAGAGGGGACAGTGGGGAGCAGGAAGAGGAAGCGTGACCACGCGGCTAGCGGCGCAACGGGGGCAGGGGTGGGGGTGAAACTTCATTGACAAGACGGGTCTGCCACGCGGCGATGACGCGTTCGAGGGCCATGCCGCGTGAGCCTTTGAGGAGTACGTGGTCGCCGGGCCTGAGGAGCGCGGCTGCCCGCGCGGGGTGGATGGCGCCGGGTTCGTGGGCGGCGGGCAGGGCGACGGCGCGGGTGGGGTCGCCGCCGGCGGCGGCGAAGGCGGGCAGAGCCGCGGTGCTGCGCGGGCCGAAGGCGATGAGCATGTCGAGTTCGGGGAGGAGCGCGGCGGCGGCGGCCATGATCTCGGCGTGGGCGGCGTCGGAGGCGGAGCCGAGTTCGAGCATGTCGCCCAGCACAACGACACGGCGGGGCGCGCCGGCCGAGAGGGCGGCGAAGGCGGCGAGCGCGGCGAGCGTGCTGTCGGGGTTGGCGTTGTAGGCGTCGTTGACGAAGCGGACGCCGGCGATGGTGGTGCGCTGCATGCGCATCTCGGGGCCGCTGGCGCTGGCGAGGCCGGCGGCGATGTCATCATCGGCGAGGCCGAGGCGGCGTGCGACGGCGACGGCCGCGGCGGCGTTGAGGGCGTTGTGCTCGCCCACGAGGGGGAGGGTGAAGGTGGCGCGGTCGTTGAGGGTGAAGGTGAGGCCGTCGGGGTCGGTGGAGTCGGGGGGCGTGGTGTGCCGCCAGGCGGTGAGGCGGAGCGACGCGTCGGGGGCGCGGCCGAAGGTGATGAGCGTGCGCGCGGCGGGGGTCGCGTCGAGGCTCTGGGTGAGAGGGCGGAGTTCGGGGCTGTCGGCGGTGAGGATGGCCGCGCCGCCGGGGCGGAGGGCGGTGAGGATGGCGGCCTCTTCGCGGGCGACACCGGCGAGGTCGCCGAAGCCCTGGAGGTGCTCGCGGCCGATGGAGGTGATGACGGCGACGTCGGGCTCGACGACGGCGGCGAGGGCGGCGATCTCGCCTGGGGCGTTGGAGCCGACCTCGCAGATGAGGTAGTGGTCGGCGGGTTTGGCGGAGAGGATGGTGAGGGGGACGCCGATGTCGTTGTTGAAACTCTTCCGGGGGCAGGTGCCGCGCAGGCGGGTGGAGAGCGCGGCGTGGATGAAGCGGGTGGTGGTGGTCTTGCCGTTACTGCCGCAGACGGCGATCACTCTGGTGCGGTCGAGGGAGCGGCGGTAGGCGGCGGCGAGGCGGAGAAGGGCCTTGCGGGTGTCGGGCACGAGCAGCGTGTGGATGGCGGGGGGTAGTTGCGTGAGGGTGGCGGCGAAGCGGGCTTCGTCGTGGAGGATGAGGGTGTGGGCGCCGGCCCGGGCGGCTTGCACGAGGAAGTCGTGGCCGTCGTGGGTGTCGCCCTTGATGGCGATGAAGATGTTGCCGGGCCGGAGGGAGCGGGAGTCGATGGAGACGCCGGTGGGGGGCGTGGCGGGGGCGCGCTCGGGGCGGGCGAGGAAGCGGCCGCCGCAGACGGTGCGCAGGGTGTCGGGCGTGAAGGCGCTCACCGGGGCGGCGCTCCTGCGCCGTGCTCCGGGGCGGCGTGCGCGGGGCGGTGGTGGGCCGGGGGCGGGAAGGCGGCGAGGGCGGCCCGGGCGTGGAGGCGGTCGTCGAAGTGGCGTTTGAGTGTGCCACCGCGGCCGTCGGGGAGGATCTGGTAGTCCTCGTGGCCCTTTCCGGCGATGAGGACGATGTCGCCGGCGCGGGCATCGTGGACGGCGGCGCGGATGGCCTGGGCGCGGTCGGGGATGGCGGAAACGGCGGAGCGATGGTCGGCGGGCACGCCGCTGAGGACCTGACGGAGGATGTCGGCGGGGTCTTCGGAGCGGGGGTTGTCGCTGGTGGCGATGCCGCGGTCGGCGGCGCGGGCGACGAGGGCGCCCATGATGGGGCGCTTGCCGGGGTCGCGTTCGCCGCCACAGCCGAAGACCACGGTGAGGCGGCCCGCGGGCACCGCGGCAGGGGCGGACTCGTGCGCGAGGATGTCGCGGCAGGCGGCGATGGCGCGTTCGAGGGCGTCGGGCGTGTGCGCGTAGTCGACGTAGACGGCGGGGTGCGCGGGCGCGGGGGAGGGAGTGGGCGCGTGAACGGGCTCGAGGCGGCCGGGCGGGGGCGCGGCCTGCTCGAGCGCGGCCTGGAGCGTGGGCACGGGTGCACCCAGCGCGTAGGCGGCCGCGGCGGCGTGGAGAATATTGGCGGCGTTGAACGCGCCGACGAGCGGCACGCGCACGTGCCAGGGGCCCCAGAGGCCGTCGAATGCGAGCGACATGCCGGTGCGCGCGAGGGTGTGGATCCGCACGGAGAGGTCGTGGGCGGGGGGGGGCGGCGCGGGCGGGGTGTGGATCACGGCGGCACGCCAGATGCGTGCGGGGCAATCACGGATGATGCGGGGCGTGGCGGGGTCGGCCGCGTTGACGACGGCGGTGCCGGAGGCGGGGAGCGACTGGAAGAGGCGGGCCTTGGCCGCGGCGTAGTGGTCCATGGTGCCGTGGTAGTCGAGGTGGTCGCGGGTGAGGTTGGTGAAGACGGCGACGGAGAAGCGGAGGCCGTCGGTGCGGTGCTGGTGGAGGGCGTGGCTGCTGGCCTCCATGGCGAGAGCGGTGCAGCCGCGCGAGCGCATTCGGCGGGTGATGTGGGCGAGATCGATGGCGGAGGGCGTGGTGAGGGCTGCGGGGGCGCGTTCGACGGTGTCGTCAACCCAGACGGTGCCGATGAGGCCGCAGCGCAGGCCGGCGGCGGCGAGCAGTTGCTGCACGAGCATGGCGGTGGTGGTCTTGCCGTTGGTGCCGGTGATGCCGACGACGCGCATGTCGGCGGTGGGGTCGCCGGCGAGGCGGGCGGTGAGCAGGGCGAGAGCGCGCGAGGCGTTGGGCGTGGTGAGCGGCGGGGGTGTGGCGGTCGGGCCCTGGGGCGACGAGGCGGGTTCGCAGAGGATGGCGGCGGCGCCGGCGGCGCGGGCGGCGTCGATGTAGGCGTCGCCGTGGTGGCGCGTGCCGGCCCGGGCGACGAAGAGGGAGCCGGGGCGCACGTGGCGGCTGTCGTCGGTGGCGTGGGTGATGTCGGGGTCGAGGGAGAGACCGCCGGAGGCGGGGGTGATGTCGAGCCCGGCGATGAGGGCGGAGAGGAGCATGGTGCTGGCCGCGCGGCGGGCGCAGGGAGACCGCCCCTAATGTATCGGGCGGGTGGGCGCGAGGCGGCCATGAATCCTCAAGACGACGTGTGCGTGTGCTTTCACGTGCCCCTGTGCAAGATCGGGGCGTATCTGGCGCGGGAGAACCCACCGGTGGCGAGCCTGGTGTCGGAGTGCCTGGGGGCGGGCACGGGGTGCGGGTGGTGCGTGCCGTTTCTCAGGCACCTGCACGCGTGCCACGTGAGCGGGAAGCCGGTGGATTTGGCGGTGAGCCCGGAGGAGTACGCGCGGGAGCGGGCGGCGTATCGGGTGAGCAAGGTGCGGGATGAGGGGGTGGTGCGGAAGGCCACCGCGACCGATGCGGGCGGAGATGCCGCGGCACCCGTGTCCGATGCCTAGTGCCCAGTGCCTTCGGATTATTCCTCGATGGTGCGGAGCGAGAGGCCGAGTTCGCTGAGTTTGGCGCGGACTTCGGAGAGGGAGGTGGCGCCGAAGTTCTTGACGCCCAGCAGTTCGGCCTCGGTGTGGGTGACGAGGTCGCCCATGGTCTGGATGTTGAGGAGTTGCAGGGCCTTACGGGCGCGGACGGAGAGGTTCATCTCGCTGACCGACTTGTTGAGCACGGCCTCGCTGGCGCCGCCCTTGAGGTTGTCGATCATGGCGCGGCGTGCGGAGCGGTGGGCCTCGTCGCGGCCCTGGCCCAGGCGCAGGCCCTTGGCGGCGAGCATGGTCTTGATCTCGACGAGGCTGGACTCGCCGAAGTTCTTGTAACTGAGCAGTTCGGCCTCGGTGGTGCGGATGAGGTCGCCCAGGGTGCGGATGTTCATCTTCTTCAGGCAGGTGCGGGCGCGGACGGAGAGTTCGAAGTCGGTGACGGGGGTGTCGAGGAGCGCGTTGCGCTTGAACTTCTCGCGCTCGTGGTCGTCCTCCATCACCATGCCGCGGCTGGCCTGCACGTCTTTCATGTAGAGGCGTGCGCGGGGGTGGTTGGGGTTGGTTTCGAGGATCTGGCGGAGGCAGCGTTCGGCCCGGGGCCAGTCGCCGCGGTCTTCGTAGAGGACGGCGAGGTTGATGAGCGCGTTGATGGGGGCGGGGGCCCGCTCGACGCAGCGCTCGTAGAGGGCGACGGCCTCGTCTTCGCTGCCGGCCAGGTCGAGCATGTAGGCGAGGCGGAAGGTGAGTTTCTGATCGGTCTGGTCGGCGGCGACGGCCTTGCGGAGTTCGCTGAGGGCCTTGGTGCGGTCGCCGGAGGCCTCCGCCTTGTCGGCCTCGGCGGCGTGGCGGGCGGCGAGCGCGGCATCGCGCTGGGCTTCGGCGGAACCGATCACCATGTCGAGGGCGTTGCTGGCCATGCGCACACTCCGATTCACCCCGGCGGCAGCCGGGTTGTGTTTGGGTTGATTCGAGAGAGAAGGGTAGGTAAAGGCCCCGCGAATCTCCACTGGGCGCGGGTCAGGTGGGCGCGGCGGCGAGGGGGGCGCGGCTGGCGGCGGAGCGGGCGTGGGCGGCCCCTGCGTAGTCCTGCAGGGCGCAGACACTCCAGTCGCCCTTGCGGAGGGCGCGGATGGCGCGGACGGCGGCGAGGGCGCCGGTGTGCGTGGTGATCATGGGGATGCCCAGGCGCACGGCCGAGGAGCGGATTTTGCCCTCGTCGGTCTTCCAGCCGGTTCGGGTGGGGGTGTTGATAACGAGTTGGATATGGCCGCTCTGCATCTCGTCGATCACGTTGGGGCGGATGCCGGCGTCGATCTTGGGCACGATGGTGGCGGCGACGCCGTGGTCTTTGAGGTAAGCGCCGGTGCCCGAGGAGGCGAAGAGCGCAAAGCCCATCTGGGTGAGGTCGCGGGCGATGTCGAGGGCGTGGGGGCGGTCGGCGGCGCGCACGGAGATGTAGACGTTGCCGGCGGTGGGGAGGACGAGGCCGCCGGCCATCTGGCCCTTGGCGAAGGCGAGGGCGTGCTCGCGGTCGATGCCCATGACCTCGCCGGTGGAGCGCATCTCGGGACCGAGGACGACGTCGACACCGGGGAACTTGGCGAAGGGGAAGACGCTGACTTTGACGGCGTGGGCGCCGGTCTCGGGGGCCTCGTGCACACCCAGGGAGTCGAGGGTGCGGCCCATCATCACGCGGGCGGCGAGGCGCGGGTAGGGGGTGTGCATGGCCTTGCCCACGAAGGGGACGGTGCGGCTGGCCCGCGGGTTGACCTCGAGGATGTAGACGCGGTCGTCTTTGATCGCCAGTTGCACGTTCATGAGGCCGTTGACGCGCAGGGCCCGGGCGAGGTCGTGGCCGATCTGTTTGATGCGCTCGACCATGGCCCGGGGGAGCGACCAGGGGGGGATGGTGCAGGAGGAGTCGCCGGAGTGGATGCCGGCCTGCTCGATGTGCTCCATGACGCCGCAGATGACGGAGCGGCGGGCGGGGGCGGCGGACGGGACGTCGGCCCCACCCTTCGCGCCGCCGTCCGCCCCGCCGGTGGGGAGGAAATCGGCGAGGACGTCGACATCGACCTCGGTGGCGTCGTTGAGGAAGCGGTCGATGAGCACGGGGGCATCGTCGAGGTCGGAGATGATCGCCGCGCTGGTCATGTAGTTGGTGAGGGCACGCTCATCGGAGCAGATCTCCATGCCGCGCCCGCCAAGAACGTAACTGGGGCGGACCAGCACGGGGTAGCCGATGCGGCCGGCGATCTCGACGGCCTGGGCGACGGTGCGGGCGATGCCGCTGGGGGGCTTTTCGAGGCCCAGTTTGACGAGCAGGGCATCGAAGCGGTGGCGGTCTTCGGCGAGGTCGATGGAGTCAAGACCGGTGCCGATGAGGGGCACCCCGGCCTTGACAAGGCCCGCGGCGAGGTTGAGGGGCGTCTGGCCGCCGAACTGGACGATGACGCCGTGGACGAACCCGCGCGGGGCTGGCGCGGCAGCGTGGGTGGGTGTGAGCGGGGCGCGGTTGAGGCGCTCGATGATGTTGAGGGTGTCTTCGAGGGTCAGGGGCTCGAAGAAGAGCAGGTCGCTGGTGTCGTAGTCGGTGGAGACGGTCTCGGGGTTGGAGTTGACCATGACGGATTCGAAGCCCTCTTCGCGGGCGGCGAACGCGGCGTGGCAGCAGCAGTAATCAAACTCGATGCCCTGACCGATGCGGTTGGGGCCGCCGCCGAGGATGACGACCTTCTTGCGTTCAGAGAGGCGGATCTCGTCGTCGGTGGCGGGCGTGCCGCTCACGCGGAAGGGGCGTTCGTAGGTGCTGTAGTAATACGGCGTGGCGGCCTCGAACTCGGCGGCGCAGGTGTCGACGAGTTTGTAGACGGGTTCGATGCCCAGGCCTTTGCGGTGGGCGCGGACGGCGAGCACGGTGGAGGGGTTGATGGCGCCCAGGTAGAGGTTGGCGAGTTGGGCGTCGGAGTAGCCGAGTTGCTTGGCCCGGAGCATGGTGTCGGCGGAGACGTTGGAGAGTTCGCCGCGCTCGAGGAGTTCGTCTTCGAAGGAGACGATGCGGGCGATCTGGTCGACGAACCAAGGGTCGTAGCGGGTGAGGGCGCAGATGTCGGCGTGGGAGTAGCCGAGTTTGAGGGCGTAGCGGACGTAGTAGAGGCGGCCCTGGCTGGGGGTGGAGAGTTTGCGGCGGAGTTTGTCGTCGGGGATGGGCCACTCGACGATCTCGCCGTCGGCGGTGCGGATGTCGGGGATGGTGGCGCCCGGACCGTGGGTTTCGGGGTTGGCGATGCCGCCCTCGCCCGCGCCCACGGGCAGGGCGGTGTCGCCCTGGGCGTCCCACGGGTTGACGGCGACCTGCTGGGCGCCCAGGGCGCGGATGGCGGTGAGCCACTTGTCGTTTTTGTCAAGGCCCAGGCCGAAGCGTTTGACCTCCATGGAGCGGATGGCCTTCTGGAGGCTCTCGGGGAAGGTGCGGCCGATGGCCATGGCCTCGCCCACGCTCTTCATCTGGGTGGTGAGGGTCTCGTCGGCCTCGGGGAACTTCTCGAAGGTCCAGCGGGGGATCTTGGTGACGACGTAGTCGATGCTGGGCTCGAAGCAGGCGCTGGTGGTGCCGGTGACGTCGTTCTTGAGTTCGTCGAGGGTGTAGCCGACGGCGAGTTTGGCGGCGATCTTGGCGATGGGGAAGCCGGTGGCCTTGCTGGCCAGGGCGCTGGAGCGGGAGACGCGCGGGTTCATCTCGACCACGACCATCTCGAAGGGTTTGGACCCGTCGGGGAGGGGTTTGGGGTCGGGGTTGACGGCGAACTGCACGTTGGAGCCGCCGGTCTCGACGCCGACCGCGCGCATGATCGCGAAGGCCGCGTCGCGCATGGCCTGGTATTCCTTGTCGCTGAGCGTCTGGATGGGGGCGACGGTGATGGAGTCGCCGGTGTGGACACCCATGGCGTCGATGTTCTCGATGCCGCAGACGATGACGCAGTTGTCCTTCTTGTCGCGGACGACTTCGAGTTCGTACTCCTTCCACCCGATGACGGACTGGTCGATGAGGACCTGGCCGATCATGCTGGCGCGGAGGCCGCGCGTGATGATGTCGGCGAACTCCTCCTTGTTGTAGGCGATGCCGCCGCCGGAGCCGCCGAGCGTGAAGGCGGGGCGGATGATGGCGGGCAGGCCGATTTCTTTGAGGAAGGCCTCGGCGTCGGCGAGGGTGGTGACGGTCTTGGAGAGGGGGCACTTGAGGCCGAGGCTCTCGCAGATGTCCTTGAAGATCTGGCGGTCTTCGGCCCGGTGGATGACCTTGCGGTCGGCCCCGATCATCTCGACGCCGAACTCCTTGAGGATGCCGTCGTCGAAGAGTTTGCAGCCGCAGTTGAGTGCGGTCTGGCCGCCCAGGGTCGGTAGGACGGCGTGGATGGGGTCGCCCATGTCCTTCTGCTTCTTGATGATCTTGGCGATGGACTCGGGCGTGATGGGCTCGATGTAGGTGCGGTCGGAGAGCCCCGGGTCGGTCATGATGGTGGCGGGGTTCGAGTTCACCAGCACCACGCGGTAGCCCTCGGCCTTGAGGGCCTTGCAGGCTTGCGTGCCGGAGTAGTCGAACTCGCATCCCTGGCCGATGACGATGGGGCCGGAACCGATGAGCAGGATGGTGCGGATGTCGGTGCGTTTGGGCATGGAGTGCGGCTCGGGGCCATGTCGGCACGGCCGGAGGGCCGGGCGCAAACTCGGCAACGATACGCAGCGGGCGCCGCCCAAGCCCGCGCGGCGCGGCAGGAGGTCTCGCTACCATCGCGGGTGCGGCTGGCGCTGGTGCCCTTCAACCCGACGATCGGAGCGATCGAGGAGAACGCCGAGGGCATCGCCGCGGCGGTGGGCAAGGCCGCGGCGCAGGGGGCCGATCTGATCGTGCTGCCGGAACTGGCCCTGTGCGGCTACCCGCCCAAGGACCTGCTGCTGGCGGAGGGGTTTGTCGGGGCGTGCGAGCGGGCGGCGCACGGGCTGGCGGCGCGGTGCGTGGAACCCGCGACGGTGGTGTTTGGCACGCCGCTGGCCGGGCGGTCGCCGGGTGCTCTGCCGACCAACTCGCTCCTGGCGGTGCGCGATGGCAAGGTGGTGGCCCGCTACGACAAGCGGCTGCTGCCGACGTACGACGTGTTCGACGAGAGCCGCTACTTTGCGCCCGGCACCGGGCCGTGCGTGCTGCACGTGCCCGTGCGTGGCGGGGCTGCCGTGCGCGTGGGGCTGACCATCTGCGAAGACCTGTGGCGCGGGATTGATGCGGGCTACGCGGACCGCTACCTCGAGCGGCCCGACCCTGTCGCCGAGATGTTCGGCGGCACGGAGCCGCCCCGGCTCATCGTCAACCCCTCGGCCAGCCCGTTTGTGCTGGGCAAGTCTGCCCGGCACCGCGAGATTCTGGCGGGCCACGCGCGGCGGCGCGGCGCGGTGCTGGCCGCGGTGAATCAGTGGGGCGGCAACGACGAGTTGATCTTCGACGGGCGGGCCACGATCGTGGGCCCGACGGGCATCGTGCACGAGGAGAACGCCCCGTTCTCGGGCGGCGTGCTGCACGGGTCGATGGAGGGCGGGGATGGGGCGCGGGCCCCGCGCGCGGCGATGGCCCCGGGCGACGATGCGCTGCTGCTCAAGGCGCTGGTGCTGGGGGTGCGCGACTATTGCCGCAAGACGGGTTTCAAGCGCGCGGTGCTGGGCCTCTCGGGGGGGATTGATTCGGCGCTGGTGGCGGTGATTGCGGCGGCGGCGCTGGGGCCGGAGAGCGTGCTGGGCGTGAGCATGCCGGGGCGGTACTCATCGCCGGGGAGCGTGAGCGACGCGAAGGCACTGGCGGAGCGCCTGGGCATCGGCCTGGAGACCATCTCGATCGAGGGGCCGTTCGCGGCGTTTCTGAGCGCGACCGAAGCGGCGTTTGCGGGCAAACCCGCGGACGTGGCCGAGGAGAACCTGCAGAGCCGCGTGCGCGGCACGCTGCTGATGGCGCTCTCGAACAAGCACGGGCACCTGCTGCTCACCACGGGCAACAAGAGCGAGATGGCGGTGGGGTACTGCACGCTCTACGGCGACATGAACGGCGGGCTGGCCGTGATCAGCGACGTGCCCAAGACGGCGGTCTACCGGCTGGCGCGGCTCGTGAACACGCACTCGGGCGACCTGGCGATCGAGGGGTTGAAGGGGCCGCCCATACCCGAGGCGAGCATCACCAAGCCGCCGTCGGCGGAGTTGCGCCCGAACCAGACCGATCAGGACACGCTGCCGCCCTACGAGGTGCTCGACGAGATCGTGGAGCGGTACGTGGAGCGGCGCGAGAGCCCGGGTGCGATGGCGCGGGCGATGGCGGGCACGCCCGCGGCAACGATCGACAGGGTGGTGCGGATGATCGATGTGGCGGAGTACAAGCGCAAGCAGGCGCCGATCGGGCTGAAGGTGTCGGGGGTGGCGTTCGGGTCGGGGCGGCGCGTGCCGATTGCCCAGGGGTGGCGGCCGCGCGTGGGCGCGGGGCCGTCATGAACGCGGCGCGGCGAGGCAGAGTTCGAGCGCGGCCATGCGCACCGCGACACCGTGGCCGACCTGCTTGAGGACGACGGAGCGGTGGCCGTCGGCGACGGCGGCGGTCATCTCGACGCCGCGGTTGATGGGGCCTGGGTGGAGGATGATGGCGCCCGGCTTCATGCGTTCGATGCGGCGGAGGGAGAGGCCGTAGACCTCGGTGTACTCGCGCAGGCTGGCGACGGCGTTGGGGCGCGCGAGCGCGGCGCCTCCCACGCGCTGGCCGCCGCTCTCTGCGAGGGCCTTTCCGCCCGTCCCGCCCGTCCCGCCCGCGGCCGCGTGCCGCTCGAACTGGATGCGCAGGACGTTGACGGCGTCGGCGGAGGCGATGAGGCTGTCGAGGTCGTGGCAGACTTCGCAGCCGAGGGTGGTGAGAGAGGAGGGGACGAGCGCGGGGGGCCCGACGCAGACCACGCGGGCGCCCAGGGCGGTGAGGACGGCGATGTCGGAGCGGGCGACGCGGCTGGAGCCGACGTCGCCCACGATGGCGATGCGGAGGCCGGAGAGGTCGAAGTCGGCGAGGCGGTCGAAACGCTCGGCGATGGTGTAGGCGTCGAGCAGGCCCTGGGTGGGGTGCTCGTGGCGGCCGTCGCCGGCGTTGATGACGCTGATGCCGAACGCCGCGCCGGTGGCGCGGGCCACAAGGGCGGCGGCCCCGCTGGCCCTGTGCCGCACGATGAGCGCGTGGGCGCCCATGGCGGCGACGTTGGCGGCGGTGTCGCGGATGGTCTCGCCCTTGTTGACGGAGGAGTCGCCGGAGGAGAGGTCAACCACCTGGGCGCCCAGGCGCTTGGCCGCGAGGGAGAAGGAGAGGCGGGTGCGGGTGGAATCTTCGAAGAAGAGGTTGGCGACGACGCGGCCGGCGAGTGGGGCGGAGGCGTTCTGGTCGCCGCGCTCGTGGTGGCGTGCCCGGGCGAGCAGGGTGCGCATCTCGGCGGTGTCGAGGCCCTGGAGTGCGAGGAGGTGCTGGTGGGGCCAGGCGGCGTGGGCGGGCGCACGGGGTGCGCGGGTGGAGGCGGCGGTGCGGGTGCCGATCGGTTTGGCGGAGCCCTTGCGCTTGGCCATCGACGGGGAGTGTACGGCGCGGTGGTGGAGGCCCCATAACGGCGGGGAACGGGCCGCGAACGTGCCCAGGCGGTTCAGAGCGTGGGCGGACGGGCCGAAAACTGTGGTGGGCGCGGAGCGTGCCGCGCCGCGGCGTGGGCGGCGGGTGCGCGTGGCGCGTGTGAGCAAGGGTGCCCGGTCATGGATAAAGCCAGCGTCATCGGCATCGTGATCGGCCTGGTGGCGACCATCTTCGTGATGTACGAGGTGTCGCACGGGCACTTCATGATGTTCTGGTCGATCGAGGGCGTGTTCATGGTGGGGCTGGGGTCGGTGTCGGTGGTGTTCATGGCCCTGCCCATGGAGAAGCTGGCGAAGTTGCCGGGGTATCTGAAGGCGTTCTTGTTCTACAAGGGGTGCGGCCCGGCGGAGATCGTGAAGATCATCGCGGATCTGTCGGAGAAGGCGCGGCGGGAGGGGATTCTGTCGCTGGAGGGCGAGGTGGCGAAGTTGAAGGATCCGTTCCTGGCGAGCGGGCTGAAGATGGCGATCGACGGTGTGGCCCCAGCATCGATCGAGAGCACGCTGCGGATGGAAGTGATGGCGATGGGGGAGCGGCACAAGGCGGGCAAGAAGTTCTTTGACCTGATCGTGCTGTACGGCCCGGGGTACGGGCTGGTGGGCACGCTGATCGGGCAGGTGGGCCTGTTCGGCAACCTCGCCAACGCCGAGATCGGGCAACTGGGCAAGATGCTGGCGGTGGCGGTGGGCGCCACCATGTACGGCGCGATCGTGGCCAACGCGGTGGCGGGGCCGATCGGGGCGAAGTTGGGCATGCGTTCGAGCGAGGAGATCATGACGCGCGAGATGGTGCTGCAGGGAATCTTGTCGATTCAGGCGGGCGACAACCCGCGCGTGACGGTGGACCGGATGATGGCGTTCGTGCCGGCGGTGCTGCGCGGCAAACTGGGTGTGGCGGGGTGAGGTGATGAACCACCAAGGCACAAAGAGCACAAAGGAACACATGGATCGGATGTGATGCGACCGGACGGTGACGGTGGTCCGGGCTCGAGCGGCCCCGGCCGGAACCCGTGGATGCCCTGACCGTTTCCGCCGCTCATGGCCTTCCTTTGTGCCGTTTGTGCTTTGGTGGTGCCGTGTGCCTTCGTGGTGAGTTTCTATGGCCGACGACCATGACAAGCACGGCGGCGAAGAGGGCCACGGTGATGGGCACGGCGGAGGGGGTGGCCACGGCGGGGGCGGGGGCGGGGGCCACGGGCACGGCGGTGGCGGGCACGAGGAGCACGCGGGCGCCCCGGAGTGGCTGATCTCGTTTGCCGACAACGTGGCGCTCTTGATGGGCTTCTTCGTGATTCTGCTGGCGATGAACATGAAGGAGAAGACCGCGGGGGGCATTGGCGGGAAGGACCAGCACGGGCAGGCCACGGCGGAGGAGCGGCTGAACGACTTTGTGATCGGGATCCGCGAGGCGTTCAACAACCCGGTGAGTCTGTCGAGCACCGACCCGCGGGACGGGCCGCTGATCAGGCGCATGCAGCAGCGGCAGAGTTCGGGCACCAGCAGCGCCGAGGGCACGCCGGGGAAGAACGCCGAGCAGCAGGCGGTGCGCCCCACCGACTACAACCGCACCACGGCCCTGGTGGGCTTCGAGCAGGGGCAGACGGCGGTGTCGGCCGAGGGGCGAACAACGCTGATCGAGGCGGCCAAGCGGCTGCGCGGGCAGAGGTTCATTGTCGAGGTGCGCGGGCATGTGAGCGCGGTGGAGAGCGCCTTCGGCCCGGACGCGGCCATGAAACTGGGCTTCGCCCGGGCCCTGGCGGCGGGGGCGGTGCTGGCCGAGAGCGGTCTGTCGTGGCAGCAGCTGCGCATCTCGTCGGCGGCCGACCACGACCGGGCCACGGCCCTGGCGGGCGACGCGGCGGGGCACCGCAACAACCAGCGCGTGGAGATCGTGGTGACGGATGAGACCATGGCGGCCGACCCGCACACGCGGGAACTCAAGTAGACCGGGCCGCTGCCCCTCGTGGACGGGCACCGCCACTACCCTCTTGACCGATGAGCGGCGGTGCACCCCAGCACGAAGACGACGGCGGTGGCGGGCCGCTGCGCCCGGCGCCGCTGGAGGGCGAGGTGGTGGGCCGGGTCCGGCCGGTGCGCCGAGCGGGCGGCGGCGCGGGTGGCCGGCACGCCGAGATGGACGAGGGCCCCACGCCGCGCGATGTGGAGCGATTCAGCGGGGTGACGCGCACGTGCCCGTCGTGCCGCAAAGAGGTGTTCGACGACGCCGACCTGTGTTACCACTGCGGCTACGCGCTGGATGCGCCCGAGGAGCGCACGGGGCCGCCGCTGTGGGTGTACGTGGCGGGCGGGCTGGCGCTGATCGCGCTGCTGTACCCGCTGCTGGCGGGCGGTTCGTGGCGTGTGTGGTAGCGGCGGCGGACGGGGCGCGATGCTCAGCCCGGCCCGAGTCGGCGCAGGATGACGGGCACGGCGGAGCCGGTGCGCGGCTCCTCACCCACGGCCTGGCGCACGGCCGTCTCCAGGGGCGGGCGGCGGAGCATGGTGCGGTGGTTGGCGAGCACCTCCACGCGGTCTTCGACCCCGGCGAGTTTGGTTGATTCGACGGTGACGATGCCGTCGCCGAGCGTGTCGGCCAGTTCACGGGCGGTGGCCTGGGCGGTGCGGAGTTGGTCTTCGTTCAGCACCTTGCGCAGCCAGGCGGACTTGAGCAGGTCGGCCAGGTCTTGCTCGACCCCCGCGCCAAGCACGCCGGTGATGATGGTGATGCCGGTGCCCGCGGGGAGGGGCCGGGCGTTGAGTTCGGTGAGGTACTGTGAGCCGGGGAGCAGGTCGTCGCCAGCCTCACCCGCGCCGTCTTTGAGGAAGCCCAGCAGGAGGCGCGGGTCGTGGCCGTCGGTGTCGATCCAGCGCGCCAGTTGCTCCCTGGCCTCGGCCAGCGCCCGCACGCGGGCGAGCGCCGAGCCCTGGTTGGGCGGCCCGCTCATGATGAGGCGGGGCACGGCGGGGATGCGCTCGGCGACGGCCGGGCGGGTGAGGGCGTCGCGGGCGATGAGGCCGCCCATGGAGTGGGCGACGATGTTGACGCGGGCCACGCCGCGTGTGCGGAGAGTGGCGAGGGCGTCGAGCAACTCTGCCGCGCTGGCGGCGCAGGACTGGTCGTTGGCGTAATCGAAGCGGGCGACATGGTGGCCGGCGGATTGGAGGAGGGGGGCGAGGTCGTCCCAGACGTCACCGGGCTCGTCGAGCCCGTGAACGAGCAGCACCATGTGCTGGGGCAGCGTGGCCGGGTCTTGCGTGAGTGCGGCCCACGCGAGTGGTGCGGACATGGTGCCGCGCTCGGATTGGCCCGGTGCGAGCAGGCGCAGGCCGGAGGGGGGACCGGGGAGTTTGAGGGCGTCGTCGATGGCGGCGGTAAGGGCGGCGTGCGCACGTGTGCGCCAGGAGTCGGAATCCGCCGGGAGGCTGGCGCCCTTGGTGCGGAGCCAGGCGAGTGCGGAGTCTGCCGCGCTGGAGGCCTGCTCGACGAGTTTCTTGGCTCGGGCCTTGACGGCATCGGATTGGGCGTCAGCCGGTGGCGCGGTGGCGGCGGGAGGGGGAGGAGGCGGCGCGGCCGAGGCTGTGGCGGCGAGTGCGACGGCGAGGGCGAGCGTAGCGGTGCGCATAGGAACGCGAACTCCGGATGGAGGCGGTCGATGGTGGGGCGGCCGGCGAGGTCGCTCAGGGCTTGTCGAGCAGCTTGTCGAGGAACTGCTTCTCGGCCTGGCGATACCGCTCGAACGCCTCGGACATGTCTTTCGTCATGGCCTCGATCTGGTTTCGCGGCAAAGGGAGACCGGCACCCGAACCGGAGCCGTTCAGGGCACCGGAGAGGGTCTCGCTGGCGGAGCGCAGGTCGCTGACGGCGGCGGCGTAGGTGCGGACGCGGTCGTACATGAGTTCTTCTTCGAGTTCCTTGCGCGTGGGTTGGTAGAGGAGTCGCCAGGGGGTTCGGCGGATCTCGACCATGGCGAGTTTCAACTGGTCGCTGGCGAGGCGGGCGTTGGCGAGGGTGCGGCGGAGTTCGGGGATGGCCTCGGCGACCACGGGTCGGGCGCGGTCGGTGATGTCGGCCACGTCGGCCACGGCCTTGCGGCCGTCGGCAAGGGCGTCGCGCACGGTGGCGAGGAGGTCGGTGTTGACCTTTTCGACGGCCTCGGCGGCGTTGAAGAAGATGCGGTCGATGAACGGGCGGTTGTGTTCGATGCCGTCTCTGACGAGGGCGACGAGGGCCTTGGCCTCGACGGCGCGGTCGGCGACCTCGGCGGTGGCGGTGCGGACGTTGGTCAGGGTGTCGCCGATGGCCTTGGCCCACTGCTGGCGATTGGCGGCCATCTCGCCGGTGAGGTCGCGGACGTTGTTGACGGCGTCCTGGGCGGAGTCGAGGGTGGGGTTGAGGCGGGCCTTGAAGGAGTCGACCATCTCGCCGACCTGGTTGGAGATGGCCGAGCCGCGCTCGAGGATGTTCTGCATCTGGGTCTTCTGTTCGCCGCCGTAGCCGGCCTGTGCGAGGAAGGTGGGCGGGGCGAGCGAGCCGTCGATGATCTGCATGGGGCCGAGCACGGGCGCGGCGGGCTCGCCGGGGCGGGGCAGGCCGCCGACGCTGGGGATGTTGATCGTGCTGACCGAGCCGAGCAGCGGGAGTTCGAGGTTGATGATGGCGTCGGTGTGCAGCACCAGGCGCGACTCGATGTGGGCGGTGACGTAGATGTAGTTGGGCGGGAGTTTGCCCTGGGCATCGGGCGACGAGGGTGCTGGCTGGCCGGTGCGGACGGGGGTGTCGACGGTGCCGGCGGGCTTCTTGAAATCAACGGCGGAGACGAAGCCGGCCTGCTGCCCGCCCACGCGGATGGCCGAGTCCTTCTTGAGGCCCATGGCGCCGGTGGAGAGGTCGAAGCGGAAGACGTAGGTGGTGCGCTTGGTGAAGAAGCGGTCGCCCGCGCCGCCGATGACCGCGCACATGACGATGAAGCCGACGAGGGAGACGAGCAGGAAGACGCCGGCCTTGAAGTTGTTGGTGGCGGTGCGTGTGGCCATGGGTGGTGGGTGAGTGTACCGGAAGGGGTGGGAGACTTCAGGCGTGGGGCGGGTGCTCAGCCGCGCGAGCGGGTGGCCTCGATGCTGGGGGTGCTCGGGAGTTCGGCGGCGGTGCCCAGGAGGTCGTCGGCGAAGTTGGAGGCGCTGCGGCGTTCGGTGATGGGGCCGTCGGCGTCGCCGCGCAGGAACTGACGGATGAGGCGCTGGTCTTCAGGGAGGCCGGCGGCGGCGTCGGGCGGGGTTTTGCGCAGGTCGTCGAACCACTGGCGGTCGCCGATCTTGAGCACGCGCCCCTTGTCGAGCATGACCATGCGGTCGGCGATGGTGAAGGCGGAGTCCATCTCGTGGGTGACGACGATGCTGGTGACCCCGAGTTTGCGGGTGAGGGCGACGATGAGCTGGTCGATCTCGGCGCTGGTGACGGGGTCGAGGCCGGCGGAGGGCTCGTCGTAGAAGAGGATCTTGGGGTCGAGGGCCATGGCGCGGGCGAGGCCGGCGCGTTTCTTCATGCCGCCGGAGATCTGGGCGGGGTACTTGTCGGCGTGCTCGCGCAGGTTGACCTGTTCGAGTTTGATCTTGACGATGGTGGCGATGGTGGTCTCGTCGAGGTCGGTGTGCTCGCGTAGGGGGAGGGCGACATTCTCGGCGATGGTCATGCTGTTGAAGAGGGCGCCGGACTGGAACAGGATGCCGAAGCGCTTGCGGACCTCGTCGAGGCCGGCCTCGTCGAGGGCGGCGAGGTCTTTGCCGAACATGCTGACCGAGCCCTCATCGGGGTTGAAGGTGCCGATGAGGCAGCGCAGGAAGGTGCTCTTGCCGCAGCCGGAGCCGCCCATGATGACGACGGTCTCGCCGGCGAAGATGTCGACGTCAACGCCGGAGAGGACGGTGCGGCCGTCGAAGCGCTTGACCAGCCCCCTGACGGAGATCATGGGCTTGCGCGTGGGGGGGGGCTTGATGGCACCCGCGGGAGGCGGGCTGGGGGGTGCGGCGGACGGCATGGGCCGGGCAGTCTACCACGCGGCCCCCGGGGGTGAGGGCGGGCCCGGAGCGGGTCAGCCGCCCGGGGGCTGGGTGGGTGCCGCCGGGGCGCTCGGCGCCGGGGGTGGCGGTGCTGCGCCCGGAGCCGGTCTGGGGAAGAGTTCGACGGTGGCGCCGCTGGGCAGCACGATCATGATCTGGTCGAAAAGGCCGGGACCGTTGGGGCTCTCGGTGCCGGGGACAAAGCCGATGCCGACGACGGCGGTGCCCTTCTCGAAGTTCATGGGCACGGGCATCATGTTGCGGCTGTTCTGGCCGCGCCCGAAGTTCTGCATGGAGGGGCCGACGCCGCCGTAACTGGCGACGAGTTCCCACAGCGAGGCCGGTGGGCCCTTGAAGGCACCGAGTTCGGCCTCGTAGGCACCCTTGAAGCGGGCAACGGCGGCGGAGTCGAGGCGGTCGGCGTCTTCAGGGCGGAAGTAAGGCTTGGCCGCGGTGAGGTCGGCGGCGGCGAGGGCGGTCATGGCCTTGCCGGGGGTGCCGACCATGAACTTGGCGGCCTGTGCCGCGCCCATGCCCATGAACGCCCAGATGGCGCTCAGGATGATGCTGATGATGACGGCGGCGACCGCCAGGCCGGTGCCGGTGCGGCGGCCGTTGCTGGTGGCGACGCGGACCAGCGCCGCGATGCCGAGCACGAGGCCGATGGGGGCGGTGACACACAGGAGCGCGAAGACGAGGGCCGCGATGGCGAGCACGCTGGTGCGGGCGGGCTTGGGTGCGGGGTCGTCCCAGGCTTCGTAGCCGGGGGGCGAGGCACCGGCGGGATGTGCTGAGAACATGGTCATGTGGGAAAGGTAGCGTCTTTGGGGGAGGGTTGTCGCGCGGCGGTGGCGGGCCGACTCGCGCGAATGGAACCCTACCAGCGGTCTTCCATCACTCCCAGCGTGTGTGGGTCCGGATGATTCTGGTTGCGGGCGCACGGATTTCGTGGCAGAATAGTGCGTCCGCCCGTGCCGCGCGTGTGGTCTGGGTGGACATCAATGAGAGGAGAGAGTCATGGCCCACAAAGGCACGGTGTTGGCGTTGCTGGCTGCGTCTGCGATGAGCGCGGCTGCGGCTCAGGGCGGGATCATCTACCAGACCAGTTTCGAGGCCGCGGAGGGGTTTGTCGCGGGCGTGGACCTGGACCTGCACGCGCCGTGGGTGAGCACGACGTTCTCGGGGGCGGCGTTCATCACGGATGCGATCGCGTTCACCGGCACGCAGGCGGTGATCTTTGACGCGGCGCCGGTGTTCGATGCGTGGTACTGGCCGAGCGGCGGGTATGACACGAGCGCGCCGGGCAACGACGCCATCATCCGGGCGGGCGTGGTGATGGGGCTGGAGGACTCGCTCGATCCCTTCGACCGGTCGGCCCGCTGGGGCTTTGACATCTACAACTTCGATGTGGAGCGGATCGCGTGCATCGACTTTCTGGACGACGACAGCATCGTGTTCTACGACGGCGTGAGCGGCACGTTCGTGGACAGCGGCTTCTTCGCCCCGCGCGGGTTCTTCTACGAACTCAATGTGGTCATGAACTTCGCCACCGACGTGGTGCAGTACTACGTCGGGGCGACGTTGATCGGCACGGCGGGTCTGGGCGGGGCCAGCGAGGTGTTCGGCGATGCCGACCTGCGGGTGGCGGGGGCGGGTTTCGACTTTGCCGTCTTCGACGACTATGTGATCGAGAGCCTTCCCATCCCCGCGCCATCGGCGGCGGGTGTGATGGCGTTGGCGGGGCTCGCGGCGGCCCGCCGTCGTCGCGCCTGAGCGACGCGGACTCTGTGCGATTCTGACAGGGGCCGGCCGGAGTGGCCGGCCCTTGTGCTTTGATGGCCCATGCCGCCGCCGCGCGGGCGGGTCCGGGTATGCTGTGGGCATGAGCATGCACATGCGCGTGGCGGCGGTCGTGGCGGGCCTCTTGAGCACAGTGGCGTGTGTGCGCGGGGGGGGCGGCGGCGGAGAGGTGGATGTGGCGGCATCGGCAGCCGTGGCCGATGAGGCGTTTTTGAACCAGTGGGCCGCCACCAATCGCTTCCGGCTTGGTCAGCCGGGCGGTTTTCGGGTGCTGCCCGACGGGTCGGGCGTGCTGTTCCTGCGGGCGGCCGGGTCGAGGAGCTTTGTGCAGGACCTGTGGAAGTTTGATGCGAAGACGGGCACGGAGCGCGTGGTGCTGACGGCCGAGCAGGTGCTCGCGGGGGCTGAGGAGAAGCTGACGGCGGAGGAGCAGGCGCGGCGTGAGCGGATGCGGATGACCAGCCGCGGGATCAGTTCGTTTTCGCTGAGCGAGGACGGGCGGTTGACGCTGGTGCCGCTGTCGGGGCGGTTGTTTGTGGTGGAACTGGGTGCGGGGGATGCCGCGCCGAAGGTGAGGGAGTTGAGGGGCGCACCGGGTGCCCCGATCGACCCGAGTTTCTCGCATGACGGCGCGAAGGTGGTGTGCGTGCGCGAGAACGAGGTGCACATCACGGACGTGGCGAGCGGCGTGGAGGTGAAGGCGACGAGCGGCGCGTGGGGGACGATCTCCCATGGCCTGGCGGAGTTTGTGGCGCAGGAAGAGATGTCGCGGTTTCGGGGGTATTGGCTGAGCGCCGACAACGCGACGTTGTGCTATCAGGAGACGGACACGGCGGGGATGGAGCAGTTTCTGATCGCCGACCCGCTCGACCCCGGCAAGGCGGGGAACACCTGGCCGTACCCGCGCGCGGGCAAGGCGAACGCCAAGGTGCGGCTGGGCATCAAGCGGGTGGAGGGTGCCGGCCCGGCGGAGGCGGCGACGACGTGGGTGAAGTGGGACCGTGAGCGCTACCCGTATCTGGCGAACGTCGTGTGGGCGAAGAACGCGCCGCTGACGATCTTGGTGCAGAACCGGCGGCAGACCGAGCAGGTGCTGATGAGCGTGGATGAGACGACGGGCGCGACGCGCGAACTGCTGCGCGAGACCGACCCGGCCTGGATCAACCTGGCGCACTCGTGCCCCAAGTGGCTGCCGGATGGGTCGGGGTTTTTGTGGCTCACGGAGCAGGACGCGAGCGGCGATGAGGGCTGGCGGCTGGAACTGCGCGATTCGCTGGGCAAGGTGGTGCGTGTGCTGGCGGATGGGGCGAGCGACCTGAGCGACTCGGTGCAGTTGGTGGATGAGGGAAGGGCGGTGCTGGTGAGCCGTGGAGAGGATTTGGCCGGCAACAGCGTGTGGCGCTACCCGCTGGACGGGGGTGCGCCCCAGCGCGTGGCGGGTGACGGCCGGGCGATCGGTTCGCACGGCGCGGCGACCACGCTGAAGAGTTCGGTGTGGGTGCACACGTACTCGATGCTGGACGGCGCGCAGGGGTGGGACGTGCGCGACGGCGCGGGGAAGACGCTGGGTGCGATCAGGAGCATCGCCGAGGCTCCGCCGTGGCTGCCCAAGCCGGAGATCGCGAAACTGACGGAGGAGATGGACATGCGGGCGGCCATCGTGCGCCCCAGGAAGTTTGACCCGACCAAGAAGTACCCGGTGATCAACTCGGTGTACGGCGGCCCGGGCGTGAGCACCGTGGGGGCGAGCGGGCGGGGCTATCTGCTGAACCAGTGGCTGGCGGATCAGGGGTACGTGGTGGTGAGCATCGACGGGCGGGGCACACCCGGGCGCGGTCGGGCGTGGGAGCGGGCGATCAACAACGACGTGATCACGGTGCCGCTTGATGACCAGGCCCGGGCGACGCTGGCGCTGGCCCGGCGCTATCCGTTTATGGATGCGAGCCGCGTGGGCATGGTGGGGTGGAGTTTCGGGGGGTATTTTTCGGCCCACGCGGCCATGCAGCGGCCGGACGTGTTCAAGGCGGCGGTGGCGGGCGCCCCCGTGTGCGACTGGCGCGACTACGACACGCACTACACCGAGCGCTACATGGGCACGCCGCAGGAGAACCCCAGCGGCTACGAGAAGACCAACGTGCTGACGTACTGCAAGGACCTGCGCGTGCCGCTGCTCATCATCCACGGCACGGCGGATGACAACGTCTACTTCATGCACGCGCTGAAGATGTGCCAGGCCCTGTTTCTGGCGGGCAAGGACTTTGAGTTTCTGCCGCTGGCGGGGTACACGCACGTGGTGCCCAGCCCGGACGTGACGCGGAACATGTGGCGGCGGGTGGCGCTGTTCTTCGGCGGCGCGCTCGCGGCGCGGTAGCCGGCACTCCCGCCGGTGCCCAGCCCCGGTGCCTTCTTGGCTCAGCACCCCTGGTAGTAGCGGGTGATGTAGTCGCCCAGGTCGTCGGGGTTGAGGTTGCCGTCGCCGTTCCAGTCGACGGCGGGAGGCGGGCTGGGGGAGAAGTAATCGGTGATGTAGTCGCCCAGGTCGTCGGAGTTGAGGATGCCGTTGTTGTCGTATTCGGGCGGGCAGGCGGGCGCGGGGTTGGCGTAGGCGAGGCCGAAGCCGTTGGCGGTGGGCCAGGAACTGCTGGATGAGCCCGGCGATGAGAGGGCACCGGTCGTGGCGTTGAGCCGGTACATGAAGCCGTCGGACCGCATCGTGTAAAGGTCGCCGTTGGAGGCGTTGAAGGCGAGGTCGCCGGTGGAACTGAAGGTGGAGGCGTAGGTGCCCACGTTGGTGACCGCGAAGGTGTTCTGATCGATCCAGACGAGGTTGGCGCCGCTGGCGGTGCGCGAGAGGGCCCACAGACGGTTGCGCTGCGTGTCAAAGGCAAGACCGTGGAAGGTCATGCCCAGGGCGGGGCCCACGGGCGTGGCGGCCGCGCTGCCAAGGTCGATGTGGTAGAGTTGGCCGGTGCTGGAGCGCACGCCCCAGAGCACGCCCGCCTTGGGATTGAACGCCAGGCCGGTAAAGCCGCCGGCGGGGGCCCCGTCGATCACGTCGACGAGCGTGGCGACGCCCGATGTGGTGATGGTCCAGATTTCGCCCAGCGTGTTGGCCGCGTAGAAGATGCCGGCGTTGTAGTCCCAGGTGAGGGCCGACCAGAAACTGCCCACGGTGCTGATGCGGGCGAAGAGGTTGGGGCTGGGGTTGACGGTGCCGAAGTTGTTGTTGTTGTCGCCCAGGCCGTAGAGGTTGCCGGTGATGGTCCCCTTACCGGAGCGGCAGACACCCAGGGGCGCGGCGATGGCGGCGACAAGGTTCACGTTGTTGCTGGCGGTGCCCTGGTTGCCGCCGGTGGTGCACCCGGCCAGGTAGTGGATGCCGATGGCCTGGCCGTTTGTGAGATCGACGACGGGCGAGCCGGAGTTGCCGCCGGTGGTGTCGACGCTGTAACGGATGATGGGGTGGGCGCCGGCTGTGCTGTAGAACGTGTAGGGGCCGGCGTCGGTCTGCTGGGTGTTGTTGAGCGTGGGGTCAACCGGGAAGGTGACGAGGCCGTAGCCGGTCACGCGGATGGTCTGCGGGTTGGACGTGTTCACGGCCGGCGGGGCGGCGGCGAGGGTGAAGTGCCCGCCGCCGTAGCGCTGGCGGGGTGTGAGGCCGTGGTTGGCGTTGGGGAAGACACCGAAGTAGGCCCAGTCGTTGCTGGTGCCCACGGTGTCGCGTTTCACGCTGTTGCCGTCGACGGCGTACTGGTCGTCGGGGTGGGGGTTGGTGATGAGGCCGCTCGAATCGGAGGGCGGGCAGTTGAACTGCACCACGCTGGTCTGGGCCGGTGCGCAGTGGCCCGCCGAGAGGAACTGGCGGTTGGTGTCGTTGAACATCCACGCCGTGCAGACACCCGGCACACCCACGAGGCGCGCGACGCGGTTGTCGGCGCTGGGCACGCGGTTGTCGCTGTCGCACAGGTCGAGCAGCCCGCCGCCGCCGGGGCCGGGTGCCGCCGTGAGCGTGCCGGCGGTGAGGCCCTCCACAAGGGCGTGGCCCGCGGGGGCACCGGGGGCGTTCCAGAGTTCCACGCGCACGATGGGGCCGTTGAAGTAGGCCGAGGTGTTGCCCCACTGGGCGAGCGTCTCGGCGGTGAGCACCTGCTCGGCGTTGTCGGTGAGCGAGATCAGCCGCAGGTAGGGCGCGCTGCCGTCGGGGTTGGCGGGCAGGCCGCTGAGCGCACCGGGGGCCAAACGCACGCGCACCCACGGGGCGAACTCGCGGGCGACTTCGAGCGCGCGGCTCGGGCCGGTGTCGGCCGCGACGTCTCCGGCGTCGAGGGTGCGCGGCATGGGGGCGCTCCACGCCGCCGAGGCGCAGGTCGCCAGCGCGCCCAGCACGCTCACCCTGCCTGTCCGCACTGACCTGGTCTGCCTCATGCCATCCCTTCGATGCCGGGGCGGCCTGCCCGGCGCGCCGTGCGCACAAACACCGCCCACGGGCGCGGATGTCGCCGCGCCCGCATTCCATTCCCGCATACGAAGGCTAAACCGGCTTGGCTGTAACGCAAGCCGTTTCATGGTTGCGATGCGTTGATTCTGTTGATCTGGGTTATTTGCCGTGGAGGGGTGCCCCTTCTCGGGCGGAGCGGTCCGCGCCTGCGGTAAGGATGGTGTTTGGTTACCGGGGCAATGAAGCGCGCACGCGGGTCACGGCCGCGGCGGCGATCGCCGCGCCTTGGTCCACTTCGGCTTCGGTGGTGAAGCGCGAAAGGCTGAAGCGGATCGACCCTGCGGCAACCTCTGGGGCGATGCCGAGGGCGAGGAGCACGGGCGAGGGGTCGAGCGAGCCGGAGGAGCACGCCGCGCCCGCAGAGGCGAGCAGGCCGCGCTCGCTCATGGCCATGAGCAGGGCCTCGGCCTCGAGGCGCGGGAAGGCGATGTTGGTGGTGTTCCAGAGGCGGGGCGCGCCGGCACCGTTCACGAGCGCGCCCGGGCAGGCGGCGAGGACGCGGGCATCGAAGCGATCGCGGAGCGCGGCGAGGCGTGTGCGCTCGGTGGGTTCGGCGAGCCAGGCGAGTGCGGCGGCTGCGGCCGCGCCCGCACCGGCGATGCCGGGCACGTTCTCGGTGCCGGCGCGGCGGGCCTTTTCCTGCGCGCCGTACAGGCGCGGCACCAGCGGCACGCCCGAGCGGGCCCAGAGCACGCCCACGCCCTTGGGCCCGTGAAACTTGTGCGGTGCGAACGTGAGCAGGTCGCACCACTCGGCGAGCGCGGGCCCGGACGGGCCGCCCACGCTGCCGCTGGCGGGGACAGGCATCTTCCCGACCCACTGGGTGGCATCGGTGTGGAAGGTGATGCCGCGTGCGCGGCAGAGCGCGCCGATGGCGTGCACGGGCTGGATGACACCGGTTTCGTTGTTGGCCCATTGCGCGGAGACGAGGGCGACGTCGGGCGTGAGGAGCGGCGCGAGGGCATCGGGGTTGACGAGGCCGCGTGCGTCGAGGGGGATGGTGCGGACCACGGCCGTGCCGTGCTTGGTGAGCGCGGCGGCCAGGTCGCGGATGGCGGCGTGCTCGACGGCGGTGGTGAGGAGCACGGGCGGGCCCTTGGTGCGGGGCGCGGCTTCGAGCGTGCCGCGCAGGGCCAAGTCGATCGCCTCGGTGCCGCCGGAGGTGAGTGTGAGGTCGCGGGGCTTGGCGCCGATGAGCGCGGCGAGTGCTTCGCGCGCGAGTTCGACCTCGCGGCGCGCGGCCTGGCCGGCGCGATGCACGCTGGAGGGGTTGTGCCAGTGCTCGGTGAGGGCGCGGTTCACCGCTTCCACCACTTGGGGCAGGGGCTGGGTGGTGGCGTTGTTGTCGAGGTTGATCACGCCGGGGTGATGGTACGAAGGGGGGTGTGCAGGGGAGCGACGGCGCGGGGCACGGAGCCGGTCCGTACGACGGCACGGGGCGTTGAGCGCGTGGACCCCCGGCTGCCTCGGGGCTCGTCCAAGGCGCACGCGTGCAGCGGCCGATCTCGATGGCAACCCCCGGCTGGCACCGGGGTCTCTTTGGGCATCACTCTTCGTGCCCAGTGCCCGGTGCCTTCCTCTCTTCACGCCGGCTTGTAGCGTTCGCCGAGCATGAGCATGCCGATCACATCGGCCACGTGGGTGCCGGCCTTGTCCTGAGCGTGGCTGGGGATGCTGAGCGAGTTGAGCACGCCGTAGCCGATGGCCAGGTGCATGAGGGCCCAGCCGGTGATCTCGGGGCTGAAGCGCTTGGAGACCATGCCCGAGTCCTGCGCGGCCTTCACCTCGTGCATGAGGAAGGCGTGGAGCTTGGCGATGTGGCCCTGCAGGGCGTCGCGCACGCCGACTTCTTCCACGTCCATCATGGCCTGCACGATCACGCGGTAGGCCGCGTGGCCTTTCTCATCGACCATGGGGTTGGAGAAGAGGAGTTTGCTGATGCGCTCGGCGGGGTCGTGAGCGTCTTTCATGCTCGCTTCCCACCGGGCGATGGTGGTCTGGCCGGTGCGCTCGATGAGGGCGATGAAGAGCTCGCGTTTGCTCTCGAAGTGGCGGTAGATTATCGGTTCGGTAACGGCGGCCTCGGCGGCGAGCTTGGCGGTGGTGGTGGCCTTATAGCCGTGCTTGGCGAAGACCACCGCCGCGGCGTCGAGCAACTGGCTCTTGCGCATCGGGGCGGGGAGGCGGGATGAGGGCTTGGCGGCGGACATGGGGAGAGGCGACAGCGGCCAACTGCGAGGCGCGAGGGACCACACGGGCAAGGACCGGCCCGAGCAATGGTAATCACTAACTTGGGGAGTTGATCGGCCGGAAGCGGGGGCGGCTTTGGCGGGGCAGGGCCTGAGAGGACGAGGTGCGTGGCGGGGTGGGTCCCGCGAGCCGCACGCGGGGTTTCAGCCGCCGAAATAGGCGGTCAAAAAGTCGCCGAGGTTGTCGGCGACGGGCTGCGTGCATTGGGGTTGCCCGCCCGCCGTGAAGCCCGCGCGGTAGCCCGCATCAAAGGGCGGGCCCAGTTCCGGGCAGAGCGCGGCGTAGCCGCCGGGGCCGGGCACAGGCGGCAGCGCGAAGATATCGGTGATGAAGTCGCCCACGTCGTCGGGGTTCACGGTGCCGTCGCAGTTGTAGTCGAAGCGGGCCACGCGCACGTGGGCGGGCAGCGTGTAGGAACTGCCGCAGGCGTTGGAGATGACGCAGCGGGCACGCAGGGCGATGCCGCTGGAGCCGGGGTCGGCGGCGCCCGAGAGTGCGAGCGTGGGTCCGGCTGTACCCGCGAGATCGGCGACGATCCGGCCGCCGCCGCGCACCAGCGGCCCCTCGCGCAGGTCAACCCATTCATCGGGCGCATCGGGGTCGGGCTCTTGCCACTGGAAGGTGTAGGGCGAGAGGTCGGTTGTGCCAGAGACGGTGGCGGTGAGCGTGGCGGTGCCAGAGGGGCAGGTGAGGCTGTCGGCGGGCTGGTCTTCCACTTCCACGACGGGGTGGATGGTGTAGCGCACGATGCCGCCGGAGGGGACGCCGTTGAAGAGCATGAAACTGCCGGCGATGAAGAGTTCGCCCTTGTGCGTGGTCATGGCGTAGACGGCCCCGGCATCGGTCTGGGTGCCCGGGTCGGCCACGGGCTCCCAGCGGCCGCCGTCCCACGTGGCGAGGCGATTCGGGCAGGTGCGGGTTTGCTCCGCGGCGGTGAAGGACTGGAGGAATCCCCCGACGTACAACTTGCCCCCGTACTCGTGCAGGGCGCGGATGACAGTGGTGGTTGTGGTGCTTGCGGTGAACGATGCGCCGAGGAACTCCCAACTGGTGCCGTCATAGCGGGCCACGCCGATACGCGATGTGCCGAAGCGCGTGAACGTGCCCGCGGCCACCAAGTCGCCGTTGTACGTGGCCAGGGCGGTGATGCTGTCGCCGGTGGAGGCCGGATCGACGGGGCCAAGCGGTGCCCACGCCGTGCCCGTCCAGCGCATCACGCCGTTGGAGTCGCCGGGCACCGTGCTCACGCGGCTGCCGGCGGCGATCAGGTCGCCGCGCCAGGACAGCAGGCTGAGCACCTTGAGCGGTGGCGAGCCGAGGTTGGTCGTGGATGACCCATCGGTGATGTAGATGGTGCTGGGGCCGCTCGGGGGTGTGTTCTGGGCTGCGGCGACGAGGAGATCGTTCCAGATGCAGGCGGCGTCGGTGAGACTGGACGCGGGCAGGGGAGCACCCCAGCCCGCGAGCAAGGACCATGCGCCGTTGCGGATTTGGAACGCCTGCCGGGTGATGATCGCCGTGGGCAAGTCGCGGTAACTGAGAAGAAACGACGGAGAGGAGCCGAAAGTCGCCGGGGGTGTGCCCGTGGCCCCGAACCCCGTCCAGAGTGCAACGCGCACGTAGGAAAGCGCGGGACATGTGGGCGGAACCAGGCGGTACGGCGCCACGGCGCGGCTCAGAGAGTTCACTGCGATGTACAGCCCCACACCGGTCGATGCCACAGCGGTTGCGAGGGGGGAAGATTCGGTGTTGCCGGGGATCCCGGGGCATCCGTCTTCGAGCGAGTGCAGGGCGGTGCCGTCGTACAGCGCGGCACCCACAACTTTGGCGCGGCCGGACTGCTCGATTCCACAGGCGACGAACAAGCCGCGGAACCCCCCCAGCAGCGCGAGTTCGCCGCGCCAGTTCGTCATGGCGGTGACGTAGACCTCGTGTCCGTGCACCGTGGGACCCAGTTGATGCGGCATGAGCGGCAGGACCGCGTTGCCGCGGACGACCAGCGCGGCCCAGGAGTAGGTGGCCCCGTAATACGCAGGACCTACGCAGACCTCGCCGCGGAAGACTCGGGCGCAGTAGAGATACTCCACGTCGGTTGCCACCCCGTGCAGCGGCGTCCACGTCCTGCCGTCCCAGTGGGCGGCCATGCGAGAGGGCCGGCCGTCGATCGTGAGGAACTCCCCGAACGTGTAGAGGCGGCCCTGGTGGGCGAGCAGCGCGTAGACGGGTGCATCGGCACCGCCGCTCAGGGGGCGCCACGCCGCGCCGTCCCAGCGGGCCAGGCGCGAGCAGGGCACGCCGCCCGCCTCGGTGAAATCGCCGCCGATGACAAGGTCGCCGTTGAAGCGTGCCGCGGCCCAGACGTCGCCGTTGGTGCCTGTGCCGAAGGGCTGCCACGCGCTGCCATCCCAGCGGGCGATCCCGTTGCAGCGGGTGGTGCCCGAGAGGCCGAAGCTGCCCACAGCGATGAGTTCGCCGTCAAAGTTGAAGAGTGTGTAGACGCGATCCGTGAAGCCCTTGCCCATGGGCGACCATGTGGAGCCGTTCCAACGAGCAACGCGTGCGCACGACACTCCACCCGCGCTGGTGAACCCCCCGCCAACGATCACATCGCCCTCGTAGACCGTGATTGCCCCGGCACTGTCGTTGAGGCCCGTGCCCAGGGCGTGCCAGCGCCGGCCGTCCCAACGGGCCACGTTCTTGGCGGGTGCGCCGCCGATGTAGTTGAAGAAGCCGACCGCGACGAGTTGGTCGCGCCACGCCGTGCCATCGGAGAGGGCTCCGCTGTTGTCTGAGGGCGAGTACTCAGACGTGCCCGGGGAGGCACCCGCCGACAGCCATTGCCCGCACTGGCTGGGGTCTTGGCGTGCCCACGCGTCCCGGCCCGCCGCGAGCGCCACAGCGCACAGCACAATGCACCAGCAACCTGTGCGGCACGGGGGGGTCATCTGTCGCTCTGCAAGCCAACGGCCGGCACCAGAACGGCGCGGCCCGCCCGCAACACGCACGGGCACAGCGTCGATTCGCAGGTGCGCGGCCCGCGGTTCCACCCGCCCGGTCATTCCGCGTGTTTGGAGAGCGGCACCGGGTCCCAACCGTGGCCGCCCAGCGGGTGGCAGCGGGCCAGGCGCAGCGCGGCGAGGTAGGTGCCGCGCACGGGGCCGTGCGTGCGCAGGGCCTCGATGGCGTAGACGCTGCAACTGGGGTGGAAGCGGCAGCGGCCGCCGAGCCACGGGCCGAGCGTGATCTGGTAGAGGCGCACGAGCAGCACGAAGATGGAGGTCACAGCGCTTTCTCCGCGCGGCGGGCGAGTTCGGCGGCGAGCGTGGTGGCCGCGCTGGTGAGGGCGGCGCGGTAGCGCTCGAGCGTGCCGCGGGCGCTGGTGGAATGGGGGCGTGCGCTGGCGACGAGGTCGAGGCCGGGTGGAAGATCGTGCTGGGTGAGGCGGAAGGCCTCGCGGAGCAGGCGTTTCACGCGGTTGCGGACCACCGCGCCGCCCACGCGCTTGCCTACGGAGAGGCCCAGGCGGGTGCGGCCGAGGGCGTTGGTGCGGGCGTGGAAGGTGAGCGGGCCGCGCTGGCATGAGCAGCGGGCGGCGAAGACGGCCTGAAACTCGCGGTCTTTGGTGAGGCGGCGGTCAGCGCCGAAGGTGAGGCGGGGCGGTGGGGGTGGGGGGGGCGGATTGGCGGCGGGCGGAGGGGGCACGGTCACGGGGGAGGGTACGGGGATGGCGTGGGCGTAGCGCCTGCGGGCGGCGTGCGCAACGAGCCGGGAGCGTGAGCGACCGGGAGGGGCGTGCCGGTTTGCTGGCATCCGATGAGATGGTGTATTACAATGTACGCATGAGCGGGCGTCAGGCCATGAGCGTGTCTCTCACCCCCTCGCTGGCGCGATACGTGCGATCGCGGGTGCGTGCGGGGTCGTACCAGTCTTCGAGCGAGGTGGTGCGTGAGAGCCTGCGCCGCATGATGGACGGCGAGAGCCGCCGGCGGCGCGAGCACGCGGCCGTCGTCCGGAGCATCCGGGAAGGGGTGGCGGCGGCCGACGCGGGCCGGCTGGTGGATGCGGAGACTGTCTTCGCGGAGGTGGCGGCGCGATCGAAGGCTCGCCGGAAGCGTGGCGCGTGAAGCGCATCCTGCTGGCGGAACCGGCCCGCGACGATGTGCTGGCGCTGTGGGAGCACGCGGCGGAGGTTGCGGGGCTGGCCGTTGCGGATCGAGTTGTCGCGGACTTTCGGGCCGCGCTGCGCCGGCTGGCCCGAACGCCCGCCATCGGGCACGCCCGCCCGGAGCTGACGCCGCTCGACGTGCGGTTCTACCGAGTTCACGCTTACCTGGTTGTCTTCAGGGTTGCAGGCCGGCACCTGCAGGTGTTGCGTGTTCTGCACGGCGCGCGCGACTTGTCGTGGTTGCTGCGTCCACGGGCGGATGAGGCTCACTGAGCCGCCGGTCGTCCCCGCGCCGGGGGCAGCAGGCCGATGAGCACCAAAAAGCCGCCGCCGGCGATGAGCCAGAGGCGGGCGCGGTCGTCGGTGGCCCAGGTTTCGAGCAAACTGGGGTTCTCGCGCAGCACGGGCAGGGTTACGGGCGGGGGCTCGAGCGCGGGAAAGACGGAGGCCGAGCGGCCGGAGAGCTCGCCGCCGTCGGCGAGCAGGGCGGTGCCCTCGGGGGCCTGGTTGAGTTGCACGGCGGCGAGTGCGCGGACGGTGGCCTCGTCGCCGCGCTTGAGGGCGTCGAGGTACTCCTGGTAGCGGCGCATGCGTTCGAGGCGGTGGTCTTCGATGGCGCTGGCCTGGGCGAGGGCGTGGCGGGCCCGTGCCGCGTCGCGCTGGGCGGGAAGGAGCGCGGTGGCGATGAGCAGGGCGAGGCCGGCGAGCAGGAAGAGCCAGCCGGCGTCGAGCAGCGGGCCGCGCGGTGGGGCGGGTGCGGCATCGGTGTCGGTGGATGCGGGCGCGGGATGACCGGGGGCGGAGTCGGGCACCAACGGGAGGATATCGGCAGGGGGCGTCAGAACGGCGCGTAAAAATCCCAGTCCGGCTCCCACTGCTCCACCTTGCGGAAGTAGCGGTCGGCGTTGTTGCGGCCCTGCCAGCGTTTGATGAGCGCGCCGCCTGGCAGGCGGCTCTTGTAATCCGGGGCGAGGCCCACGTCGATCTCCTCGTAGCGGCGGTGGGTCAGCAGCCAGCGGATGGCCCTGGCGACGGGCCGCTGGCCGCCGTCGTTGATGCCCATGATGCCGCCCGGTCGCAGCAACTTGTCGATGTAGAAGATGTCGAGCAGGGTGTAGTCAAAGGTGTGCCAGCCGTCGATGTAGCCCAGGTCGGCCTTGATGCCGCGGGCCATGAGGGCGGGCAGGGCGTTGTAGTCGTAGTCTTCGATGAACTCGTGCCAGGGCTCAAAGCCCGAGCGGGCGATGACGTGCCGTCCCACGTTGAAGGCCCACTTGGTTTGGCCGGGGTCGAGGGAGATCAGCTTCGCGCGGCCCGCTTGTCCGGCCCCCCCCCCCCCCCCCCCCCGCCGGGGGGGGCGGCGGCGGTCGCGGCGCTGGCGGGGATGGGGGTGCGGCTGATCATTTCGGTGGATGGGGCGAGGCCGGATTTGGAGCGGGCGCACCGGCATGGGATGCGTTACGCGCATTTGCCGATGGGGTATGACGGGATTGGCCGGGAGGCGCAGGGCCGGCTGGTGAAGGCGGCGGCGGGCGCGGGGGGGGCGGTGTTTGTGCATTGCCACCACGGGAAGCACCGGGGGCCGGCGGCGGCGGCGGTGATTTGCATGGCGCGGGAGGGATGGTCGAGGGAGCAGGCGGGGGCGTGGCTGGCGGCGGCGGGGACGGCGACGAATTACGCGGGGCTGCACGGGGCGGTGCGGGGGTTCCGGGCGTTGCCGGAGGAGGAGTTGCGGGGGCTGGCGGGGGAGGCGCCGGAGGTGGCGCGGGTGCCGGGTTTGGTGGAGGCGATGGTGGGGATTGATGAGCGGTGGGAGAATTTGCGGGCGATGCGGGCAGCGGGGTTTGCGGCGCCGGGGGAGCATCCGGATTTGGTGGCCGGGAATGAGGCGGCGGTGTTGTGGGAGCATTTCCGGGAGGCGCTGCGGCTGCCGGAGAGCGATGGGCGGGGAGAGGATTTCATGCGGAGGCTGAGGGCGGCGGAGGAGGAGGCGCGGGAGGCGGAGGGGTTGTGGCG
>CAZPWW010000013.1:0-32555 GCA_964590885.1 uncultured Phycisphaeraceae bacterium
GGGCACACCGTCTCGCACGGCGCGTTCTCGCAGTGCACGCACGCCACCGGCTGGTAGAGCACACCCGAGGTGGCGTGCTCGTCGTCGCCCTTGAAGTAGCGGTCCACCCGGATCCACTGCATCTCGCGGCCCTTGTTCACCTCGATCTTGCCGACCACGGGGATGTTGTTCTCGCTCTGGCACGCCACCGTGCAGACGTTGCACCCGGTGCACGAGGCCAGGTCGATCGACATGCCCCACTGCGGGCCCTGCGTGAACGCCGGAGCGCCCGGCCCGCGGCTGGCGTGCGAGGGATCAAGGCCCTGCCCCTTGGGGTCCGCGTCCTGCGCAGAGGCGTTGTACGGGTTGGGGTACATGCCCACGAGCGCCGGCATGTGCGTGAGTTCGCCGCCGGCGAGCCGCTCTGCAAACACCAGCGTCTTCTCGCGCCCGTAGGCGTCCTTGCTCTTCTCGGGCGGGGTGTCTCCGTGCTTGCGCCAGGCCTGCACGTCCACCTCGCGCACCAGGGCCCGCCCCTCCATGCTGCCGTGCGTCTGCGTGCTGCTGATGGGGCACGTCTCGCCGTCGGCGGCCCGCGTCAGCGTCGCGCCCTGGGCACTCCAGAGCCCGGCCGCTGTGCGCACGGCAAACGTGTTGAACCCGCTGCCCTGGCCCACCAGGCCGACCACCGTCCGCCCCCAACCGAGCGGGAGCACCACCGTGTTGTCCGCTACGCCCGGCAGCGCCCAAACGCCGATGCGCAGCGAGCGACCGCCCACTTTCAGGTCGGCGATCAGCGCCTGCGGCTTCTTGTCGGTCGCGGCCGTCTGCGTCAGGCCCAATGCCCGGGCCGTCTTCGGGCTCACGTACGCGGGGTTGTCCCACACCACGCGGCTGATGGGGTCGGGCAACTCGCACACCCAGGCGTTGTTGGCGTAGCGGCCGTCGTGGTGCTGCGTCGTGGCGAAGGCCACGTCGAGTTTCTCGCCGCTCGCGGGCCCCACCACGGGCAGGGCCTGCAGCGCCGTGGCCACGTTCTCCCAATCCGGCTTGGGTGTCGCCGCGCCGGCCGCGCTGCCTGCCACCAGCCCGTCGTGCAGGGCACGCCGCCACAGCCGCTCAAAGTCTCCGCCCGCGCCGCCCTTGCCGAACCACGCGGCCTGATTGTCCTTCCACGCGGCCCGCACGATCTCGTAGCCCGCCGTGCGGGCTTCGCCCGCGACCATCGCAAGCACCTCGATGTCGCTCCGGCCGTCGTACAGCGGCGCGATCATCGGTTGCGTGGGGGCAACGGTGCCGTCAAGAGCACGGGTGTCGCCCCAGCGCTCGAGCACGTGGGCCGAGGGCAGCCGCCATGTCGCCAGGGCGCTGGTCTCGTCGGGGCAGTCGCACAGCGCGATGCGGTGCTCGGCCTTGGCGAACTTGGCCGCAAAGTTCCAGTCTGCGGGGGCGTTGAACACCGGGTTGGTGTTGAGCGCGACCACCGTGTTGATCTCACCCGCCTCCAGCCGCTTGGCCACCGCGGCGAGTTGCTCGACCGCGCTGGCACCCTCGTCTCCCTGCGCCGGCGCGAGCCGGATCGTGGCGCCGATGTTGCCCAGCGCGGCGTTGACGGCCAGGCACAGCGCGTGGAGCACCGGCGGCAGGCCCGGGCCGCACAGCACCGCGCTCTTGGCGCGATTGGCGGGGTCGAGCAGATCGGCCGCGAGCGCGTCAATAAACTTGGGATCGACCGCCGCGTCCACTTTGGCCGCGGCCACGGCATCCGCCAGCGGACCGGCGTTGATGCCCGGCGCGGTGAGCACACGCCGAGCCAGCGCCACCAGCGCGGCGGGCAGCAGGCTCGGGGGAAGGCACAGACGGTGGTCGGCGGCGGCGCCCGCCAGCGAGTAGTGCGACTCCACGGCGTACAGCCTGTTCATGGAATCGCGCGTGGTCATCACGCGCCGGCCCGCGGCCCAGCCGCGCGAAGCCGTGAGGCTGCCCGGTTCGAGTTGGAGGAAGTCGCGCCCGAAGGTGGCGACGACGTTGGCCTTGGCAAGGTCCAGCGACTCGCGCATGGGCGCACCGAAGAGCATGGTGGTGCCGAGCAGCGCGCCCGAGTTCTCCAGCGCATCCCACGCCGCGAACGACGCCTTGGGCCACTTGGCCTTCAGTCGCGCAATCTGGGCCTCGCGCGTGGGGCTGGCGTACTTGTCATAGACGATCGCCAGGCCCGCGCCCTTGTCGGCATCAAACCGTGCGAAGTGGGCCTTGCTCCACGCGCCGAAGTCGTCCCACGTCGCCTCCACGGGGGCGTCGCCGGGCTTGCGCACCAGTTCGGGGAACTTGGCGCGATCGGGGTCGTAGAGATCGAGGATCAGGCTCTGGGTGCGCACCGAACTCTTGCCCCGGTTCTCGGGGTGCAGGGGGTTGCCCTCGCACTTGGTGGGGCGGTTGTCGTGGGTCTCGACCAGCAGGCCCTCGGCACCCAGGCCGTGGCCCGGCACACTGGTGGCGAAATACAGCGGCTTGCCCGGCAGGGCATCCTCGGGCACGAATCGCGAGTACGGCAGAATCTTGTGATCGGGCCGGCGGCACGCGGGAACGGTTGCCGCGCCCGCCAGGGCCACGCCCGCGCCCATGAACTTGAGGAACGCACGGCGTGACCCTTCGAGCAGTTCCGCTGCGCCCGACGGGAACTCTTTCTCGAGAAAGTTGCGGAAATCGGGGGTGTCGGCCAGGTCATCCAGCCCGCGCCAGTAGCGCTGGCCGCTCCCTGCCCCGAGAGCATCCGCGGCGACCCGCGCGCCGTGCGCCGGCTTGCCTTCTTTCACGCTTGACGGGCATTGATCGAGGGTGTTCATGGGGAAGGCACTGGGACTGGGCATCGGGCACTGGTGATTCACGCTTCCATGAGACCGCATACTCGCGGCGGGCTAGTAGTGGCAGGCGCCGCAGTTCTCCGGCGCGGCGATCTTGCGTTGGTCGTAGAGTTTCTTCCCCTCCACGGCCTGGGCGGCGCTCGAGGCCGGGCCGAGCTGATTCTCCACCCAAAACAGGCTGGTCACCTTGTCCTTGGGCACCAGGTTCTGGTCGGGGTCGCGGTGGCAATCCAGGCACCAACTCATGCTCAGCGGCTCGTGCTGCCAGACCGTGGGCATCCGCGCGATGTTGCCGTGGCACGAGAAGCACGAGACACCCGCGTTCACGTGGGCGTTGTGCGGGAAGTTGCGCACATAGTCGGGCACCTTGTGCACGCGCCGCCACTCGATCGGCTTGTCCTCCAGCCACGCCTGGCGGATGAAGGCCGTCTTCTCTTGGTGCGGCTTGCTGTCCAAAAACTGGCGCAGTTTGCCCTCTGCGTGGCAGCCGTAGCAGGTGGAGACATTGGGGATGTTGGCCTCGGCGCTCTGCTCGACTTTGGTGTGGCAGTACCGGCAGTCCATGCCGAGTTGGCCGGCGTGGATCTGGTGGTTGAAGCCGCCGCCCGGCTGCGTCGGCATGTACCCCACATCAAAGTACTTGGGCGTGAAGTAGTACCACACGCCGCTCGCCACCGCCGCGGCACCCAGCGCGCCGCCCGCCGCGAACATGGTCGGGAGGGCGTTGGTCCACTTGGGAAAGAACGTTGACACGTCCGACGCTCCTTGACACCGCCGCGCGGCGGGCTCTTCCCGACCCGCCGGGCGAGCACGGGGCCCGCGCCCGCGACGGCCGCACCATACGCGACCGGAGGCCCATCGGCACGCCCGCACGAGGCTGCCGCAGCACCGAACCCGAGGCAAAAATCCCGCAGGCCCTAGAGTAGTCTCCGCGGTAAGCGTTTGGCAACTTCGGCGAGTGTGGATAGCCCGTTGCGCCTCATTCTCATGTCGCACACTTCACCATCGTCGACTTCGACTCTGCCGGCACCTCAGCCGCACGCCGTCGGGCCCGCCGCCGTGATCGGCCTGGGCACCGCCGCGGCGATGTGGACGGGCGCGTTCCTGTCGCACGTGCCGGGCCTGGCGCTGCCACCCGCGGCCGTGGGTGTGGGCTTGCTGATCGTGCAACTCGCGGGCATGGCGCTGGGCGTGCGCAGCGACGGGCGCGTCCGCGTTGGGCTCGCCGCCGGGCTGGTGTGCGGCCTCGCGAATCTGCTCGTGGTGGGCTCACTGCTGTCGGAGAAGGCCGCGCCCGGGCTTGAGGGTCTGCGCGAGCACGCCTGGGCCTACGCCGCGGGCTGGCTTGGCCTGAGCGTGTTTTTGGGCGACTTGGGTGCAGTCGCGGGCCGCGCCCTTCGAGTGCGCAGCCAGGCTTCGCCGCCCGCCGCGGTCTGGCTGTTCCGCATGGGTGTGGTGGCCGCCGGGGCACTCGTGCCGCTGCTGCTCATCGGCGGCCTGGTCACCAGCACCCGCTCGGGCATGGCCGTGCCCGACTGGCCCACCAGTTTCTCCGCCAACATGTTCCTCTACCCGCTCAAGGCCATGACCGGGGGCATCTACTACGAGCACGCCCACCGCCTCTTTGGCGCCCTTGCCGGGTTGATCGTGCTCGCCCTGACTCTGCACGTGTGGCTCATCGACCGGCGCGGCTGGGTGCGCGGTGTGGCCACGGCCATCTTCGCGGCGGTGTGCGTGCAGGGCATCATCGGGGGGCTGCGCGTGAACAGCAACAGCACCCTGCTGGCGATGCTGCACGGCGTGTCTGGGCAGTTGATCTTCGCCGCGGCCTGCGGGCTGGCGGCCACGCTTGCCCCGGGCTTTATCGCCGCAGGAACGGCCGCCGACGACTTGCCACGCGTGCGCGGGGTGGGCGGCGCGCTGCTGGCGTGCACCGTCGTTCAGTTGTGCTTCGGGGCCGCGACCCGCCACTTTCCGCCACCCGAGCGGGGTTGGCACTCCGTCGGCTCGCACATCGTGTTCGCGCTCGTGGTGGTGGTGCTGGCCGTGATCGTTTCGGCCCGCGGCAAGCGGCTCAAGGGAACCCCGGGCCCCGCGGGCACGGTGCTGGCCCGGTTCGCCGCCGGCATCATGCACGCCGTGGGTCTGCAGTTTGTGCTCGGCTTCGCCGCGCTGTGGGCCGTGCTCGTCTACGGCAAGAGCGACCCGGCCCACCCGGCCGACGTTGCCCTGACCACGCTGCACCAGTTCAACGGAGC
This sequence comes from uncultured Phycisphaeraceae bacterium, assembly GCA_964590885.1. GTDB lineage: Bacteria > Planctomycetota > Phycisphaerae > Phycisphaerales > UBA1924 > JAEUIX01. The sequence goes on from CAZPWW010000013.1 coordinate 5,102, forward strand.
CGCGGTGCTGGGCCTGTCCACGCTGGTGTGGGTGTGGTCGAGGCGGCTGAACCGGTAGGCTCAGTCCCGGCTCTGGTTGGCCCGCATGAGCAGGTACACCAGCGTCAGCACCGCGCTCAGCGTCGCGGCCACGTACGTCCAGGCGGCGGCCGAGAGCACCGAGCGCACCACCGGGGCCTCATCGGCCGAGACCAGACCGCTCGTGGCCAGCCACTTCTTGGCGCGGTTGCTCGCGTCAAACTCCACGGGCAGGTTGATCAGTTGAAACAGCACGAAAAGGGTGAAGAGTCCGATCGCCGCGAGGATCATCCACTTGCCCAGGACCATGCCGGCCCCGGCCATCGCGAGGCCCACGATGAAGATGATCATCGAGAAGTTGCCACCCACGCTGGCCAGCGGCACGATGCCGTTGCGCATCACCAGGGGCGCGTAGCGGGTCTTGTCCTGAATCGCGTGCCCCACCTCGTGGGCGGCGATGCCCAGAGCCGCGAGCGAACGGCCGTGGAACACGTCGTGCGAGAGCCGCACCACCTTCTCGCGCGGGTCGTAGTGGTCGCTGAGCGTGCCGTGCGACTCCTCAATGCGGACATCGCCGCAATCGTGTGCCTGCAGGATCATCTGCGCGGTCTCGGCCCCCGAGATGCCGCTGCGGGCCGGTGTCTCCGCGCCGCGATGAAACGCACTCTTCACCCGCCACTGGGCCCACAGGCCCAGAATCATCGCGGGGCCGACCAAGATGAAATACAGCGGGTCGAAGACCATCGGGCAACTCCTTCGCTGGCGGGGCGGCGGCGCCAGGTGCGTCGTCCGGATCCGCCAGGGTCCGATTCTACGTCCCCCAACTTGGGGGGTTCGGGCCAGCGGCCCGCTGGCATGACATGCAGCATCGCCCGTGCCAGGCAGCAGCGGCGGGGATGGCCTCGGGGGACACCCACCGGGCTTGCGGGGTGCCAACTTGGCACGCCGGGCGGCCAGCCTGTCGCATTCAAGGCGACATCAAGCCGGTCGGCTGCCGAACAAGGCTGTGCGGGGGCCCTGGGATGACCAAGGCCGCTGGCACGAGGGTTGCGCTCGCACTCGTGAGGTTGCCGCCTGCAGCCGGCCCCGAGCGTAAGTACGACATGAACCCCACAAGCACCATCCAGGTCTTCTCGCTCGGCGAAGTCTCACCCGTAGCCGAGGGCCTTTTTCGAAGGCTCGCGGACGGCCGCGCCGAGCGGTTCCCGGCCATCCGCGTCGTGCGCACGGAGCAGGGGTACACGTTGGTGGCCGCGCTCCCGGAGGTCGCGGCGGACGATCTTGATGTGAGCGTCATGAACGACCGAATCATCGTGCGCGGCACGCGTGGTGCGAGCCCGCAGGCCGCGGGACTGCTGCACGACGAACTGGGCTCGGGCCTGTTCGAGCGCACGGTGGTGCTGCCGGGGCAGATTGACCGGGCATCGGCGGTGCAGGTGCTGGCCGACGGCGTGCTCCGCGTGGACGTGCGGGCCGCGGCGGAAACGAACGGGGAGGGCATCCTGTAGAATGGACACCCGGCCCCGACAGCGATCAAGATCGAGAACATGCTGCAAGACGTGCTGATTGATCACGAAAACACATCGAACATTGGCGATCTTGCCGGTGTACATGAGTTGAATGTCCCGCCGCCAACCACGGGCACGAATGAGTGAGGACCCTTGCCATGACGGATCGACCCCTGCGTAATCCCTCCCGCAACGCTCTCTCGGCCGGCGTCTTGGGCCTGGCCCTGGGTGCTCCGCTGCTCACTCCGCCGCTGCACGCCGACGACAAGGCGACGCAGGCCGCCATCGCCCGGGCGATGGACCTCTCGGCCGCGTTTGAGAACGTCGCCAAGACGGTGTCGCCCGCCGTCGTGCACATCACGGCCAACAAGGGCGGTGACGAGGGCCCCGCCCGCGGCCAGCAGGGGCGCCCGCGCTCGCCGCAGCCGCAGCGGAGCCCGTTCGGCGACCCGAACTTCGACGACATGCTGCGCCGGTTCTTTGGCGATCAGGGGCCCGGCGACGGGGGTGCCCGCCCGCAGACACGCCGCTTCACCAGTTTCGGGTCGGGCGTGATCGTGTCGAGGGACGGCTACATCCTCACCAACAACCACGTTGTTGAGGGGGCAACGCTGGTCACCGTGGCCACCGAGGCGAGCCAGAAGTACACCGCCCGCATCGTGGGCACCGATCCGCAGACCGACGTGGCGGTGCTCAAGATCGAGGGCGATGCGTTCCCGGCCGCGGACATCGGCGACTCCGACACGCTCAAGGTGGGCGAGTGGGTGGTGGCCATCGGCAACCCCTTCGAGCTCAACCAGACTGTCACCGCGGGCATCGTCTCCGCCAAGGGCCGATCGCAGCGGGGTGGCGCGGGCGGGGGAGGCGGGCTGAGCGACGTGACCTTCCAGGACGTCATCCAGACCGATGCCGCCATCAACCCCGGTAACTCGGGCGGGCCGCTGCTCAACCTGCGCGGCCAGATCGTGGGCATCAACTCCGCGATCCTCACGCGCACCGGCGGCAGCATCGGCATCGGCTTTGCCATCCCCTCCAACATGGCCAAGAACGTGATGGACCAGCTCATCACGTCGGGCAAGGTGGAGCGGGGCTTTCTGGGTGTGCAGCCGCAGGACCTGTCCGACGACCTCGCCCGCGAGTTCAACTACACCGGCGGGTCGGGCGTTCTCGTGAGCGATGTGACGCCCGACACCCCTGCGGCCCAGGCGGGCGTGCAGGCCGGCGACATCATCACGCGCGTGAACGGCAAGGCCCCCACCAGCGCCGACAACCTGCGCAACACCATCGCGGCGATGGGCCCGGGCCGCAAGGTCGATCTCGACGTGTTCCGCGACGGCAAGCCGCTCTCGCTGTCGGTAACCCTCGCCAAGCGGCCCGACCAACTCGCGGCCGCGGACGGCGGCGACGAACCCGAGGCGGGGGCGGCCGACACGGCCCGCAGCGAGAAGCTCGGCTTCACCGTCGAGAATCTGACGCCCGAACTCGCCCGGCGGGTGGGTGAGCGGCGCGTGAACCAGGGCGTGGTGATCACGGAGGTGGACCCCGACGGGGCCGCGGCCCAACTCGGCCTGCGGGCCGGCGACATCATCATCGGCATCAACCGCCAGCCCATCACCGGCTTGTCGGCCTTCCGCGAGAGCACGGCCAACACCGACCCGCGGCGCGGCGTGCTGCTCACGGTGCGCCGCAACGGCGTAACCCAGTACCTCTCGTATCGCGGCTGAACGCCGCCGGCCGTACGCTGGCGGCCGATGAGCGAGACATCGCACCACAGCGCGGGCGGGCATGGGCACCTGGGCCACCACGAGCACTGGCCGGCGTGGATGCTCTACGCCCCGGTGGCGGCCTGGTGCGCGGTCCTGGCGCTGCGGCACGGCGGGCCCCTGGCGTTTCTCGCCGCCAACCCCGGCATCGAAAAGGGCGGCGGCTGGGTCAACGAGAGCAAGGCGGCGATCCTGGCCGGCCTGTGCGCGAGCGACGCAGGGCGGCGGGCGACGCTGGCGTGGCGCGTGATTCCGCCCGGTGCCGCAGCGCTCGACCGCGCCTCGGCCGCGGCCCGGTGCATCGCGGATGATGCCGCGCTGGGCGGGTACCCGGTGGTTCTGAAACCCGACGCGGGGCAGCGCGGCTTCGCGGTGAGGGTGGCCCGCGGGGCGAGCGACCTGCTGCCCTACTTCGCGGCCAACACGCGGGCGGTGATGGTGCAGCGCCACCACCCGGGCCCCTGCGAGTGCGGCGTGCTGTGGGTGCGGCACGCGTCGGGCCCGGCTGCCGACGGGAGCGAGGGGTTCATCTTTGCCGTCACGCGCAAGACGTTTCCCGTCGCCACCGGCGACGGCGTGCGAACCCTGGCCCGTCTGATCGACGACCACCCGCGCTACCGGCGGCAGCGCGGGGTCTTCCGAGCGCGCTGGCGGCATGAGCTGGAGCGCGTGCCCGCGGAGGGCGAACGCGTGCGGCTGGCAGAAGCCGGCAACCACTGCCAGGGCACGCTCTTCACCGACGGCATCGACCTGACCACGCCCGCGCTGTCGCGCGCCATCGACACGATCGCGGCGGGGTTTCGCGGCCTCAACGGCGGGCCGCTCGACTTCGGCCGCTTCGACCTGCGCTACGAGAGCGACGAGGGGCTGGGCCGCGGCGAGGGCTTCGCCATCGTTGAACTCAACGGCACCAGCAGCGAGGCCACAAACCTCTACGACCCCGGGCGCGGCGTGCTGTGGGCGTGGGGCGTGCTGCTGCGGCAGTGGGGCCACCTGTACCGGCTGGGCGCGATGCGCCGGCGTGCCGGGCACCGGGGGATATCGCTGCACGAACTGTGGCGCGAGGTGCGGGCCCATTACGCCGACCGACCCGGGAGCGCCCTGGCGGATTAGGGGCGGGCCGCCACGCAGACAATCCAGTTGTCGCCGAGGTCGGCGGCGTCGGTGATCGGGAGCGCGTACGCGTTGCCGTCGCCGTCCGCGGCATCGGGCACCTGGCCGTACACCTGCACGGTGCGGAACCCCGCCTCGAGCATGGCGTCGCGGAGTTCGGCCAGAGTCCAGAGCCGCCAGCGGTAGACGAACGCATCGGTGTGCTCGGCCACGACCACGCCCGCGCGTTCGACGCGGAAGTGCAGCGCGTTCTCCACCACGCCCGTGAGCGGGTTTGCCGCCCGCTGCTGCCACGTGTACCGGATGCGCGTGCGTGTGTCGCCGGGTACGGGGTGCAGCCGCTGCACCCCGCCGGTGCGCCAGGCGGAGGTGCCGCCGTAGGTGTCGCACACGAACACACCGGGCACCGGGACGCGTGCCAGCCGGGCGCGGCAGGCACGCAGGTAGCCCACCAGCCCCGCCCGCGCGTGAATCTCGCCGATCGAGAAGTTGCCCACGAAGATCACATCGGCGGGCGTGTGCGGGCGGGGCGCGGGCGGCGCGGCCAGCACGTCGGCGCGGCGGAGGCGGAGGGCACGAGCACGGCCGCCCGGAGCGCGGCGTGCGTGGGCGAGCGGCAGGGGGTCGCGGTCAGTGGCGAGGGCCCGGCCGCCGGGGCTGCCCGAGACCCAGGCGCGGGAGAGCGCGGCGGAGCCGCAGAAGTCTTCGTGCAAGATGCGCGGCGTGCCGCCGTGGATTGCCCGCAAGAGGGGCGCCAGCACGCGGGTGTTCTGCACGCAGAGCTCGTAGAGGTGGAGCGGCGACAACTCGGGGCCCGGACCAACCCGCCGGGACTCGACGAGTGCCCGCTGCCCAGTGCCCGGTGCCTTCTTCGTCACGCCATGCGCACCCATTTGATGAGCGTGCCGAGGTTGGGGGGCTTGCCGTACATGAGCACGCCCACGCGGAAGATCTTGGCCGCGGCCCAGGCCACGAAGACGACCGAAGCGAGGCCCAGCGCGATGGAGACGGCGATCTGCCACAGGGGCACGGGGATGCTGCCCGCCGCGGCGGGGATGCGCAGAACCATGACGAAGGGGCTGAGTGGCGGCGTCATGCTCGCGATGGTGGAGAACATGCCGTTGGGGTCGCGGCTGATGGGCATCCACAGCACCATGGGCACCATGAGGATGAGCATCACCGGGGTCATCAGGCTCTGGGCCTCGCGCATGTCGCTCACCGCCGAGCCAATTGCGGCCATCATGCTGGCCACGAGGGCGTACGCGATGAGGAAGAACACGGCGAGGTAGACCAGATTCAAGGGGTCGAGCGCGGAGAGCGTCTTGGTGAAGAAGAGGCTGCCGACGCCCAGCCCGCCGTACAGCCCCAGCACCAGCAGGCCCACGGCCATCTGCCCGATGATCTTGCCGATCAGCAGTTCGCGGCTGGAGACCGCGGACAGCAGCACCTCCATCACACGGCTGCTCTTCTCCTCGATGGTGGTGGTGAGCAGGTACTGGCCCGCGGTGAAGACGCTCATCCACAGGAGCACCATGAACGCCATGGGCATGAGAAAGGCCAGGCCGGCGTTGCTTTTCTTCACGCCCTCCTTCGTCACCTCGTTGGTCTCGGAGCGGGGCTGGGTGATCATGGCCCTCAAACGGTCGCGCTCCGCGGCGAAGCCCGCGGCATCGAGGCGCGCGTCGATGAGGCTCTCGCGCACCTTGTCGCGCACGCGGTTCTGCACCTGGGGGTCGAGTTTGGGCCGAATGTGCAACTGGAACGCTTCGAAGGCCCCCTCGTCGCCGGGCTTGACGGGCGCGGCGGGCGTCACGCTGCCGGCGGGAATGACCACCAGGGCCAGACGCTGCGAGGCGGCGGCGGCGCCATCAACCCGCCTGGCGCTGTCGGCGAGCACGCGTGCCTGCTCGGCCTTCACATCGGTGTCGGGGGCGAGCACTTCGAGGGTGATGGCGGCGCGGGGCATGGCCTGCTGGAGAGCCATCTGCGCCTGGGGTGTCTCCCATGCCTGCCTGGCCATGGGCCCGAGGGGTGAATCTTCCGCGGCCTTCTGAACGCGGGCGATCTGCTCCTTGGCCTCCTGCTCGTCGCGCTCGGGCGTGAAGCGGGAGCGCAGGCCCTCGGCCACCTTGCCGCCGGGCGACTGGTCGATCACCGCGACCGTGCCCTGCACCTTGGGGCCGTCGCGGTTGAACAGCACGGTGGCCCCCGCGACGCCGACGAAGATGATGATCGGCATCACGAAGAAGCCGAACATGAAACTCTTGGTGAAGGCGGTGGACGCGAACTCGCGATAGGCCACCCGCAGCGTGCGTGTCATACCAGCACCTCCCGGGCCGCGGCCTTCACCGCCGATTCGTTGGCGTTGCCGTGGCCCGCGCCGCCGGTGGCCCCCACCAGTTCGATGAAGACGTCTTCGAGTTTGATGCGCTTCACCTCGAGGCGGCGCACCGCGCCGCGGGCGAAGAGGGCCCGCATGGCCTCTTCCACGCTGACGCGCTCGTCGAAACGCATCTCGAAGGCGCTGCCCACGCGCTCGCAACGGAGCAGGCCCTGGGCGGCCCGGAAGGGCTCGATGCCCGCGGGCGAATCGTCCATGGGTTCCACGATCACCGTGTGCGGCTCGAAGCGCGAGCGGATGCCGGCCATGGTCTCGTCGAGAACCTTCACACCGCGGTTGATCATGAGCACGTGGTCGCAGAGTTGCTCGGCGTGCTCCATGACGTGGGTGCTGAAGATGATGGTCCGGCCCTGGCGGCGTTGCTCGTCGACAAGATCGCGGAGCAGACGGGCGTTCACGGGGTCGAGCCCGCTGAAGGGCTCGTCCAGGATGATGAGCTCGGGCTCGTGGATGACGCTGGCGACGAACTGCACCTTCTGCTGCATGCCCTTGGAGAGTTCCTCGCACTTCTTTTTCGCCACGTCGGCCAGGCCCACCTTGTCGAGCCAGCCCGGCACGCGCCGGGCCACGTCGCCCGCCGACAGCCCCTTGAGGCTCGCCATGTACGCCAGGAACGGGGCCACGCGCATCTTGCGGTAGACACCCCGCTCCTCGGGCAGATACCCGATGCGGTCCTTGCTCTCCACGGCGCTCGACTTGCCCAGCACGCGGATCTCGCCCGCATCCGGGAAGAGAATCGACATGATCATGCGGATGGTGGTGGTCTTGCCCGCACCGTTGGGCCCGAGGAAGGCGCACACGCTCCCCTCGCGCACGGCCAGGTCCATGTTGGCCACGGCCACCTTGGGGCCGAAGGTCTTGCGGACACGCTGCATCACGATGGCATCGGGCATGCGCGAAACCCCAGAGCGGAGCGGAGCCAAGCCTAGCCGCCGCGCCGGCGTTGGCCTGCGTTCCCGCGTGTGTCCTCCTACCTTCTACAGATGGCGACACCCGCGGTTTCACAGCACGAGGGCTCGCTGGCCGAACCGCTGCGTGCGAAGCTCGACACGATGCACACAGAGTGGACAAGGCTCGGGCGCGAACTGACGGACGAGGGCGTGCTGGCCGACCATCGGGCCGTGCGCGACCGCACCATGCGACGGGCTGCGCTCGATCCGGTGGTGGCGGCCTATCGACGCTATCTGGCGTTGTGCGCCGAGGCGGCGGACCTGGAGCGCGAGGCGACGGCCGGCGCGGACGCGGAGTTGGCGGCCCTGGCCCGCGAAGAGTTGCCGGGGGTGCGCGGGCGGGCCGCGGCGGAGGCCCAGGCCATCCGCGCAGCCCTCGCCCAGAACGACGACAACCGCATCGGTTCGGTCATCGTCGAGATCCGCGCGGGCACGGGGGGCGACGAGGCAGCGCTGTGGGCGCGCGACCTGCTGGAGATGTACACGAGGTGTGCCGCGCGGCGGGGGTGGAGCGTCGAGACGCTCGATCTGACCGCCGAGGCGAGCACCGGAGGCATCCGCGCGGCGACACTGGGCATCAAGGGCACGGGCGTCTGGACGGCCCTCAACTTCGAGGCCGGTGTCCACAGCGTCAAACGCGTGCCCGCCACCGAGGCCCAGGGCCGCATCCACACCAGCACGGCCACGGTGGCGGTGCTGCCGGAGCCCGAGGAGGTTGAGGTGAGGATCGACTGGCAGAACGACGTGGAGGAGTTCGCCACGACGGCCCAGGGACCCGGCGGCCAGAACGTGAACAAGGTCGCCACCGCCGTGCAGATCAAGCACAAACCCAGCGGCATCATCATCCGCATGATGGAGAGCAAGAGCCAGCAGCAGAACCGCGAGCGGGCACGGCGGCTTTTGGCCACGCGCCTCCACGAACTCGAGCGCCAGAAGAAGCACGCCGAACGCTCCGCCGCCCGCTCCGCCCAGATCGGCGGCGGCGAACGCAGCGAGAAAATCCGCACGTACCGCTACAAGGAAGGGATCGTGGCCGACGAGCGGCTGGCGGGTGAGTACGCGCTGCGCGACTTCTTGGCCGGCGACTTTGACAAGGTGCACGGGGACCTGATCGAGGCCGAAACGGCCCGGCGGATCGCCGCGATGTGAGAGCGCCGGGCCGGTAGGCCGGGCCTGCGAGGCCGGCGCGGACCCGTCTTTGCACGATCTTCACACTGCCTGCGAGGGTTCTTCACACAGGGGTGGATACCTTCGGGTCAAGTTCGGCCGGGCGAGGCCAGCCGGACGAAGTGAACCCTTGAAGGAGCCTTTATGCGTATCGCTGCTGCCGTCGCGGTGGGCTTGGCCGGGCTGGTCTCGATCGGTCATGCCGCGCTGGGCGCGGCCGCCGAGGTGCGGCTTTCGGGTGCTGGAGCCACGTTCCCGGCCCCGCTTTACACAAAGTGGGTGGTGGAGTACCAGAAGGCGAACCCCAACGTGAAGATCGACTACCGGTCGATCGGCTCGGGCGGCGGAATCAAGGCCATCACCGACAAGACCGTGGCGTTCGGCGCTTCGGATGCTCCGCTCAATGAGAAGGAGATCGCGGCCCTGGGCGGCACCAGCGCCGTGGTGCAGTTTCCGGCCACGGCCGGAGGCGTGGTGGCGACGTACAACCTGCCGGAGGTGAAGCAGAGGCTGAACCTGACGGGCGAGCTGGTGGCCGACATGTTCATGGGTGTGGTGAACACCTGGAACGATGCGCGGATCGCCGAACTCAACCCCGGCGTGGCCCTTCCCGCCACGCCCATCACGCCCGCCTACCGCACCGACGGCAGCGGCACCACCCACGTGTTCACGAGTTACCTCGCCACGCAGAGCCCGGCGTTCACCAAGACCGTCGGCGCGGGCAAGCAGGTGAAGTGGCCGGTGGGCCAGGGCGGCAAGGGCAACGAGGGCGTGGCCGCGGCCGTGCAGCAGACCCCCGGCGCCCTGGGGTACGTCGAACTGAACTACGCCACCGCCAACCAGTTGCCCTTCGCGGCCATCAAGAACCCGGCGGGGCGCTTCATCGTGGCCTCGCCCGACACGATCTCGGCCGCGGGCGTCAACGCCGCCGGCAAACTCAAGGGACAGACGCTCGCTGCCAACATCTGGAACCAGCCGGGCGATACCGCCTATCCGATCGCCGCGTTCACCTACATCATCGTGTACGGCGACCTCGTCAACCTCGGCAGCGTGGAAGAGGCGCGGGCCCTGACCGGGTTCTTCACCTGGGCGCTCACCGACGGCCAGGGCGTGGCCGCGTCGATGGATTACGCCCCGTTGGCCGAGCCCGTGAAGGCCGCCTCGCTCACGGCCGTGAACTCTCTGACGTACAAGGGCCAATCGCTGAAGTGAGCCGGCGGGGTCTGTGGAGTGCCGCGCGGCGGGCTGACCGGTGCGGGTAGGCTGGTGGCCCGGGTGCCCGGCACCCGGCGATGCGTGGAGCCGACCCGATGTCCGCCCTGAGCGCACAACCCGATGGCATCGGTGCCGGCCCGAGCGGGCGTGGGGCACGACGGGGCGGGCCGTGGGCCGATCGCCTGCTGCACGCGGGAGTGCTGGCCGGCGCGCTGGTGATTCTGGTGATGCTCGGTGCCCTGGTGGGCGTGCTGCTGGTGCGGGCGGGGCCCAGCATCGCGCACTTCGGGGCCGGCTTTGTCGCCAGCAGCGACTGGCGGGCCAACGAGTTGGAGGTGCCGGTCCTCGACACCGCCGGAAACCCGCTGCTGCGCGACGGCGAGGTGGTGGTGCAAGCCGTGCCGCCCGCCTTCGGCGCACTCCCGGTCATCTACGGCACGGCCGCCAGCAGTGCCCTGGCGTTGCTGGTGGCGACACCGCTGAGTTTCGGTGCCGCGCTGTTTATCGTGCGGGTGGCGCCGCGGCTGAAGATCGCGGGCATCGTGTCGTTCCTGATCGAGTTCCTCGCGGCCGTGCCGAGCCTGGCGTACGGCGTGTGGGGGCTCTTCGTGCTGGCGCCGTTCATCCAGTCGCGCGTGGGCCCGCTGCTGCGCGACACGCTGGGGAGCGTGCCCGCCGCCCGCTGGCTGTTCTACGAGCAGATCACGGTCGCGGGCCGCGAGGTGGAGCGGGCGATACCCCTCACCGGGCGCAACCTGCTTACCGGCAGCCTGATCCTGGCGATCATGATCATTCCGATCATCACGGCGGTGAGCCGCGATGTGCTGCGGGCCGTGCCGCGGGCCCAGATTGAGGGGACGCTGGCCCTCGGGGCGACGTGGTGGCAGAGTTGCTGGGCGATGCTGCGCTCGGCCCGAGCGGGGCTGTTCGGCGCGGTGATCCTGGGCCTGGCCCGTGCGGGAGGCGAGGCGATGGCCGTCACCATGGTGATCGGCAACAACAACCAGATATCGCCCAGCGTGTTCGAGCCGGCGCAGACGATGGCGAGCCTGCTCGCGAATGAGTTTGCAGAGGCGGGCGAGGGGCTGCACCGGGCCAGCCTGCTCTACGTAGCCCTGCTGCTGCTGGCCTTGTCGCTCGCGTTCAACGTGGTGGCGCGGGCGCTGGTGGTGGGCAAAGACCGCGGGGCCATGGTGGCCCACTAGAGGAGCAGGCAAGGCGTGGCGAGGACGTATACCAACCCGAGGGCGCGGCTCACCAGCGCGGCCATGTTCGTGGCCTGCTCGCTCTGCGCGCTCATCATCGTGGGCCTGCTCGCCCTGGTGGTGTCGTACCTCGTTTCCATCGGCTCGGGGGCTCTGAACTGGGCCTTCTTCAGCGAACTGCCCACCGGCGACCTCAACGACCCCGGCGGCATGCGGCACGCCATCCTCGGCACGGTGGTGCTGCTGGCACTGGCCTCGCTGGCGGGCATCCCGCTGGGCGTGGCCGCGGGCATCTACCTGTGCGAGTACGCCGGGGGCGGCCGGCTGGGCAGCGTGGTGCGCTTCACGGCTGACGTGCTCGCGGGCGTGCCCAGCATCGTCGTGGGGATCATCGGCTACGAGTTGCTGGTCGTGCCCATGGGCAACTTCAACGGCTACGCCGGCGCGGCGGCCCTGGCGTTCATCATGGTGCCGATCGTGGCCCGGACCACCGAGGAGATGCTGCGGCTGGTGCCGCGCAGTTACCGCGAGGGCTCGCTGGCGCTGGGTGCAAACCGGGCCCAGACGATCCTGCGGGTGGTGCTGCCGAGCGCGACGGGGAGCCTGGTGACAGGGGTGATGCTGGCGATCGCGCGGGTGGCGGGGGAGACGGCCCCCCTGCTCTTCACGGCCCTGGGCAGCCGCCTGCTGGCGACCGACCTGTCGCAGCCCTTCCCGGCCTTGACCCTGCAGGTCTACACCTACGCCACCGGGCCCTACCCGGAGCAGAAGCGCCTGGCGTGGGCGGGCATCCTGGTGCTCATCACGTTGATTCTGGTGCTGAACCTGGCGGTGCGACTCGTGGTCGCCCGCACGTCGCGGGTGCGCACCTAGGCGGCCCGGGGCCGGCACGCCGGCCTTCGCGCAAGGTTCACGGTCGGCGGGCTGGTATTCGCAAACGGTCTTCGGCATCCATGAGCGGCGCGCCAACGATCCCGACGCATCCCCCTTCGCTCCGGAGCGCGCTGCCCTTGGAACGCGTCGTGCAGGTCAACCCGCCCGTGCCCGTGCCTGCTGCGGCCCGCGCCCCCGGCGCACCACTGGCCACGGGTTCACGCATCCATGCGGCCCTGCTCGAGCAGCCGGCCATGTTTCAGGTTCGCGGGTTCTCCTTGTGGTACGGGGCTGCCCGGGCCTTGCACGAGGTGAGCATGCCAATCCCCGCGGGCCGCGTGGCGGCCCTGATCGGCCCCAGCGGCTGCGGAAAGAGCACGCTGCTGCGAGCCCTCAATCGCATGAACGACCTGATCGAAGGGGTGCGCACCGAGGGCGTCATCGAACTGGAGGGCACGCCGATCACGGCCCGCGGCACCGACGTGATCTCGCTGCGGCGGCGTGTGGGCATGGTCTTTCAGAAGCCCAACCCCTTTCCCATGTCGATCTTCGACAACATCACCTACCCGCTGCGTATCGCGGGCGAGCGCGGCAGAGGCCGCCTGCAAGAGGCCTGCGAGCGGGCCCTGCGCCAGGCCGCCTTGTGGGAAGAGGTGAAAGACCGGCTCAAGCAGTCGGCCCTGGGCCTCTCAGGCGGGCAGCAGCAGCGGCTGTGCATCGCCCGGGCCATCGCGGCCGACCCGGCCGTGCTGCTGATGGACGAGCCGTGCTCGGCGCTCGACCCCATCGCCACGCTCAAGGTGGAGGAACTCATCCGCGACCTGGCCCGGCGGCTGACGGTCGTGATCGTAACGCACAACATGCAGCAGGCGGCCCGCGTGAGCGATGCCACCGCCTTCATGTACATGGGGAGGCTGGTGGAGTTCGGCAAGACTCTGGACATCTTCTCCAACCCGCTGGTGGCGGAGACGGAGCAGTATGTGACCGGCCGTTTCGGCTGAGCGGCGGCAGCCCGGCGGTGATCTGGGCACGCCGCACGGGTTGGGTCGATACACTCACTCCGCCGCGTGGCGCCATACCTCACCGTTCCCGGAGTGTTCACGGATGAACGCCCAGACCGCCCTCGACCCGCAGGCCCGCGATACCGAAACCCCGCCCGGCCATGCCGCGCCAATCGAGGCGGACCCGGCCGACCCGACGCTGGCCGCGCGTGTGGAGGCGCTGGTGATCTCATCGGGGCGGCCGCTGTCGGGCGTGCGCATCGCGCAGGTTCTGGGCTTGCTGCCGCCGGATGAGCCCGCGGCCGAGAGGCCCGCACCCTCGCCAGCGTCCGAGGTCAACGTCGAAGGCTCGATCGCCGCCACCGTGGTGGCCGTGCCGCGCCGTCGCAAGCGCGCCGCGCCCGACGCGGCGGCCGCTCTCGCCCGGGTGGCCGGGGCGGTGGCGCACCTGAACGCCGAGTACGACCGCAGCGGCCGGGCCTTTCGCATCGAGGGGGTTGCGGGCGGCTACCGCGTGATGACACTGCCCGCCTATGGGTCGCTGATCGCCGCGCTCCAGGGCGACGCGGCCCGCACGCGGCTGTCGCACGAGGCCCTGGTGACGCTGGCGATCATCGCCTACCGCCAGCCCGTGAAGCGGGTGGACCTGGAGGCGATCCGCGGCGTGGCCTGCGGTGAGGTGCTCAAGGGGTTGCTTGACCGGAAGCTGGTCACCATCGCGGGTCGGGCCGAAGAACTGGGGCGGCCCATGCTCTACGCCACGACGCGAGAGTTTCTGCGGGTGTTCGGGCTGGCGAGTATCAAAGACCTGCCCACTCCGCACGAACTGGGCCTGAAGACCTAGGGCAGGGCATCCGGCGGGTGCAACAATGCGAACAGACCGCGGGTGGCTGCCGCCCGACCGGAGGTACGCCATGCACGCACAGACCATTCGCTGGACCGTCGCGCTGCTCATCGTGGTCGCCGCTGGATCGCCCGCCCTGGCGCAACTGTCCAAGAAGGACCGCGACGAAGAAAAAGAGAAGGACCGTGCCAAGAAGGCCGCCCGCGATGCCGCGGCGGCTCAGGCCGCCGTGCCCACCGAGCCGCTAGCCGAGAAGGTGCTGGTGCTGGAAAAGTCCAAGGACTGGACCATGACCATCGACCTGCGCATCCAGGCGGGCAACGTGAAGGACGTAGTGGACGGGCAGATCATGACCCAGCCCGTGCCGTTCAAGTTCAGTTCCGCGGCGGTGGTCTTCCCCATGCTCACCGCCAGCGCCGCCCACCGCCTCGAACTCGACGGGGGCAACGCGCCCAAGTACAAGGGCGAACTCAAGTTCGACAACGTGCTCATGGACTCGAAGCCCACGTTCATCGACGGCTACGCCGGCGGCACCAAACTGGCCCGCTGGGAGATGCGCGGCGTGGAGGGCAACGACACACAGTTGCACCTCGAGTATCAGATGACCTGCTGGAACAGCGTGCTGGACGAGACGCTGGCGCGCACGATTCCCTGGCCCAAGGGGGCCTGGCCCGCACCGGCGGCATCGGCCCTCAAGCCGCACTTGTTTGTCGAGAGCGACGCGCCCGCCGTAACCGAGTTGCTGCAGCGCACCATGGAGGGCAACGACCCCAAAAGCCAGCCGCCCGCGGTGCTCGCCAAGCACCTGGCCGGTCAGGTGATGGGTCTGGTGCAAACGTCGGGCAACGGCCTGCTCTTCAACCAGAACTCCACGTTCCGCGGCTTCGACCTCAAAGGGGCCGCCGCGACCGCCCGCGACCTCCGCGGCAGCCAGCACGACGTGGCCTGCCTGCTCGCCGCCGTCTACCGGGCCGCGGGCCTGCCCGCCCGCGTCGTGATCGGCTACGACAAGGAGGAGACCACCGCCGGAGGGGGCTCCAGCCGCAACAACCCGCTCTCGCGCAGCGGCTCGGGCCCGAGCAACCTGCGCTCGTGGGTTGAGTTCGCGCTGGTGGACCCGTTCGACTCAAAGCCCTTCTGGATCCCGGTTGACATCGTGCGCCTGCGCAAGCAGTCGTCGCGCCCGCCCGCCTTCGACGCGACGTGGAAGTTCTTCGGCACGCACGACGAACTGAACGCGGTGCTGCCGATCGCCTTCCAGTACCACCCCCCCACCAGCGTTACAGCCCTGGCCCCGGGCTTCTGGGGCTGGGTCTCCACGCCCGAGACGGCCATGGGCGTGCAGAGCCTGCGCTTCTCGGCCATCCGCACACCCCAGCGCGGCGACGAGCCGAGCCGCCGCAACCGGACCGCGCCCGGGCGCGATCGCTGAGGCCCGCGGTACACTCGCCGCATGGCCGATCTCTTGAACCTGATCGACGGGCGGGCCGTGCCCGCCGCGGCGGGCGCGTGGCTCGACGTGATCGACCCGGCACGTGGCGAGCCCTGCGCACGGGTGCCCGCCGGCGACGCCGACGACGTGGACGCCGCGGTGAGCGCCGCGGCCCGGGCCTTCCCCGCGTGGAGCGGCCTGCCCGCCGCCGAGCGCTCGCGGGCGCTGTTGCGGCTGGCCGACCTGGTCGAGGCCCGCATGGAGCGCTTCGCCGAGGTCGAGAGCATCGACGCGGGCAAGCCCATCGCGGCGACCCGGGCCGCGGATATCCCCCGGTCGATCGGCAACCTGCGCTTCTTCGCCACCGCGATCTTGCACACCCACAGCGAGATGCACGAGACCGACATGCCCAGTTTCGGTCCGCCCGCGCACGCGTTGAACTACACGCTGCGGCGGGCGCGCGGCGTGGCGGGGCTGATCACACCGTGGAACTTCCCGCTGCACCTGTTCACGTGGAAGGTGGCCCCAGCGCTCGCCACCGGCAACACCGTGGTGGCCAAGCCCAGCGAAATGACGCCCATGTCGGCGGCGCTCCTGGGTGAGCTGGCCCAGGAGGCGGGCCTGCCCGACGGCGTGCTCAACGTGGTGCACGGCACTGGCGGCGCGTGCGGCAGCGCAATCGTGCAGCACCCCGGCGTGCCGACCATCTCGTTCACGGGCTCGACGGGTGTGGGCAAGTGGATCGGCGCGACCGCGGGCGGAATGCTCAAGCGCGTGTCGCTCGAACTTGGCGGCAAGAACCCGTTCATCGTGTTCGGCGATGCCGATCTGTCCGAGGCGATCGACACCGCGGCACGGGCCGCGTTCAGCAACCAGGGGCAGATCTGCCTGTGCGGCTCGCGGCTGCTTGTGCACGCGAGCGTCTACGACCGCGTGCTGGCGGGTGTGGTAGGAAGGGCGAAGGCTCTCAAGATCGGTGACCCGCTCGACCCGGCCACGCAGCACGGGCCGCAGATCAGCCTCGCCCAGCGCGACAAGATCGACGGTTACGTGCGACTCGCCCGCGAACTCGGCGGCACGGTGCACTGCGGCGGCGCGCCTGTGCCCGCGGCGGCCCTGCCCGCCCGCTGCGCAAAGGGCTTCTACTACCAGCCCACGGTCATCACCGGGCTCGACCCGGCCTGCCGCGTGGAGCAGGAGGAGATCTTCGGCCCGGTGGTGTCGCTGCAACGCTTCGAGACGGACGAGCGGGCCGTGGCACTCGCCAACGGCACGCCGATGGGCCTGGCCGCGGCCCTCTTCACCAGCGACCTGACGCGGGCCCACCGCGTGGCGGCCCGACTCGCCGCGGGCGTGATCTGGGTGAACTGCTGGCTGCTGCGCGACCTGCGCACGCCCTTCGGCGGCGTGAAGCAATCGGGTGTGGGCCGCGAGGGCGGGTGGGACGCGATCAAGTTCTTCACCGAGCCGAGCAACGTGTGCGTGCGGGTGTAGACGCAGGCGGACCGCCGCGTGCCCGCTACTGCACGTTCAACGTGCGGATGTACCCGTCCCGATCCGCCCGGGCCGCGTTCACCTTGGCCTGGGCCGCCTCGCGCTGGCCCCTGAGCACGCGGGTCTCATCCGCGGCCTTCTTCAGGTCCTTCATGTAATCCGCGTAGACATCCGAGGTGTTGGGCACGCGCTGCATCACCTGGCTGATGCGCTCCTGGTCCGAGGCGCTGGCTTTGGCACGTTCGTCGAGTTGGGCGAGTTCGCGCTCGGCCAGCTCCAGAGCCGCGTTCTTCTGGCCCCACGTGCGCACCGCCGCGAGCACCTCATCCGAAACCTTGCCCGCGCGGTTGAGCCGCACCAGGTCGCCGATGGGGTAGTTGGCGATGCCCACGCTCTCGCGCCGCACCCACTCCTCGCGCACCACCAGTTCGTCGCTCTTGCCCGCCTCGATGGCGAGTTCGAAGCGGTACTGCGTGGCGGTCTCCTCCGTGGGCTTGACCTTGCTCACGAGCGTGTAGGGCTGGCTCTTGGGGTGCTCCACGATCAGCGTGCGGCCGCGCTTCTTGTCGTGGTTGTCGAAGCGGTAGGTGGTAGTCTGCACGTTCAGGCTGGTCTGCTCAAACACTCCGTCCACGATCTTCATCTTGGTGACCTCGTCGCTCACGGCCGGCGTGGCCAGCGTCTTGAGGTCAAGGTCCACCGCGTACGCGAGCAATCGCTTCTGCCCCGCGGCCAGATGCGAGATGGTGGCATCGCCCGCGAAGATCGCCCCGTCGTAGACGGCGATCGGGCCGGGCAACAGTTGCAGGTCGGATGAGTTCGTAACCTCCACGCCGCGCATGGGGTGCTCGGGCCGGTCGTTCCTGTTGTAGACGCTCACGCGCCGCCCGCCCACGGGCGACGTGAGGAACGGGATCATCGCCGAGCGCTGCCGCTCGATCGTCACGGGCGTGTTCACCTTGTAGAAGAACGTCTCGCCCAGTTCGGTGCCGCTCGCCGCGGCGGAGGGTGAGTAGTCGCGGAGGTCGTCGCTTGTAACGTTCACTCGCCGCGCGACCTCCATGCCGCCCGTAGTGCCGCGTATTGCCATCGCCGGATCGGGAGCAGCCGCCGCCGGGGCGGCACCCCACCGGCTCATCTTGATGGGCGGCTTGCGCCACGCGTCCGCCACGCCCTTCTGCTCCATCGCCACGTCCGCCTCGCTCGTCAACTGCCGCACCGGCTGCATCGCCTCTTCATACGCACGCGCCACCACGCCCGGCACCGTGGGCACGGGCAGGTTGGGCCGGTTCACGTAGAGCGGCTCCGACAAATCCATCGTGAAACTCACCGGCCGGCCCGCCACCAAACTCAGGCCCACATCGCGCCAGTCGCTGTCGCTGGTGTTCTCCACGATCGCCCAGCCGTGCAGGACAAACTGATCTGCGCCCGAGCCCTTGGCCTCCGCCCCCTCCGGCAGCAGCAGGCGGTAACTGGTCTTCCACACCGGCGTCTCATGGATGTAGCGGATCACCACATCGCGCGTGCCCGCACCCGCCAGCGACACGTCCACCGTCTTGCTCCGCTCGCTGCGGGCCTCGGCCACCGCCGCGAGGGCCTTGTTCAACTCCTCCGCCAGCGCGGCATCCTCCAGCGTAAACCCCGTCGCCTGCATGATGTCTACGGAGCGGATGCCGCGCTCGGTGATCAGGTTCACAAAGGGGTGGCTCACGGGCGGGCCGTCTTTGATCGGGCTCACGGGCCGCTCCTCCACGCCCAGCACCGTGCCCCGCACCTCGCCCTCGGTGGTGCCCACGCGCACGGCCGTGCCGCGCAGGCGGCCCAGGAGCGCGGCAAGCGAAGGCTCATCCGCGATCGGGATACCGAAACTGCCGAGGCGGCGGCTGAGCGGGTCTTTGCTCGAATACGTCACGCTCTCCACGCGGCCGCCCTTGTCGAGCACCTGCAGGCTCTTGAGGATGTCGTTGATCTGGCTCACCTCAAACTTGAGCGAGAGACGGGCGTTGCCGTCCACCGAGCCGTCGCGCTGGAACGCCCCCACCCCGGAGCGGAAGAGCACCACCTCGCGGATGGGCAGGTCGGTGTCGCCCCCCCCCGCCGCGGCGGCCAGCGCGGCGCGCTGCGCGGCCGGTTGGGCCACGGCCGCGGGCACCGAGAGGGCCAGACCCGCAAACAGCGCCAGCGCGGCGGCCGGAGCGAGCATAGCGTGAACACGAGCGGTGTGAGTGCGGACCATGAAAGAAGCCCCTTGCTGCGGGCGCGGCAGGCAACGCCGCGCACAGTTCGCCCCAGTCTATCCAAAGGGTGTAGACGGGCGAGGGACGCCGGCGGTTCTCGAATCGCGATGGAATATCCCGCGCCGCAACGTGCATCTGCACCGAGCGAGCCGGCGAAGTGCCGTGCCCCTGCGGCCCGCCCTCACTGCTCCTTCATCGCCTTGAGCGCCGTGCGCACGAAGCGGATGATGCCGCCAAGCAGGCCGAAGCCCAGGCCGCAGAGTGTGAAGAGCGTGGCCCCGCCGCCGCGCAGGCGGTCGATGCCGTAGCCGATGGCACCCGACACGACGACGAACAGGACGAACTCCACCCCCAGCGTGGCCAGGCGCATGGAGGGGTTGGAGCCCGGCGAGCCACCGCCGACGCGGCCCGGGCTGCCGGCGGGCGGCTCATCCAGGCGCGTCCCGTCGGCCCGGCGCGGGGCTTGGGGGAACTCGGGCATGGGGGGCGTAGCGGGCACCTTGCCCTGAGCGTATCGGCGCGGCCCGCCGGGCGGTATGCTCCGCCGCGGAGGCGGCGACGCACATGGCGGTGCAAGACTTCGAGAAACTCGGCGCGTTCTACCTGGGCAAGGTCTACGACACGGGCCACGCCCACGCGACCGACAACCTGCTGCTCTACGACTCCAAGGACCTGTGCACGCACGCCGTGTGCGTGGGCATGACCGGCTCGGGCAAGACGGGCCTCTGCGTCGCCCTGATCGAGGAAGCGGCGATCGACGGCATCCCCGCGCTGGTGATCGACCCCAAGGGCGACCTAGGCAACCTGCTGCTGACGTTCCCCAACCTGGCCCCGGCCGACTTCCGGCCGTGGATCAACGAGGAAGACGCCCGCAAGCAGGGGCAGGACCCCGAGGCGTTCGCGGCGGCCCAGGCCGCGCTCTGGAGCACCGGCCTGAAGCAGTGGGGTCAGGACGGCGCGCGGATCGCGAAACTAAAGGCCAGCGCCGACTTCTCGCTCTATACGCCCGGCTCCAGCGCGGGCACGCCCATCTCGATCCTCAAGAGCTTCGAGCCGCCGCCGCCCGAGATCGTGGAGGATGCCGAACTCTTCCGCGAGCGCGTGGCCACCACGGCCACCAGTCTTCTCACGCTGGCGGGGGTGGACGCGGACCCGCTCCAGTCGCGCGAGCACATCCTCATCAGCACCCTCCTGAGCCACGCCTGGGGCGCGGGGCGGGCGCTCGACATCGGGGGCATCATCCGCGACATCCAGACGCCGCCCGTGGCCCGTGTGGGGGTGATGGAGCTCGAGACCTTCTACCCCGCCCAGGAGCGCTTCGCGCTGGCGATGCGGCTGAACAACCTCATCGCCTCGCCGGGTTTCTCGCGCTGGACAGAGGGCGCACCCCTCGATATCGCCGCGATGCTCTACACGCCCGCGGGCAAGCCCCGCATAGCGGTGGTGTCGATCGCCCATCTGAACGACGCGGAGCGGATGTTCTTCGTCTCCTTGCTGGTGGAGCAGGTGCTGGGATGGGCCCGCACGCAGAGCGGCACCGGCAGCCTGCGCGCGATCCTCTACATGGACGAGATCGCCGGGTACGTGCCGCCGGTCGCCAACCCGCCCAGCAAGGCACCCTTCCTCACGCTCATGAAGCAGGGCCGCGCGTTCGGCCTCGGCGTGGTTCTCGCCACCCAGAACCCGGTGGACCTGGACTACAAGGGCCTCGCCAACGCCGGCACCTGGCTCATCGGCCGCCTGCAGACCGACCGCGACAAGCAGCGCGTGCTCGACGGGCTCGAAGGCGCCGCCGCGGCGGCACCCGGCGGCCGCGGGTTCGACCGGGCCGAAATGGATCGGCTCCTCTCAGGGCTTTCGGCCCGTGTCTTTCTGCTCAATAACGTCCACGACGATGCGCCGGAGGTCTTCCAGACCCGCTGGTGCCTGAGTTACCTGCGCGGACCGCTCACGCGCAACCAGATCAAGACACTGAGCGAGGCCGGCGTCCGGCCGGCCGCCGAGGGTGCTTCGACCCCGGGCGCGGCGGCCTCGCTCCGGCCTGCGGCAGCCCCGTCTGCGCCGGTGCCCGCGGCCCGCGACCGGGCCGGCACCCAAGCCGCCCGCCCGGTGCTGCCGCCGGACGTGCCGCAGTACTTCATCCCGGCCCGCTCCGCTGCTCCCGGCCTGAGCTACGAACCCGTGTTGCTGGGCATGGCCAAGGTCTTCTTCAGCGATGCGCGTGCGGGGGTTGAGGTGGAAGAGGCGGTCTCGATCTGCACGCGGATCAAGTCCGGACCCGTGCCGGTGGACTGGGATGCGGGCGAGGATTGCGACCTGACCGACACCGACGTGCAACGCGAACCCGGCCTGACTGATGCGGCGTACGGCCCGCTGCCGACCGAGGCGGGCAAGGCCCGCAGTTACGAGGCGTGGAAGAAGGCCCTGGCCGACTCTCTGTACCGCACGCGCAAACTCGAACTGTGGCGCTGCGACGCCCTCAAACTCACAAGCCGTGCCGACGAGGGCGAGCGCGACTTCAGAGCCCGCGTCGCCCAGGCACTGCGCGAGGAGCGCGACGCGGCCAGCGAGAAACTCCGCGCCAAGTACGCCCCCAGGCTCAGCGCTCTGCAAGACCGCATCCGCCGCGCCGAGCAGGCCGTGGCCGTGCAGCGCGAGCAGGCCAGTGCCGCCAAGATGTCCACCGCGGTCTCCTTCGGAGCAGCGGTGCTGTCGGCCTTTTTGGGGCGCAAGGTGGTGTCGGCGGGCAACGTGTCGAGGGCGGCCACGGCGGTGCGCGGCACCGCCCGCGCCGCCAAGGAATCCGCCGATGTCGCGCGAGCCGGGGAGAACGTCGAGGCTCTGCAGCACCAACTGGCGGATCTGGAGGCGCAGTTTCAGACCGAGTTGGAGAACGCCACGTCGCGGGCGGGCCCGGCCGGTGCCGATGTCACGCCGCTCACGCTCAAACCCAGGAAGACCGCGATCAGCGTGCGGGCCGTGATGCTGGCGTGGGCGCCCATGCTGCCCACGGGTGAGCGTGCGTGGTAGCCGCACCACGGCGCGCCGCTCACCACCCCACGCGGGCCTTCACCGCGTCCCACTCCGCCCGCACACCCAGCGTGTCGGCCGGGTCTCGAGGTAGGCGCGGTCGAACTCGTCGCCGCTCACCTTCATCATGCCGGTGATGTCGCGCAGGTGCTTGTGGGAGCCGCCCTCACGGAAGTACTCGAGTTTCTTGAGGATCATGTCCTCGGGCACGGCAAAGGCCACCTCGACCCCGTCGTCGAGGAGCACGCGACGGGCGCGATCGAACTGCACCTGCCCGTAGCCGCGGTTCTTCACACACATGAAGTCGATCTTCATCCCGGTTGAAGGTTGGCTCACGCTGAACTGCGACTCGTGCTCGATCGCGGGCATGATCGCGGTGGGCTCGGGGTAAGACTCGGGTAACGTGAACGCCCGCGTGAGGGCTCCGATGTCGGTCAACCGGAGGAAGACCACGATGTTGATGTCGCGCGTCATGCGCGGCTCGCCGTAGTGCATGGAGGCTACCGACCCGGCCACGAAGTAGCGGATTCCCGCTCCGTTGAGCACGCGGGCCGCGTGCTGCAGCAGAGCCGTGGCCTCATCCACCGGCAAACCTCCGTGCCACCTCGGCCCGCACCCGCTCGCTCGGCCAGCCCGCGTGGCGAGCCCGCACATTGGCCGCCATGACGGTCCGCGCAAGGCCGGCGGCCTCCAGGCCGCTCCGCAGCCGCTCGGCCGGCTTCATGGCGCGCAGGATCGCCGCCGTCCGATCGTCGATCACCTCGATACGCCGCGGGTCGATGGGCACGCAGCATGTACGACAGCGCGCCCGCGTAGCGGCCTCGCGTTCCCCGCCCGGCCACCGCCCCACCGTGCCGAGTGCCTATTGCCCCGTGCCTTCCCTGAGCCGCAGCAGCCGCTCAAACTCCGCCGCGGCGGGGCTTGGCGTCTTGTCGCTGCGGCGCACCACGGCGAGCGTGCGCGTGAGGCGGGCCTGAGCGCAGGCCAGCCCCTCGCCGGGCCGCAGCGCGAAGCGGCTGACAAAGCCCACACCCACGCCCGCCGCCACCATGCGGCGGATGCTCTCGATGCTCCGCAGTTCCATCACCACGTTCAGGCGCACACCGGCCCGCCGGGCCGCGTCGTCGAGCACCTCGCGCACCGCCGACCCGCCCTCGAACGCCACCACGCCGTCGCCAGCCAGATCGCTCCACCGGAACGCACGCGCCCCGGCCAGCGCGTGCCCCGGCGGCACGATCAGCCGCAACTCGTCTTGGCACAGTTTCATCACCAGCAGTTGCCCGGTGGGCGCACGCTCGATGGGCAGCGTGACGATGCCCAGATCGAGTTCCCCGCTCAGCACCGCCTCGGCCACCTGGCGGCTGCCGGCCTCGCGCACGTAGAACCGCACGCCTTGGTGGCGCTTGCGCAACGCCGCCACCACGCGCGGCAACAGAAAGGCTGTGGCCGTGGCTCCGCCGCCCACCCGGATGCTGCCCGTTTCGAGCCCCGTCAGTTCACGCACAGCCCGCAGCGCGGCCTCGGCGCTGCGCACGGCTTCGTCGGCCCGCGCGGCAAAGGCCCGGCCGGCCGCGGTCAGTTCCACACCGCGCCCTGTGCGGTCAAAGAGCGGTGCCCCGGCCTCAGCCTCCAGGCGGCGGACCGCTGCCGAGAGGGCGGGCTGGCTCACGCCCAAGGCTCGCGCGGCCCGGGTCATGTGCCCGGCCTTAGCGATGGCGAGAAAATAGCGGAGGGACGTCAACTCCACCGGGCAGGATAAGCCGCCGCCGGCCGCGCTTCGTGCCGCCTCACACACCCACCAGCAGCGAACGCAGGGCCACACGCACCCCGCCCGCGCCGCGTCGCACCACCGCGCCGCCAGCCGGCGCGATCGCGCTCAGAGCGTGGGCCGCGCTTTTGAAACCGGGTCCACCTGCACGTGGTGAAACCAGGCCCGTGTCGAACCAGTCGTCCCAAAGGTCTTCAAGACCCGGGACCACGCGCGAGGCGGCGATCACCGGCGTCTCCGGCACGAGGCCGGTGACGAGCAGGTAGCCGAGTTCAACGATGGAGCGCACCTCGGCCTGCGGGCTGTCGAGGCCGTCGAGCCCGGCGGGCACGCGGTCAAGGCCCAGGGCACGCCCCAGGCCGTAATGCTCAACCAGCACGCTGCCGCTGCGGTCGATGATGATCTCGTCGAGCTCCATCGGTCCGTGGGCCAATCCGCGCGCGTGGGCATCGCGGGCCACCTCCAGGAGTTGCACCACGGCGTGGCGGGCCTCAACTGGCACCAGGTAGCCACCCTTCTCACGCAGCAGGGTGGCGAGGGTGGCGATGCCGCGCCGATCCCCGTAAAACGGGGAGACGATCCAGCCGTGTTGCCCGTCTTCGCCGTAGTGCTCCACGGGCGTGGCGTGGGGGTGGGCAAACCGGCTGACCGACTCGACAGCACGCACAAAGCCGGGGCCTGAGAGCGTGCCGCGCGGGCCGCGAAGGGGCACGCGGGTCAAGACGTGGCTCGTGGAGTCGCTCTCGTGCAGGGCCAGACACCGCGGGCCCAGCGGACCGTCGTGCAAAGGTCGGGTCAAGATGAAAGGCCCGAAACGCGGGCTGGTGTCGCTGGCAACCATTCCGTACCGATCCTTCGAGACGTGAGTCGGGCCAGCCAACACGGGCCGGCCGCTCGCCAGAGCAGGCCCAAGTTTATCGACCCGGCGTCGGTTTCGCGTGGAAACACTGCGGCGGATCGGACCACGTGAACAAGACACGAACAAGCGGCCCACCACAAGTTAGTGTGTACAAGCATAGGCCGGCCCAGCCCGCCCGACGGGGATGCCGCTGTACCCTTCGGGCATGACCACCGCTCCTCACCGTCCTGCGGCGCCGGCCGTGGGTGCCGCCCGCGCAAACGACCCCCTGCAACTGATCGACGTCGACCACGTGCGCTTCTATGTCGGCAACGCCAAGCAGGCGGCCCTCTTCTACGCGCAGTGCTTCGGCTTCACCATCGACCAGGTGGCGGACCTGACCACCGGCAGCCGCGACAGCGCCAACTACCTGCTCACCCAGGGCAATATCCGCTTCATCCTCACCAGCCCGCTGACCAGCGAGCACCCCGCGGCGATGGAACTGGCCCAGTACGGCGACGGCGTGAAGGACGTGGCGTTCACGGTCTTCGACGCGGAGAAGGCGTGGGAACGCGCGGTGAAGAACGGCGCCATGAGCGCGGCAGAGCCCAAGACCTACGGCGATGCCAAGGGGAGCATCACCAAGGCGAGCATCCGCACGTACGGCCGTGTCGTGCACACCTTCGTTTCGCGCACCGGCGAGTACGACCTGCCGACCGTGAAGCGCGGCGGGCTCATGAGCCCGCTCTTCAAGAAGATGCCGCGCCTGGCGATCAACGAGCACAACGCCAAGCACCCGTGCGGGCTCAAGTACGTGGACCACCTCGTGGGCAACGTCGAACTGGGCAAGATGAACCACTGGGTGAAGTGGTACGAGGACGTGCTCGAGTTCACGATGTTCAAGCACTTCGATGACAAGGACATCGCGACGGATTTCTCGGCCCTGATGAGCAAGGTGATGGCGAGCGGCAACAACCTCATCAAGATGCCCATCAACGAGCCCGCGCCCGGCAAGAAGAAGAGCCAGGTGCAGGAGTACCTGGACTGGCACCAGAACACGCCGGGCGTGCAGCACCTGGCCCTGCGCACCGACGACGAGTTGGCATCGATCGCGGCCCTGCGCGGTCGTGGGGTGGATTTCCTGATGCTGCCCGAGGCCTACTACGCCAAGGTGTGGGACCGGGTGAACGGCATGCTCAAGGCCCACGGGCACGAGGCCGTGAAGGAAGACCACCAGCGCGTGAAGGACCTGGGCATTCTGGTGGACGCCGACGACGAGGGGTACCTCCTGCAACTCTTCACCAAGCCGCTGCAAGACCGGCCGACGCTCTTTTTCGAGATCATCTGCAGGCGCGGCTCGCAGTCGTTCGGCAAGGGGAACTTCAAGGCCCTGTTCGAGGCACTGGAGATGGAGCAGGAGCGGCGAGGGAACCTCTAGCACAGGGCAGTGCGGGCGGGCCGCCGGGCCAACACTTCGCTCGCCGTGAGCCACCCGCCCCCGCCACCCATCCGCGCCCTGGTCGAACGGCTTGACCACGCGCTCACACGCGACGCCCGCCGCCTGCGGGCCCGCCTGCTCGCCGCGGCTCACCGCTTCGGCCCCGCCGGGCCGCCCGCCGACATCCTCGCCGACATGACGGGCACGGTCGAGAGGAGCGTGCGGGCACGGGAAGAGCGGGCACGCCGCGCGCCCGTCGCCACGTTCACCCAGAACCTGCCCGTGAACGAGCGCCGCGACGAAATCGCTGCACTGATCGCGGCCCATCAGGTCGTCGTGCTCTGCGGCGAGACCGGCTCGGGCAAGACCACGCAACTCCCCAAAATCTGCCTCGCGCTCGGGCGCGGCGCGGCGGGCATGATCGGCCACACCCAGCCGCGCCGGCTGGCGGCACGCACCGTGGCCGCACGAATCGCCGAGGAACTGGAGACACCGCTCGGCCCGCGCGGCGCCGTGGGCTACAAGATGCGCTTCGGCGATGAGACCTCAGACGCCACGTACATCAAACTCATGACCGACGGCATCATGCTCGCCGAGACCCAGGGCGACCGGCTGCTCGAGGCCTACGACACGATCATCATCGACGAAGCCCACGAGCGCAGCCTGAACATCGATTTTCTCTTGGGCTACCTCCGCCAGTTGCTGCCGCGCCGGCCCGATCTCAAGGTGATCGTCACCAGCGCCACCATCGATCCCAAGCGGCTCAGCGACCACTTCGGCGGGCCCGAGCGTGCCCCCGTGATCGAGGTGAGCGGGCGGACGTATCCGGTGGAAGTGCGCTACCGCGGCTTGGCCGAGCGTGAGGCCGACGACTTCGAGCGCAACGAAGACCTGGCGATTGTCGACGCGGTGGACGAGTTATGCGCGCCTCCCAGCCGCGGCGGCATCGACGGCGACATCCTCGTCTTCCTCCCCGGCGAGCGCGAGATCCGCAACGCGGCCGAGGCGCTGCGCAAGCACGGGCGACCCGGCCTCGAGGTGCTGCCGCTCTTCGCACGCCAGAGCGGGCCCGAGCAGATGCGGATCTTCAACCCCGGGCGCGGCGGCGGCCGGCGCGTGGTGCTCGCCACCAACGTCGCCGAGACCTCGCTGACCGTGC
>CAZPWW010000013.1:32565-87838 GCA_964590885.1 uncultured Phycisphaeraceae bacterium
TGTCGGGCATCCGCGCCGTGGTCGACACGGGCCTGGCACGCATCAGCCGCTACGGGCACAAGAGCAAAATCCAGCGTCTGCCGATCGAGCCGATCTCGCGGGCCTCGGCGGCGCAGCGAGCGGGGCGGTGCGGGCGCGTGGCCGCGGGCGTCTGCATCCGGCTCTACGACGAGGCCGACTTCAACGCCCGCCCGGCGTTCACCGACCCGGAGATTCTCCGCACCAACCTCGCGACCGTCATCCTGCGGATGCGGGCCCTGGAACTGGGCGCTGTCGAGGCGTTCCCGTTTGTCGAGCCGCCCGATGCCCGCATGATCGCCGACGGCTACGAGACGCTCTTTGAACTCGGTGCGATCCGGGCCGTGCCCGGCCCGGGCGAGGTGGCACACCTCACCGACGTGGGTCGCCGGTTGGCCGCGCTACCGGTGGACGTGCGGATCGGCCGGATCATCCTCGCAGGGCACGACGAGGCCTGCCTGGCCGATGTGCTGCCGATCGCGGCCTGCCTGGCGGCCCAGGACCCGCGCGAGCGACCCTTGGACAAGCAGCAGGCGGCCGACCAGGCCCTGCTGCGCTTCCGCCACGAGCGTTCCGACTTCCTCACGCTGCTCAACATCTGGAGCGAGTACGTGCATCAGGCCGGGGCCCTGAGCCACTCGCGGCTGCGTGCGTGGTGCCGAGAGCATTTCATCTCTTTCACGCGCGTGCGCGAGTGGCAGGAGACGCACCGGCAACTGTCGGAACTGTGCGACGACATGGGCATGAAGGGCGGAACGGGCCGGCAGGGCACCACCACGGCCGACCGCGACGACCGGGTGCACCGGGCCCTGCTTACGGGGCTGCTCTCCAACGTCGCCTGCAAGCACGAAGCGGCCGGCGGGGCCTCGGCCTTCGACTATCTCGGCGGGCGCGGCAGCAAAGTGAGCATCTTCCCCGGCTCCGCCCTCTTCAAGAAGGGGCCGCGCTGGTTCGTGGCCGCAGAGATCGTGCAGACCACGCGCCTCTACGCCCGCACGCTCGCGGCGATCCAGCCGGAGTGGATCGAGCGCGTGGGCGCCCACCAGGTGAAGCGCGCGCTCAGCGACCCGCACTGGAACGTCGAGCAGCAGCAGGCGTGCGCGTGGGAGCGGCTCACCATCTACGGCCTGGTGCTGGCCCCTCGCCGGCGCGTTGCCCTGGGCCCGCACGACCCGGGCCAAGCCCGCGAACTGTTCATCCACCACGCGCTGGTAGAGGGCGAACTCGAGACCGATGCGCCCTTCGCGGCGCACAACCGGGCCGTCGCCGAACAGGCCCGCCTGCTCGAAGCCAAACTCCGCCGGCCCGAACTCATCGCCGATGCCAAGACGCGCTTCGCCTTCTTCGACACGCGCGTTCCGGCGGATGTCTGGTCGAGCGGTGCCTTCGAGTCGTGGCGGAAGACGGCGGAACGCACCGACCCTTGCGCCCTTTTCATGCGCCTCGCAGACGTGCTTGCCCCCGAAGCGGCCGCGGGGGCGGCCACAGACGCGTTCCCTGACTCGGTGCCGCTCGGCCGCGATTCCACCGGTCCGCACGCCGATGTCGAATACGCGCTCGCACCCGGCGAAGAGCGCGACGGCGTCACCGTGCGCGTGCCCATCGAGAGCCTCGGGCAACTCGACGAGGCCCGCTGCCACTGGCTGGTGCCGGGCATGCTCGTCGACAAGGTGCACGCGCTGGTGAAGGGTCTGCCCAAGTCGACACGCATGGCGCTGGTCGAGGGCGACACCGCGGGCGGGGCACGCCGCGCGGCCGAGCAACTGGCGGGAGTGCTCGCCTTCGGCGCTGGCTCGCTGCCCGAAGCGCTGAGCGAAGCCGCAGAGGTGCTGCGGAGCGTCAAGGTGCCCCCGGCGCAATGGCCACTTGCTGGAATCCCGGATCACCTCCGCCTGCGCGTGGTGGTGGTCGATGCCCAGGGCAAGGAACTGGGCGCCTCGCGCGACATCGCCGACCTCGTCAAGCGGCTCCTTCCCCGCGCCCAGCGCGCCGTCGCGGGCCTGGCACGGGCCAAGTTCACCCGCACCGGCCTCACGACGTGGGACTTCGGCGACCTGCCCGAGCGCGCGGAGGTAGACGGCGTGCTGGCCCACCCCGCCCTGGTCGACGAGGGCGACAGCGTGACCCTCACGCTCGCCGAGTCGCCCGAAGCCGCGGCCCGCCTCACCCGCGCGGGTGTGCGGCGACTGCTCGCGCTCGCCTGCCTGGAGGAAGTCTCACACCGCCTCACCGGCCTGCCCGCCTGGACTGAGATGCTCAAGCACTACGCCCCGCTTGGCTCCGCCGCCGACCTGCGGGCCGACCTCGTGGATGTCATCGTGGATCGGGCCTTCCTGACAGGGCAAGGGGGAGTCCGCAGCGCCGCCGACTTTGACTCCCTGCAAACCGCCCACTGGGGCCGCCTGGCCCAGGCCACCATCGAAACGGGCACCCTCGTCGCCACGATCCTCGCCACTCGCCAGCGCATCGCCGGCAAGATCGGCTCGGGCGTGCCGCGCACATGGGCCGTGTCGGTGAACGACATCCGCGAGCACGCGGCGTATCTGCTGCCGCCGCGCTTCGTGCGGCACACACCGCCCGAGCACTTGCGGCACGTCCCGCGCTACATCGAGGCGGTCTGGCAGCGCATGGTGAAACTGCGCGAAGAGGGCTCGCCCCGTGAGGCCCGGGCGCTGGCCGAAGTGGCCCCGGCGTGGAAGCGGTTCACAGGCTGGGTCGCCGCGGCCCATGTGCGGGCAATGGCCCTCGAGAGCGAGCGTGGCGAGGAGGCAGAGGCGATGTCTGGTGGCGCACGCGACACCCACCACGCAGGCAAGCTCGCCCCGACTGGCAAGAAGGGGCACGCGCTGCCGCCCGTGCGCGGCAAGCGGCGCAGCGTGGTCGCGGTGCCGAGCGACGCGGCGGCGTGGGCAGCCCTCGAAACCAGCCTCCCGCCGGCGGTGCGCACCTACCGGTGGATGCTGGAAGAGTTCCGCGTGAGTTTGTTTGCGCAGGAACTTGGCACGGCCTACACGGTCAGCGCCAAGCGGCTCGACGAGGCCTGGGCAAAGGTCGACGGGCAGCGTCCGGGTTAGCACCCATGGGCTGAGCGGAGTTCGGCACGGCGAGAGCCCGCACCAGCGCACCGGGAGCGCCGATGTCGACCACGACCACGCGCCCGGTGTACCGCCGCGCACCCGGCCGGTGGAAACCGACCTTAAGCCCAGCGAAAGAGACCGTGGTGCGGGCCCGCACCGCCGCGCCGAGTGGCTGGCCAGTGTCCGCATCCAGGCCCGAGGGGATGTCGGCCGCGATCACATGCCACCCGGCCCGGCCCAGCGCGTTCATGCCCGCGATCAACCCCGCCGCAACGGTGCCCGGCGCGACCGGCCGGTCCAGGCCGGTGCCAAGCAGACAATCGGCGAGGACACGCCGCGCGGGGCGCTCACGATCAAGGCCGCGCGCGACGGCGGCCAGCGCGGCACCAGGGCGGCCCGCATCCGCCATCACGATGGGCAGGTTCATCCGCACCGCCACGCGCAGGTGTACGCGGGCATCGCCCCGCACGGCGGCGGGTGGACCGGCCAGCACGATGCGCGGTGTGAGCCCGGCGTTGTGCAGGTGCCGGGCCGCGGCCAGGCCGTCGCCCCCGTTGTTCCCGGTGCCGCACACCAGCAGCACGCCCGCCTGGCCCGAACCGGCGGCCCGCCGTACCACGGCCGCGAGGGCCACGGCCGCGTTCTCCATCAGGACGAGCGTGGGCAGTGCAAAGTCGCGCGAGCACAGGGCATCGATGCGCCGGGCCGCGGCACGGGTGAGAATCGCGGGCGCAGTCGCGGGCCGTGAGCGTTTCACGGGTGTAGTCTACCGCCCCCGTGATAGCCACCCCCGCGAGCGCGACGACCATGGCCGCACTGCCGCTCGCGAGCGCGCTGGCGCTGGGCCTGCTGGCCCTCTTGGCCGGCGCATGCTGCGCCCACTGGGGCGTGGTGGCGGTGCTGGTGGCTCTCACGCGCGCACGGCTCCCCACGGCCCGCGAGGGCCTGAAACTGGGGGAGGCCGACCCCGCCGACCCGAAACTCGCGGCCGAGCCCGTCTGCGTGGTCATTCCCGCGCACAACGAAGAAGCGATGATCGCCACCGTCGCCCGCTCGCTGGCCGCGCAAGACCACCCCAATCTCCGCTTTGTGTTCGCGCTCGACCGCTGCACCGACGGCACCGCCGCGGCCCTGCACGCGGCCATCAACGGCGACGCCCGCTTCGAGGTGCTGGAGATCGCCACCTGCCCGGAGGGCTGGGCCGGCAAGGTGCACGCCGTGCACGAGGCGGTGAGCCGGTCCGACGCCGTGCGTGGAGCCACGTACCTGCTGTTTGCCGATGCCGACACGCGCTTTCACCCGTCCTGCATCCGTGCCTGCGTGGCCCTGCTGCGGCACCGCGGCGTGGGCATGCTCAGCCTGCTCAGCACGCTCACGCGACACCGCTGGTTTGAGCACCTCGTGCAGCCCGCCGCCGGCGTCGAGTTGCTGAGGCAGTTCCCCCCCTTGCGGGTGAACCGCCGCGAGCACACCCGCGCCCGGCCCTTCGCCAACGGGCAGTTCATGCTCGTGCGCCGCGACCTGTACGAGCGCGTGGGCGGGCACGCCGCCTGCAAAGACCACCTGCTAGAAGACATCACCCTCGCCCGCAACGTCTTCTACCACGGCCGCACACCCATCGGCCTGTTCATGGCCGACGGCATGCTCCACTGCAGCATGTACGAAAGTTGGCCGGCCTTCCGCCGCGGGTGGCGCCGCATCTACACCGAGGCCGCCAGCCGCAAGCCCGCGCGGCTCGAAGCCAACGCGCTGCGCCTGCTCATCACCGGCGGGGCCCTGCCGCTGGCGTGCGTGGTCTCGCTCGGCGCCGGGCTGATCGTGTGGCGGCAGACCGCCGACCCGCTGGGGGGCATCTGTGCCGCGCTGGGCGGCCTGGGCCTGCTCACGATGTGGGCCGCTCTCGGAATGGCCCATCGCCTCGGCAGCAGCGGCTGGCTGGGCGTGCCCGCTCACCCGTTCGCCGCCGTCATGGTCGCCGGAATCATGCTCGAAGCCGCCCGCGAACTCCGCACCGGCAAGGCGACCAAATGGGGCGGACGCGAGTACATCCGCAGCGGCCGGACCACGACGAGCGCGGGCCGGTAGCCCGATCCGGAACCCTGCAGGCGCCGGCGGCGTATAGGCATGCGGATACCCGCATGTGGCCCGTGCTCCATCTCGGCCTGCTCGCCGCCGCCACGCTGCTGGGCGGCTCCGGCGGTGCCGCGCCCTCCCGAGCCGCTGCCGATCCGGATGCCCCTGGGCGCCTGGTGGTGTCGGCATCCATCGCCGTGCCCGCCACGGCGGCACGCCTGAGCGAGCGCCCCGCGCCCCCTGCCGCCACTCCGGCCGCCGGTGGCCCCGCGCCCCGCACCGTGCTGGCCGCACGGCCTGTGCGCCGCGCCGGCGACGGCCGTTTCTCGTTCGCCATTCCGCGTTCGCCGGTGTTCGGCACGGGCAAAGATCGCGGGCACGTGGTCGCGTTCGGCGAGTTTGCCGCTCCCCCCTGCCCGCCGCCGCCCGCGGCATCCTGCCCGCCTAGCGGCCGATGAAACTCACGCGCTCGGGCACACGTGGCGTGACCAGCACCACCACACATGTGTCGGCTCGGGCTGCTGCCTGCGTCTCTCCGGGCCGACGCGCGCCCGCCGCGCGCGTGAAGAGCAGGTCGCCGAGTGTGGGCGCGGCAAAGCCCACGCCCTCGGGCGGCCGCGGACCCGCAGACTCATCCGGCACGGGCGCGGCAGTGCGGGCCGCGGGCGGCCCATCGGCAGGCCCACGGCGCACGTCGCCCAGC
Organism: uncultured Phycisphaeraceae bacterium; assembly: GCA_964590885.1. Classification (GTDB taxonomy): domain Bacteria; phylum Planctomycetota; class Phycisphaerae; order Phycisphaerales; family UBA1924; genus JAEUIX01. Next base: position 38,437 of record CAZPWW010000013.1, read on the forward strand.
CCGGCGCCTGAATCAGCGCTTGGGACGGCCCCTGGTGCGGATGCCGCCGGTGCGTGGCCCGCGTGCGCGATCACCAGCGCATCGCCGGACGCGAGCGACACCGCGGCGTGCATGCGCTGAATGGCGACGCCCTGCTCCTCCAACCCGCGGCGCGGGCCGCCCGCGGCCAGTTCATCCAGGCTCCTCGGGCGGCGGAGCGCCGCGGCATCAACCCACGCCGGCAGCAACTCCACACGCACCATCGCCACCGCCTCTCCGCTCTCCGTCAGGTGCGGTTCGGGCCAGCAGCGTGTCAGCAGCCGCACGATGCCCGGGTCGAGCGGCTGGCGCGAATCGGCCAGGGCCAGCACGCGCGGCACGCCGCTGCCCGCATCGCGCAGGCCCTCCACCCAGCGCGGGCCGGGCTCGACGGCCATGCGCGACAACGCCGCGGCCGCCGAGGCCGATGACCCCGCGGAAATCGGCTCCACCGTGCCCTCGTCCTTCGTCGCCGTGCTCACCAGGGCTGCCTGCAGCGCGGCGAGGCGGGATGCGGGCACGCGCAGCACCCGCACGCCTGCGCCGCGCCAGAGCGTGGCGACCGGCTCGGGGAGAGCCTCGACCGCCGCGCCGGCACCGGCCGGGTCGCCGGCGACTGCCGTGAGCGCTTCATCGAGAGCGGCCGGGTGGGCGTGCACGGTGAGCACCCGCCACTCGACGCCGCCCTCGGCCGCCGCCACGGGCTGGGCAAAGAGGGCGCCGACGGCGGCATCACCCGCCTCGCCGTCGCCGGGCCGCGGGGGCACGGCGCACGAGCACAGGGCCGCCACGAAGCAGGCGGGCACCAGAGCGGAGGTCAGGCGGTCACGCGGGCACACGGACGGCAGGGTAGCGGGCAGGGCTCCGGGCCCGACGCGGCCCGTCACTCGCCGGCGGGTTGGGCGGCTGCCGCGGCGGCCTCAGGCTCGCGCTCGGGTACGGGCCGGAGTTTCATGTCCACGCGCCGTGCGCTGGCCGCGGGCACGTTCAGGCGATTATCCAGAGCTCCGAAGATCGTCCCCGCTTCACGATCAGACCAGCGGAGGGAGTCCTTCATGCCCGGCTCGGTACCCTCGCCCGCAAAGAACTCCATCATCAGTTGACGGCCGACGGGAATCTCGTAACTCCACACCGCCTGCCCGGTTCTCGTGTCGATCACCGAGATCGTCTTGGGCTCCCACTCGCGGGAGACATAGGTGTAGGAGTCGTTGGTGTAGGCTCGCCCGCCTTCGGTCCAGCAGCCGGCACCGCCCAAGCCGGCGCACACGGCGAGCATGACGGCGGCGGCGCGGCGGGCAACGGCTGTGCGGGCGGTGGGCATATCAGGTGGCTCCGAACTGGCCACGGCGGTGGTCCGGCACCGTCCGGGGCGGGATGATTGGCGGCGGAGTGTATCGGCCCGCACGGCTGATACGCCCGACCGAGGAGGCGTGTGCGATGACCAATCAGCCCCAGGCCGCTTCGCCCCCCGTGCCCCCGCCGCCCGTGCGCATCGGCCACGGGTGGGATATGCACCGTCTGGAGCCGCGCCCGCCGGTGGGCAAGGGTCGGGCCATGATCGTGGGCGGCGTGGTGCTGCCCGACCCGACACCCGGCGGCGGGGGCGGCTGGGGTGTGGGCGAGCGGGGCGGTGCTCCTGTCGGTCCGGTGGGCCACTCCGACGGCGACGTGCTGTATCACGCAGTCACCGATGCCCTTCTTGGAGCCATCGCGCAGCAGGACATCGGGCAGTTGTTCCCCGACACTGATCCCCGGCACGACGGTCAGGATTCCGCGGTGTTTCTTGAAGAGGCGGTGCGGCGTGTGCACGCCGCCGGCTACGTGGTGGGCAACCTCGACACCACCGTGGTGCTGGAGCGCCCGAAGATCAGCCCGCACAAGGAACGCATACGCGCCAACCTGGCCCGCCTGCTGGGGGTGGGCGTCGAACGTGTGAACGTGAAGGGCAAGACGCACGAAAAGGTCGATGCCGTGGGCGAGGGGCGGGCCATCGAGTCCCACGCCAGCGTGCTGCTGCTGCGGGCAAACTAAACACCGACCGCCACGCCGCCCAAGCCGGCGTGCGTGGTCGCGTCAGACGCGCGCGCGGACACAAGGCCCGCGGCCGCTTCGATGGCATCGGCCGCCAGTAGCGAGGCCCGCATGGGCACACCGGGCGTGCGGGCATCGTCAAAGCGACGCAGCATGTCGGCCAGCGCGGCTCGCTGACCATCCGCGAAGCCGGGCTGACGCATCAGGCGGTAGATGCCCACCGCCAAGGCCTGACCATCGCCGAAATGCGGGATGAGTTCGGGCACGATGGCCTTGCCGGCGATCAGGTTGGGGAGCGTGAAGAGCGGGGTGCTGATGATCCACCTCCCCAGCAGGTGGTACATGAGTTTGTGGGGCCGGTAGAACGTGATCATGGGCTTGGTCTGGCGGGCCACGTGCAGCGTGACGGTGCCGCTCTTGACCAGCGCGTAATCCGCCCAGCGGATGGCCGCGTCGGCATCGCCCGACACCACGGTCAGGTCGGGGGGCCAGCCGCCCAAACTCTCCGCCCGCCGCCGCAGTTGCCACTCCACCTCCGGCTTGGTCACCGCAAACACCCCCGCGCTCGCCGGGAAATCGGCCTTCAGCCGCTTGAAGGCGTCCAGCAGCGGCGCCAGCGTGCGTTTGAGTTCCGACGGTCTCGAGCCCGGCATCATCACGATCTTGGGCGATCCCTCCGGCAGGCCGCCCGCGCCCCGCAGCGCTACCACCCGCGCATCCAGCGACGCCAGATCGAGCGGATGGTCAAACAGCGGGTGCCCGATGAACTTGGCGGGCACGCCCCGCGACAAGAACCAGTGCTCCTCGAACGGCAGCAGGCAGAGCACCAGGTCGGTCAGCCGCCGCAGTTTGCCGATGCGCCACGGCCCCCACGCCCAGAGTTGCGGGGCCACCAGGTGCACCACCTTGGTGCCCCGGGCCCTGGAGAGGGCGCACAGCGGAAAGTTCGCCGCGGGTGAATCCACCGGCACGTGCACGGTTACGCGGTGGTCCTCCAGCCAGTCGTCCACCCGCCGGTTGATCTTGCCGTGCTCGATGATCTTGGCCAGGCCGGGCACGCCCACCACGGCATCGTCGCCGGTGCGTTCGATGAGCGTGGCCCCCGCCGCCTCCATCTTCCGCCCGCCCCACGCGTAGATCGGGAGGCGCGGGTGCCGCCGCTTCAACTCCGCGATGACCGGGGCCGCGTGATCATCGCCCGAAGGCTCGAAGGCCGTGAAGAGCAGCACCGGAGCACCGCTCGCGGTCACCGTGCCGTTGGGGTTAGAGCGGACCGTCGCCATCGCCGCAACGGTATGGGGCGTGCACCCGGCCGGAGCCGCCTAGCGTGAGGGTGATGCTCAAGCGCCCGCTCGGCAGCACCGGCTTGCTCGTCAGCCCGATCGGGCTGGGCACGGTGAAACTCGGCCGGACCGCCGGGCTCCGGCACGCCGCCCCCGCGGCCCGCCTGCCCACCGATGACGAAGCCGTGGCGCTCTTGAGCACCGCCCGCGACCTGGGCCTGAACCTCATCGACACCGCCCCCGCGTACGGCACGAGCGAAGCACGGCTCGGCGCCCTGCTGCCCCGCGTCGCCCCGCGCCACCACTGGGTGATCTGCACCAAGGCCGGCGAGACCTTTGACCCCCATGCCCACGGCGGACGCGGGCTCTCTCGCTACGACTTCTCACCCGCCGCCATCCGCGCCAGTGCCGAGCGGAGCCTTCTGCACCTGCGCACCGACCGGCTCGACATCGTGCTCCTGCACTTCGCCGGTTCGCTCGACCACGACGCACCAACGCTCCGCGACGGCGCGGCCCTCGGCGAACTGCACCGCCTCAAAGCCGAGGGCAAGGTCCGGGCCGTCGGCGCCAGCACCGGCACCGCCGCCGGAGCCATGCTCGCGGCCGAGTGCTGCGATGTCGTGATGCTCACGATCAACCGCGACCACACCGCCGATCTGCCCGCCGCAGCGACCGCAGGCCAGCGCGGCACGGGCGTGCTGGGCAAGAAGGCTCTGGCCGGGGGGCACCTCGCGGGCGCGGGGAGCGCCGCCGCGGCCATCCGCACCGCACTGTCGCGCCCGGGCGTGTCGAGCGTGGTGATCGGCACCACGAACCCGAGCCACCTGCGCGAGGCCGCGGCCGCGCCAGCGCCGAGCGGGGGCTAACGCCGCGCCGCCGCGCCCCGTGCCGCGTCCAGAATCTCAACGGCGATCAGGTTCATCTCCAGGCTCGAGAGTGGATCGACGGGGCACTCACCACGCACCACGCGCTTGAAGTAGACCCACTCGTTCTCGAGTTCCTGCGGCATCGGCGACGGCACGACCGCCCTGGCCGGTTGATCCGGCGCACGGGTCGCCAGATCACTCCAGCGGCCGGCGTGGATCGAACCCAGCTCGGTGTGCACGTCCATCTCCTTGTTGTCGTGCGTCCACGCCCACGAGGCCTGGATCACCGCCGTCGCCCCCGCATAGGTGAGCACGATGGTCGCGTCGTCGTCCACACGCGGGTAGACCGCCGGCTTGAGCGTGGCCGCGCTCGCCGCCACGCTGGTGGGCCGCCGACCATCCATCAGCCACGTCGCCAGCACGGCTCCGTAACACCCGAAATCCACGAGCGCCCCGCCGCCGTTCGCATCCGGGTCCGTCAGCCACGCGAGAAACTCCGGCCCGCACCCGATCTCGCGCGGCCCCTTGTGCCCGTGCCGAAACACCATCCGTCGCACCGGGGCCATGCGCCCGGACTCAACCAGCCGCTTCGCCTCGCGCACCGACGCGTACCAACTCGTCTCAAAGTTCGTGAGCGCCAGCACGCCGTGCTCGCCGGCCAGTGCCGCGATCCGCCGCGCATCCGCGTTCGAGAAGGCCAGCGGCTTCTCGAAGAGCATGTGTACGCCCCGCGGTGCACACGCTTCCGCAACCACGACATGGTCCTTGATCGACGTCATCACGCTCACCGCCTCGGGCTTGGCGGCATCGAGCATGGCTTCGAGCGAGTCGTATCGAAGCGACGAATCAACCTTGTACTTCACGGCGAGCCGGTCAAACAGGGCCCGGTCCGTCTCGTACACACCGACGATCTTCACGCCCTCGCCCTGCATCGCCCGCCACAGCAACCCCTCCACGTGCCCGTGCACCATGCCCACGACCGCGATCCGCAAGGGGCCCGTCTGCGTCGAGCGACGCACCGGCGCCGCGTCGGTGGCGGCCCGCGCGGGCTCCGCACCGGCAGACAGCCCCGGCAACGCGGCCACGCACAACCAACCCGCAGCGATGAAGATCCTTCGGAGCATGACCGGAGCGTATCCGCGTGCCTCAGATCGCCCGCGCGGCGTGCTCGTGCCGCGTCAACTCATCCACGCCCTCACGCTCCCGCACCACCGCCGCGCCGTCGCCATCCACCAGCACCTCCGCCGGCAGCGGGTGGCTGTTGTAGCGGCTGGCCATGCTCATGCCATACGCCCCCGCCGTGAACACCGCCAGCAGGTCGCCCCGCTTCACGTCGGGCAGCATCCGGTCTTTGGCCAGAAAGTCCCCCGACTCGCAGATCGGCCCCACCACGTCCGCCGGGCTCAGCCCCGGCAGGTCAGGCCGCTCGCAGCGCCGCGGCGGCACAAGCCCCGCGGGCACCCGCGCCGGCCAGATGAAGTGAAACGCCCCGTAGAGCGCCGGCCGCAGCAGCGTGTGCATGCCCGCATCGCAGATGATGAACCGCTTGCCGCTCCCCCCCGCTGCCGCGCCCGGAGTCTTCACGTACAGCACCCGCGTCAGCAGCACGCCCGCGCTGGCCGCGATCGTGCGCCCCGGTTCGAGGATCACCCGCACGCCGCGCTTCACACGCTCGCGCAGCAGCGGCACGATCCGCTCGGCAAACGCGGTCGCGGGCGGAGCATCACCGGTGCTGTAGTCGGCCCCAAACCCGCCGCCGATGTCGAGGGTGTCGATCACCGCTCCGGGCCCGTCCCCCGCGTTCACGGCCGCGTCGATCTCGTCGGCCAGCGCGAGCAGTCGCTCCACCGCCCGTGTGTGCGGCCCCGCGTCGTTGATCGCCGAGCCGATGTGGATGTGCAGGCCCCGCGGGTGCAGGCCGGGTGCCCCCGGCTCTCGCCGCGCGGCAGCCGCAAACAGCCGCCCGGCCGTGTCGAAATCAACCCCGAACTTGCTGTCCTTCTTCGCCGTGGCGATGTAGTCGTGCCCGCCCGCCTGCACCTGCGGGTTCACGCGGATCAGGGCCCGCGCCGCGACACCCGCGGCCCGGGCAAGCCCGTCAATCACGCCAAACTCCTCGGCGCTCTCCACGTTGAAGTGCCCGATCGGCTCGCGCCCCGAACCGTCGGCCCCCAGCGCCATCCTGATCTCCGCTTCGGTCTTGCCCACACCCGCGTACACGATCCGCCCGCGCGGCACGCCCGCCAGGTCCGCCCGCATCAGTTCGCCGCCGCTCACCACGTCCATGCCCGCCCCGCGCTCGGCCAGCACGCGCAGCACGCTGAGGTTGGGGCAACTCTTCACCGCGAAGCAGATCAGGGGGTTCAGTTCCGCGAACGCCGCGGCGAGGCGGTCGTAGTGCAAGCGCAGCGTGGCCGCGGAGTAGACGTACGTGGGTGTGCCCGCGCGCCCGGCGATGTGGGCAACATCCACGGCCTCACACCACAGCCCCCCGTCTCGATACTCGAAGTGATCCACGCGTCAAGCGTACGTCCGGCGTGGGCTGGCACAGGGCCGCTGCCAAATGTGTCGCGCACCGGCCGACCACTCCGCCACTCCGCCACCTCGTGCTTCTCGCCCCTTCCCCTACCATCCGCCCCGTTCTCTGGAGGACCGAACCATGCCCCAGTGGCTCCGCGTTGTCGATGCTCTCAAGGCCCCCGTTGATGCCGACGTAACCGTGAAGGGGTGGCTGCGCACCCGGCGCGACAGCAAGGCCGAAGGCGGCCTCTCGTTCCTCAACGTGCACGACGGCACCTGCTTCGACCCCATCCAGGTGGTGGCCACGGGTGCCCTGCCCAACTACGCCGGCGAGGTCGCCAAACTCACCACCCACTGCGCCGTGGAGTGCGACGGGCGCATCGTGAAGAACCCCAAGGGCGGCAACGAAATCCAGGCCAGCGCGGTCCGCGTCATCGGCTGGGTCGAAGACCCCGACCACTACCCCATCCAGCCCAAGCCCCACACCATGGAGTTCCTGCGCGAGAACGCCCACCTGCGCTCCCGCACCAACACCTTCGGCGCCGTCGCCCGCGTGCGCCATTGCCTGAGCATGGCCATCCACCGCTTCTACCACGAGCGCGGCTTCTACTACGTGCACACGCCCATCATCACCGGCAGCGACTGCGAGGGCGCTGGGCAGATGTTCCGCGTGAGCACGCTGGACCTGATGACTTTGCCGAGGCAGGGAGCGAGGGATCAAGGGAACAAGGGATCGAGTCAGAGCGCATCGCTCCCTTCGCCTAGTTCGACTCGATCCCTCGATCCCTCGATCCCTGGGTCCCTGCCGGTTGACTTCTCCCACGACTTCTTCGGCAAAGAAACCCACCTCACCGTCTCGGGCCAGTTGAACGTGGAAACGTATTGCTGCGCCCTCACGCGCGTCTACACCTTCGGGCCCACCTTCCGCGCTGAGAACAGCAACACCAGCCGCCACCTGAGCGAGTTCTGGATGATCGAACCCGAGATCGCCTTCGCCAACCTGCACGACAACGCGACCCTCGCCGAGGACTTCATCAAGTACCTCATTCAGGCCGTGCTTACCGAGCGCGCCGACGACATGAAGTTCTTCGATGAGCGCATCGAGAAGGGCCTGCTCGCCCGCCTCACGGCCGTGCTCGAAAAACCCTTCCGCCACCTGCCCTACACCGAGGGCGTCAAGATTCTCACCGACGCCGCGGCATCCGGCAAGGCCAAGTTCGAGTATCCGATCTCTTGGGGCAAAGACCTGCAGAGCGAGCACGAACGCTACCTCACGGAGCAGCACTTCAAGCAGCCGGTGGTGCTGATGAACTACCCCAAGAGCATCAAGGCCTTCTACATGCGTGTGAACGATGCCGGCACCGACGGTGCCCCGGCCGACACCGTGGCCGCGATGGACGTGCTGGTGCCCGGCGTGGGCGAGATCATCGGCGGCAGCCAGCGCGAAGAGCGGCTGGACGTGCTCGACAGCCGCATCAACGAGATGGGCCTTCCAATCAAGGAATACTGGTGGTACCGCGACCTGCGCCGCTACGGCACCGTGCCGCACGCGGGCTTCGGCCTGGGCTTCGAGCGCGCGATGATGTTCCTGACCGGCATGCAGAACGTCCGCGACGTGATCCCGTTCCCAAGGGCACCCAAGCAGGCGGAGTTCTAGCGCCGAGTCGGATCGGTGCCGCTCCCCCACACCCCCACCTCTCCGCCAACCTTCAACCACACGTCGTAGCCGTTCCACGCCGCGAGACCATCCTCGCAATCTGGCTCCAGCAAGTACGCGGCGAGGCGGCCCAGGGGCTGGCCGAGAGGCACGAACCAGTACTCGGCTTGGGCGGGCGGGACATCCGCACCACCTGAGCCGCTCGAACCGATCTTCACCCTGCGCGTCACCCGCTCCACATCCACCCTCGCGATCACGTGCCCCTGAAACGCGCGGCTCGCCTGCTCCACCGTCTTCACCACCGGCACAGTCACCTCCCCCTCCCACGCGCCCGTCATCGCACGCACCTCGATCCCGTGCTGCCGCAGTTTCGCCACGATCTTCTCAGCCGCCGCTCGCTCCTCAGCCGTGCCCGCCCGGTCGCCGTCCCCGCGCGACACCGGAATCAGATATCCACCCTTTCCGTCCCCCGGCAAATCCGCCTCCCGCGTCGCCTCAAACCTGTCCCACAACTCGCACTCGTACGTCCGTTCCACGCCCGTGCTCACCGGCCGCCCGCCCTCAATCCGTTCCTCATAGCCCAGAATCTTCACCTTCTCCGGCCACGACGCGGCCTTCGTCCGCATCGCCAGTTGCGCCGGGCGCGCCGCGTCCGCCGCGTGGATCGTCGCCCGCACCCCGTCGCGGTTGGCGGCCGTCCACTCCAGCGCGCTGCGCACAAACGCCCGCGTCCCCTCCACACGCTGCTTGAACGGCGCGTAGGTGTACGTCTCCACCAGGATGCTCAGGCGGTTGCGCAGGCCGAAGTAGGTCGTGCCGAAGCGAGCCTCCGCCGGAAACGTGCCCCACTGCTCGCGCTTCGTCGCCTCCTCGGCAAACGCGTTGCCGAACGAGCCGTACCAGAAACTGTTCCACCCGGTCGCCCTCGTGAACGCCGCGCCGATCTCCGGCAGCATCCGCTCGCGGCTGAGTTTCTCGATCCCCTCCTCCGTTGCCGGCCCCTTCGGCCCCGCGTATGTAACCAGATACCGATGCAGCGACCCGTTCGTGATGTGGCAGTCCATGAACACCGCCGGGTCCCACTCGTTGAAGAACCGCACCAGCGCGGCGGTCTCCGCCTCCTCCACCTTGATGAAGTCGCGGTTCAGGTCGCGCCCGTTGGCGTTCTCGCGCACGCCCGTCAACGCCGGCCCGTTCTGCGTCGGTCGGTTGTCTCCGAACCGCTCGTTGCCGTCGCCGTTGTAGATCGGCGCAAAGACCACCACCAGACGCTTGAGAATCTCACTTGCAGGCGCCTGTGGCGGACTGGAAAGCCCGCCCCCCTGGAACAGCAGGTCCCGCGCCAGCATCGGCAGCGCTTCCTTGCCATCCACCTCGCCCGCGTGGATGTTGCCGATCACCAGCACCACCAGCCGCCCGTCCGCCGGGTTGGCCGCCGCGGCACGCGCCTCAGCCGCGCTCGCCACCGGCGGGTCGCTCAGGATGATGAGCGGTATCTCACGCCCCTCGCCCGTGCTCCCCATGCTCGCGCGCCGCGCCAGCGGGCTGGCCGCCGCGAGGCGATCCAGCAGCCCCACCACGTCGGCGTGCCGCGCCGTCTGCGTGTAGCCGCTCGCCTCGGCCACGGTTTGCAAGTCGCGGGGCCCATCGACAGCGTGCGCACACCATCTCGCACCGCCGCTCGCCAACGCGCCGCAGCAGGCCGCCACGACCAGCGCCGATCGCCGCACTTCACGCACAAATGTCCGATGCATCATGCAGCAAGATATCACGTGCCGCGCACCGACGCACGCACCCGGCCGCTTCCTGCCCTCAGCCCTCGGCCCTCGGCCCTCAGCCCTCGGCCCTCGGCCCTCAGCCCTGTGCCCAGCGGGGCTCAGCCGTGCCGTTGCACCGTCACCGACCCGTTGCTCGTGTCGACCACGCTCTTGGGCCCCTCGCCCAGATCCACGGTCGCGCTCGACTTGCCCTGCTTCACCAGTTTGCCCACGCCCTCGGCCACCTTTACGCGCCCGTTGCTCGTGTCAATGGCGAGCGTGCCCTTGAACGCCGGGCCGACCGTGAGATCAACGCCGCCGTTGCTCGACGAGATCGTGACCGGTCCGGGCGAGTCCTTGGCGAGTTCGATCTCCACCGGGGCGTTGCTGGTGTCCACATACACCGACCCGAGCACGTCCTTGGCGCTCACCGGCCCGTTGCTCGTGTCCACGCGCAGCGACCCGTCAATCCCGTCGGCGCTCACGGGGCCGTTGCTGCTGTCCACCTCCACGTCGCCCGCGTGCTCGCTCACGCTCACGCCGCCGTTGCTGGTGTCCAGCACGGCCTTGCCTCCCAGGTGCGCGATGTTGATCCCGCCGTTGCTGGTGTCAATGCTCACGCCCACCGCGTCGGGCACCTCGATCTCAAACGAGCACCCGTCGCCCTGCATCATCTTCTTCCAGAACGACGGGTCGTCGCCCTCGGGCCACACGGGCTTGACCACGAGCGTGCCGTCGCTCTGCCGCTCGGCCGACACCTTCACCGTCGCCAGCCGCGCCTGGTCCTTGGCCTGCAACTTCGCCGTGATCTGCACGTCGGCCCGCTCGGTCGCCTTGATCGACACGCCGCCGTTCTTGCTCTTCACGCTGATCGGCTTGCCCGCCACCGCGGGCACCGTCATCACCCGCGTCTCCTTCACGCTGTCCCAGGGCGCGGCAGCGGCCGCCTCAGCCGCCCGCAGCACGGGCAACGGCGCGAGGCACACGCCACCGACCAGCGCGGTGCACGCAGCAATGGCAACCAGACCGGAACGCGAACGACGGGGAGAAATGGCGTGCATCGGAGTTCCTTGGATAGAGACCGGCTTGAATAGAGACGGGGGCCGTGCCCCACAAGATACACCCAGCCGCGGCTTCCGTCGCCGGGCCGCCCCCTCCCGGTGATTGGGCACCGCGCGGGTCTGGTTTCGCCACCACCGTGCACCTGCGACCTCGAACGTGCGGGCGTACGCTCGGCCACGATGCACGCAAACCTGAGCCAGCTCATCCGTACCCTGCTTGTCGCCGCTGCCCTGGGCCTGTGCCTGGGAGGGCCGGTGGGCTGTCAGCCGGCTGGCAAGACCGGGGCCGTCGCCCGCACCAACGACGATCTGGCACGCCTGAGGACCTACATGACCGGCGCCTTCTCCTCTGAAGAACAGGCCAAGGCGGACCCGGAGTACCTCCACATCGCCCTTCACATGGTCCCCATCTGGGGCGAGCGCAACGACGGCCCCTGGCTCTACGTAGAGCAGGCGATGGCCAGCGCGGCAGACAAGCCCTATCGCCAGCGCGTCTATCGCCTCAGTCGCCAAGCCGATGGAGCCCTCCGCTCAGACGTCTTCACCCTGCCCGGCGACCCGCTCGCCTATGCGGGCCAGTGGAAGTCGGCCCGGCCGCTCGCCGACGTCGACCCCTCGAAACTCACGCCCCGCGACGGGTGCTCGCTGGTGCTCAAGGCGCAGCCGGACGGCACCTTCAAGGGTGCCACCCAGGGGCAGGCCTGCGCCAGCGACCTGCGCGGGGCCACGTACGCCACCAGCGAGGCCCTGATCGGCCCCAGCGGGATGGTCACCTGGGACCGCGGCTACAACGACAAGGGCGAACAGGTCTGGGGCGCGGTCAAGGGCGGCTACGACTTCCGGAAGGCCGCGGGCCGGTAGAGCCTGGGCCTCACCCGTGCCCCAGATACGCCTTGCGCACCTCGTCGCTGGCGGCGAGGTCGGCGGCCTTGCCCTGCATCCGCACAGCGCCCACCTCGAGCACCACCGCCTGGTGGGCCACCTTCAGGGCCATGTGCGCGTTCTGCTCCACGAGCAGCACGGTCACACCCTGCGCGTTGATCTGCCGGATGGTGGCGAAGATGGTCTGCACCAGTTGCGGGGCCAGGCCCAGGCTCGGCTCATCCAGCAGCAGCAACTTCGGCTTGCTGAGCAGCCCCCGTGCGATCGCCAGCATCTGCTGCTCGCCCCCCGAGAGCGTGCCCGCCACCTGCTTCAGCCGCTCGCGCACGCGCGGGAAGATGGCCAGCGCCCGCTCCCGATCCGCGGCGATCCCGGCCTTGTCCGCGCGTGTATAGGCACCCAGCGACAGGTTCTCTTCCACCGTCAGGTTGGCGAAGATGCCGCGCCCCTCGGGCACGTGCACCAGGCCGCGCCGCACAAGTTCGTGCGGCGGCACGCCCGAGATATCCCGCCCGTCGAAGACGATCGAGCCGGCCCGCGCCCGCACCATGCCCGACACCGCCCGCAGTGTGGTGCTCTTGCCCGCGCCGTTGCAGCCGATGAGCGTGAGAATCTCCCCCTGCTCAACGGCCAAGGACACGCCGCGCAGCGCCCTCACCGCACCGTAGGAGACATCGATATTGGAAACAGTCAGCAGGGGCATGGCAAGTGAAGTGGCAGGGTGGCAAAGCGACAGCGTGATTCGATGCCCGGCTCGTGGCGCATGGCTAGGTGCTCGCGGCTCCTTCCGGCTCACCGAGATACGCGGCGACCACCTTCGGGTCAGACTGAATCTGCGCGGGCGGGCCCTGCGCAATGGTCACCCCGTAGTCGAGCACCGTGATCTCCTCGCAGATCTCCATCACCAGGCCCATGTCGTGCTCGATCAGCAAGATCGCGATGCCGAAGCGCGCGCGCAGGTCGCGGATGGCGCCCGCCAGCGCCTTGGTCTCCTGCGGGTTCAGGCCCGCCGCGGGCTCGTCCAGGAGCAGCACCCTGGGCTCCGTCGCCAGGGCGCGGCAGATCTCGAGACGCCGCTGGTCGCCGTAGGGCAGGTTGCGTGCCTGCTCCTGCTCGCGGTCGGCCAGCCCGAAGATCGCCAGCATCTCCCGCGCCCGGGCCGTCATCGCACGCTCCTGCCCCACGTGCGCCCCGGAGCGCATCAGCGTGCTCAGCAGCGAGTGGCGCCCGCGCAGGTGGCACGCCAGCCGCACGTTATCCAGCACCGAGAGGTTCGCAAACAGACGGATGTTCTGAAACGTCCGCGCCAGCCCCGCCCCGGCGATCTGATGCGGCTTCAGCCCGTCGATCCGCCGTCCCGCCAGCGTGATCGCGCCGGTCTGCGTGGCGTAGACACCCGTGAGCAGGTTGAAGGCCGTGGTCTTCCCCGCGCCGTTTGGCCCGATGAGCCCATACAGCCCGCGCGGCGGGATGCGCAGCGTGAAGTTCTGCACGGCCTTGAGCCCGCCAAAGGCGATGCCGATGCCCGACACGTCGAGGAGGAATCCGGTGCTCACGCGCCCGGCCTCCCGCCCGCACGCTCGCCCGCCGTGCCGGGCCCGCGCGCGGGCCCCTTGCGCCTGAACAGGTCCCAGACCTCTTTCACGCCGAACAGGCCCTGCGGCCGGAGCAGCATCATCCCGATGAGCAGCAGGGCGTAGATGATCATGCGGTACACCGCCAGGTCCTGCAGGGCAAACTGCAGCAACGTGAGCAGAATCGCCGCCAGCACAGCCCCCGAGATGGAGCCGAGCCCGCCCAGCACCACCATGATGATGACCTCGAAACTCTTCTGGAAGCCCGCGTCCTTGGGCCCCAGCACGGTCTGATGGGCCATCAGCCCGCCCGCGATACCGGCGAAAAACGCCGCCACCACAAACGCCCGCACCTTGAGCGCTGTCGCGTTCACGCCGCAACTCTGGCTGGCGATCTCGTCCTCTCGAATCGAGAGCATCGCCCGCCCCGTGCTCGACTGCTTGAGCCGGTACGCCACCAGCACCGTCGCCGCGACGAACACGTACGTCCAGAACAGGTCCGTGTAGCGCGGCACATCGCTGAAGCCCTGGGCGCCCCCCAGCGGCGGCGGCCACAGTTGGGCCCACCCGGCCGCGCGCAACTCGTCCGCCTCGTACATCTGGTGGTTGGTCTGCTGCAGCAGCACCCGCACGATCTCGCCGAAGCCGAGCGTGACGATGGCCAGATAGTCTCCCCGCAGGCGCAGCGACGGCAGGCCCACCACGTAGCCCAGCACCGCCGCCACCACGCCGCCCGCCACGCACGCTCCGGCAAACAGCCACTGCCCCGACCCCAGAAACCCGGGCCGGAGCGCGTAGTCGCCCCACACAAGCAGGGACGCATAGAACGTGATGCCCGCCGCGACATACGCACCCACGGCCGCAAAGGCCGCGTGCCCCATCGAGAACTGCCCCGTGAAGCCGTTCACCACGGTGAGCGATACCGCCAGCACGATCGCCACGCCCACGTCGGCCATGATCTTCACGCCGAACTTGCCCGCCGCCGGGCCGATCACAAAGTGCATCAGCAGCGCCAGGCCCAGGCCCGCCAGCGCGGGCCACAATGATGCCACCGCCGCGGCGGTGCCGGCGGGTCGGAGCGAGCGGGCTTGATCGGTCAAGAGCGACATGCAAAGTCCACGCCTGTCGGGGCCGCCCCCGGCCCCGGCCTACACCTTCTCCCGCACCGTGCTGCCCAAGAGGCCCGTGGGCTTGAACAACAAGACCGCGATCAGCAGCGCGAACACGTAGACATCCTTGAAGTTGCTGCTGATGTAGAAGGCTCCGAACTGTTCCAGGGTGGCGATCAAAAACCCGCCCAGCACCGCACCCCGCACGTTGCCGATGCCCCCGACCACCGCCGCCACAAAGGCCTTGAGTCCCAGCAGCACCCAGATCTCGTGGGCGGGCGGGTTGAGGCCGGGGTACTTCATCGCGTACAAAAACCCCGCCGCGGCGGCCAGGGCCGTGCCGATCACAAACGTGATCGAGATCACGCGGTTGACCGGGATGCCCATCAGGGCCGCGTTGTCGGTGTTGAAACTCACGGCCCGCATGGCTGCGCCGAGTTTGGTGCGGAAGACCAGCACCTGCAGGCCGGTCATCAGCACAACCGCCGTGGCCGTGATCACCGTGTCCACGAGCGTCACCTTCACACCCCGCAACACCAGCAGGTCCGCGTCGGGCAGGAGCGCGGGCATGCGCGTGGGCTGCGTGCCGAAGACGTAGGGCAACTGCCCCGTGTTCTGCAGGAGCAGGCTCACGCCGATGGCGGTGATGAGCACGTTCAGACGCGGGGCCCCGCGCAATGGCTTGTACGCCAGCCGCTCAACCGTGAAGCCCACCGTGGCACACGCGGCCATGGCCGCCAGCAAAATGCACCCGCCCACCCACCAGGGGATCGGCGCATCGGGTGTCTGCCCTTTGAGCAGCACACCGGCCAGCGTGTAACTCACCCACGCACCCAGCACCACGACGTCGGAGTGGGCGAAGTTGATGAACTTCAGTATCCCGTACACCATCGTGTAGCCCAGCGCGATCAGCGCGTACAGGCTCCCGACGGCGACGGCGGTGATCAGGATCTGCAGGAAGTCGGCCACGTCCTCGGTCGGCTCCTCGCCCGCCCGCCGCGCCGGGCGGGCCAAAGGGTGCGAAGTGTACCGGCCCACGCCCCCGCCAGCCCCGCCAGCCCCGCCCGCTCCGGCGCACAGCCGGCCCGCACGGGTACGCTCTCCGCCGTGCCCGTGATCGACGACGAAGCCGTCTGCCTCCGCCAGTGGGATTGGTCGGAGACCAGCCAGACCGTCAGCCTCTTCACCCGCACCGCCGGGCTGATCCGGTGCGTGGCCAAGGGCTCCAAGCGCAGCGGGGCGGGGGCCACCTTCTCCGGCGGCGTCGAACTCCTCAGCCGCGCCGGCGTGCGCATCCACACCAAACCCAACCGCGACCTTTCCATCCTCGCCGAGTGGGACCTGCTCGAGGTCTTCCCCGCGCTCCGTCGCGCGCTGCCCGATCACCACGCCGGGCTCTTCATGGCCGACTGCGTGCTGCACTTCGCCGCCGATCACGACCCCCACCCGCGCACCTACGACGCGCTCGTGACCGGTCTGCGGGCCCTGGGCCCCGGCGCGCCCCTCAGCCTTACTCTCGCCCGATTCCAGTGGCACCTGCTGCACGACGCGGGCCTCAAGCCCGACCTTGCCGGCCTGGCCACGCAGCGCGGGACCGTGCTCCGCTTTGATCCGCACGCCGGCACACTCACCGACGCACTTCCCCGCGCGGCATCGCCTGCCCCCTCATCCGCGGCGATGACACAGCAAGCCACGCAGGATTGGCGCGTGCGCCGGGCCACCGTCGAACTGCTCGCGGCCCTGGAGGCGGAGCGCAGTGCTGGCGTGCCCCCTCCCGCCGCCGCCGTCGGCCACGCCGCGCGGGCCGCCGCGTTCCTGGCGGCCTATGTGCGCTGGGTGCTCGGCACCCAGCCCCGCACGCTCGCCCACGTGTTCCCGGACCTGGCCGGGGTGAGCCTGCAAGGCCCGGGCGAGCGCCAGAACCGCGACCGGCCCGCGCGCCGCTGAAGCGGTCCGCCGCACGTGACGATGCAGAGAGCGAAAGCCCTGTGTTCCGCGCCCGCCCGCCGGTGCCGCGGCCAGACCCGCCGGATTGGTCATGAACCCCGAGCTGCTCGACAAAGTGCTCTCGTGCAAGCAGCTGCCCAGCCTGCCGGCCGTGGCCACGCGTGTGCTCGAACTCACGCAGGACAAGAACGTGGCGATGAAGGAGATCGCCGACACCATCGCCAACGACCAGGGCCTCTCTTCCAAGATCCTCAAGACCGTCAACTCGAGTTTCTACGCCCTCCGCAAGCCCTGCGGCAGCGTGAACCAGGCGATCGTGATGCTGGGCCTGTCGGCCGTGAAGACGCTGGCCCTGGGCTTCTCGCTCGTCTCCACCATCAAGATCCAGGGCGAGGGCTTCGACATTCAGGCGTACTGGCGGCGCACGCTCATCGCCGGCATCGCCGGCAAGTGCGTGGCCGCCGAGACCAAGATCGGCAACGACGAAGAGTGCTTCCTGGGCGGCCTGCTGCAAGACGTTGGCATGGTCGCGCTCTACATGGCCCTGGGTAGCGAGTACACCGACGTGCTCCAGGAGGCCGGCGGCGAGCACCAGAACCTGACCAAGTGCGAACTCGTGGCCCTCGAGATCAGCCACGCCGAGGTGGGCGCCCTGCTCGCCACCCGCTGGAAGCTGCCCGCCGAACTGGTGATGCCGGTGCGCTACCACGAGCGCCCCAGCGCCGCCCCTCAGGACTACGTCAAGATCGTGCAGGCCGTGGCCCTGGGCAACATCGCCGCCGACGTCATCACCAGCCCCGAGCCCGGCGTGGCCCTCAAGCGCTTCTACGCCAAGGCAGAGTCGTGGTTCTCCATCAAGAACGCCCAGGCCGACGAGATCATCAAGAAGGTGAGCGCCGGCACCAGGGAAATCTCCCGCCTGCTCTCCGTCGACGTCGGCCAACTCAAGGGCATCGAAGAGATCCTCTCCAGCGCCAACCAGCAACTCGACACCATCGCCATGCCCTTTGACGGCACCGGCGAGGCCGGCCCGGGCGCGGGCGACGCCCTTGCAACCGACCCCGTAACCGGCTGCCCCAACGGGCGCACGCTCAACCAGAACATCGTGGCCGGATTCGAGAAGGCCAACGCCACCGACACCCCCTTCAGCCTGGCCCTGTTCGAGGTGGACCAACTCGATTCGCTCGCGGCTCACGGCCAGCACATGGTCGACGAGGCTCTGCGCCAGATCGTCGCCCTCATCCGCCCGCAACTCACCGCCCAGCGGGCCCTGCTCTGCCGCCTCGACGCCAATCGCTTCGGCATCGCCATGCACGGGCTCGACCGCCTGAGCGCCACACGCCTCGTCGAGCAGGCCCGCATCACGCTCGCCGAGCAACCCGTCAGCCTCGCGCCCCCCGGCCTCAAGCCCGTGAGCACAACGCTCACCGCCAGCGCGGGTCTGGCCACGCTCGATGCCTCCACCAAGGCCCGCTTCGGGGAGCCCGACGCCCTCGTGGAGACCACCCGCAAAGCCCTCGACGCGGCCCGCCGGGCCGGCCAGTCCGCCCTGCGCGTGTTCACGCCCAAGGCCGCCGCGTAGGGCACCCTTCCACCCGCCGGATTCCTACACTGCCGGCGTGAGCACACGTCGCGTCATCCTTTGCCCCGGCCAGGGCGCCCAGACCGTGGGCATGGCCAAAGGCTGGGCCCAAGGCTCGCCCGAAGCCCGTGCCGCATTCGCCGAGGCCGACCGCGTGCTGGGCACGCGCCTGGGGGCACCCCTGAGCACCCTCTGCTTCGAGGGGCCCGCCGACCGCCTCAACCAGACCGATGCCTCACAACCCGCCCTCTACGTGGCCGGGGTCGCCTGCTGGCGCGGCCTGCTCGCCCGCTGGGGTGCCGGTCCTCAGGCCGGACCCGTCGAGGCCGGCATCCTCGCCGCCGCGGGCCTCTCCCTCGGGGAGTACACCGCCCTCCACATCGCCGGAGCCTTCGACTTCGCCACCGGCCTGGAACTCGTCGCCCTGCGCGGCAGGGCCATGCAGGCTGCCGCCACGGCCGTGCCCAGCGGCATGGTCGCCCTCATCGGTGCCGACGAATCGCAGGCCCTCACCGTCTGCACCCAAACCCTCGCCGCGCTTCCTGCGGGCGAGGTGCTGGTGTGCGCCAACTTCAACGCCCCCGGCCAGATCGTGATCAGCGGGAGCAAGGCCGCCTGTGAACGCGCCGCCGCCGCCGACGGCCCGGCCGCGTCGCTGGGCCTGCGGGCCACCGCCCTCACCGTGGCCGGCGCGTTCCACTCGCCGCTCATGGCACCGGCAGCGCAGGAACTCGCCGCCGCGCTCGCCACGGCCACGATCCGGCCCCCGGCCTGCGAGGTTTCGGCCAACGCCACCGGCACTCCGCACGCCCGCGAACCCGATTCCATCCGCCGCCGTCTGGTGGAGCAACTCACGTCTCCCGTCCGTTGGGCCCAGGGGTGCGCCGATCTCGCCGCCCGCCACGCCCCCACCTCAACCGAGTACCACGAACTCTCCCCCGGCCGCACGCTGGCCGGGCTCTTCCGCCGCATCGACAAAGCCGTGAAAGTCATCACCCATGACACACCCGATGAATAAGCCCGCACTCCCGCACCCCCTCCACCGCGGGCCGGCCCTCGCGGCCGCGCTGGGCGCGTTGGCGCTTGCCGGGTGCGGCAAGCCCAAGCCGCCTCCGCCCCCTCCGCCGCCGCCCAGCGCACCGGCTCCCGTGGCCGAGGCTCCCCCGCCGGTCTCGTTCGAGGGGCTGGCTCAAGACCTCAAGATCGACGCCCGCGTGCAACTCGAGCCCGCCCTCATCGCCACCGATGAAGGCCTCGCCCGGGCCACCCTCCGCGTGGCCGACGCGATCGCCCGGGGCGATGCCCAGGCCTTGCGGGCCGTGCTCTCGGAGCGGGCGGGCGATGCCCTGGGGACGCTCGAGTCCGGCGACCTTTGGGCCGGTGCCACCAAGGGCATCGAGGCGGTCCGCATCCTCTCTGTCGGCTCGCCTCCCGCGCACCTGATGCCGGGCACCACGGCCGAACTCACCGCCGCCGACGCGGGCGACCTCGCCAAACTCACCGCCTACGTGCTCGAGCGCTTCCCCCCGGCCGTGCACGACCGCCTCAAGCCCGTCCTCGAGGAAACCGCTCAGAAACTCCTCGCCGATGCGGGCGGCGCGAGCGACCCCGCCGCGCTCCAAGCCCGCATCATGGCCGCGGTCGCGGGCCAGGGCTTTGCGCCCAAGCGCGACCTCAAGGTCTTCTCCGCCTCCGCCACTCACGCCGTGCTCATGGCCATCCAAGACCCCTCCGGCGCGTACCTCGCGGGGTGGCAGGTCGCCAAGAACGGCGACTCGTGGGTCTTCGACGGCGTCGCCACCATCGCCGACGTGCGCCCCCGGGCCTCGAACTGGTCCGGCATCGGTGCCGCGGCCTTTGACCTGGGTGCCGCGGCACCCGTCGCCATCGCGCCCAAGCCCACCGAGGGCCGCGACGCCCCCGCAGACGCCCCCGCCGAACGCCGGGGCGGGCGCGGCGGCGGCGGCAACTGACGCACCCCCGGCCCACGCACGCGCCCTGACCCGAAGCACACCACTCCGCGAGGCTCACGTTGACAACCGCCGCATCCGCTCCTCTGCCGGCCCGCGTCGCCATCGTCACCGGCGCCTCGCGCGGCATCGGCCGAGCCATCGCGCTGCGCCTGGCCGCACAGGGCCGGCACGTCGCGCTCGTGGCACGCTCGGCTCCGCCGCTGAACGACCTCAAGGCCGAGATCGAAGCCGCGGGCGGCTCCGCCAGCGTCAAAGCGGTCGACATCGCCGACGGTGCGGCCTTCGCCAAGGCAATCGAGGAGGTCGCCACCGAGCGTGGCCGCCTCGACATCCTCGTCAACAATGCCGGCATCACAAAAGACGGTCTTCTCCTCCGCATGAGCGACGACGACTGGGCCCAGGTGCTCACCACCAACCTCACCAGCGCGTTCGTGGCGTGCCGGGCCGCCGCCCGGCCGATGATGAAGAACCGCTTCGGGCGCATCATCAACATCGCGTCCACGTCGGGCGTTGTCGGGAATGCCGGTCAGGCCAACTACGCCGCCGCCAAGAGCGGCCTGCTCGGCCTCACCAAGACCATCGCCCGCGAACTCGGCTCCAAGGGCATCACCGCCAACGTCGTCGCCCCCGGCTTCATCACCACCGACATGACCGAGCATCTCCCCCCGCAGGTGAAAGATCACGTGCTTGGACTGATGAGCGTGCCCCGCCTGGGAACAGTGGACGACGTCGCCGCCCTCGTCGCCTACGTGGCGTCCGACGACGCGGGCTTCCTCACCGGCCAGACCATCTGCATCGACGGCGGCATGACCATGTGCTGAGACCGGCCGTTCGATCGTCTCATCATGGGCGACCACCCGCACAACCACGCTCACCAGCCGCACGAGCACCCGCACGGACGTGAGCACGACCACGACCACGCCGCCCCGCCGGCCACCATCGCCGACGTGAAGGACATCCTCCGCCGCGCCAAACTCCGCGCCACCACGGCCCGCATCGCCATCGTGCGGCTTCTGGCACAGACACCCCAGGCCCTCGATGCGCAGCAGATCGAGAAGCGCATTGATATCGCCGGCACCGACCGCGTCACCATCTACCGCACGCTCACCGCCCTCGTCGAGGCCGGGCTGGCCCACCGCGTCGACCCCGGCGACCGCGTCTACCGCTTCTCCCTCACCGACCACTCCCGCTGCACCGACCGCGAGCACCGCCACGAGCACCCCCACGTGGTCTGCGACTCCTGCGGGCGCGTCGAGTGCCTCGACGACGCCATCGTGCTCATCAAGCCCGCCAAGGGCAGCCGCGGCGAGGCCACCGCACGATCCTTCCGCGTCTCGCAGCAGAAGATCATGGTGCACGGCACCTGCAAGAACTGCGACCACACCCCGCGCTGATCGGCGACTCCCGCGCCCGGCCATCCCCAGCCCCGATCCGGAGCAGTCCGAGAACCGGCACGCCGGGCTCGCTATTCGCGCCGCCCGCACAAGCCCGTGCCGTCCCCGGCCGAGAAACCCCTGCCCGGGCCGTGGGTGCCCGTGCCGCGCCGCCCGCGCCCAG
This sequence comes from uncultured Phycisphaeraceae bacterium, assembly GCA_964590885.1. Classification (GTDB taxonomy): domain Bacteria; phylum Planctomycetota; class Phycisphaerae; order Phycisphaerales; family UBA1924; genus JAEUIX01. The sequence continues at coordinate 60,254 of CAZPWW010000013.1, forward strand.
GGGGTGCCACGCCATGCCATCCGCCCGCCCCGCCCTGTGGGCCGCCTGCGCCGGCCTGGCCTGGACAGCACCGTCCGCACACGCCCAGCCCGAGACCGACCCGGCACCCGCACTCGCCAGCGCCGGACTCGACGCCGAGATGCTCGTCGGCCCCAACACCGGCAACCAGCCCCGCCCGCGCCCCGCCCCCGGCGACGAGCAGCCCGCCCTCCCCGACCAGCCCGCGTCCCCATTCCACCTGCGCTTCGCGCTCGACCTCACCACCGCCTACTACTCGCGCGGCCTCTACTGCGAGAACGCCGGCCTGATCCTCCAGCCCGCGGCCGACCTGACCTTCGAGGCCCTCGGCGACGACGACTTCACGCTCTCACTCACCGGCGGGGTCTGGGAGTCGTTCCACTCGGCCAACACGCTCAGCACCACGCGCAACGCGATCACCGAAACCTGGTACGAGAGCGACGCCTACCTCGGCCTCGCCCTCGCCACCGGCCCGTGGAGTTTCGAGGCTCGCTATTACACGTACGCCAGCCCCAACGGCGCCTTCGGCACCATCGAGGAGGTCTACCTCAGCGCGGCCTACGCAACCGACGACCAAGAGGATTGGCTCTCGCGGCTCGCCCCCACCGCCCTCCTCGCCATCGAGACCGGCCCCAACGCGATCGACGGCCTCCGCCGCGGCACCTATCTGCAACTCGGCGTTGGGCCGGGCTTCGAGGTCGAAGAGGGCCCGCTCGCGGGCGTCGCCTTCGAGTTCCCCGTCTCCGTCGGCCTCAGCCTCAGCAACTACTACGAGGGCACCGGCGGCGAGAACGACGCCTTCGGCTTCGTGAGCCTCGGAGCCGGGGCCAGCATCCCCCTGTGGGAAGACTGCAATTGCGGCGACTGGTCGCTCACCGTGGGCGTGCAAGGCCTGTTCCTCGGCGACGCCGCCGCCACCATCAACGGCGGCAACGATGCCGAGGTGATCGGCACCCTCGGCCTCGCCGTCGAGTTCTGACGGCGCGGCCCCCGTTCACTGTCGGCACGGCGAATCGAAATACGCCGTGATGTAGTCGCCGAGGTTGTCGGAGAACGGCTCAGAGCACTGCCCCGCCAGCGCGCCGGCCCCCGGCACAAACGCCGCCTTGTACCCCGCGTCATACGGGGGCGCGTTCTCGGGGCACGCCACGCCGTAGCCGTCCGGGCCGGACACGTGCGGCAGCGTGAAGTAGTCGGTGATGAAGTCGCCGATGTCGTCCGCGTTCACCACCGAATCCACGTTGTAATCCAGGTTGCCCGGCCCGCCCGGCACGCTCAGGGCATCGGCCGGGTCGGCGCAGACGTCCAGTTCGTTGCGGTCGCGGAAGCCGTCGCCGTCGCGGTCGAGGCCCAGCCGCATCTGCGTGCCCAGCACCACCACCGTAAACGTAACCTCGCTCCCCGGCCCCGCCAGGGCCACCAGTTGGGCCTGCGTCAGGCTCTCGCCGGCGCGATCGGCCAGGAACACGCCGCCCGAATAGGCGTACCCGCGTGCCAGCCCGTTCACCCGCGCCCGCGCGACCAGGCCCACCTTGCCCGCCTGGGCCTGGGCCACCATCTGCCCCAGCAGGTTGTTGGTCGCCGAATCGGGCGTGGGCGTGTCGATCGTCACCTGCCGCCCCACCGACGCCCGCGCATCCTTGCTCGGGGGCCCTGGGAGCAGCAACTGGTTGCTCGACGAGCCGTTGAGCAGGTCCGACCCCGAGAAGCAGAGCATGAACGCCACCAGGTCGGCCACCTCCTGGTCGTTGTTCACCAGGAACGCCGGCTCCGACACGAAGCGCGCCAGTGAGTCGACCGAGCCATCATGCAGGAATCCGAACCCCGCCCGGTTGCTCACCTGCGTCGCGTCAAACCCCACCTTCTTGTACATGTTCCGCAGGTGCGGCACCTTGATCGACACGTTGCTCGACCCGTCCACGCTCACCAGCCCCAGGTGCCGCTCGCCCATCGGCCCCGCCGCGAACGGCGCGAACGACACGCCCGTCCACGTGCCGTCCGGCCCCATGCCCGTGGGCAGCGTGTGGCAGGTGGCGCAGCCAAACGCGCCGCCGTCGAGCCTTCGGCTCGTGCTCCGGTACAGCGTCTGCCCGTTGGCCGCGCTCCCGTTGGGTAGCGGCATCCCCGCATTGCCAAACCGCCCTGAGCGGAAGTGCCCCGGCAGGGGCAGGTTCACCGGCAGCGTGTTGTCAAAGTTGCGGAACGGATTGGGCGGGAACGCGATCGTCGCCAGATAGTCCTCAAACTCCTGCATCTCCTGCGCGGTCAGATTCGTGTCGTCTCCCTGCAAGCCGATGAACGCCCCGTTGAACTCCTCGATCCCCAGACGGTCGCCCCGCCAGTGGTGCGGCTCGTTGCCGATGATGTGCTGCATCGTCTGCGTCGCCATCGGCCCCTTCATCGGGTGGAACGGCTCAAATGCCGGCGCCGCAAACGGCGGGGCCAACCCCAGCACTCCAAAGCCCAGGTTCCGCCCCGTCAGCACGCCGCTCGACCCCTCCGGGTCGCCCAAATCCCACGCCAAGCGGTCCATTTTCCCATCCACATGGCACGAGGCGCACGCGCTCTGCCCCAGGCCGCTGTTCTTGTGCGTGTCGTACAGGTGCTTGCGCCCCACCTTGATCGCCGTCGGCGTCGGATCAAAGAACGGCACGGTCGCCACCACCGCCGGCGTCGGTGCGAGCGCATCCACCACGCTGATCGACCCCGCAAACCGGTTCAGCACGTACACCCGCCCGGCGCTCATCGCCAAGCCCGTCGGCCCCTCGCCCACCTCCACTGGCCCCGCCACCCGCTGCCCGGCCGCGTCCACCGCCACCACGTTGTTCGAGCCCATGCCCGCCACCCACGCCCGCATCCCGTCCGCCTCCCACGCGATCTGCCGCGGGTCACCCACCGACAGATCTCGCTCCCCCTGCGGGATCGTCGCCGTCGTGTAGTCCAGGTGCGGGTTCAGGTCGGCCAACACCGTCGCACCGTCCGGCTGCGCAGGGTCCAGCCGCGCCAGCATCACCCGCACGAACGTTCCCTTCACGCGCGGCTCAAACCTGCGCTCATTCGTCGCCTCCGTCCCCACCACGCTCACCAGCCCGCTCACCGGGTTCACGCTCAGACTCATGCACAGGTTCATGAGCCCGTGCGCGTAACTCACCCCCTGCGTCGCCGTGTCGATGATCGCCACGTCGTTATCAACCAGCGTCCACCCCACCGGCCGCCCGCTCTTGGCCGCGTTGGCCCCGCTCACCAGGCTCGTCCAGTCGTGGTTGTTGTCGTCCATCCACTGCCCGGCCGCGTTCTTGCGCACGATCAACCCCACGGCCATGTCCACCGCCGCGTCGGGCGATCGCTCGGGCGCGAACGCTGTCCCGCTGTTGGGCGGCGGGTTCACGCCGCCGTACGGCCCCGCCAGATCCCCCACCACGTTGGGCGGAAAAAGCAGCGTGTCGTTGATGGCGATGCCGCCCCCGAGAATCGTGGTGTTGTTCCCGCTCTCAAACACCGCCGCGTACACGCGCGCCCCATCCGCGCTCACCGCCAGCGAACGCGGCCGGTCGCCGTTGATCGTGATCCGCACCGGCACCCCCGCCGGGTTCGCCGGGTTGAACACCATCAGGGTGTTCGCCTGCGAGCACGAGACATACGCCTGCACCCCGCCCGCCGGCCCCGCAAACACCGCGTCCGCCGGCTCGTCATCCGTCTTCAGCGTCCGCACCACGTGCATAGTCGTCAGATCGACGATGCTCACCGAGTCGGAGATGTGGTTCACGACCCACGCCTCGGTGTTCGTCCGGGCCCGCACCGACACCGGGTCAACCCCCACCGGCACCGAGCCAACGGCCACCGGCACGCCCGAGGTGATGTCAAACACCTCCAGCCGCCCATCGGCCGTGTTCACCGCCAGGAGCCGCGTGCCGTCGGGCGTAATCTCCAGCGGATGTACGTGCGGGCTCTCAAAGTTCGCAAACGCCGAGAGCGCGGCGGCCTGATTGGCCGGGCCCGGCCCCGCCGTCCACCCCCCCTCGCCCTCCGGCCCCGCTATGCGCAGCGGCGTGCCCGCGCCCACCGGCGGCGGCACGTGCACCGATGACCCGCTCCCGCCCCCGCCCCCGTGGGCCAGCGAGAGCGCCAGGCCACCGGCCGCCGCCATCAAGGCCAACCCGCGCAGCAGCACCTTCGAGGCGTGCGGGTGCGGCATGGCCGCGGGATGCAATCGTGCATTTTCCGGCATGAACGTCTCCACCTGCGGCGCGAACGCGCCGCATCACCGCGGCGGGCCTGCCGGGGCACGATCGCGCCCCGAACACGGACCCACAAATCTACCCCACGATTCGGATTGGCACCACGCTGGTTGCGTCCAGGCGCGCGAAATCCGCCCTCAAGCCTGTCACCGGGCCCCGTCTGCCAACCCCGGCTCGCCGCGCCGGACTCGCCGATACGCTGCCACAAGACGGCCCCGCCCCTTCCCCGCATGGCCACACCCGCCCCCATCTTGCTCACGCTCCTCATCCTGGTCGTGGCCGTTCTGTACGCCAGCGTCGGCCACGGCGGCGCCTCGGGTTACCTCGCCGCCCTCGCCCTGGCTGGCACACCGCCAGACGTGATGCGCCCCGCCGCGCTCGTACTCAACGTCATCGTCTCCCTGATCGCGCTCGTCCAGTTCATCCGCGCCGGCCACTTCCACTGGCCGCTGCTGTGGCCATTCGCCTTCGCGTCGGTGCCCATGGCCTTCGTCGGCGGCCTCATTCACGTGCCCCCCGCGTACTACAAGCCCCTGCTCGGCGCGGTGCTCCTGTTCTCCTCCTGGCGACTGGCCGCTCGCCTGCGCCCGCGCGCCGGCGACGGATCCAACCACCTGCCGCCCCGCCGCGCCGTCGCCCTCTCTGCCGGCGCGGCCCTCGGCCTGCTCTCCGGCCTCTCCGGCACCGGCGGCGGCATCTTCCTCAGCCCACTCCTCATCCTCACCGGCTGGGCCGGCGTCAAACGCACCGCGGCCACCAGCGCCGCCTTCATCCTCATCAACTCCCTCTCCGGCCTCGCCGGCCTCCTCACCAGCGGGCGCCCCCTCCCCGCCAACTTCACCAGCAGCGCGGCGCCGTGGGCCGTCGCGGCGGTCATCGGCGGGGCCACCGGCTCGTGGCTGGGTGCCCGCAAGTTCGACACACTCTGGCTCCGCCGCCTCCTCGCCCTCGTCCTGCTCGTGGCCGGCGGCAAACTCATCATCTCCTCGTAACCCACCTACGCCCACACCGGCGACTTCCAGATCGGCGCATCCCGCTTCAGCGCATCGACAAACTCCACCAGCACTGCCAGCCCCTCCGCCCGATGCCGCGCCGACACCACCACCCGCAGCGACACGCACCCCACCGGCACCCGCCCGCGGCTGTGCACCACGCTCAATCCCACCACCCCGTGCCCCGCCACCGCCCGCTCCGCCAACAGTATCAACTGCCGCGTCGCCATCGGCTCGTACACCTCATACTCCAGCGCGGCAAGAGCACGCCCATTCTCCATCTCGCGCACCACACCCTCGAACGTCAGCACCGCCCCCGCGCGGCCCGCCGGCGCCTCGGGCCGCGGCTCCCCGCTCACCACCGGCCCATCCACTATCGACACGCGCACGCTCATCCGCCCGACACCAGCGCGATCAGCGCAACTTCGTCCCCCGCCATCACCGGCGTGCCCTCGGGCACAAACGCGGCGTTCACCGCCAAGCGCCCTCCCCGCACCGCCGCCGCCAACGACGGATGCTGCTCCGCCAGCCCGCGCAGCACATCTGCCGCCGTCGCGCCACCGTCCATCCGCACGGCCACGCGCCCCGCCCCCGCGGCCGCCGCCGCGGGCCCGAACAGCAGCACGGTAACCTCCATCGCGCCCATCCCTTCAGTGTACCGCTCGCCGTGCCCTGGCCCCCGCCCCCCGTGCCCCTCGCTCCTCTCCAACCCGGCCTCTTCTGCCCCTCACCCGCCGGGGCGGTCGCGCGCCTCATGGCCGAGGCCGTCCCCATCGGCACAGAGGCCGTGCCCCTCGCCGCCGCGCCCGGCCGCATCCTGGCCGCCTCCGCGCACACCGACCGCCCCAGCCCCGCCGCCGACGTGAGCAGCATGGACGGCTTCGCCCTCCGCCGAGCCGACCTGCCGCGCGGCCGCCTCACCATCTCCGGCGAGGTCCGCGTCGGCCACGCGCCGCCCGAGGCCGCCCCGCCGCCGGGGGCGGGCCTGCGCCTCGCCACCGGCAGCGTCGTGCCCGCCTGGGCCGACACCATCATCAAGCGCGAAGACGTCCACGAGCACGCCGACCACATCACCTTCGACCCCACGCTCGCCCACCGTCTCCCGCCCGGCGCGTTCATCCGCAGAGAGGGCGAAAACGCCGCCGCGGGCGAGGTGATCGCTCCCGCCGGCACGCGCATCACGCCCGTCGTCATCGCCGCGCTCGCAGCCTGCGGCCTCACTGTCGTTCGCGTCCATCGCGCCCTCCGCCTCGGCATCCTCACCACCGGCGACGAGGTCCTCGACACCGCCGCCTCGCCCCCTGCCCCCTGGCAACTCCTCGACAGCAACGGCCCCCAACTCGCCGGTCTACTCGGCACCCTACCCTGGGTCCGCGACATCACGCGCCGCCACGCCCCCGACAACGAACCCCACATCGACGCCGCCCTCGCCGACCTTCTGCCCCGCGTCGATGCACTCCTCCTCTCCGGCGGCGTCTCGGCCGGGCACCGCGACCTCGTACCCGCCGCCCTCGCCCGCGCCGGGTTCCGCCCCCTCGTCCAGGGTGTCGCCCAGCGCCCCGGCCGCCCGCTCCTCGCCGGCATCACGCCAGACGGCCGGCCGATCCTCGCGCTCCCCGGCAACCCCGTCTCCGTACTCGCTACAGCCACGCGCATCGCCCTGCCCGTGCTCGCCCGCCGCGCGGGCGCGGCCACGCTCCTCCCCCGCGCCGCCGTCCTGCTCTCAAACCCCGACACCCAAGCCCTCGACCTCTGGTGGCACCGCCCCGTGCGCCTCACTGCCGACGGCCACGCCCAACTCCTCCCCACGCGCGGCTCGGGAGACATCATCGCAGCCGCCCGCTCACACGGCTTCGTGGAACTGCCCCCCGGTGCAAGCGGCCCCGGCCCGTGGCCGTATTACACCTGGGGCGCGGAATAATCGCCCGGCCCCCCGCACCCGCCTGACCCCACCCCCATGCCCCCTGCCACTCCGCCCAACCTCTCTCACCTCGACGCCGCAGGCAACGCCCGCATGGTCGACGTGAGCGCCAAGCCCGCCACCGACCGCCTCGCAGTCGCCGAGGGCTTCGTCCGCATCTCGCCCGACCTCGAATCCGCCATCCGCACAAGCACCCTCGCCAAGGGCGACCTCCTCGCCACCTGCCGCCTCGCCGGCATCATGGCCGCCAAACGCACCCACGAACTCATCCCCCTCTGCCACCCGCTCCCGCTCGACCACCTCGACGTGCACGCCGAGGTCCAGCCCGGCCGCGTCCGCCTCGTCGCCACCGCCCGCGCCCACGCCCGCACCGGCCTCGAAATGGAAGCCCTCACCGCCGTCGCCGCCGCCGCCCTCACCGTCATCGACATGGGCAAGGCCATCGATCCGCGCATGGTCATCGAAGGCATCCGTGTCCTCGAAAAGCGCGCCGGGCGCTCCGGCCACTTCCGCGCAGAGGCACCAGCGTGACCCGCCCCGTCCGCGCCGCCGTCCTCACCGTCAGCGACCGCTGCTCGCGCGGGCAGGCTACCGACACCTCCGGCCCCGCCCTGTGCGACATGCTGCGCTCACGTCTCGCGGCGGTTATCGCCGCCACCCGCTGCCTGCCCGATGAGCCCGCCCTGCTCTCCGCCTGCTTCGTCGAGTGGTCTCACGCAGCGCCCGCCATCGACCTCATTCTCAGCACCGGTGGCACCGGCCTGGCGCCACGCGACACCACGCCCGAGGCCGCGCTCGCCGTCTTCGAGCGCCGCCACGACGGCCTGATGGAATTCGCCCGCGCCCGCTGCGCCGCCGCCACACCCCGCACCTACCTCTCGCGAGGCGTCGCCGGAACCATCGGTCAAACCCTCATCCTCACACTCCCCGGCTCCCAGCGCGGCTGCACCGAGATGCTCTCCGCCCTGCTCGACATTCTCCCTCACGCCATCGACACCCTGCGCGGCGACGTGCTCGACGACGGCCGACCGCCCGCGACTTCGCCCGCCTGATCCATGCCCGCTCCCCCCCTCACCATCCGCACCACGCGCCTGCTCACCGGCGAACCCGGTGCGCCGACCGGCCCCGGCACCGTCAGCATCGCCGGCGGCCGCATCGCCGAGGTGCGCCCCGGCCTGCACCCCGCGCCCCCGGGCGACACGCTGTTCGACGCGGGAGACCTCGTGGTGATGCCCGGAGCGATCGACGCTCACGTGCACGTGAACGAGCCCGGCCGCACCGAGTGGGAGGGCTTCGCCACCGCCGGCCGGGCCGCCGCCGCGGGCGGCACCACCACCATCGTCGTCATGCCCCTCAACTGCTCGCCCGTCGCCACCACCGCCGCGGCCCTGCACGCGGAGGTCCAGGCCGCCGCGGGTGTCTGCGCCGTCGACCACGGCTTCTGGGGCGGGCTCATCCCCGGCAACCTCGCCCACCTCGCCCCACTCTGGGATGCCGGTGCCCTGGGCTTCAAGTGCTTCATGGTCCACTCGGGCATCGACGACTTCCCCCACTCCGACGATGCCACGCTCGACGCCGCGATCCCGCTTCTCCGCGACCTCGCGCCGCACACCGGCGGCGCACCGCTCCTCGCCCACGCCGAAGACCCCGGCCCCATCGCCGCCGCCCGTGGCCCCTCCGGCCTCGACGCCGCCCCACGCTCCTACGCCGCCTACCTCGCCTCGCGCCCGCCCGAAGCCGAGACCCGCGCCATTGACCGCCTGATCACCCTCTGCGAGCGCCACCGCTCGCGCGCCCACATCGTCCACGTCGCAGCTGCCCAGGCCCTGCCGCTGCTCGCCGCCGCACGCGCCCGCGGCGTACGCATCACCGCCGAAACCTGCCCCCACTACCTCGCCTTCGCCGCCGAGACCATCCCCGACGGCCGCACCGTCTTCAAGTGCGCCCCGCCCATTCGAAGCCGCGCCAACAACGATGCGCTCTGGGCCGCGCTCCGCGCCGGCACCCTCGATCTTGTCGCCTCCGATCACTCCCCCTGCCCGCCCGAGCTCAAGCACCTCGGCACCGGCGACTTCGCCGCTGGCTGGGGCGGCATCACCTCCCTCCAACTCACACTCCCCGTTCTCTGGACTCAGGCCTCCTCCCGCGGCCACACCCTCACCGACATCGCCCGCTGGCTCTGCTCCGCCCCCGCACGCCTGGCCGGCATCCACGCCTTCAAGGGCCGCCTCGCACCCGGCTTCGATGCCGACATCACCATCTGGAACCCCGACCAACCCTTCACCGTCTCCGCCGCCGCCCTCCAGCACCGCCACAAGCCCACTCCGTATGATGGCCTCGCGCTGCGTGGCGTGGTCCACGCCACGCTCCTGCGCGGCACACCCGTCTTCGCCGCGCCGCACGTCGCCCTGCCCGGTGCCCGCACCCCCGACGGCTTCAACCCCCACGCGAGCGGCCAATGGGTGAAACGCACACAAGGCCCCCCTTCACCGACCTGATCGACCTCGCGTCGGCGCGACTGGGCGGCCGCGCCCTCGCCGCCAGCGACGACTTCTTCGCCGAGAAAGACAACCTCCTCAAACCCGAGCCCGCCGTCTTCATCCCCGGCAAGTTCACCGAGCGCGGCAAGTGGATGGACGGCTGGGAATCGCGCCGAAAACGCACGCCCGGCAACGACTGGTGCATCATCGCCCTGGGCCGCCCCGGTGCGCTCGCCGGGTTCACCGTCGACACGGCCCACTTCAACGGCAACCAGCCCGAGACCTGCACCGTCGATGCGGCCGAACTCGCCCCCGGCGCAGACCCCTTCGCCCCGTCAGTCGCGTGGACCACCGTGCTCGACCACACACCACTCGGCCCCAGCCGCGAACACCACGCACCCGTCGCACCCACCCACGCCGCGCGGCGTTTCACCCACCTCCGCTTCAACATCTTCCCCGACGGCGGTGTCGCCCGCTTCCGCGCTCACGGCCGCGTGCTGCCCGATTGGCCCGCCCTCGCCCGGGCCGCCGAACCCATCGACCTGGCCGCCGCCGAGAACGCCGGCCTCGTCATCGCCGCCAACGACATGCACTTCGGCTCCCGCCACAACATGGTCATGCCCGGGCGCGCCGTCAACATGGGCGACGGCTGGGAAACCCGCCGCAAGCGCGGCCTCAAAGGGGGCGAGCACGACTGGGCCATCATCCGCCTCGGCTGCCGCGGCCGCATCGAGGCCGTCGAGGTCGACACCAACCACTTCAAGGGCAACTTCCCCGAGAGCTGCCAACTCGAAGTCTGCGACGCTCCTGCAGCCCTCTCTGGACCACCCGGCACCGCCGCATTCGACCCCGACAGCCAGCGCTGGGCCGTGCTCCTTCCCCGCACGCCGCTCCGCGCCAGCGAGCGGCACCACTACGCCGGCGAACTCGCCGCCGCCGTCGCCGCCAACCCCTGCACGCACGCACGCCTCAAGATCTACCCCGACGGCGGCATCAGCCGCCTGCGCCTCTTCGGAAGGCCCGTGCTGTGAGCACCGCGCCCGCCAGCCTCCACGCGCTCAACACCATACCCCCCGCCGAGGCCCGCGCCGTCCTCCTCTCCTGCTGCCAAAGCGAGCCCTGGGCCGATGCAGTCGCCGCAGGCCGCCCCTACGCCTCCGCCGATGCTCTGCACGCTGCGGCCCGCACGCACTGGTTCGCACTCAGCAAGGCCGACTGGCTCGCCGCCTTCGCCCATCACCCCCGCATCGGCGAGCGCGACATCACCCGCGGCCGCTCCGCCGCAGATGCAGCCCAGGCGGGGCGCGAGCAATCCGGCATGGCCGCCGCCACCGACGACCAGCGGGCCGACTTTCTCCGCGGCAACGCCGAATACGAACACCGCTTCGGCCACATCTTCCTCATCTGCGCCTCCGGCAAGTCCGCCGCCGACATGCTCGCGGCCCTGCGCGCCCGCCTCGCCAACGATCCCGGCACCGAACTGGCCAACGCGGCCCGCGAGCAGGCCGCCATCACCCGCCTGCGCCTCGAAAGGTGGCTCGCCTCATGAGCGGCATCAGCACCCACATCCTCGATCTCTCGACCGGCTCCGCTGCGCCCGCCGTACCCGTCGCCCTCGACGTGCAAGACGGCGCGGCGTGGCGCACGGTTGCCGCCCACGCCACCGATGCCGACGGGCGCGTCAAGGCTCTCCTCCCCGCGGGCGCACCGCTGGCCGCAGCCACCTACCGCCTCCGCTTCGACACCGCCGCCCACTGGCGCACGCGCGGCGTCGCCGCCTTCCACCCGCACATCGAGGTCTGCTTCACCGTCGCCGACGCCGCTCGCCACCACCACGTGCCCCTGCTCATCAGCCCCTTCGGCTACTCCACCTACCGGGGAACCTGACCATGCCCGCCAAGAAGCCCGGCGCCCGCCTCGCTCAAAACAACTACGGCAAGTCGCGCGTCCGCATGGTCAAGGTCGCGCGCAGCGGCCGCACCCACACGGTCCGCGAACTCTCCGTCGACATCGCTCTCGAAGGCAACTTCACCGCCATCCACACACGCGGCGACAACGCCCTCTGCCTGCCGACAGACACGATGAAGAACACCGTCTACGCCCTCGGCCACGCTCACCCCATCGACACCCTCGAGTCCTTCGCCCTCCACCTCGCGCGCCACTTCGTCTCCCGCAACCGCCAGGTCTCCGCCGCCCACGTGCGCATCGCCGAGACCTCCTGGCCCCGCCTCAGCGTGCGCGGCAAGCCCCACCCCCACACCTTCAGCCACGGCGGAAACGAACGCGCGACCTGCGCCGTCACGTTCTCCCGCCGCTCCGCCGGCATCACCGGCGGCATCGCCAACCTGGTCATCCTCAAGTCCACCGACTCGGCCTTCTCCGGCTATCCAAGGGACGAGTACACCACCCTCCCCGAAACCCGCGACCGCATCTTCGCCACCAGCCTCACCGCCACCTGGACCTTGGCCGGCCCACGCGCCGACTTCGCCGCCACGCGCGACCATGTCCGCCGGGCGTTGATCGAGACCTTCGCCGGCCACAAGAGCGAATCGGTGCAACACACGCTCTACGCCATGGGCCGGGCCGCCCTCGCCGCGGCCCGCGGCATCGACTCCATCCGCCTCAGCCTGCCCAACAAGCACTGCCTGCTGGTCAACCTCAAGCCCTTCGGCATCGACAACCAGAACGTGATCTTCGTGCCCACCGATGAGCCCCACGGGCTGATCGAGGCGACCATCACGCGGACCTGACCACGCCCCTCACCCCTTCGCCGCCCGCTTCCGCACGATCTCGATGAACGACCGCGCCCGCACCTCATCCGGGCTCAGGCCCGTCGCCGCCAGTTCCGCCTCGCTGATCGCCCGCCGCCGCACGCCCTGAATGAAGAACGTGAGCAAGCCCTGCGCAGTCGCCGCGTCGTCAAACACCGCGGCCGACCCGCCACCTGTGCCACCCACACCCCGCACCAGCGTCGCCCGGGCCGCCTTCTCCACAAACGTCCGCAGCCGCCGCGTCGCCTCCGGCAGATACTCCAGAAAGTACGAGTACACCGCGGCGTACCGCACCGGCAACTGGGCCGGGTTCAGGTCCCACCCCTGATACCACCCGTGCGCCAACGACCGCCGCACGTGCTCAAAGTTCAGCCGCCACGCCGCGTGAACGGCCGCGCGGTTCTCCGCCTGCTCCTGCGGGGAGAGCGTCCGCCCCTCGCCCGCCACGTGCAGCCCCGCGGGCATGATGTTCGTCGCCCCGTCCGAGAGCGTGATGCCCGTCGCGCCCAGCGACACCTGCATCACGTGCCGCGCAAAGTCGCACCCCCGATGGTCGATCCGCTGCTGCTGGGCCGTCACGCCGATGCTGGCGGTGTAGTCGTACACACCCAGCGCGCCGGCGATGCACCGCCCCTTGGCCGCCCGCACGAACTCCGGCAACGGGCACACGCCCCGCGCATCGATCACCGACTGCGTCGTCTCGACCATGAACTCCATCTTGAGCGACCCCGGCGCAAACTTCCCCGCCCGCTCGAACATCTCCAGCAGTTCCACCATCGTGCCCACCTGCTGGGCCGACACGAGCTTGGGCAGCATCACGACGAAGTTCGCGGGCAGCCTCCCGCCCGTCCGCCCCGACAGGGCCGTCAAGAACAGGTCGAGCGTGCGCACGCCCCGCTCCAGCGTGCCATGCCCGAAGTTCTTGATGCGTATCCCGATGAAGGGCGGCAGCGTCCCTTTCTCCATCCCCGTCGCCACCTCACCCGCCGCCTGCACCGCGCACGCATCCTCCTCCGCATCCGGTCGCGTGCCGTAGCCGTCCTCAAAGTCGATCCGAAAGTCCTCCACGGGCTCGCGCGTGAGTTTCTCCACCACGCGGTCGTACACGCTCAGCGCCAGGGCCGCCGCCGGGTTCGCCCGCGCACTCCCCTCCCGGTCTGCCCGAAATCGCCCCTCCACACCCGCCGCGCCTGCCGCCGAATCCGGCAGCGCCTCGGCCCCACGCAACCCAATCGCCCGCGCAAAGCACGCGAAGTCGGGCGCGTACTCCCGCAGCGACGCCAGGGCCACATCGCCCAACCGCCGCGCGCTGTCGTGCCGGAACAGGTTCGCACCCCCGTACACCGTGTGCACGGCCTGTCGGTCCATCGTCTCGCCCGGGTACACCCGCGCATACGCCCGGTTGCTCTCCCGCAACCGATCCAGCACCGGGTCAAGCGCGGCCGCGTTCAACGTCGTGTTCATTCCCGCAATATACCCGACCGCTCGTCCGCTTCAGCGGCTGCTTCGGCACACCCTCTCCCAGAGGGAGGGGCAGGGGGTGACCGTCTTACTGCGCTTGCGAGGCCGCCTCTCAGCACTCCAGCGGCACCACCGCAAACCGGTCCACATCCACCAGCCCCAGGTCCGTCAGCTTCAAGTGCGGGATCACCGCTAGCGGCAAGAACGACAGCGGCATGAACGGGTCCGCGTGCGGGCACCCCAGCGTCCGGGCCGCATCCAGCAACACCCGCTGCTGCGCAATCACCTCGCGCGCCGGCCGATCCGACATCAACCCCGCGATCGGCAGCGCCAGCATCGCCATCACCCGCCCATCCCTTACCACGCACTGCCCGCCCCCCACCGCCTCCAGCGCCCGCGCCGCGGCCAGCATGTCCGCATCGCTCGTCCCCACCACGGCCAGGTTGTGCGAGTCGTGCCCCACCGTCGACGCCAGCGCGCCCGCACGCAGCCCGAAGCCGCGCACGAAGCCCAAGCCAATGTTCCCCGTCCCCCGGTGCCGCTCGATCACCGCCAGTTTCAGCACGTCCCGCCCCACATCCGCCACATACGCCTTCGCCTCCACCCGCCCCGGCAGCACCAGCGCATCCGTCACCAACTGGTCCGCGTGCATCCCGATCACCCGGATGTTGCCCCCGCCCCCCGCACCACGCCCGCCCGCGCTGACCGGCACCCGGAAACTCGCCGCGCTCAACCCCGCCGGCAACCGCACGCCGCCCAGAGGGGGGCGTGCCACCGCGCCACCAGCCCACACACCACCCGCCTCTACGCACACTCCGTCTCGCGCCACCAGCCGCCCTCGAAAGAACACCAGCCGCGGGCGCGGCTCACGCAAGTCATCGAACACCACCACATCCGCCAGATACCCCGGTGCCACCGCCCCCATATCCCGCCGCCGGTAGTGCTGCGCCGTGTTGATGCTCCCCATCGCAATCGCCGCCACCGGATCAAGGCCCAAGGAGATCGCCCGCCGCACCACATGGTCGATGTGCCCCTCGCTCACCAGGTCCGCCGGATGCCGGTCATCCGTGCAAAACGAGAACCGGTGCCGCGTCTCCGGCCGCGCCGCCGACAAGATCGCCTCCAGGTTCTTCGCCGCGCTCCCCTCGCGGATGAACACCCGCATCCCCAGCCCCAGCTTCTCCACCGCCTCCGCCGCCGTCGTGCACTCGTGGTCGCTCGACACCCCCGCCGCGGCGTACGCCCGCAGCCCCATCCCCGTCAGCCCCGGCGCGTGCCCGTCCACCACGCGCCGCGCCAGACCCATGTTCACCTTCGCCAGCACCCCGGCGTCGCCGCCCACCAGCCCGGGATAGTTCATCATCTCCGCCAGAGCCACCACCCGCTCATCATCGAACAGCGCCTCCAAATCCGCCGCCTCCAGCCGCGCGCCGCTCGTCTCCAGGTGCGAGGCCGGCACGCACGACGACAACGCAAACAACGCGTTCAACGGCAGCCCCACACAGTCGTCCATCACATACCGGATCCCCTCCAGCCCCACCACGTTGGCGATCTCGTGCGGATCGAGCACCACACCCGTCGTGCCGCGCGGCACCGCCAGCCTCGCAAACTGCGAGGGCGGCAGCATCGTCGACTCTACATGCATGTGCGCATCGATAAACCCCGGCCCCACGAACGACCCCGCCACGTCCACCACCTCGCCCGCCCGCGTGTACGGCCCCACACCCGCGATCCTGCCGCCGCACACCGCCACACTCGCCGACTCAATCTCCCCCGAGAACACGTTCACCACACGCCCGTTCGCCAGGAGCACATCCGCGGGCTCATCGCCGCGCGCCACTGCCATCAATCGCGCATCGATCATGCGGCGTGCCTCCCCTCGCGCTGCGCCCCACCCGCCCCGCCTGCCCACGCCGCGAACTCCTCCGCGGTGTTCAGGTTCACTGCCACGCGCCCGTCCTCCACACGCACCACACGCCGCGCCGGGCCGATCATCACATCCAGCCGCTCAGCCCCCCCCGCGCCGCTCCCACCCTGCAAACGCTCGAGCAACCCCCGCGCCCACGCCGCCGGCAGGTACACCGGGTGCCCTCGCTTGCCCCCGCACTCCGGCACCGACGGTTCCTCGCCCGCGCCCCCCGCCAGGGCCTCCCACACCTCCGCACCCGGCACCGGCGTATCGACCGGCAGCACAAACACCCCCTCCACCGCGCCCACATCCACCGCACGCAGCCCCGCCACCACACTGGCAAACATCGGCTTGTCGTCCGCGGCCTCCACCAGCCGCTCCGGTGCCGCTCCGCTCGCGCGTATCGCCCCCGCCACAGCCGCCGACACCACCCACGTCGCCCGCACGCCCACCGCCGCGAGCCCATCCGCCTGCACACGCCACCACGGCACCACCCCTCCGCCCACACGCACCGGCACCAGCGCCTTGGGCCCGCCCGCGCGCACGCCGCGCCCGGCCGCCAGCACCACGACATGGCATGGCTCACGCCGGCCCAAGTTTCTTCGCCTCCATCAGCACCTGGGCCGCGATCGACACCGCGATCGCCCGCGGCTCCTTGCCCGTATCCCCCACGCCGATCGGGCACACCACCCGCTCTACCCGCGGCGCGTCCACCCCCGCCCCCGTCAGCCGCGTAAGCAGGCACGCCCGCTTGCTGCGCGAGCCGATGAGCCCCACCAGCGCGGGCGGCTCGCCCCCATCCGCCAACAGGCCCCGCAACAACTCAAAGTCCGTCTCGTGCGAGCACGTCATCACCAGCGCCATCGTGCGTTCCGCCTCCGCGCGTGCCAGCCGCACGCCCGCCGCCCACTCGGCCACCCGCCGCGCCCGCGCAAACCGCTCCGCCGAGTTCCACTCCGCACGATCATCCACCACCACCAGCCGCAACCCCGCAAACCCCAAAACCCTCGCCACCGCCTCCGCCACGTGCCCCGCGCCAAACAGCACCAGCGTCGCCGCCGGCGCGTGATACTCCAGAAACACCTCCATCACCCCGCCGCAGCACTGGTCCGCATCCGCACCCAGCACCAACCTCTCCACCACGCTCTCCCCACGCTCGCAGCACGCGCGGCACGCCTGCAGCACCATCTCCTCAAACCGCCCGCCACCCACCGTGCCCACCGCGCCGTTGGGCAGCGTGCCCGCCGCGGCGCCCCCACCCGCACCCGGCCGCCACACCAGCCTCGCCCCCGGCCCGCGCGGCGTGCTCCCCTGCACCCGCACCACCGTCGCCAGCACGAACGCCTCACCCGCCTCCATCAACCCAGCCGCCACGCGCAGCAGCCGCCCGCTCTCGCCGCCCGCATCCGCGGCGTGCACATCGTGCTCAGGATGGGGCCCGGCGGTCTTCATGCTGCCTCACACCACGCCCGCCGCGTGCCCACGCAGCAAGTGATACAAGAGCCTGCACAACACCGTTCGCCGGTAGTGCGCCGTCGAGCGGATGTCGTCGATCGGGCTCACGTCCTTCCCCACCGCCGCCGCAAACCCCGCCGGTGCCGACACCCGCGTCCCAGCCGTCAACAACGCCTCCACCGTCCGGCACCTACGCACTGTGGGCGCCACGCTGTTGGCCACCACCCGCCACACACCCGTCCCCGCCTCGCGCGTCATCGCCAGCCCCACTTTGGTGATTGCCTGCGCGTTGCGCGGCCCCACCTTGTGCCAGATCGAAACGTCGTACCCCCGCCGCGGCACCTCCACCGCCGCGATCAACTCATCCGCCCGCTTCACGCTCGCCCGATACCCCGTGTAATACTCGTGCAGCCCCACCAACCGCTCCCCCGCCGCGCTCACAAGCCGCACGCGTGCATCCAGCGCCATGAGCGCGGGCACGCCGTCGGCCGCGGGCGAGCCGTTGGCGATGTTGCCCGCCCACGTGCCGCGAGACTGAATCTGCACCGACCCCACCTGCCGCGCCGCCTCCACCAGCAGCGGAAACCCGCGGGCCACGCGCTCATCGCCCAGCGTCAGCCAGTACGTCACCATCGCCCCCAGCACGAGCGCATCGGGCCTCCACGCGATGCCGCGCAACTCGGGCACGCCCGAAAGGTCGAGATACGACTTGTCGTGCTCCGCCGTCCGCCCCG
Organism: uncultured Phycisphaeraceae bacterium; assembly: GCA_964590885.1. GTDB lineage: Bacteria > Planctomycetota > Phycisphaerae > Phycisphaerales > UBA1924 > JAEUIX01. The sequence goes on from CAZPWW010000013.1 coordinate 78,233, forward strand.
GCCAATGCACCAGGAGGTCGGTCGCGCCCGCCATCGGCACCAAGCCCGCCCCCCCCGGCCCCCCCGGCCCGCCACCGGCGTGCTCCGCCATCAGCGCACACGCCTCCGCCAGGTTGCCCGGCATCAGCACGTTCACGGCTTGTCGCCCTCCCCCATCCACTGCGCCAGGCCGTCCATGATCCCGTCGTAGCCGGTGCAGCGGCACAGATTGCCCGCCATCAGCGCACGCGGCGTCGTTCCCGCCAGCGCCCCCGGGTTCTGCTTGATCCAGCACGCCGTCATCACCACGCCCGGCGTGCACGCCCCGCACTGCGTCGCCCCGCACGCCAGCATCGCCCCCAGTGAACCCGGCGCCACACCCTCGATGGTCCGCACATCACGCCCCCGCACCTGAAACGTCGGCACCAGGCACGAGTTCACCGGCACACCATCCAGCAGCACCGTGCACGCGCCGCACTCGCCCTCCCCGCATCCTTCCTTCGAGCCCGGCAGGCCCAGCCGGTACCGCAGCGTGTCCAAGAGCCGCTCCGCCGGGTCAAACTCTGCCTCCACGGCCCGGCCGTTGAGCGTGAGCGCGATCGTCATGCCCGGCGACGCGCCCCCGGCCGCTCCGACCTGTCCATCAGGCAACCGCTTCATCGGGGATCATCGGCAACAGCCGCTCCGGAGTGAGTGGAATCATCATCGGGTCCGCGCCCGTGGCCCGCGCCACCGCGTTCACAATCGCCGGCGCCGGCCCGTCCATGGGCAACTCGCCCACGCCCTTGGCCCCGCCCCCGCCGTGCGCATACGCCTCCTCCACAAACACCACGCGGATCGGCGGCACATCGTCCGCCGTCGGGATGATGTAGTTCGTGAGCTGGTTGTTCACCATCGCGCCCTCGCGCATCACGCACTCTTCCGTCAAGGCCCAGCCGATCGCCTGCACCACGCCCCCCGCCACCTGCCCCGTCGCCAGCACCGGCTGCAGCACCGTGCCGATGTCCTGCACGCTCAACATGTCCAGCACGCGCACCCCGCACGTCCGCAGATCAACCTCCACGTGCGCCACGCACGCCCCCCACGCAAACGTCGCGTACGCATCACCCGTGTACGTCTTGTCGTCAAACCTGATGCCCGGTGGCGGTTCGTACGTCGCCCGCCCCCGCAACTCCCGCCCCGGGTTCGCCCCGTGCCACGCCGCGATCGCCGCCTTCAACGCCCTCCCGCGCGGCGGCCCCTTCCCCGGCGCCCCCACCGTGCCCGCCAGGTTCTCGATCGCCCGCTCCACCAGCCTCCCCACCACCATCACCGTCCGCGACGCCACCGTCGGCCCCGAGTTGGGCACGTTGAACGTATCCGGCACCGCCACCACCACATCCCCCGGCTCGTATCCCGCCGCGTTGGCCGCGATGCTCGTGAACACCGTGTTCGTCCCCTGCCCCATCTCCGTGCTGGCCGCCAGCACCTCGATCCGCCCGTCGCTCAGCCCGCGCACATCCACCTTCGAGTTCAGGTAGACCTCGCCGTTGCCCGTGAACCCCGCCCCGTGCAGCACAGTCGCCAGCCCCACGCCACGCCGCAAGTACGGGTGGCTCGCGTTGAACGCCGCATCCTCGCGCTCGCGCTCCCGATACCGCCCCTCCGCCACGGCCCGCTCCATCACCGCTGCCCGATCCGCCCCCTGGCGGATCACCTGCCCAGTGCTGGTCGTCTGCCCGTCGCGCAGCAGGTTCAATCGCCGCAGCTCCACAGGGTCCATCCCGATCGCGGCCGCGATCCGGTCCATGTGCCGCTCCACGGCAAACAGCGTCTGCGGTGCGCCAAACCCGCGAAACGCCCCGTACGGCACCGAGTTGCTCAGCATCGCCCGCCCGTTGATCCGCACGTTGGGGCAGTGGTACGGCCCCGCCGCGTGGATGATCGCCCGCGACAGCACCACAGACGACAGCGTGAGGTACGCGCCCCCGTCCAGCACCACCTCGATCTCCTGCGCCACCAGCCGGCCCGCCGCATCCACCCCCGTGCGGTGCCGCACCCACGCCGGGTGCCGCTTGGTGGTGCTCGCCATGTCCTCCCCGCGGTCGTACACGATCTTCACCGGCCGCTTCGCCTTGAGCGCAAGCAGCGCGCAGTGCAGCGCGATCGTCGACGGGTAATCCTCCTTCCCGCCAAACCCGCCCCCCGTCGGCGCCTGGATCACCCGCACCCGTGTCTCATCCCGCCCCAGCGCGTGCTTGAGCGCATTGAGCACGTAGTACGGGCACTGCATCGACCCCCGCACCACAACCACATCCCCCTCCAGCCACGCGCTCATCGCCTGATTCTCGATGTAGATGTGTTCCTGCGCGCCCGTTTCGTACACCCCCTCCACCACGTGGGCCGCCGCGCGCATCCCCCCCTCCACGTCCCCCTTTTCAATCTTGAGTGCCTTGAGCACGTTGTCCGTCCCGCGCTGCACCTGCTCCGGCATGGGCGGCACGCGATAGTCCAGCACCGCGTCCTCCGCCTCCACCTCCACCCTCACACGCCCCATCGCCCGCCGCAACTCCGCCCGGTCCTCGTGCGCCACCAGCGCCACCGCCTCGTGCACGTGCCTGACGTACGTCCCCGCCAGCACCGGCTGGTCGTTCTCAATCAGGTACGTCTCGTTGGGCCCGGGAATATCCCCCTGCTCCACCACCACAAACCGCGACCAATCCACCGCCGGGTCAAACCGCACACCCTTCACCCGCCCCCGCGCCACCGGCGACCGCACCGTCATGCCCCACAGGCAGCCCGGAATCGGCGTGTCATCGAGGTACCGCTCCGCTCCCGTGAGCTTCGCCAATCCCTCGACGCGCGGCATCGACGTTCCCTTTCCCATCAGCACGCTCAGTCTACCACGAACACCGACCGCTGTACCACATGCTCCTTTGTCCCTCCGCTACGCTCCCCTCGTGCCCGCCGCGCTCCTCACCCCCCACACACCCGTCCCCCTCAGCGTGCGCGGCACCCACCTTCACCCCCAACCCACCACCCCCGCCCCCCCCACACCCACCCACACCGACCGCCTCATCGACTCCCACGGCCGCACCATCCGCCACCTCCGCCTCAGCATCACCGACCGCTGCAACTTCCGCTGCCGCTACTGCATGGAGCCCGACGTCCGCTTCCTGCCCCCCTCCGAACTCCTCTCCGTCGCCGAACTCCTCCGCCTCGCCCGCGTCTGCGTGGCGCTCGGCGTCACCAAGGTCCGCCTGACCGGCGGCGAGCCCACGCTCCACCCCCGCCTCACCTCCATCATCCGCGGCGTCGCCGCCCTCACGCCCGGCGCCGTCGCCATGACCTCCAACGGCGCGCTCCTCACCCCCGCCGCGCTGGCCGAGTGGGTCGCCGCCGGCCTCTCCCACCTCACCATCAGCCTCGACACGCTCTCACCCCACCGCTTCGCTGTTCTCACCCGCAGCCGCGCCACGCCCGACACGGTCGTGCAGGGCATCCGCGCCGCACTCGCCGCGGGCCTCGCCTCCGTCAAACTCAACGCCGTCATCATCCGCGGCACCAACGAAGCCGATATCCCCGCCCTCGCCGGCCTGGCCCACGACCTGGGCCTCGAACTCCGCTTCATCGAGTACATGCCCCTCGACTCCGGCCGCCACTGGGACCCGTCGCTGCTCGTGCCCGCCGACGAAACCCTGGCCGCAGTCGAACGCATCCACCCGCTCCGGCCCCTCGCACGCGACGACCCCTCCAGCACCGCCGAGCGCTACGCCTTCGCCGACGGCGCACCCGGCGGCATCGGCGTGATCGCGCCTGTAACCCGCCCCTTCTGCGGGGCGTGCAGCCGACTCCGTATCACCGCCGACGGCAAGATCCGCCCCTGCCTCTTCAGTTTGCACGAAACCGACCTCCGCCCGCTGCTCCGCTCGCCGCCCGGCCCCGCAGCCGACCACGCCCTCGCCGCCGCGCTCATCCACGCCACCTGGCACAAGCAGGCCGGCCACGGCATCACGGCACCGGGCTTCCAGCAGCCCTCCCGGCCCATGTCGGCGATCGGCGGTTGACGTACACGCGCAGACTGACCTTGCAATCGACTCATGGACCTGACCCTGCGCCGCGCTCTCCGCCTGCGTCCTGGGCAGGCGAAGGCCCGTCGACGGCACCCGCCTGCCCCGCCCGCGTGTCCATCCGCCACATCGTCCGGATCGCCCACAGCAATCGATCCACGAGCGCTCGGTCCACCCCGCGCCGATCCAACACGTACCGCGCCAGCGCGATCCCGGTCTCGCCCTCCTCGAACACCACATGCCCGGCACCCGCCACCCTCAGGGGTTCACCCTGCGCGAGATAGCGCGTCCGCACCACGATCCGCAAGGCAGGGTTCAACTCGCGCGCGTGCAGAACCAACTCCTCAAGTCCGCCCGCGTCCGCGAGCGTCACGATCAGATCCGTGGCGCGGCGGATACCCGCGTCCTCCAGCAGCGCGTGCCGCGTCGCGTCGCCGCACAGGGCCGCGCGCCCGCTCTTCACCAGGTCGCGCACCGTCTCCACGTTCAGGTCGATCACCACCGTGTCGATCTTGGCATCACGCAGCATCGCGTCCACCACGCGGCCCACCGGCCCGTAGCCGGCGATGATCGCCAGACCCCGCTCCCCGCCACCGGCAACCGCAGCTGCGCCCCGCGCGTTCAACCCGGCCGCGCGCCTCCCGTGCCGCGCTTCCAGCAGTCTCCACAGCCAGGGCACGCGGCGCAGCCCCGCCTCCAGCGCATCCAGCCGCCCAAACAGCAGCGGGTTCAGGGTGATCGAGAGCATCGCGCAGGCCACCAGCACCTGCACCCCGGACTCCGGCATGAGCCGGTGCTGCAGGGCCGCCTGCCCAACGATGAAGGAAAACTCGCCGATCTGAGCCAACCCGATCGCCACGGTCAACGCCGTCCGCACCGGGTAGCCGCACGCCGCCACGATGACGAGGGCCGCCACCGGCTTCACCACGAGCACCACGGCCAGTCCCCCCGCCACCAGCCACGGCTCGCGCACCATGAACGCCGGATCAAACAACATGCCCACCGACACAAAGAAGAGCACGGCGAACGCATCACGAAGCGGGAGCGCGTCGGCCGCGGCCCGATGACTGACACTCGACTGACCCACCACCATGCCCGCCAGGAATGCGCCCAGCGCCACCGAGGCCCCGAACAGCGCCGCCGCGCCCACCGCGATCGTGATCGACAGCACCAGCACCGTGAGCGTGAACAGTTCGCTCGACCGCAGCCGCGCCACCCACGTGAGCAGCCGCGGAATCACCCGCGAACCCAGCACGTAGATCACCGCGACCATCAGTCCCAACTTCACCAAGGCCAGCCCAAGGCCCGCCAGCTGCGCACCCGCCCACCCCGCACCCGCGCCTCCACCGACAGGGCCCGCCGCGAACAGCGGGATGAGCACAAGCACCAGCACGGTGAGGATGTCCTCCACAATCAGCCACCCGACCGCCACGTGCCCGTGCACCGTGTGCAGCATCCCCCGATCCATCAGCACGCGCAGCAGCACCACCGTGCTCGCCACCGCCATGGCCATACCCAGCACCACACCGCCCGCGACTGTCCACCCCATCGCCACGAAGACCGCCACGGCCGCCGCGGTCGCCAGGAGGCTCTGCCCGATGGCCCCCGGCACCGCCACCGCCCGTACCGCCAGCAGCTCGCGCACGTGAAAGTGCAGGCCCACCCCGAACATGAGCAGGATCACCCCGATCTCCGCCAACTGCTGGGCGATCGCAACGTCGCCCGCGAACCCCGGCGTGTGCGGGCCGATCACCACGCCCGCCAGCAGATACCCGACGATCGGCGACATCCGCAACTTGTGCGACACAAGCCCCAGCACCCACGCCGCGGCGAACGCGGCCGCGATCGTCGTCAAGAGCGGCAGGTTCGCCACGCCCGCCGCCAACACCATGCCCCTCGCGCTGCACGTCGTGGCGAGTCTACAGCCGAACCACAGCGCCGCGTCAGCTCACCCGCCGAGCCCCACCCGCTCCCCCTCGCTCGCCACGCCAAACCCGCGCCGCTCCACCTCTCGCGCCGCCTCAGAGCCCTCGCGTATCGCCGGGTTCGTGTGGTTCAGGTGAATGAACCGCACCCGCAGCCGCACATCCGCCGCCAGCCCTCCCAGCCGCGCCATGCTCTCCTCCATGAACGGGTGCGGTATCTCCGCCATGTTCCTGCCCGGCACCTCGCCCGCCGAGAAAAACGTGCCATCCAGATACGCCACGTGCACCCGCGCGATCTCCTCCTCGATCCGCCTCTCCCACTTCTCCCACTTGTCGATATCCGGCAAAAACAGCACGCTCCGCCCCGGCCCCTCGATCCTGAACCCCACCGTCTCCGAGTACTCATCCCGGTGCGGCACCACGATCGGCGTAACCGTGATCCGGTCGTTCAACCGCACCGGCACATCCGCGGCCATCTCCCGCAGCGACACGTGCCCGGCGCCCACGAGCAAACCCCACGGGCCGTTGTCCTCCAAAAACCTCTTCATGCGCGGCATCACATACACAGGCACGCCCGCCTCACCCGTCGCCTCGCGCCCCAGGTTCTGCAAGCCCGTGTAGTGCCCCACGTGCGCGTGCGTCACCAGCACGCCGCTGAGTTCCGCCCGCCCCACGCTCTCCGCGAACGGCGCGGCGGCATCCAGCCGGTGCACCTGCTCACGAAAGTCTGGCGTCGCGTCGATCACCCACCGCTCGCGGCTCACCGGATCAACCACCGCCACGCAACTCACCAGCCTCCGCAGGCCTGAATCTCGCCACGCCGCCGAGCAGCACCCCCGCCGGCACGCCGTCTGCGGGTACCCCGCGTCTTGTGCGATACCGAGCACGAGCACAAACGGTTCGGCCGTCGAGCGCGGCTCAACCGCCACGGCATCACCAGCACGCGCCCGGGCCGAGCCGTCGCCACTGCCTTCGTGCCGCAAGCCCGCGCACGCGGCCAGGGCGAGCAACCCACCCCACAGGGCCACGCGCGGCCGGGCCATCAGCCGCGCCCAACGCCACACGCACCGCACGGGCCTCGCCATGGCTCAGAATGTACGCGATCGCCCGGCCACCGGCCCCGGCCCACGGCCCGGACCGACCGACTCAAAGCGGGCGAGGAGGATCGAACTCCCGACATTCAGCTTGGGAAGCTGACGTTCTACCGCTGAACTACGCCCGCGGCACCTCAGTATACGCCCCGCCCCGCCGCACGCACCAGGTCCGCTCGCCCGCCACGCGAACGCATCAACCGATGTCCACGCCACCGGCACACGGCCGCCCGGCCCCGCTCTCGCGGGTGCGGCCGGCTCCACGCTCAGTCAGACCGCCGGTGAGCACACCCGTTCACGGCTCCCCGTCGTCCATCCCCGGCATCGCCGCCCCCGCCCTGACCCCAAGCTCGTGCACCAGCCGCCCGCCCTCGTGCCCGGCCCGCGACAACAGCGACACGCCCCACGCGTGCGCGAGGAGGTAGGCCAGCATCGCCGCCACGCACACCCAGCGCGGCAGCCGCCCGCCCGGCTTGGCCCCCCACTTCCACCCCGCGCCGAGCAGCACACCCAGCCCCAGCGTGCAGCCGATGAACCACGCCGTCGCGCTGTTCGCAAGTTCCTCGTGCCGGTGCAGCACGTCCTCCAGCGCCTGCGATCCGATCACCGCCCGCTCCGCCGCGCTCCCGCTGCTGAGCGCAACCCACGCCCCGATCGTGCCCAGCACCACCATCACCAGCCCGCCCGCGTACAGCCCGCGGGCCCAGGGCCTCACAATCAGCCCCAGCACAATCAACGCCGGCGCCGTGATCAGCAGCGCGATCGGAAAGTGCACCACCAGCGGGTGCACCTGGTCAAAGGGCGGCAGCGGCGGAAACCAGCGGTTCATGGGCACCTCACTCGCGGTCGCACACACGCCATCCCGCGCCGGCCGTCGCCCGTTTGCCGGGGTGGCAACCGGCGCGACACCTCCCGGCCCGCACACTCACCCATCCACCTGCCACACCAGCCGCGGCTCGCCCACCGGCCTGCCGCGCAGGTGAAAGTAGAGCATAGCGAGGGCGGACACGCACGCCCTCCGCCGCACGTCCTCGCGGTCGCCCGTGAACAAGAACCGCCGCACGTCTACCCCGGCGGCCACATCCCCGCGGCCCTCCCCCCGCCACGCGTGCGCGATGAACACCGTCCCCACCGGTTTGCCGATGGTGCCCCCCCCAGGCCCAGCGATGCCCGTCACCGCCAGCGTGCACCCCGCCCCGTGCCGCGCAAGCCCGGCCCGGGCCAGCGCGTCGGCGCACGCCGCGCTCACGGCCCCCTGCCCATCGATCACGCTCCGCGGCACGCCCAACTCCACTTTGAGCGCGTTGGCGTAGACAATCGCGCCGCCCGCAAACACCGCCGAACTCCCCGGCACCTCCGACAGCATTTGACCCAGCATGCCGCCCGTGCAACTCTCCGCCACGCTCACCGCCAGGCCGCGCTCGCCCAGCGACCGCAGCACCGTGCGCACCAGCGCGCCCGCACCCGGTGCGTCGCCCGTCTGCGCGCTGGTTGCGAACAGGTGGTCGCCCAGCGCCGCCCGGGCGCGTGCTTCGGCCGCGTCCACCGCCCGCGCCGCCGCGCCCGCGTCGCCCGGGCCTTCGTGGCGAATCCGCAGCGTGAGCACGCCGCCGCTCGCTGTGATCCCCACCAGCGGCGTCGCATCGCGCCGCGTGAGATCGCCCAGGCGCGACACACACTCCGCCTCGGGGACCCCCACGATGTGCGCCAGGCGCGTGAGCACGGCTTGCCCCGGCGGAGGGCGCAGCAGCGGCCGCACGGCCGCCTCGAACATGGGCCGCAGTTCGCCCGGCGGCCCGGGCAGCGCCACCACGTCGACCCTGCCATCCACCACCACGTGCAGGCCCGGCGCCGTGCCGAAAACGTTGGGCAGACACCGGGCGGACGCGGGCCGCCGCGCCTGGCGTGCCTGACGTTCGGACATCTCACGACCCCGGCGGGCGAGCAGCGCGGTGATGGCCCGATGCGCATCGGCATCCACCACCAACTCGTCGCGTGCGAGGCGCGCGAGCGCCTCGCGCGTCAGGTCGCCGTCGGTGGGGCCCAATCCGCCCGACATGATGACCAGCGGTGCCCGCGCACAGGCCCCGCGCAGGGCGTCGATCAGCGCCTCCAGTGCATCGGGCACGGCGCGGTGCTCGGCGGGCATGATCCCGGATTCCACCAGCCGTTGCGACAGCCAGCGCGCGTTGGTGTCCTGCAGTTGGCCGGTGATGATCTCATCGCCGGTGGAGATGATCACGGCGCGGTCGTGCGATGGCGGGCGAGGCTCCACACCCGAGCGTATTCACGCGCCCCGCCCGGCTCGACACGCATCGCGCTCAGTGGGCAGCGGCGTGGTCCGCATCCACCGGCAAGCCGTTCTTCTGCTTGTAGTCGGCGATGGCCGCGCGGATGGCGTCTTCGGCAAGCACCGAGCAGTGGATCTTGACGGGCGGCAGGCTGAGTTCCTCGACGATCTGGGTGTTCTTGATCGCCAGCCCTTCGTCCACGGTCTTGCCCTTGAGCCACTCGGTGGCGAGGGAGGAACTGGCGATGGCGGAGCCGCAGCCGAAGGTCTTG
>CAZPWW010000014.1:0-9319 GCA_964590885.1 uncultured Phycisphaeraceae bacterium
AGCCGTAGGAGAACCTGCGGCTGGATCACCTCCTTTCTAAGGGATTCCTTAGACCGGAAATCTTCCGGGGCTCACGCCCCATTTTATGGAAGACGCGGGGCGACCCGCAGCCGGTAGTCAGTGCATTCTCGTCCACCTCGGTGGATAGCCGCGGCGTAAGCCGCGGCCAACGGACCCCAACTGTTCTTTTACTTCAGCGCCCATCTCTTTCGAGGTGGGCGTTGTTGTTTTTGCTCTGCCAGTCAACGCGGAAGGCGGATGGCTGGCGGCACGGGCCGCAGCGGGGGCGCGGGGGCCGGCACCCCCAGGCAGCGCTCCCCCTCACCCCGCGCGGCCTGCCACCACACGCCCACGTCGATGCCCAGCACCGTGCCCCCGCGCGGCAGCCTGGCCACGAGCGCGGCAATGCGCGCCAACAGCCGTCGGCAGCCCTCGCGCTCGCCCGCTGCGAGTTTCAGCCACAACGCGCACGATTGGATCATGGCTTGCAGCAGCGCTCCCTCTGCGCTCTCGGCAGGCGCGGCACGCCAGAGGACCTCCCATTCCTCGTGGGCCTCCCACCAGTAGCCGTGGTTGTGCAGATCGAGCCCATAGCGGAACGGCTGGCAGCGGGACCAGTCGTCGGGGCGTTCGGGCACACGGGTGGCGGGGGCCGGATGAGTCAGGCCGAACGAGTGCCCGCGCGGATCGGTGATCGGGTGCGGTGTCACGCCGGGGCGGTGGGCGTACGCCGGGAACGGGCGCGACGTGTACCGCACGGGCATCATGCGTTGCTCGGCCCGTTCGTGCGGGGAAGCAAGCCCCCGCATTCCGGGCAGATGCCAACCCGCAGCCCGCGAAGGTCGTAATCGCAGTGCGGGCAGGCCGCGTTGCCGAACTTGATCAGGTCTTCGTCAGAGAGATTCCACAGCCTGCCGCGCGAGTGGCCGCCCTGCAACAGATCATCGGCCAGCTGCGCGGCGATGAACATCGCGATGCAGCCCACACCCGGGATCAACGCTGCGCAGACCCCGGCACCACACATAACGAGTGAACGACCAGCCCCGCGCACTACAGACGCGGTGAGCACTGCGCCGTAGATGTGGGCAGCGCACAGCGCTGGCGCCAGCAGGAGGAACCATCGCGCTGCGCCCACCCCGGCGACATGGCCGAGCATCGCGCACACCGGGCCGAGGAAGGTCAGGGCTGCCGCGGCCCAGGCGGCGCCCGACAGGCGGCGGCCGGTGCGACGCAGTGCGGTGGCCCGTTCGTACGACACGGACCCATCGGCAACGCGAACGGGCTTGCGCTGGTCGCTCACGGCAGACCGTATGCACACCACATATCGGACTCCCGTTCGCAGGGCGGTCGGTGTGGTTTGTGCGTACTGGGTGAAGGCCCTAAGCCAACGGGCCGATAGCGCAGGAGGCACGGAGCGTGCGTCCGGGGTGGACGGCCCGTGCGTCGGAGGTCCCGCCATGAAGCTCGGCGCCGAACGTCGCAGGTTCTGTCGGTTTGAGGTGCAGGCCGCGTACGCGCCGCTGCGCATCCGCACGCTCGACCACGAGGCCTTCTTGTGGGAGGGCAACGCCTACGACGTGTCGGAGGGCGGGCTGCGCTTCGAGGCCGATGCGCCGATCAAGCCGGGCACGCCCGTAGTGATGGAGATCACGCTCCCCGAGATGCACAAGGCGGCCGAGCCGGGCCGCACAGTGCAGGTCTTCGCCAACGTGGTGTGGCTGGAAGACGAAGATGACCCCGCGCCCTACAAGATGGCCGCGGTGTTCACCCGCTTTGCGCGGCCGGGTGATGAGGCCCGCCTGCGCGACCAGTTGATGGTGGGTCGGTATCGGCTGGCGGCGTGAGAAAAGGGCCAAACGGCAAATCGCAAATGGCCAAATGAAGCCAGAGCGCAGGGCCCATGTCCGCGCGGGCGTGCGGGAATCGTGGCTCGCAGGGCCTGGGTTGCGTCTTCGCCCCACCTACGATGCGGGCGATGTTCGTCGATCGCGCTGAGATCACCGTTCGTGCCGGTAACGGCGGCCCCGGGGCCGTCGCCTTCCGCCGCCAGAAGTACGAGCCCAAGGGCGGCCCCAACGGCGGCGACGGCGGGCACGGCGGCGACGTGGTCTTCGAGACCGACGAGGGGCGCAACACGCTGCTCGACTTCCGCGGCCACCCCGACTGGGAGGCTCAGGACGGCGAGCCCGGCGGCAAGAAGCAGTGCACGGGCGCCGACGGCCGCCACTGCGTGATCCGGGTGCCCGTGGGCACGCTGGTGTTCAACGCCGACGACGGGCGGCTTATGGTGGACCTGAATCAACCCGGGATGCGGCACACGATCGCCGCGGGGGGCAAGGGCGGCTTCGGCAACGAGCACTACAAGAGCAGCACCAACCAGACGCCGACGTACGCGCACCAGGGCTTCCCCGGTGAGCGTTTCGGCCTGCGGCTGGAACTCAAACTGCTGGCCGATGTCGGGCTGGTGGGCCTGCCCAACGCGGGCAAGAGCACGCTGCTGGCCGCGCTCACGCGGGCCACGCCCAAGATCGCCGACTACCCGTTCACCACGCTGGCACCGCAGCTGGGCGTGGCGGAGTTGGATGGGCCGGGGCCAGCGGCCAAGGCCGGCGCGGCGGGGGGCGGCGGGGGCGGGGGCGGCCGCCGCCGCATCGTGATCGCCGACCTGCCCGGCCTGATCGAGGGGGCCAGTGAGGGACACGGCCTCGGCCACGATTTTCTGCGGCACATCGAGCGCACCCGTGTGATCGTGCACGTGCTGGATGCCCAGCCGAGCGACCGATCGAGCCCCGCGAAGAACTACCGGCTGATCCGCAAGGAACTGGCCCGCTACTCGCGCGAGTTGGCCGAGCGCGACGAGGTGATCGTGCTGAACAAACTCGACCTGATCCCTGACGCGGCGGATCGCGTGGCCGCCGTGAAGAAGTTGCGCAGCGAGTTGCGCCTGGCCCGCGACGTGGAGGTGCTGCCGCTGAGCGGCGCGGCCCACATGGGCACGCGCGAGTTGCTGGAGCGGCTCTGGGGCATGCTCAAGGGCGTGCCGCGCCGGTGGGACGCGGCCGAGGTCGAGATCACCAACCCCAAGCGAGAGCGGCGGGCCCGGGCTGAGGCGGCACGGCAGGCAGTGGTGGCCAAGCCGCGTGCAAGGACGAAGGCCGCGGCTGAGCGGGCAAAGGCCCCGCCCAGCGTTGCACAGCGCAAGGCCAAGCCCGTTACAAAGTTGAGCACCAAGCGCTCACGGGCGCTGGCCAAACTCCGTTGAGGCGGGGGCGAGCAGCACGAGCCACTCGAGGTTCCCCGCGCCGCTGGCTTTGGCGGCCGAGCCCCGGATCGGCGACACGGTTTCCCCCAGGACGCGCACAGGCGAACCGGGGGTGTCCAGCGCCGCGATGGCGCGCTGGGCCACCGTGGCGGCCACGTCGTCGGGCAGGATGCCGCGGTGTGTGCGGGCAAGGTCTGCATCCTCATAGTGGGGCTTGATGAGCGAGACGATGCGGCAGCCCGCCCGCCGGGCATCGCTGCGCAGCCAGCGGCACCCCGCAGGGATGACGAGCCTCTGCGGTGTCCAGCCCGCGTCGATCACCACCAGGTCCACACCCTCAGGCGGCGGCGCGGCGTGCAGTGCGTTCTCGCGTTCGCGGACGATCACGCGCGGGCTTTGGCGCAGGGTGTAGGCCAGCACGCCGTAGCCGGTGTCGAGCGCGATCACGGAGGCCGCGCCGGCTTGCAGCAGGCAATCGGTGAAGCCGCCGGTGGAGCAGCCCAGGTCGGCGCAGTCGAGGCCGGCGGGGCTCAGGTCAAAGGCCGTGAGGGCGTGCCGCAGTTTGAGGCCGCCGCGCGAGACGAAGCGGGGCTCTTCGGACGGCGGGGGGGCAGGCGTTGCGGGCGGCTGCATGGCGTGGGCATCAGGGCTTGAGAAGGTCTTGGACCCGCTGAAGGTCGCCGGCGTTGATCCCCTCGGCGGGCCTTGCGTTCGGGCCGCCGAAGGAGAGCGGGAGCGTGATGCCGAGAATCAGCAGCAGGAGCATCAGCAGCAGGGCCAGGCCCCACATGAGCGAGAAGCCCAGGATCATGCCATAGGCGATGGTGCGGGTCGGACGGGCGATGATGGGGGAGCGCTGGAGTCTTGCGAGCCGGTCGGCAATGTCCCGAAGTGTCTCGGCGTGCGTGGGGCTGTCGTGGACCATGTGGTGGCCGGAGGAGGGCGTGGCGTGGGCATGAGCGAGCAACGCCGCCACCTGGTGGGGCTGCTCGTGTGCCTGGGCGGAATCTGTCGGAGAGCTTGGGGCAGCGTGCGGCGCGGCGTGGCCGTTGGGGTCGCCCGCGGCGCCAGTGATGGGAAAGTGCGGCACCTCGGTGAGCACGCGGCCCACGAGGTGGCCCTGAGCGACGCAGTAGTCGGCCGCGTCTTTGGCTGAGAGCGACTCGATGATGACCGGGTAACCGGCCCCGGTGGTTCGGTGGGCGCACTCAACGCGGTAGACGGGCATGTGCCCAAGGCTACGCGATCACCGGTATCCACGCCGCGAGGGCGTCGCGGGCGGCGGTGAGGTCGGCTTTGTCGACCATCTCGGTGGTGGTGTGGATGTAGCGTGTGCCGACGACCACGCCCAGGGCGCGGGCCCCGGCCCCGGTCTGCTGGGCCGCGGCACCGTCCTGCCCGCCGCGCAGCAGGATGGTGCGCTGGCAGGGGATTTTGTGCTTTCTGGCCACGGCCTCGAGTTCGTTGATGAGGCCGTGGTCGGCGATGAACGAGGAGTCCATCACGTGCAGGCCGAAGCCCTTGCCCTGCTCGGTCACGGCCTCGTCGGGCGTTACGCCTGGCGTGTCGCAACTGAGCGAGACGTCGAGGCCGATGCCGATGTCGCAGGCGACGATGTGGCTGCTGGTCTTGGCGCCGCGCAGGCCGACTTCTTCCTGAGTGGTGAAGGCGACGAAGAGTTCGCAGGCGTGGCCGGAGCCCTCCTCGTCGATCTGCCGCACGGCCTCGATGCCCAGCCAGCACGCGACGCGGTTGTCCATGGCCTGGCAGACGAGCTTGTCGCCCAGTTGGCGGAACGGTTCGTGGTAGACGAGGTAGTCGCCGATCTTGACCTTCTTCTTGACCTCGGCGGCGGGCAAACCGGTGTCGATGATGAGGTCCTTCACGTCGGGGATCTTCTTCTTGTCGTCGTCGCTGGCGATGTGGATGGGCTTGCCGCCGGGGTTCATCACGGCGTGCAGGTCGCCCGAATCGGTCACGACCAGCACGCGGCGCGAGAAGAGATTGCGAGTGTCGAAGCCGCCTGCGTTGGCGACGCGGAGAAAGCCCTTGTCGTCGATGTGGCGGACGTAGAAGCCGATCTGGTCCATGTGCGAGAGGAGAAGGACCTTGGTCGGGCGGCCGCGTGGGCCGGGGCGCGCCTTCGCCCCTTTGCCCTTGGGCGGGCGTGGGGAGCGCTGACAGATCAGGTTGCCCATGGCGTCGGTCTGCACGTCGTCAAAGAGCCCGTCGATCTCCTTTTCGATGAGGGCGCGGACGCGCTCCTCGCGGCCGGGCACACCGGGGGTTTCGCAGAGGCGCTTGAGCAGGTCGATGTTCATGGGGCGGGACTCCAAAGGGGCGCGGCCGGAGTCGGCTCGCGGGTGGAGAGGATACCGGCGATAGGGCGGGCGGATGCCGTTTGCCGGCCGCCGCGCGCGGTGCCCGGCCGGGGCCGTACGCTTCGACATGGCCCGAGTTTCGCCCGTGCAGGCAGCGGTGCACGCGCCCGAGGCGCTGGTGGGTGTGTACGGACCGCCCGAGGCGGGTGTGCGCGTCATGCAGGCGTATGAGCCGCTGGACCTGGAGTACGCCGCGGTGCGGAAGGCGTGCGGCCTGATTGATCTGCCGCAGCGGGCGACGCTGGAGGTGGCGGGCGCGGATCGGGGCGAGTTCCTGAACCGGATGCTGACACAGGAACTCAAGGGCGTGCCCCCGCTCTCATCGCGGCGCTCGTTCTGGCTGTCGCGCACCGGGCGGATCGACGGCGACCTGCGCGTGCTGGTGATGGAGGAGCGCGTGCTGATCGACGTCGACGTGCACGCCGCGGCACGGGTGAAAGCGACGCTGGATGCGTACGTGATCGCCGAGGATGTGCGCATCACAGACCGTACGGAGGAGTGTCACCGGCTGGCGTTGCACGGGCCCGGGGCGCGGGCAGCGCTGGAGCGGTGCGGTGAGCGGATGCGCGGCGTAAACGCGGGTGAGATGGCACCGGGGCAGGTGAGCGTCGTGCGGGTGGCTGGGGCAGAGGTGATCGTTGACCGCGACGACAGTGCGGGCGAGATCGGCCTGGAGTTGCTGGCGGACGCGCGGCACGCGGCCCGGGTGCATGCCGAGGTGCTGGGCGCGGGGGGCTGGCGGTGGGGCCGCGTGCGAGGCGGCGGTGAGACCGTGCCGCAGGTGCGGCCCATCGGCTGGGGTGCGTACAACGTGGCGCGGGTGGAGGCTGGTACGCCCGTGTACTTTCTGGACTTCGGGCCGAACAATCTGCCGCACGAGACGGGCGTGCTGGGTTCGCGCGTGAGTTTCACCAAGGGGTGCTACCTCGGCCAGGAGATCGTGGCACGGATGCACAATCTGGGCCAGCCCAAGAAGCGGCTGGTGGCGCTGACGCTCGGCCGGGAGACGGATGGGTCCGTGCCTGGCGCGGAGGCCGCGGCTGAACCGGGCGACGCCGACGCGGCCGTGGTGCCGCAGCCTTCGACCGGGGCGCAGGTGTTCGGCGCGGGCGTGGGTGAGCGTGGCGAGCCAGTGGGAGCCGTAACCAGTTCGGTGGTGAGCCCGATGCTGGGCGGTGTGGCGGTGTGCTTTGCGATGGTGCGGAGCGTGAGCGCGGCACCGGGCACGCGGCTGCTGGTGGAGTGCGAGGGCGCGATGCTGCCGGCCACGGTGCGCGAGGGGCTGGCGTTCTGGACACGGGGGGCGGGCGGACCGAACCGTCAGACGGCCGGCCCCGCGGCGGGGTAGTAGGGGTCGTTGCCGGCCGGACGCGCGGGAACGCTGACCGGGCGGCCCGGGCCGTTGCCCGCGGGCGCGTTTGCGGAACGGGGCAGGGGGGCGGAGGGGGGGGGGGGAGCGGGGCTGAGGCGGGCCTTGAATACGTAGTCGGTTACGCGGTCGCGCACGGCCTGCATCATCTCGAGGAAGAGACGCGAGCCCTCGCGTTTGAACTCGATGCGGGGGTCCTGCTGGCTCATGCTGCGGAAGCCGATGGAATCGCGCACCTGATCGACGCCGTGCAGGTGGCTCTTCCAGGCGTCGTCGAGCACGTCGAGCAGCAGGGTGCGCTCGAAGAAGACCAGTTCGCTGCGGAGCAGCGACTCGACCTTCGCGCGGATGGCGTCTTCGCGGGCCTCGCCGGCCAGGCGCCGCATCGACTCGGGCAGGTCGAGGTTGTAGGCGGACTTGAAATGGGCGGCGAGGACATTGTCGTCCTTGCAGGCGAGCGCGTCGGCCAGTGCCTTGTCGAGGCGGCCCTCGGCGATGGAGCGGCCCGAGGCCTCGATGAGTTCGCTGCGCACGGTGGAGGGCACCTTGGTGCGGAGGCCGTCGCCGGTCCAGCCGATGGCGAAGCGCTGGTTGGCCCAGTTGGCGAGGTTCTCCATGGCGGCCTGAGGCGATTGACGCACAAGCGACATGGTCATCTCCATCATGAAGTCGACCGGGTACTCGATCTCGCGTTTGCGGTAGAGGCCGTCGGCGTGCTTCATGATGACGGCCTCGACGGCCTCGGGCCCACCGGACTTCACCGAGGCGGCGATCTCGTCGGCCGCAACCTCGATATCGAACTTGCTGCGGCACCAAGCCGAGAGCGACTCGTGTGCGTGCCGCGGGTTGAGGTAGGTGTCCACGCCCTCGAGGTCGGCGGCCTCGATCTGGGCGTCGCCGGCCACGCTGAGGCGGTCGAGCAGGCCGGAGCGGAGATCGGGTTGCAGGGCCTTGAGGTCGTCTTCGGTGAGCGCGATGCCGAAGCGCTCGCGGGTCCAGGCGTTCAGGCCGGGCAGGTCCATCTCCACCTCGGGGGCGTCGCCCTCGGTGGGAGGGAGGTACTCGCCCAGGGTGAGGGCGATGGTGGCCCGCATCTCCTCGCGGGCTTCCTGGCGGATGCGCTCGGTGAGGTCGTTGCGGTCGAGTCCGCGCAGGCGCTTGGGTTCGATGGCGAAGCCGGTCTTCTCGCGGGCGTGCTCGGCCACGCCCTTGAGGGAGAACATGGGGTCGAGGTACTCGGCCACGGCGTCGCGCACGGCGTCGGAGATGTACTCGAAGATCAGGCCGCGGAGGTTGCGGCCCTCGAGCACGCGTTGGCGGAGGCCGTAGAACTTCTGGCGCTGGTGCTCCATGACCTCGTCGTACTCGAGGATGTTCTTGCGGATCTGGAAGTTGCGCTCTTCGACCTTGCGCTGGGCCCGCTCCACGCTCTTGGAGAGGATGGGGTGCTCGATGGCGTCGCCCTCCTTCATGCCCAGGCGGGCGAGGATGCGCTTGGTGGTGTCGCCTGCGAAGAGTTGCATGAGGTCGTCTTCGAGGCTGATGAAGAAGCGGCTGGAGCCCTTGTCGCCCTGACGGCCGGAGCGGCCGCGGAGTTGGTTGTCGATGCGGCGGCTCTCGTGTCGCTCGGTGCCGACGACGTGAAGACCGCCCATGTCTTCCAGGGTGTTGAACCAGCGCAGGCGGTGGAGCAGGAAGCGGCCGTGTTTGTCGAGTTCGGCCCGGAGCGCGTCGGCGCTCATGCGTTCGAGGGCGCTCGGCGCGGCCCAGGTGTGCAGGTTGGCCCAGTGGCGGAGGAGTCGCAGTTCGAGTTCGGCAAAGGGCATGGCCTCGGCCTCGCGTTTGGGGATGTCGAGTTCGCCGGGGGCCATTTTGCGGTAGACGCCCTCGCGCAGGGCCTCGTCGGTGGAGTCAACCGCCACTGAAGCGGGGCAGATGCCGCGACGGAGCCAGTGATCGAGCAGCGCGGCACGCGAGACGGGGCCGAGCTTGATGTCGGTGCCGCGCCCGGCCATGTTCGTGGCGATCATGACGGCGCCGAGCTGGCCGGCGTTCTCGACGATGTGGGCCTCGCGCTCGTGCTGCTTGGCGTTGAGCACCTCGTGCTTGATGCCGTGGCGGCGTGTGAGCATCTCGCTGAGTTCCTCTGAGTGCTCGACGCTGGTGGTGCCCACGAGCACGGGCCTACCGGCGTCGTGAAAGGCCTTGATCTCGTCGGTGATGAACGACCACTTGTCCTTGCCGGTGAGGAAGACCAGGTCGTCGAAGTCGCGGCGTGCGACGGGCTTGTTGGTGGGGATGCTGACC
>CAZPWW010000014.1:9329-84030 GCA_964590885.1 uncultured Phycisphaeraceae bacterium
TGTCGTGGAACTCCTGGGCCTCGGTGTCGGCGGTACCGGTCATGCCCGCCAGCCGCGGGTACATCTTGAAGAAGTTCTGGATGGTGATAGTGGCGACGGTCTGGTTCTCCTCCTTGATGGGCACGCCCTCCTTGGCCTCGCAGGCCTGGTGCAGGCCGTCGGACCACTGGCGGCCGACCATCGGGCGGCCGGTGGAGACATCGACGATCACCACCGTGGGCTCGGTGCGTCCGGTGTTGGGATTCTCCATGGGTGCGACGATGTAGTCGCGGTCGCGCTTGTAGACGACGTGGGCCCGCAGGGCCTGCTCGAGCAGGTGTGGCACGTCGATGTTCTGGCCCACGTAGAAACTGCCGATGCCGGCCACCCGCTGGGCCTCTGCGACGCCGTGGTGGGTGATATAGCAGGCCTTGCGCTCGAGTTGGGTTTCGTAGTACTGGGTGTGCCGCTTCTTCTCGGCCTCGAGACGGGGGAGTTCGGCTTTGGCGGCGGCGAGTTCGCGCTGCAGGTCGGGGACTTTGCCCTTGTCTCGGGCCGTGCGGATGTCGCCCTCCAGCCCTTTCACGCGGTTGTCGCAGGCCTCGACGCGGTCGTGGGCCTCCTGCCAGGGCTTCTGCTTGCCCACAAGGTGGCGTGCGAGTTGATCGGCCAGCTCGTAGCGGGGGCGGTCGCTGTGGGCCGGCCCGGAGATGATCAGCGGTGTGCGAGCCTCGTCGATGAGGATCGAGTCGACCTCGTCCACGATGGCGAACTGCCGCTTCTTCTGCACCTGCTGCTCGGCCGAGCGCTTCATGTTGTCGCGCAGGTAGTCAAAGCCGAACTCGCTGGTGGTGCCGTAGACGACGTCGCAGCGGTACATGCGGCGCTTGGCATCCTCCGGCTGCATGTGCTGGGGGTGAATGGCCCCCACGGTGAGGCCCAGGGCGTGGAAGTAGGGGAAGGTCCAGTCGCGGTCGCGCTGCACCAGATAGTCGTTCACGGTCACAACGTGCACCTTCAGCCGCTCGATGGCGGCCATGTAGCAGGCCAGCGGGGCGACGATGGTCTTTCCCTCGCCGGTCTTCATCTCGCTGATTTTGCCCTGGCAGAGCACCATGCCGCCGATGAGTTGCACGTCAAACGGCCGGGCCCGGAACGGGGGCCGGCTCTCGGGGTAGAGCGTCCGCACCTCCTCATACAACGCGGGGGGGATCTCCACCTGCACCCAGCCCGGCTGCGGCTCCGGGCAGCCGAGGAACTCGCCCTCGGGCGGCGCGGGTGGCAGCGCGGCGGCGGCGGCCTTCACGGCCTCATAGGCGGATAACCCGGCGGGTGAAAGCCGCGACGGATCGAATTGCGAGGCGTGCAGGGGGTTGAAGATGTTGCGGATGCCCACGGCCCGGTCCATGGCCTCGCGGGCCACGGCGAAGGCGTCGAGCATCACCGCTTCGGGCTTCTCCCCGTTGTCAACCCGCGTGCGGAACTCGACGAACTTGCCGCGCAGTTCGGCGTCGCTCAGGCGGCGTGCCGCGGCCTCGCGCTCGCCGATCGCACCCACCCGCTGCAGGTAGCGCTTCACAAAGCGCTCGTTGCGGCTGCCGATGATGAAGTTCAGGATGGGGCCGATCAGGGGGATGTCTTGCTTTGACATGGATTGCTCGTGCAAAGGCCGGTGTCGGCCCGGGTGAAGAAGCGAGAGGGAATCGGATGGAGGGGCGGCGGATGCCATACCGGCGTCTGCGGCGTGGGCCGGCGGACGCGGGGCGCACGGTGGTGGTGCTGCGGGCGGGGATGCCGCGCTGCGTGCGCGTGCTTCAGGCCACCCGCGGGGTTACGGATGCCGGCGGTGGCAGAGCGAGCGTTGCGAACGGCAGGGGCTCGGGACGGGAGCGCTGTGCGAGGCCCGGTGTGTGCGTCGCCCGGAGCGAGGTGTGGTGTGTGCGCGTGGGGGCCGAGCGGTGTGTGCCCGGGTGCTCGCGCTGGGCATGCGCTTCGCTGCGCACCTGCGTGCGCTGCACCAGGGCCCGCAGAGGATTGGGCACGCCGGCGGTGATGCGCTGGGCGAGTTGGCCGGCGAGCCACAGCCGATCGAGGCCCCCGGTTTGTCCGCCCATGCTGAGGGCCACCAGCAACAGCCATGAGACACCGCAGAGGGCGCGATGGGCGATGCGGGTTTGGCGGCTGTCGGGCGTCATGGCGGCAAAGAACAGTCTCAGGACTATAGGATCGGCCGCGCGGGGTCCTGCCCATTGCCGGCCCTGGATGCGGCCAGCGGCGGCGGACCGCGAAGTCTGGGCTTGGCGGGGTTGAGCGTCCGATACCTCGGGGCGCCGCGGAGTGCGCGGCACCGCTGCCGCCCGGCGGCGCGAGGCACGCCGGGCGTGGTTTCCGCATTCGAGGGGCCCAGATGATCGCAACCCGCATGGTGCTGCCTGCCACCCGTTCGTCGATCACGCACAAGTTCACGATCGGCGGGCACGAGGGGTACCTGACGGTGGGGTTCCACCCGGATGGCTCGCCGGGCGAACTGTTCATCAAGATGAGCAAGGACGGCTCGACGATCTCGGGGATGTGCCAGGCGTTCTGCCGCGCCTTCAGCCTGGCGATCCAGTACGGCCTACCGCTGAGCGAAGCGGTGGCGCGGTTCAAGGGGATGCGGTTTGAGCCGCAGGGAGCGACGAGCAACCCGGAGATACCCGAGGCCCTGAGCATCGTGGATTATGTGGCCCGGTTCATTGAGTTGAACATCGCGGGGCGCCGGCCGTGCGCGTGAGCGTGGCGGTATCCTGTGGGCATGGGCACACTGTTGGTCGCGGGTGGACGGGTGATGGATCCCGCGTCGGGGCGTGATGAGCACGCCGACGTGGCGATCGAGGGCGGGCGGGTGGCGGCCATCGGGCCGAGGTTGCCGCGCGCGGGCGTAGAGCGGGTGATCGACGCCGAGGGGTGCCTGGTGGTGCCGGGGCTGATCGACCCGCATGTGCATCTGCGCGAGCCGGGAAACGAACGTGCGGAGACCATCGGCACAGGCACCGGGGCGGCGGCTGCCGGCGGCTTCACAACCGTGTGCTGCATGCCCAACACGACGCCGGCGCTGGACTCGGACTCGATGGTGGAGTTGATCCACACGCGGGCGGCGAAGACGGCGCTTTGCCGCGTGTTCCCGGTGGGGGCGATCAGCAAAGGACGGCACGGGGAGGAGCTGGCGGAGATTCAGTTGATGGCCCGCGCGGGTGTGGCGGGTTTTTCTGACGACGGCGACTGCGTGGCGAGCGCCGGTGTGATGCAGCGGGCGTTGCACGCCGTGAGGGTGGCGGGGGAGGGGCGGCTGGCGATCATGCAGCACTGCCAGGAGCCGACGCTCACCAAGGGCAGCGTGATGCACGCGGGCGACGTGGCGACGCGCCTGGGGCTGGCGGGCTGGCCGCGCGTGGCGGAGGAGGTGATCATCGAGCGCGACGTGCGGCTGAACCGGGGGATCGGGTGCCCGTACCACG
The DNA here is from genome assembly GCA_964590885.1 of uncultured Phycisphaeraceae bacterium. Taxonomy (GTDB): domain Bacteria; phylum Planctomycetota; class Phycisphaerae; order Phycisphaerales; family UBA1924; genus JAEUIX01. Next base: position 12,806 of record CAZPWW010000014.1, read on the forward strand.
TGCAGCATATTTCATCGGGCGGGTCGGTGGAGATCGTGCGGCGGGCGCGTGCGGAGGGGCAGCCGGTGAGCGCCGAGGCCTCGCCGCACCACCTGCTGCTCACGCACGACGCGGTGCTGGGGGGCGGGCGCGGGCAGGGGCTGCACGGCTACGACACGAGTGTGAAGATGAACCCGCCGTTGCGAGAGCGGAGCGACATCGCCGCGATCAAGGAGGGCATCGCCGACGGGACGATCACCGTGCTGGCGACCGATCACGCGCCGCACCCGATGGGGGACAAGGAACTGGAGTTCGACGCGGCGGCCTTCGGGATCATCGGGCTGGAAACGGCGCTGGCGCTCTATGTGGAGGCGCTGCTGTCGCCGGGCGTGGTCGGGTGGATGCGACTGGTGGAGATGATGACGCTGGCGCCGGCCCGGCTGTGCGGGCTTGAGCACACGCTGGGCCTGGGCCACCTGCGAGTGGGTGGCCCGGCGGATGTCACCGTGATCGACCCGGGGATGGAATGGACGGTGGAGATGAAAGACCTGGCGAGCCGCTCCCGGAACACACCGTTTCTGGGGCGGCGTATGCGGGGGCGGGCGGTGGCGACCATCGTGGGGGGGCACCCGCGGCTGGATCGGCGTCGCCACGAGGTGCCTGGGGGCGGCCCGCACATGAAACTGGGCGGTGCCGCGCTGGCCGATCACTGAGGGGGCGCGGCGCTGTCGGCGGGCATCGGTGCGGGGCAGGCTGCCGAGCGCGACTCGGCCCGGCCCTGCCGCCAGAACTGCCAGGCCAGCACGCCGATGCCGACGATGAGAAGCGCGTCTGCCACGTTGCTGACCCATGGCCAGACCTGCCCGCCGGCCCCGAAGGGCTTCCAGTGGAACGGGAAGCGCACACCGGGCAGGGGGTGGATGAAGTCCCGGACGCAGGCGAAGTGCCAGCGGTCGTAGAAGTTGCCCAGGCCGCCGGCCACCAGGAGACCGATGGCCGCGTGGGCGGCCGTGTCGCGGGGGCGTGTCCACGCGGCGAACATGAACAGGGCAAAGCCCACCGTGCCCAGCGTGAAAGCCATGAAGAACAGGCGTCGGCCCGCCCCCATGCCGAAGACGGCTCCGGGGTTGAGGACGAGCGTGAAATCGAGCAGGCGCGGCACCACGGTCAGGGGCGTGTGGGCCGGCACGAGGCGGCCGATGGCCTGCGGATCGCTCTCCGCGATCGCGAGCACGGCGCGACGGTCGATGTGGACCGGGAAGCCCGCGACGCTTTGGAAAGCCCAGTGTTTGGTCCAGAGATCAGCGGCCAGCGCGAGCGCGGTGGTTACGAGCAGCGTGGCCCAGGCCCGTCGGCTTCTCCAGGCGGGCTGTGCGGGGGTGGTCATGAGCGGGCCCCGCGTCAGGCCTGTGGAGCGGCGGGCAGATACTGGCGGCGTTCCCGCTCGCGGGCGCCCTCGATGGAGAAGCGCGTCCACGGGAGTTCGTCGAGGCGCTCTTTGCTGATGGGCTTGTGGGTGATCTGGCACACGCCGTAGGAGTTGTTCTCGATACGGCCGAGGGCGTCGTCAATCTCGCGGATGAGATTCCTGTCAACCTGGGCGATGTCGAGCGAGAGGGCCTGGTCGAAGTTGTCTGATCCCTGCTCGGCCATGTGCTGGGGCAGGTGGCTGAGGGCCCCGCCGCTGGCATCCTTCAGGGCCTGGCCCTCAAGGTGCGAGACATCACCCACGAGGTCGGCTCGCTTCTTGAGGAGCACCTGGCGGTAGTGATCGAGGTCGCGCTTGCCCAGATGGGTCTTGAGCGTGTGGTGCGGCCCGTGTCCGTGACCGACAGCGTTCTGGGCCGGAGCCTTGGGCCCGGAGGCGATGAGGGGCTTCCACTTTTGGCCCTGCTTGAGCAGCGGGGGCCCGAGGTTGGGCATGACGAAGACCTTCTTGGGCTTCGGGGGCTTGCGCATCGGCTTCTGCGAGACGATGGTGATGCCCTTGGGCTTGGCCTTGGCCTCGGCCGAGACCGAGGAGGTCGTCGGGGCGATGCTCTTGGCGGGTTTGGCGGCTTGGCCCGGCTTGGGAGAGGGGCTGGGCTTGGCGGCGGGTGCCTTGCTCGCCGGCGGCTTCTTGGCCGGTGCCTTGCCCCGAGCGGGCTTGGCCGCCGCGCGGGCGGGTTTGGCGGCGGGTTTCTTGGTCTTGGTGCCTTTGGCCACGGTGCTTCCTTGCGGTCGCCCGAACGCGTACCCAACGCTGCCCCGCTTGGGGGGGAGCAAGCGTAGGCGGAGGGTCGCGGTGAATCGAGCCTGCCGGGCCGGGCATCACGCCGCCACAGCGGGCTGGGAGAACCGGCCCATGCGGCGGAAACGCTCGTAGCGCCGGGCCACGAGTTCATCCGGGGGCAGGGCGGCCAGTTCGACCAGTGTGCGCGACACCCAGCTGGCGAGCGCGGCGCCCGCGGCGGTGGGATCGCGGTGGGCCCCGCCCACGGGCTCGGGCACGACGGCATCGATGATGCCGAGTTCAAGGTTGTCGCGGGCGGTGAGACGCAGGGCCGTTGCCGCGGCCGTGTTGGTCTGCTCGTTGGCCTGCTTCCACAGGATGGCCGCGCACCCCTCCGGGCTGATCACCGAGTACCAGGCGTGCTGGAGCATGGCGACGCGGTCGGCCACGGCGATGCCCAGCGCCCCGCCCGAGCCGCCTTCGCCGATCACGACGCTGACCACCGGCGTGCGCAGGCGGCTCATCTCGCGGAGGTTGGTGGCGATGGCCTCGGCTTGGCCGCGGGCCTCGGCACCCAGGCCTGGGTAGGCGCCGGGCGTGTCGACGAGGGTGACGATCGGCACCCGGAACTTCTCGGCGAGTTTCATCTTGGCGAGGGCCTTTCGGTAGCCCTCGGGGTGGGCGCAGCCGAAGTGGCAGGCGAGTTTCTCGGCGGTGGTTTTGCCCTTCTGGTGGCCCACGATGAGCACGCGGTGCGGACCGATGCGACCGAAGCCGGTGACCATGGCGGGGTCATCGCCGAAGCGACGGTCGCCGGCGAGTTCGCAGAAGTCGCGGGCGACGAGTTGGATGTAGTCGCGGGTCTGGGGGCGCGAGGGGTGGCGGGCCACGCGCACCGTCTCCCACGCGGAGAGGCCGGTGTAGACCTCGCGGAGACGGTCAACGCGCAACCGCTTGAGTTCGGCCACGCGCTCGGCGAGCTGGCCGTGGGCCTTCTCGGTGGCGGGCGTGCGCGCGGGGAGGGCGCCCAGTTCCCTTTCGAGCGTGTCGATCTGCTTCTCAACTTCGAGAACGGGCGACTCGAAATCGAGTCTGTAGAACTGCGACATGCCCGTGATTGTACGGGCCGGGGGCCGCGGGCGTGGCCCCGTCAGCCGCGAGGGTGGTGGCGGCGGTGCAGGTCCTTCAGGCGTGAGCGGTCCACGTGGGTGTAAATCTGGGTGGTGGCGATGTCGGCGTGGCCGAGCAACTCCTGCACCACGCGCAGGTCGGCCCCGCCGGCCAGCAGGTGCGTGGCGAAGGAGTGGCGCAGCATGTGGGGGTGCGTGCGTGGGAGGCCCGCGGCGGCGGCGTGCCGGCGCACGATCTGCCACACGGCCACGCGCTCAAGCGGCCGGCCCGTGCGCGAGAGGAGCAGACGGCCGCGGTCGTGCCCGGCCCTGCGCGCGAGGGCGGGCCGGCAGGTGTGCAGGTACGTCTCCACGGCGCTGCGGGCCGGAGCCGCGACGGGCACGAGCCGTTGCTTGTTGCCCTTGCCGCGCACCAGCACAACGCCCAGGGTGGGCTTGTAGTCGTCGAGCGTGATGGTGCCGACCTCGCTGGCCCGCAGACCGCAGGCGTACATGAGTTCGAGCATGGCCTTATCGCGGGGCTCCAGTTCGGCCCCGCTGCGCGGGGTGTCCGGGGCTGCGCGGCGGCCGGGTGTGGCCGGCGACGGCTTGGCCTCGAGGAGCGTCTTCATCTGGCGCGGGGTGAGCACCCCGGGGAGTTTCTTCCAGCGCGTGGGCCGGTCGAGTGCATCGGCCGGGTTTGACGGCACGGCGCCCGTGCTCACGAGGAAGCGGAAGAAGACCCGGATCGTGGCCAGATGGCGGATGACGGAGGTGCCGTTCAGACGGCGTGCGGTCTTGAGCGCGGCGAGATGGTCGGTCAGATCGCGGGCCCGGACCGATGCGGGTGCGCGGCGGCCCAGGGCCAGCAGACGGGTGAGGAGGTCTTCCACGTCGGCGGCATAGGCCTTGAGCGTGTTGGGGGCGAGGCCGCACTCGACGCGGAGGAAGGAGTGGAAGTCTCGCAGCGGCCCCACCCACGCGGCGGGCAGGTCAGGCAGTGGCGGTCTGGTGCGGGGCCGGGGCACGGTCCGGGGATGATCGGGCCGCGCCCGTGCCCGGGGCAAAAAACAAAGCCGCCCCGGCTTGTGGACCGGGGCGGCATGGGCTACGGAGAGGTTTCCTCGGCTACCCGCGTGGCTTAGCCACGGAGGAGCTGGAGGACCTGCTGGGGCTGCTGGTTGGCCAGGGCCAGGACGTTGGTCGAGGCCTGGGCCAGAATCTGCCCGCGGGTCAGGCTGGCGGTCTCGCTGGCGAAGTCGGCGTCGCGGACGACGGACTCGGCGGCCGTGGTGTTCTCAAGGCTGATGTTGAGGCTGCGGATGGTGGCGCCCACGGTGTTCTTCTGGAAGGCACCGACGCGGCCGCGGAGCGAAGAGACCTGACGGATGGCCTCGTTCACCACCTTCTGGGCTCCCGAGAGGTCGCCGTTGACGATATTGAGCGTCTTGCCGGCACCCAAGTCGGAGAGGTAGTTGATGGAGGGGGTGCTGGTGGCCGAGAGGTCGGTGGCGCCCAGGCGACGGCTGGCGACGTTCTGGATGCCCAGGGCCACCTTGCCGGCGATGTCCACGCGGCCGGCGAGCTGGAACTCGGCGCCGCCGCCCGTGATGGTGAACGCACCGGAGGTGCCGCCGAGCTGGCCCAGCGCCGTCGCCGTGCTGTCGGTGAGGGTGACCTCCACATCGAGGAAGTCGGTGTTGATGCGGGCCACCTTGCCCTTGCTGGTCGCGGCGACACCGTTGATGGTGGCGGCCACGTCCTGGCCCGTGCCACGCAGGCCGTTCTTGGCCACCGTGGAGTTGAAGGCGGTCACCGCAGTGACCTGGGTGGGCAACTCGGCATCGGTAGTGTCGGTCGCGGCGGTACGAGACTGGTAGATGCCGATGTTGCTGGCCGTGCCCACGCCGGCATCGTTGACGACCTTCACCGACACGAAGGCATCAGACCCGAAGGAGGCCGACTGCAGACGGATGGTGTCGGCCGTGCCCGAGAAGTTCTGGAGGAAGGTGGCCCGCACGCCGGTCACGTCCGTGAACGTGTTGACGGCCGCCACGATCGCGCTCTGCGTGGTGCCCGAGGCGAACGAGAGTTCGCGGCTGCCCAGTGCGCCGCCCACCTCGACGGTGAACAGCCCGTTGGTGCCGCCGTTGAGATTGAGGTTGCCGTTGGTGCTCAGGAAGAGGGCACCCTGCTGGGCCGACTTGGTGATCAGGGCCTGCACCTTGATGCTGCCGCCCTTGGCCACCTTGGCCCCGTTGACGCGGAAGTCCTGCACGCCCGCGGCGACCGTGCTGGTGCGGAAGTCGAAGTTGCCGTTGAGCAGCTTGACGCCCTGGAAGTTGGTGGAGTCGGCGATACGGTCGATGGTCTGCAGGATCGAGTCGATCTGCAGCTGGTTGGCCTGTTTCTCCTCGGTGGAGAGACCGGCGTTGTTGGCCGTGGACGTGATCAGGCCCTGCAGATCAGTGAGGAGGTTGGAGACCTCCTGCAAACCACCCTCGGCGATGTTGGCGAGTTGGTCGGTGCGCTCGGCGTTGCTGATGGCGGCACCGAGGGCGGTCTTCTCGCCACGCAGGTTCTCGCTGGCGATCAGGCCGGCGGGATCGTCCTTACCGCGGTTCACGCGGAGGCCGGTGGAGAGGCGCTCAAGGGTGGTGTTCAGCGTCTTGCTGTTGCCACCGAGGATGCGCTGGGCGATCTGGGACGACACGTTCGTGTTGATGCGACTCATTGAGGAAACCTCCGTGCTCAGACCTCGGCCAACCGTCCGGTCGACGCCACCCCATTGCCGAGGCGCGACCGAGCCGTGCCGTCCCCGGCCGCACGCGCGGCCTGTCGGGTGGCGGTTGCGTGAGCCGAATCCATTCCGGCCCACCACCCGGAGATCCCCACAAGGGTCCGAGCACACTCCGCATCGGCGGCGATCGTGATGAGGTTGAGCGCGGCGGGCGCGTGCCGGGCGGTTTTTGTGGCACAAATGGCATAAACGGCCCCGCCGGAAGGTCCGACGGGGCCGCTGGTGGTTCACGGGATGCGAGCGAGGCGCGTTCTCGGCCGGTTTTGCGCCGGGGCAGGCGCCGCGGGGAGGGTCGGCTCAGCCTTCTTTATTGCCTGAGCAACTGAAGAACGTTCTGGGCCCGCTGGTTGGCGAGGGCGAGCGTGGAGGAACTGGCGCTCGCGAGGATCTGCCCGCGGGTGAGTTCGCTGCTCTCTCTGGCGAAGTCGGCATCGCGGATCCGGCTGCGGCTGGCCGAGAGGTTTTCCACGGCGGTCTGGACAGAGCGGACGTTGGTTTCGAGGGTGTTGCGCTCGAGTGCGCCCAGGCGGCCGCGCAGGAGTGAGATCTCGTCGATCGAGGTGTTGATGACGGCCGAGGCGTTCTCGAAGTTGCCGGTGTTGAGGTCGTTGGATCCGCCCGACTTGACGGAGGAGAGGAACGCCAGGGAGGTGCCGATGAGCGTGCCGCCCAGGCGGCTGGCCGCGATCGAGGGCAGGGCGATGTGGATCTGCTGGGTGGAGTTGACCGACCCGCCGAGTTGGTAAAGGGCACCGCCGCCGGTGATCGAGAAGGTCGTGCTCGACCCGATGGTGGTGGCGAAGGTGGTGTCGAGGAGGAGTTCCAGCGAGAGATCGGTGGTGGGCAGGGTGAGTTTCAGGCCGTCGCCCGTGCCCAGGGCCCCGTTGATGATGGCAGAGACGTTGCGGCCCTCGTCGCGGTTGGCGACCACGAAGTTGGACGTGCCGATCTGGGCGTCAACCGCGAAACTGGCGCCGGGTGGCGTGGTGTTGTTGGCGTACTTGTAGGTGGAGAAGAAGCCGCCCCCCACGGGCCCGCCGATGCGGCGGACGCTGACGAAGGCGCCGGACCCGTACTCGACCGAACTGAAGACCAAGCCGTTGGCGCTGGTGGCGCCCAGGAAGTTGGCCGAGAGGCCGGTGGCGGGGGTGAAGTTGTTGATCGCCTGGATAGCCTGCGAGAAGGTCTGCCCCGAGAGGATCTGGAGGGTCTGAACACCCTTGGGCCCGGCGACTTCGAGGGTGACCGAAGACAGGAACTGGCCCGCAGCGAAGCCGTTGCCGGTCTGGTCGCCGCGCAGGTAGAGACGGGCGGTCTGGGCGCTGGCGACGGTGTCGACCTTGACAGAGAGGCTGCTCTGGCCGGCGAGGTTGGCCCCGAGCACGGTGGCCTTGCTGATGGCGGCGGAGGAGAGGCCGCTGAGCACGTAGTCGAGTTCGCCGTTGAGCAGTTTGAGGCCGCCAAAGGAGGCGGAGTTGGAGATGCGCGTAATGGACTCGATAGCCGAGTCGATCTGGAGTTGGTTGGCCTGCCGCTCCTCCTTGGAGATGGCGCCTGTGTTGGCGGCCTCGACGATCAACCCCTTGATGGAGTTGAGCAAGTCGTTGACCTCGGCCAGTGAGGCCTCGGCGGTGCCGATGACGCTGGAGGCACGCTCGGAGTTCTTCACGGCCTGTTCGAGGCCGTTGATCTCCGAGCCCAGCCGCTGGGAGACGATCAACCCGGCGGGGTCATCCTTGCCGCGGTTGATGCGCACGCCCGTGGCCAGGCGCTGCAGGCGCACGTCCAGGTCGCTGTTGGCGCGGTTCAGGTTGGCCTGGGCGATGAGGCTGGGTACGTTGGAGTTGATGCGAGACATGGCAATCCTCCGTGATTGCTACGCGTGCGAAAGAACAGCAAGCCTCATACCAGAGGCCAACGTGCGATACGGGGGCGCGGAATCTGCGCCGATGGTGGTTCGGATGGCGGGGAATCTGCCCTCCGCGACCGGGGCCGGCCGTCGTCTTGTCCGCTCGGGTTGGCGGGTCGCGGGGCTCACGAGTGTCCGTCCTCCCTGGCCAGGCGCGGCGGCGAACCGGGGGGCAAGGGCGCGGGGGACGGGCGGGCCCGCATGGGGCCGGCGGGGTTGCCTGCGGCCAGGCTGGCGGCCTTGAACGCCCCGTTGCCGGCGGCCTTCACGCTGAGTGTGGGGCCTGTGCCTGTGGGAGAGAGGGCTGCGAGGTCGGCATGATGGATCTGAGCGGCCCGCTGGTTTTCGGCCCGGATGGCGTCGTACACCTCTTTGCGGTGAACGGCGATACGGGTGGGGGCGGTGATCCCGAGACGCACCTTGTCGCCGCGGATGTCGACGACGGTGATCTCGATGTCGTCGCCGATCATGATGGTTTCGTCGCGTTGGCGGCTGAGCACCAGCATTGCGTGGGTCCTTCCAGGCGTCTGCTGAGAGGGGCGGGGGTTGGCGCACAAAGGACAGGGCGGCCGGGCACGTCCGTGTGCCGGGCAAGGGGCAGGACGAGCGGTGCCGGGGCGTGTCAGGCCGACATGGCCCGGGCCGTCTGCTGGGCGTTGAGACGCAGGAGCGGGTGGCGTGTGGACCAGCGCTTCTCGGCGAGCACGAACTGCTCGGCGGTGCGCTTGATGGTGTTGACGACGAGGGGCCCCTGCAGGTTTCCGGTGAGGCTGCCGTCAACCTTGTTGACGATCACGAAGTCCTGGGCGTCGCCCAGGCCGCCCATGTCGAGGTCGGTCATCTGCTCGGGGCGGATGGGCACCGAGAAGTCGGGGACGAAGAGGGCCGGGTCGGTGACGACGAAGGCCAGGGCCGGATCCTCCAGGCTCTGCAGCCAGAAGAAGCACGCGTCTTCCTGGGGTTCGAGCAGGCAGAAGCGGGTGAAACTCGTGAAGCCGAGCAGCCCCTTGGGGAAAGTGATGACCTTGTCGTCGGCGATGTCCACCTCGCCAAAGCGTGTCGTGCGTACCTGCATGAGGTCGCTCCGAATCGGCCCAGACCGCCAAGAGTCCCGGCGCTCCGGCGCCGGCCGACATCCTGTCTTGCACGCCGCGGGGGCCGCCGCGGTGTGCGCTTGGCAATCAACCGTTCTTGCGCGTCAGCGCAAGAAGTCGAGCAGGGTCAAGCCCTGGAACTGCGCACTGGTCTGCAGGGCGGCCTGCAGCTGGGTCTGCAACTGGCTGAAGCGTGTGGCCGCCTCCGCGAAGTCCACGTCCTGCAACTGGCTCTTGAGCGTCTGGTCTTGCAAAGTCGAGTCCTCGAGCCGCTTGCCCGCACCGTCAACCCGACGGGCGTACGAGCCGACCAACGCGTTCGACAGGGTGACCCTGTCTGCGCTGGCGTTGAGGCTCTCACCAGCAACGGCTATGCCATTCGAGTCGTTGGCGAGAAGGGCATCGCGGAGGTCGATCAGGTCGGTGAAGACGCTGTCCACCCGCAGGCCCGCACGGTCCTGGGCTTGCAAGACCTGCGTCGCGGCGCTGTAGGTGGTGTTGAGCAGGCCCAGGTCCTCGGCCGCCGCGGAGTTGTTCAGTTTGTTGACGGTGATTGCCGCGCCGCCCACGGTCTGGGTGAAGGCGATGCCGTTGGCGCCGTTTGTGAGACCCGCCGCGAACTGGCCGGCGGCGAGCGGGGGGGCCGCTCCGTTGACCGGGGGCTGGCCGATGGCGGCGGTGAACGCCGCGTTGATCCTGTCGATGATCCCCTGCACCGTGGTCAGGTCTGCGGGCTGCAGATCGACGTCAAAGGTCTGGCCGTTGCCGAGCGTGATGCGGAAGTCGGCGTCGAGCGTGGGGTCGGGCAGGCCGCTGATGGGGTTGGTCGCGCCGCTCACGATGCGGATGCCCTTGCCGGCGTTGAAGTCGGCCGCGGCGGTGGAGGCGCTGAGTGTGCGAATGCCCAGCAGTGTGGCCGTGTTGCCGCCCAGTTCCTCGATCGAAAGGCGGGGGCCGGCCAACTCGTTGTACACGTCCAGCCCGTTGCCGCTGGCGCTCACCTGCACGCGCACGCCTAGGCCGCTGGCCTCGATGAGGCGGCGTACGTCGTCGAGCGTCTGGGCGGAGGAGAGGTCGATATCGCGCTGAGAACTCGTGCCGCCGCGCGTCTGCTTGATGCGGATGGAGCCCAGGGCACCCAGGCTCGGGATGGCGCTGAGGGGTGTCTGCAGGGTGGCCCGGGGGTCCGTGTCGGCCCCGGTGCCCGCGACCGATGTGAACGGCGCTGAGGCAAGGCCCAGGTCGGCGGCGGTGGTGCCCCCGGTGGGGTCCGAGAACGTGAGCGTCTGCCCGGCGATCAGGCCAACGGTGAGTGATCCGCCGCTGGTGCTCACGCCCGCGCCAGTGAGCACCGGGGTACCCGTGTTGACCTCGTGCGTGCGGATGGCGCTCGTGATGCGGGCGAGCACGTCGGCCACGCTGTCGGCGGCGGTGAGATCGACGGCGATGGCCGAGCCGCCGTTGATCTGCAGGTTCACGGTGCCCGGTGCCACGCCCACGCCGCGGGCGCCGCGCAGGTCGGCCAAACGCGTGGCGAGGGTGAGGCCCGGGTTGAAGTCCGCGGCGGACTTCTGGCGGGCGGAGGTGTCGCCGATGGCCGTACCGGGGCCGAGCGTGACTGGAAGGGCATCGCCCAGACCCAGATCAGTGATGAGGCCCGCGCCGCGGGCCGAGTAGCGGAACGCCCCGTTCACCTCCGCGACCGGATTGGCCCCCGGGGTCGAGCCGCCGAAGACATGCACGCCCGCGAAGTCGCGGTTCGCGAGGTTCATGATGGAGCGAAGCGTTTCCTGAATGACGCTCGCCTGCTGGGCCCGCTCGCCCGCGCTCGAGGTGAGGCCGATCTGCCCGCTGGCGATGCTTTGGGCCTGCTGCACCAGTTCGCCGATCTCCACCAGGGTCTGGTCGAGTGTGCCCAGGACGCTGTCGGCGTGCTGCAGGTTGAGGGCGCGTTGGTTGTTGAGGCGCTCGCGCTCCTGCAGCACGCTGATGGCCGCGGCTCGTGTCGGGTCGTCGCTGGTGCGGTTCACCTGCTTGCCCGTGGCCAGCTGGGTCTGCAGGTTGAGCAGGCCGACGTTGGTGCGGTTGAGGTTGCCCAGCGACAACTGCGACCGGAGCAGGAACGGAGCACGCGACAGGTTGGCGGGAAGAACGGCCATGCGAGGAGGTGCCGGGAGACAGGTGCGAGGAGACAGCCGAGCGGGGAAGGGCTATCGCGCGATCGACAGCAGGGTTTGGGTGAGTTCCTGAACGACGGAGATGAACCGGGCCGAGGCCTGGTACTGGCTCTGGTAGTTGAGAAGGTTGATCGCCTCTTCATCGATGCTCACGCCCGACACCACCTGACGCTGGGCGTCAAGGTTCTGGCGCACGACTTCCGCCGCCTGCGCGGCGGTCTTGGCCGACCCTGCGGCCACGCCCACGGCTTGCGTGGCGTCGTCCCACGCGGCGGCGAACGTGGAGCCGTTGAGCCCGGCGACGGCCTTGGTGCGGAGTTGGGCCACGGCCAGTGCCGCGCCGTTCTCCACGGGCAGGCCGCCCACCACCCGGCCAAAGTTGAGCAGCGACGAATCGGCCACCAGTTCGTCGCGCACGGCGATGTCGGCCGCGTTCGTGCCCCGGAAGTAGGTGTTGACGCCCAGCGCGCTGAGCACGCCGCTGGAGTCCTCGGCGAAGGAGACGGTGTTTCCCGTGGCGGCGGTGATGGTGAGGCGTCCATCAACACCGACCGTGGCCGAGGCGGATACGCCGAGCGCCGTGTTGATGCTCGCGGCGAGCGTGGCGAGGCTGGTGTCGTCGGCAAAGCCCGCTGCGCCGGCGCTCGTGATGCCGTCGAGGTCGATCGTGATGCGCCGGGTCTGGGCCGCGCCCGTGGCGGTGTTGGTGACGGTGATGAGGAACGAGCCGCTGCGCGGCTTGAACGGGAGATCGGTGAAGGTGGCGTTGGCCGTGTCGTTGAGCGCGAGCGCGGTGTCCGCCGGCGGCACGGTGAGGCTCGAGACGAATGCGGCCTGGGCCTTGCCGCCGTAGCCGGAGGCGTGCAGCAGGTTGACCTCGTGGATCAGGTTCTGGGCCAGCGTGTCGAGGTTGGCGAGCGTGCTGTCGATGGCCGCGCTGCGATTGGCGAGCAGCGAGCCGACCGAGCCCGACGTGATGCCGAGTTCCTCCTGCTTGTCCTTGGCCACCACCCGCACCTCGATCTCGCCGCCCGACGCTTCCTGCACGAGTTCGACGCCGCGCGAGGTGCCCGCGAGCACGATGGGCGTGGAGCCGACGAGGATGTCGAGGTTGCCGTTGGGCTGCTCCACGGTGGTGATGTCGAGCAGCCTGGCCAGTTCGGTAACAAGGGCGTCGCGCTGGTCGCGGAGGCCGCTGGCCGATCCCTGGCCGTTCTCTGCGCTGACGATCTCCGCGTTGAGGCCGGCGATCTGCGCCAGCACGTCGTCGGCCCGAGCCACCTGGGCCCGCAGGTCGCGGTCGAGTTGCGTGCGCTGGTCGATCAGGGCCGACCGTGTGGCCTTGAGCGAGCCCGCCAGCGCCCGCCCCTGTTGCACCACGAGCGACCGTGTCCCCGTGTTGGTGGGGTTGTCCGAGAGGGTGGACCAGGCGTTGAAGAACGTGGAGAGGTCGGTGGCGAGGTTGTCGTCGCCCAGCGCGTTCAGGGTGGCTTCCACCTGGGCCAGCAGGGTCGCGTCGGTGCTCGCCGCGCTCTCGCTGCTGGTGCCCTTGAGCAGGCGTGCCTGCAGGGCGTTGTCCACCTGTCGGCGGATGGCCGCGACTTCGACCCCGCGCCCGAGAAAGAGGCTGCCCACCTGCGTGTCGCGCGAGGGGGCCAGCGTGGCGATCTGGCGCGAGTAACCGGGCGTGGCGGCGTTGGCCACGTTGTTGCCCGTGGTCTGGATGCCCAGTTGGGCCGCGGCCAAGCCCGAGCGACCGATCTGGAATGCGCCGGTGAGAGACATGCGTGTGCGGGTGAGCGTGCCTGCGGGTCAGGAGCGGAGATCGAGCGACGACACCACCTGCTGCGTGGTGTGGGTGTTGGGGCGTGCGTAGACACCGGTGTGCGAGAGGGTGCGTGCCACCTGGGCCATCATGCCCTTCATGTGCGCGAGCAGGGCCTCGCTGGCCATGCGGATGGTGCGGTTCTGCTCCTGCACGGCCTCGCCCACCTCACGCAGCCGCGCGGCCGCCTGCAGCACTCGCCCGCGTGCGGGCTCGGCAGCCGCGGCGACCAGGGCTGAGAGCGGAGCGGTGGGGGGCAGGTTCTGGGGCGCGGCCACGCGAGCGGCCCACGCACCGCGGCGTGCATCGAGCGGGGCCAGCCGCGCCGCCGCCTCGCGCTGCGCATCGGCACAGCGCTCAACCGCGGCGCGGTCGGCGCTGCTGAGGGCGGCCCGGTGGGCGCGGGCGATGCGCGCCAGGCCGTCGTACTCGCTCTGCAACGTGCTCAGAATCGCCTCGATCTCGGCGAGGTCGGCGGGCGTGGGAGCCAGCGCCGCGGGTTTGCGCTGGGCTGCGGGCCGGGGCGCAGGTTGGAGAGCGGGTGCGGGCATGATTGCTAGCGGGCCACGGGTGCGGCAAGTGCGGGCGGGATAAGCGGGCTCTGCGGGGCGACCGGGGCGACACGCTCGCGCGTGCGCAGCAGGTCGCGTGCCACCCTGTCTACCAGCGGGAAGTCGCCGGCCCGCGCGATCTGGCGGGCCACGTGCTGATCCATGAGCGTGCCAAACTGCTTCTCGGCCGGGCCGGGGGCAAAGGGCGGAGCGGCTCGGTTGCCGTCGCGGAGCAACTTGAGCACGGGGGCGACGAACGCGACCGACACGAAGTCTTCGGCGGCGCGGCGCGCGGCCTCGGCGCGGCCGCCGACATCGGCCCTTGTGCCGATCTCGCTCCGGTTGCCGGATGCCCCCGCCAGCACATCGCTGAAGCTCCCTTGCCGCTCTTGCAGAACCGTGGCCGTCCCGGTGCGGTGGTCGGCCAGCCGCTCCGCGGCGGCGTGGAAGACGCCCGTGCCGCGCTCGGCGGCGGGTCGGGCATGGGTGGGGATGAAGCCGGTGGAGGTCATGTCATTCCACGATCAGGCGGGCGTGCAGGCGTCCGGCGCGGTGCAGTTGGGTGAGGATGGCGATCTGGTCGTCGATGGCCACGTCGAGTTGGCGCATGGCGGCGAGCAGGTCCTGGATGCGGCCGCGCTCGCTGGAGCGGCCGGTGGTCTGCAGCGCGACGGCTTTGGAGACGGTGGTGCGAGGGTTCTGGGGGCTGGGTTCCACGGGGGGACGGGTGGTGGAGACGATCAGGTCCTTGTGCGATACGGCGGCGGGGGAGATCTCGACATTGCCTGTAACGACGATGCTGCCGGTGCGGCTGTTGACGATGACCTGGGCGGGCAGGCGGAGCAGGCTGGGGCTGAAACTGGCCGAGAGCACGCGCGAGAGGAACTTGGCCCTGTTGGCCCGCTCGATCGGCGGCACGAGCACGCGCACGCTGGCATCGTCGATGGCGGTGGCGATGACGCCCGTGGCCCCCTGTGGCTCGAGATCCGATGGGTCGGCTTCCGGGGCGAGGCTGTTGATGGTGTCAGCGATCTGGTCGGTGACGGTCCAGGCCCGGAAGTGGGGGTGCACGATGAGCGTGAAGGCGTCGCCCGTAAGGGGCATGAGCACGTCTTTCACCATGCGGGCGCCGGCCCGCACGCGCCCGACGGTGGGCGTGGACGGGTCTTCGAGCACGATCGGGCCCGAGGCCATGGCGTAGAGCGTGTCGTCGCCGGAGAAGGGGCCGGTGAGCGGGGCCAGCAGCAGGCGGCCCCCCGCCAGGCTGCTCGCGGAGTGGGAGACGGAGACGAAAACATCGAGTTCGTCGTCGCGCCGCGCCCCCTCGCGGGGAATGATGCACTCGATCATCACCAGGGCCGCGCTCTTGGCCTTGGCGAGTTCGCGGGGGTCGGCCAGTTCGTTGCCGTTGTTCTTGTAGACCTGCGCGAGCGGGCGGGCCAGCACCAGGTCTTGCCCGCTGTCTCCGGTGCCCTTGAGGCCGATGACCAGGCCGAAGCCGCGCAGGACCGATTCGCCCTGCCCTTCGATGCGGACCATGTCTTGCAGGCTGGTGATGCCCCCGCCGGCGGCCGGCGCGGCCTCTTGAGCCCCGGCCGTCGCGGCGAGCGCAACAAACGCCGCCAACCCGGCGACGAGCGGCGCGAGCCTTGCGCGACATGAACGGCGCGGCGACATCCGGCGAACTGCCCGCGAAGCGTGTGCCAGCGGCCGGGCCGCGTGCGCCCGCGCCGGTCAGAAGTTGAAGATGGCTTCGAGTACCTGCGGGATAAAGCCCTTCTCGCTGGCATCGCGCACCTGCCCGGTGTTCTCGACGCGGATGACCAGGTTGGCCAACTGGTTGGACAGCACGGTGCCCTGCACGGTCACGTCTTTGGGATCGCACAGGCCCGCCACCACCAGGGTCTTGCTCTCGGAATCCTGCTGGATGGTCTCCTTGGCTTCGACCACGAGGTGCCCGTTGGGCTTCACGTCGATCACCAGGCCGGAGATGCGGGCGGTGAGCCGGTCCTTGCGCTCGAGTTTGCCGTCGCCTTTGTAGTCTTGATTGGCCGTGAGACCCAGGTTGGGGGCGTCGCCGGTCACGCCGTCGCGGAGCGTGGCGTTGTAAAGCAGTTGCTTCAGGCTGGGGAACTGGGCAAGTTCGGCCTTGGTATCGTACTTGGTCTTGGTCTCCAGTTTCGATTCTGCCGAACTGAGCGAGGTTTCGTTGATGATGATCTCGATCTTGTCGTGCTTCTTGTACACCGTCGGAGGGGGCGGCTTCACGCCCGCCAGAGCGACGGCCGAGAAGCCCGGGCCGCCACCAGCGGCACCCGGCGGCGGCGAGGCGAACGCGGCCCCCGGGTCGCCGGCGGACGCGGACGGCGGGTTGACGGGCGCGCCGGGAGCGGGCGGAAGCGCCGCGGCCGGCACGGCCTGGGCGGGTCTTTGAAACAGGCTTTGGGACCGGGCCGGAAGCGCGGCCAGCAGGACCACCGCACAGGCGAACGCTGCGAGCGTGCGAACGCGGATCATCGCGGAACCCTCCGGGTGGCGGGAGTACGGTGCGAGCCGGCGGCGGCCTGCGGGGCGGGTCCGGCATCGAACCCGGCGTGGTGGCACTCGAGGACGGCGGTGCCGCGCCCGCTCAGTCGGGCTTTGAATGTCTTACGCGACCCTTCGAGTTGCAGGGCCACCTCGTCGCCGTCGCGTCCGGCTTCCAGCGCCCGGGCCTTGGCCTTCATGGCGACGGTGCCCGAGAGCACGTGCACCCAGACGCTCTCGCCCCGCTTCACCACCACGGGCGAGCGTGTGTCGTCGTGATCGATGGCCCGGGCCGGGTCGAGCGCGTGCCGGGCCGTTTGCCCTGCCAACTGCCCGGGGGCGGGCGGGACCGTCGCGGCGGGCGACATCCAGACCTCTTCGGTGCTCAGGTTGGCGGCGTCCAGTTCGGACCCCGCGGCGACCGGCGCAGCCACCCGCGCGGCGGCGCGGCGCACCAGCACGTCGACGGTTATGGTGCGTGCCGCGGCCACGCGTGCACCCTCGTAAATGTCCACGCGGATGGCCACGCGTCCGGAGACGCTGGCGGAGCCGGGAGACGCTTCCACGCGCTCGCCGGCGGCGAGGGGGCGGTCGAGGAAGGCCGTGTCGTCGCGCCCGCCGCGGAAGCAGATCCGCACGTCGGCGGGCGGCAGAGCGTACAGGTCTGCGAGGCGGGCGGCCACGAGAGCACGCATGGACCCGGGTGGCAGCGCATCCACTGGTACAAACGCGCGCCGGTCACCCGCCGGGCCCGCGTGCCGCGGTGCCATTATCGGGTCGGGAGCGCTCAGGTCGCAACGGGTTCCGCTCACCGCCACGCGGCCCCAGTTCACGCCGGCAGCTTCGAGCGCGCCGCGTACCTGGGGCAGGTCGATCGATGCACGCCCGGCGCCGTGTCCCGGCGTGGCGGTGTCCAGCAAGCGCACGGCGCCAAGCCGCTCGCTGTCGGGGCCGGTGAGGGTGGCCACGTCTTGCAGGAGCACCGGCAAGCCCGGGGCGATGGTCGCCTGCGGGCGCAGCGCCACCGTGGTCTGGGCGCGGGCCGGGCCGGCTGCCAGCGCGAGTGCAAGGCCCAGCATGGCGAACGCGATACGCATGATCTGCCCTGCCAAGAGCACGCTTACCGCGTGCGGAGGTTGGCGACGTTCTGCAGCGTCTGGTCGGCGGCCCGGATGGTGTTGGAGTTCATCTCGAAGGCCCGCTGGGTCTTGATGAGGTCGATGAGTTCGCGGGTGGGATCAACGTTGGAACTCTCGAGGAAACTGCCCACGAGTGTGCCGCGCGTGTCGGTGCCGGGGTTGCCGATGAGTGGGGGGCCGCTGGCCGCGCTCTCGACGTACAGGTTTTCTCCGACCTGCTTGAGGCCGCTCGGGTTGATGAATGCGGCGGTCTGGATCTGGCCGATCTCGACCGGCTCGACCTGGCCGGGCTGGTTGACGAACACGCGGCCGTCGGGCCGGATGGATACGGGGCGGATGGCATCGGCGGGCACGGTGATGTTCGGGTCGAGGCGGCGGCCCTGGTCGTTGGCGAGCACGATCTCGCCGTCAGAGTTGAGTGCGAAGGCGCCGGCACGGGTGTAGGCGAAACCCCCGCCCAGGGCGTCTTCGGTCTGCACGCGGAAGAAGCCGGTGCCCTCGATCGCCACATCCAGATCGCGTCCGGTGCTGATGGGCGAGCCCTGGGCGAAATCGAGGTGGGTGCCGCTGACACGCACGCCCAGGCCAACGTACAGACCGATGGGCCGCTGGTCGCTGTTCACGTTCTCGGTGCCGGGCTGAGCCCGCTCAATGTAGAGCAGGTCCTGAAAGTTCGCGCGGCTGGCCTTGAAGCCGGGCGTGTTCACGTTGGCAAGGTTGTTGGCGGTTACGTCGAGGGCCGTGTTCAGGGCCGAGAGGCCGGAGGCGGCCGATTGCAGTGCGATGATCGCCATGGTGCTCCACCTCGGTTTCGTATCCGATCAGGCCACGCGCCCCATGGCCACGGCCCGCTCCATCAGTTGGTCGTACAGCGACACCATCCGCAGGTTGGACTGCACGGCCCGTTCGGCGCTCGAGAGATCGAGCATGGTGCGGACGGCGTCCACCGCCGAGCGTTCGACGCTGCCTTGGGCGACGGCCGCCGCGGCCGGGCGCCGGGCCGCCATGATTCTCGCGTCGGCCCGATACAGCCCCGAGCCCTCCGGGCGGAGGCGGGCGGGCTCGGCCACGGCGGCCACCTGCAGGGTCGCCACCGCCGCACCGTTCTGGCGGATGGTGCCCGAACCGTCGATGCGGACCTGCGCGCCCGGGTCCAGGGTGATCGGCTTGTTGGCGGTGTCGAGCACGGGCAGGCCGCTGCCGGCGTGCACCAGGCGCCCGCGAGAATCTGTGGTGAGACGGCCGTCGCGAGTCAGGCGCAGGGACTCGGAGTCGGCCCCCTGTCCCGACTGCAGCACGAGAAAACCCTGCCCCTGCAGCGCGACGTCGAGGGGCCGGCCGGTGGTTTCGAGGGCGCCCTGCGGCAAAGAGAGCCGGTTGGGCATGAGCATGGCGCCCGAGCCCAGCCGTTCCATCATGGTGCTGGAGGGGAGGGAAAAGAGGCCGTCTTCGATGCGGGCCGCGCTGCGTTCGCGCGTTGCCGGTGTCATGGGTTTGTAGCCCGTGGTTTCCGCATTGGCCAGGTTGCCCGCCAGCGCGTCCATGCGGTGGAGGTTCGTGAGGGCGCCCGACGCGGAGAGGTACAGGCCGTAGTTCACGCGCGCCTCCTGCCAGCGCTGTGGCGCGCGTGTCGGGCGTTGGCCGGGGTGCCGCCGCCTCCGGCCAGCATGGCGTGCAGGGCCACGGCGAGATAGGCCCGGCGCACCACCAGCCGGCCGACGTCGGCGTAGGGCGCTCGGGCGGCCTCACCGGCGGGTGCACGATCTGCGCGGCATGAAGCCGGCGGTGAAAGGACCATGCGTGGCGGTATCAACCCGCGTGCCAGCCACACGGGTGCGGCGGGCGAGCGGGGTTCGCTGCGTGGCTTTCGACGTCTCCGCGCGATGCAGGCTTGAGTCGGCGGGCGGGCCGATGCCGCCGGCCGCGCAACAGCCGCGCTCAGCGCTCAGAGGATGCGCACGAACCACCCGGGGTGTCACCCTGCCGTGAGGCAGGTCAGTTGTTCCGGCTGGAGCAGGCCCCGGCACCCTTCCCGCACGGGCAGCAACCGCCGCCCCCTCCGCCCCCCCAGGCCCCGGCGCCGGCCGCTGCGCCGGCTGAGCCCTTGGCGGCGAAGGCTGAAAGACGGCGCGTAAAGGTACGTCCCTTGCCGTCGGGGTCGGGCACGGGCTTGTCCGCGTCAGCCATCGGGCGCAGGAGTTCGATGACGGCGCCGTCGGGTGCTTCGTATTCGTAGATCGGCATGTGCGAGGGTAGCCGAGGGTGATGCGCCCGAGCGGGCGGGCGCGATGCCGGCCCCGGGTAGCGGGCAGCGGATCAGGCACCGATGGCCCGGCGGGCCAGCATCTCAAAGGCCTGCTCCACCCCGTCGCCGCTCTTGGCCGAGCCCTCGTACACGCTCCAGCCGCGGGCCTTCATGGCCTCGATGTCGGCGGCCGTGATCTCCCACTGGGCCTTCAGGTCGGTCTTGTTCACCACGGCGATGAAGGGCAGCCCGCCGATCTCGGCCTTCACGCGCTCCTCGATGCCGATGGCGACATCGAGCGTGGCCCGGCGGGTCCCGTCGAGCACGAGCATGAAGCCCGCAGCGCCCTTGATGTGCACCGTCTGCATCCACTGGAACTCGTCCTCACCCATCTGGTCCCAGATGACGAGGGTGACATCCTGGTCGCCAACCTTGAGTTGGCGTTTCTTGATCGTGACGCCCACCGTGGTCTGGTACTTGTCGGAGAAGATGCTGGAGACGTAGCGCTGCACCAGGCTGGTCTTGCCCACGGCGAAGGCGCCCAGCATGTTCACTTTCTTCTGGATCATGGTTTGGCCCTCCCGGGATCAAGGAACAGCGGCTGGTCGAAGAACAGCACACGCAGCGACACGCGCCGGTTCTGCTCGCGGTCTTTGTCGGTGGCTTCCTTGGCGACCTTGGGCTGGGCGGGGCCCACGCCCACCGCGGCCAGTTCGCGCGTGGCCACACCGCGGGCCACCAGCAGGGAGATCACCCGGTCGGCCCGGTCGCGCGAGAGGCGCACGTTGCGCTCCTCCTGCCCGGAGGAATCGGTATGGCCGATGACCTGGACCTGGAAGTCGATACCCGCGGACCGGGCGGCCTCGGTGAGTCGGAGCACCGCGACGGCCATGTCGCCCACCACCGCCACCTGCGACTCGGCCAGGTCGCTGGAGGCGAAGGGGAAGCGGGCCGAGAGCGACTCCACGCGGTCGCGCAGCGCGGCAAGTTGCCGCTGGTCCGTGTCGATCAGGCCGCGGTCGTCATAGGCGCTCACGCCGGGGACGGTCGTCGCGAGCCTGCGGGCGGCGGCGACCCAGGCGTGGTCGGCGGTTCCGGTGGCGGTGAGCGTTGCGCCGTTCAGAGCGAGCGCAACGCTCCCCTTGGCCGAGGCGGGCCGCAGAGTTTGCACGGCGCGGCGTTCGACCAAGCGGGCATCGAGCGAGAAGTAGGGCTCGAGTTGGGTGGCGATGCGGGCCCGGTCGCGCTCGGGCTTGGTCTGAAAGAACGACTCCGGCGTGGGGGCCAGAGCATCTCGCAAGCCGATCACGAGCGGGCGGCCGTCGGGGTCGGTGCCCACGCGGGTGACCACGTACCCGGGCACGCCCTTGCTCCAATCGAGAAACTCGTTCAGCAGGGCCCGCAGCGACCACGCCCGCACGGCCCACCACGCCAGCAGCGGCAGCAGAATCAGCAGGGCGAGCCAGAAGAAGGGGAAGGAGCGCTTGCGGGGTGCACGCTGCGTCTCTTCACGCAGGCAGGCTTCAAGGATGGGCCGCGTGGTGATGAACGGCGCGGCGTCGCCCTGAAACTCGGCGAGGTGGGCGGCGTGCTCGGTGCTGATCCGCTCGAAGGCCTCTTGCAGCGTGGCCCGAAAGGCGTGCGCCGGCGTGCCGCGGATGGCGGCGGCGAGGATGGCGGCGGGGCCCTGCTCGACCCAGCAGTTCAGGTCCCCGATGCGGAAAGAGTCGAGGCCGGAGCCTTCCTGCACGCCGAACGAGTCTTTGGCGAAGTCGCGGATGGCCGTGAGCATGCCGCTCACCATGTCGGCGTCCTGGGCCTGAATGTGGTCGGCCGCCACGTGCTGCAGCACCAGGCCTGCTTCACGATGGACGAGGAAGACCTGCTCCACCCGGTACACCAGCGAGCGCTTGAGACGCACGGCACCGAAACTCTGCCCGCTGCGCCACGACTCGATCAGGCAACTCAGGCCCTCGCGCGAGAAGGGGCTGGCGAGCGTCTCGTTGAAGCGCTGCACGAAGCCCTGCAGCGCATCGCTGATGCTCTTGCGGATCGCAGGGCCCATCACGGGGCTGATGGCATCCACCAGCGGCTTCGGATTCTTCTGCACGCTGGTGCGGATGCTCGACTCGATGGTGGGGGCCAGGGCCCGCGCGATGCGGTCGTCTTTGCTCGTGCGCAGGGTGATCGCGTCGGGCAGCGTCGCGGCCACGTTCTGCACGTGCCATGCCGTGTCGGCGAGTTTCTTGTCCAGCGTGTTGAGGCGGGCGGTTTCGGGCCCCACCAGCACGGTGCGGACGGCCGCGAGGTCCGCCGCGTGGTCGCGCGCCGGTTCCGGGGTGTCGGGGTCGAGTGAGCCGGGGTGGGGAGCGGGTCTGTCCATGCCGTAGGCGGAGTGTAAGGGATGGGGCCAGCCCGCTGTGCGCGCGGCCCGCCTGTGTGTATGCTGGCGCGGATGGCCGACCCCACTCCGCTCCCGTCGCCTCCGGACCCCGTGAACGCCCCGGCGAGCACGTTGGTTGACCCCGCCGCGCTGCTGCGGGTGCTGGCGGTGCTGGAGAAGTTGAACGCGAGCAACGACCTGCGGGTGGTGCTGGGGTTGATCATCGATTCGATGCGCGACTGCCTGCACGCGGAGCGGGCCAGCGTGTTTCAGTTCGACCCCAAGAGCCAGGAGTTGTTCATCACCACGGCCCACGGCGCGACGAACATCCGGTTCCCGATCACGCGCGGCATCGCGGGCGAGGCGGGCCGCACACGTCAGATCATCAACGTCAAGGACGCCTGGGAGGACCCGCGCTTCAACCCGGAGTTTGACAAGAAGAGCGGGTTCCGCACGCGGGGCATGCTGACCATTCCGCTGATTTCGGCGGATGGCACACTCGAGGGGGTGGCCCAGGCATTGAACAAGAACCCCCAACTCGGCGCGCACTTTGACGCCAGCGACGAGGTGCTGGCCAAGGCCCTGGCAAGCCAGGCAGCGATTGCGCTGCGGCGGGCCACGCTGATCGAGGCCGAGATCCGCAAGAAGAAGATCGAGGGCGACCTGGCCCTCGCCAAGACGATTCAGAGCGCGGCCCTGCCCAAGAGCATCCCTGAGGTGCCGGGCTACTCGCTGGCGGCACAGACCATCCCTGCCGAGGAGACGGGGGGCGACACGTTTGACCTGATCAACCTCGCCGACCTGCCCGCGGTGCCGGCCGATGCGGGGCAGGCGCGGGCCATGAAGAACGGCCTTGTGTTCATGCTGGCCGATGCCACCGGCCACGGCATCGGCCCGGCGATCAGCGTGACGCAGGCCCGCAGCATGTTGCGGATGGGGGCCCGATTGGGCGGAGATTTGAGCCGCGTGGTGGCCCACCTGAACGCCCAGTTGTGCGAAGACCTGCCCGCGGGCCGGTTCATCACCGCGTTCATCGGCGTGCTCGACTCGCAGGCCCACACCGTCACCTACGAGGCGCCAGGCCAGGCGCCGCTGCTGATCGTGCGGGCCGACGGCAAGCACGAGGAGTACGACGCCAACGCCATGCCCATGGGCATCGACGCGGAGATGCAGCCGGATGCCGTGAAGCCCTTCGCGCTCGGGCCGGGCGACGTGTTCGTGCTCGCCAGCGACGGCTACATCGAGGCCATGGACCCCGACAACGGCCAGTTCGGCACCGAGGCGACGGTGAACGCCGTGCGCGAGAAACTCGCGGGCACCGCAGGCGAGATGCTGGCCAACCTGAACCGGCGCGTGGGCGAATTTGCGCGTGGCCGACCCTTCGGCGACGATCAGACGGCGATCATCATCAAGCGAAACCCGTAAGCTCGTGCCGGGTTCGCCCCGCCCGCACGACGCGCGCCGTCCGCTCGCTCAGCGAGCCCCGCCCTTGGCCTTGAGCGCCCGGATCCGCTCGCCCAGCGAGAGCAACTTGATGAACCCGCCCGCGTCCTTCTGGCTGTAGATCTCCTCCCCCTCGAAGGAGACCATCTTCTCGGCGTACAACGAGTGAGGGCTGGTGCGCTGGATGGCCGTAGCCACGCCCTTGTAGAGGCGCACGGTGATCTCGCCGGTGAGCGGGCGGGCGATCGACTCGGCCGCGGCCCACAGGGCCTCGCGCAGGGGTGTGAACCAGCGGCCGTCGTAAACCAGTTCGGCAAACAGCAGGCCCAGATGCTCGCGGTAGTGGCGGGTCTCGCGGTCAAGGACGAGTTCTTCCAGCGCCCGCAGGGCCTCGACGATCACGGTGCCGCCGGGTGTTTCGTAGAGGCCGCGGGACTTCATGCCTACGCGCCGGTTCTCGACCAGATCCACCCGCCCCACGCCGTGGGCGCCCGCGATCCCATTCAGTTGCAGGATCAGTTCGTGCCCCGGTAGGGCCTTCCCGTTCAGCGTCCGGGGCCGGCCCTTCTCGAAGCCCACCCGCACGGTCTCGGCCTTGTCCGCAGCCTTGGCCGGATCGGTGGTCAGCATCCACGCATCATCGGGCGGGGCGTTGGCCGGGTCTTCGATCGTGCCGCCCTCGTGCGAGATGTGCCAGAGGTTCCGGTCGCGCGAGTAGATCTTGGTCGCGCTGGCCGACGTGGGAATGTCCCGCTGCTTCAGGTAATCAAGCATCGCCAGCCGGCCCGAGAGTTTCCAGTTGTCCATCCGCCACGGCGCGATGATCTCCAGTTCCGGGGCCAGCGCGGCGTATGCGCTCTCGAAGCGCACCTGGTCGTTGCCCTTGCCCGTGCAGCCGTGGGCCAGGGCCGTGCAGCCGGTCTTGAGGGCCACCTCCACCTGCCCGCGGGCCAGCACGGGGCGGGCCATGGCCGTGCCCAGCAAGTAACGTCCCTCGTACATGGCCCCGGCGATGATCGTGGGGAAGACAAACTCCTCGGCGAAGGCGTGCTTCAGGTCCACCACGTGGCACGATGCCGCGCCCGAGTCTTTGGCCTTCTTCTCGACGCCCGTGAGTTCGTCGACACCCTGGCCGACGTCGCCCACAACGCACACGACCTCGCAGTGCAGGTTCTCGCGCAGCCAGGGCACGATGCACGACGTGTCGAGTCCTCCTGAGTAGGCGAGCGCGACTTTCTTGGTTGTGGGCATGGGGCTCGGTCCTTTGCGGCGGAGCGGACTCGGTCGAACGGTGGGCGGGCGGAGAGCGTGCCGGCGCGGCCCGGCCCGGCATGGTTGGTCGGCCGAGGTCTGTGTTCTACACGGCGCGGCGTGCGCCCGCACCGGGCGGAGGGGCCGGGGTTCGGGCCGCTGGCGAGGCGGCGGGGGTCGGCTGGAGGCAGCCGGTGTCGGTGGGGCGGGCGCCCTGGGCAGCCCGGGCCGCCACGGTGTGCACAAGCAGTGCGTTCTGCGCGTGCAGGCGGTTCTCAGCCTGCTCGTACACGAGCGAGGCCGATGAGTCGATGACCTCGTCGGCCACCTCTTCGCCGCGGTGGGCGGGCAGGCAGTGCATGAAGACCGCATCGGGCGCTGCCCGGGCCATGAGGGCGGCATCCACGCGATAGGGTACGAAGGCACGCTCTCGGGCCTCGGCATCGTCCTTCTGGTGCATGGAGACCCACGTGTCGGTGTAGACGGCGCGGCAGCCGGCCACGTCGGCCGGTTCGTGTGAGAGCGTGAGGGAGCCCCCGCTGTCCTCGGCGAAGCCCGCGGCGATGCGGGCCTGGGCCGCGTCGGGTCTGTACCCCTTGGGGGTGATCACACGCACGTGAGCCCCTGCGCGGCAAGCGACGTGCATAAGCGAAACGCAGACGTTGTTGCCGTCGCCCACATAGGCGATGGGCAGGCCGGCGACACCGCCGAAGTGCTCGACCAGCGTGAGCACGTCGGCCAGTGCTTGACAGGGGTGGTGGGCATCGGAGAGTGCGTTGATCACCGGCACGCGGGCGTGCTCGGCGAGCGCTTCAATGGTCCGCTGGCTGTAGGTGCGGCAGACGATGCCGTGCACCCAGCGTTCGAGGTTGCGGGCGTAGTCCTTGATCGATTCGCGCTGGCCGATGCGTTCGGCAGAGTGGTCGTAGTAGATGGCCTGGCCGCCCAGACGGTGAACGCCCACCTCAAAGGTGAGGCGCGTGCGCAGGGAGGGCTTCTCGAAGAGCAGAACCACCGACAGGCCGCGCAGCGTATCGGCGTACGCGCCGGGGTTGGCCTTCACATCGGCGGCCGTGCGCAGCAGCGTGGCCACGTCGCCCCCGGTGGGGGTGGCGGCCGAGACCAGGTCTTTGACGGTGAGCGGGCCCGGGGGGGCGGGGAAGATCATGGTGGGTTCCGGTGCGGGAGCGGGCAGTGAGTGCGGGGGTGTGTCAGCGAGCGTGCACAGGCCGGGCGCGCCGATGGCCGCCCCGGGCAAAGGCGACGTGCGGCTCAGGGGCGCTGCACGAGTTGGCGGCACAGGCGCACCAACGAGCGGGCCCGCGCGGGGGAGTTCACGGCCACGAAGATCGTGTCGTCGCCCGCGATCGTGCCCGTCACCCCGGTGATGCCGGAGCGATCGAACTCGCTGGCGAGCGGAGAGGCGTGGCCAGGGCGGGTACGGAAGACCACCAGGCTGCCCGCCGCGGCGGCCGAGAGCATGTAGAGTTTCACGGCCATCTCGATCTGCGCGTTCCCCGTGCCCAGGTCGCCGCCGCCCTGATTCAGCACGTAGCCCGAGGGTCCCTTGAAGACGCTGAGGTCTCGCAGGTCGCGCGAGAGCGTGGCCTGCGTCACGGCCACTCCCCGGGCTTCGAGCAGCGCGGCCAGACGTTCCTGATTTGGCACGGTCTGCTGCTGCAGCACATCGAGGATCAGTTGGCGGCGGCGGGCCTTCGCGCTCATGTATAAGTATGCACACTCGGAATACACACGTCAAGCACGGCCGGTTGGATTCGCCGTTACGGGGAGGCGGCACCGGGTCGCCGGACGGCCGGGCGACGGGGCCGGCGTCCACACGGGGCGGCCGCTTCCTGGTGCTCCGGTGCCCGCCGACGTGCTTCCACACCCCTACGTGCGAGGATCGGCCCTGCCAATCAGGCAGGCGGACGGGGGCATCAGTTGGGTGCTGACAGGCCTGCGGACCGCCGCGCACGCTCCGGATGGGGTTTGCCCTTGATTGGGCCGGGCCCGGTGCCTCGTGCACGCACACGGCAGCCGGTTCCGGTCGTGGCACTTGGGTTGCCCTGCGATGGGCGGCGGTGGTTCCGCCGGCTTACCGAACAAACCGCGTCCGGCTCAGGGCCGGGCCGGCTCGCTTCCTTGGTCTTGCGAAACGGAGACGATCCCGATGCCCGCGAAAGAACTCTGCTTCGATGTCGATGCGCGTCAGGCCCTGTTTGCGGGCGTGGAGAAGTTGGCCCGGGCCGTGAAGGCGACGCTGGGCCCGCGCGGGCGTAACGCCGTGCTCGACAAGAGTTGGGGCGGCCCCACCGTGACCAAGGACGGCGTGAGCGTCGCGGAGGAGATCGAACTCACCGACAAGGTGGAGAACATGGGCGCCCAGATGGTGAAGCAGGCGGCCAGCAAGACATCTGACGATGCGGGCGACGGCACGACGACGGCCACCGTGCTGGCGGAGGCGCTCTTCCGGGAGGGGCTCAAGCATGTGGCCGCGGGCGTGGATGCCAATGCGCTGGTGCGCGGGCTCAAGAAGGGCGTGGACGCGGCGGCGGAGAGCATCGGCAAGATGAGCACGCCCGTGTCGGGCGCCAAGGACATCGAGAACGTCGCCAGCATCTCCGCCAACAACGACCCCGCCATCGGCAAGATCCTTGCGGACGCCTTCAGCAAGGTGGGCAAGGACGGTGTGATCACGGTTGAGGAAGGCAAGAGCCAGGAGACCGAGGTGGTGGTGGTCGAGGGCATGCAGTTCGATCGCGGCTTCCTGTCGCCGAACTTCGTGACCAACCCGGATGCGATGACGGCGGTGCTCGACAAGTGCCTCGTCCTCATCCACGAGGACAAGATCGAGAACGTGCAGAAATTGGTGCCCCTGCTCGAGAAGGTGATGCAGGCAAAGAAGCCGCTGCTGATCATCGCCGAGGACGTGGCGGGCGAGGCTCTGAGCACGCTGGTGATCAACAAACTGCGCGGCACCCTCCAGGTGTGCGCCGTGAAGGCCCCCGGCTACGGCGACCGCCGCAAGGCGATGCTCGAAGACCTGGCGATTCTCACCGGCGCCAAGCCCTTCATGAAGGACACGGGCGAGGAGCTCGATAGCGTGAAACTCGACGACCTGGGCATGGCCAAGAAGATCGAGGTGGATAGCGAGAACACGACGGTCATCGAGGGTGCCGGCTCCACCAAGGGCATCCAGGCCCGCATCGAGCAGATCCGCAAGGAGATCGAGACGGTCACCAGCGACTACGACCGCGAGAAGCTCCAGGAGCGCCTGGCCAAGCTCTCGGGCGGCGTGGCCCAGATCAAGGTTGGCGCCGCCAGCGAGGCGGAACTCAAGGAGAAGAAGGCCCGCGTGGAGGATGCGCTCCACGCCACACGCGCCGCCGTCGCCGAGGGCATCGTGCCCGGCGGCGGTGTGTCGTTCGTCCGGGCCCGCGCGGCGATCGAGAAACTCCCCGAGTGGAAGGCTGTCTACAGCAAGGGTGAAGACCTCACCGCCGACGACGTCGGCCAGTTCAAGTACGACTTCGCTGCCGGCATCGACACCGTCTACCGCGCCCTGAGCGTGCCCCTGCAGACCATCGCCGACAACGCCGGTGAAAAGGGCAGCGTGGTTGTGGCTAAGGTGGCCGAGGGTCAGAGCGGCAAAGGTGGAGCCAACTTCGGGTACAACGCCCTCACCGGCGAGTACGGCGACATGGTGAAGCAGGGTGTGCTCACGCCCGCCAAGGTCGATCGTTCCGCTCTCGTCAACGCGGCCAGCGTGGCCAGCATGTTGCTCACCAGCGACTGCGCCATCACCGATGCACCCAAGGATGAAGACGACCACGCCGGCCACGGCCACGGTGGCGGCGGCATGGGCGGCATGGGCGGAATGGGTGGAATGGGCGGCATGGGTGGTGGTATGGGGGGGATGGGCTTCTGATCGTTCTGTCCGTGCCCCGTCGCCCGACGGGCAGCATTCGCTCGACCAAGGAGCCTCGCATGGCCAACGCACGCGATCTGTTCAACAAGATGGGCTCCGGGTCCATGCCGCGCCTGACCCCTCCCAAGCCCGTCATCGGCCCGGCCCACGCCCCCGACGGCGAGGGCGAGCACAAGGCCAACACCTTCGAGCCCGGCAAGAAGGGCGGGGCCGGGGCGGCCAAGTACCGCACCGCCGGCGGCCCCTCAGGTGCCGGTGGTGCCGGCGGAAGCGTGCCCACCAGCGTTCGTCCCAAAGTCTGATCCTCCCTCTCCGGTGCGCCCCCACGGCCCTTGCTCATGCAGCCACTCTTCGACAGCCTGAAGCAGCTCTTCACCGACATCCCCGGGTTCCTCACGGCCTTCGTGGGGGATCACGGCCCCTGGGTGTACGGCCTGCTCTTCGCCATCATCTTCGCGGAGACGGGCCTGGTGCTGCTGCCCTTCCTGCCGGGGGACTCGCTGCTCTTCACAGTCGGCGCGCTCAGCGTGCCCGACAAGGAGACCGGCAAGGCGGCGTTCAACCTGTGGCTGGTGTCGGGGGTGCTCATCCTGGCGGCCATCATCGGCGACGCGGTGAACTACCACATAGGCAAGTACGTCGGGCCGCGCGTGTTCAACAAGAACCCGACGCCGGACCACACCCCCACGTTCATCGAGCGGGCTCTGAACCGGCAGCACCTGGACCGGGCCCACGCCTTCTTCGAGAAGTACGGGGGCAAGGCGGTCATCCTGGGCCGCTTCGTGCCGATCGTGCGCACGTTCGTGCCCTTCGTGGCCGGTGCCGGGGCCATGAACTACACGCGCTTCGCGGTCTACAACGTGGCGGGCGCGTTCCTGTGGGTGGGCGTCTGCTGCGGGGCGGGCGTGCTGTTCGGGAACATCCCGTTTGTCAAGAAGCACTTCGAGTTGGTCGTCATCGGCATCATCGTCGTGTCGGTGCTTCCGGTCGTCTACGAGGTCCTGGTCGCGCGGGCCGAGGCCAGGCGCCTGGCCGCAGCGGCGGCCGTGGCGGCCGGGAAGTCGTGAGCATTCACGCGCGGCTCGACGTGCCGCGCTTCGGTCGGGTTGGTTGGTTTTTAGCGGAGTATCAGTCATGGCCATCAAACCGTTGGAAGATCGCGTCCTTGTCAAGCCCATCGAAGCCGAGACCAAGACCGCCTCGGGCATCTACCTGCCCGAATCGGCCAAGGAGAAGCCCGTGCGCGGCAAGGTGGTCGCCGTCGGCCCCGGCAAGCGCCTGGACAACGGCAAGCGGGCCGAGATGAGCGTGAAGGTCGGCGCCACCGTGGTCTACGGCAAATACGCCGGCAGCGAGGTCGAGATCAAGGGCGACAAGCACCTGATCATCAAGGAGAGCGAGTTGCTGGGCGTGCTGGAGGGCTGACCGCTGCGCGGTCAAAGGGCCAAACGGTCGAATCACCACATGGCCAAATGATGCCGGTGCCAGTCATGTCCTCGGGTTCGGTCGGCCGGCGTGTGCCGGCCTAGAAGTGCGGTGTTGTCCAGTTCCGATTTGGCCATTTGGCCATTTCACCCTTTGGCGATTTGGATCCTCCCATGGCAACCAAGCAGATCATGTTCGGCGATGCGGCTCTCCAGGAAATGAAGAGGGGTGTGGTGCGCCTGGCCCGGGCGGTGAAGGTCACAATGGGTCCTACCGCGCGGCACGTGCTCCTCCAGAAGTCGTACGGCGGCCCCAGTGTCTCCAACGACGGTGTCTCGGTGGCGCGTGAGATCACGCTCCCCGAGCCCTTCGAGAGCATGGGCGCCAAAATGGTCAACGAGGTCGCCAAGAAGACCAACGACCAGGCCGGTGACGGCACCACCGCCGCCACCGTGCTCGCTGAGGCGATCTTCCTCGAGGGCCTGCGCCACGTCGCCGCGGGGGCCAATCCCGTGCTCATCCAGCGCGGCATCAACGGCGCGGCCCAGGCCGCGGCCGACGCCATCGACGCGATGGCCATCAAGTGCAAGGGCAAGGCAGATTACGTGAAGGTTGCCACCGTCTCCGCCAGCCACGATGCCAAGATCGGCGAACTCATCGCCGAGGCCATCAACAAGGTTGGGCCCGAGGGCGTGGTGGAAGTGGAGGAGGGCAAGGGTGCCGAGACCACCCTCGAGTACGTTGAGGGCATGGCCTTCGACAAGGGCTACATCTCGCCCTACTTCATGACCGATCCCAAGACCGCCGAGTGCGTGCTCGAGGACTGCTACATCCTCATCTACGAGAAGAAGATCGCCAACATGGCCGACTTCCTCCCGTTCCTGAACAAGGTGGCCGTCACGGGCAAGCCCGTGCTGGTGATCGCCGAAGAGGTGGAGAGCGAGGCCCTCGCGGCGCTCGTCGTGAACCGTCTCCGCGGCACGCTCAAGATCTGCGCAGTGAAGGCCCCCGGCTTCGGCGACCGCCGCAAGGCCATGCTGGGCGATATCGCCATCCTCACCGGCGGCACGTTCATCGCCGAAGATCTGGGCCGCAGCCTGGAGTCGGTGGAACTCGCCGAACTCGGCCGCGCCAAGAAGGTCATCATCACCAAGGACGAGACCACGATCATCGAGGGCGCGGGCAAGAAAGCCGACATCGAGCAGCGTGCGGCGCAGATCAAGGCGCAGCACGACAAGAGCACAAGCGACTACGACAAAGAGAAGTTCATGGAGCGGCTCGCCAAACTCACTGGCGGCGTGGCCATCATCAACGTCGGCGGCACCACCGAGATCGCGATGAAGGAGAAGAAGGACGCGGTCGACGACGCCCTCCACTCCACGCGGCACGCGGCCAAGGCCGGCTATGTGCCCGGCGGCGGCGTCGCCCTCATCCGCACCCAGGACGCCATCGAGAGGGCCAAGGCCAAAGCCAAGGGCGACGAGAAGATCGGTTACGACATCGTGGCCGTCGCGGTCGAGTCCTGCGCCAAGCAGATCGCCATCAACGCCGGTGTCGATGGCGACATCGTCGTCGAGAAGATCAAGGAGGGCTCCGGCGGCTTCGGCTACAACGCCCAGACCGGCGACTACACCGACCTCGTCAAGGCCGGCATCATCGACGCGGCCACCGTGCCCAAGACCAGCCTGGTGAACGCGGCCAGCGTCGCCGGCCTGATGCTCACCACCAACGTCATGATCACCGAGCTCAAGGACAAGGCCGAGCCGGTCGTCGGCGCGGTGTCGTAAGGCGTGACGGGACTGGGCATTGGGCACTGGGCACTGGTGTCAATGCACGTGGTATTCACCAGTGCCTGATGCCCGGTGCCAGGTGCCTGCGATTCCCATGCCCTCCACCCAGCGCGACTACTACGAAGTGCTTGGCGTCGAGAAGAAGGCCGACGCGGAGGAGATCAAGCGCGCCTATCGCCGCCTGGCGATGAAGCACCACCCGGATCGCAACCCCGGCGATGCCGCCGCGGAGGCCAAGTTCAAGGAGGCCGCCGCGGCCTACGAAGTCCTCTCCGACGAGCAGAAGCGCAAGGTCTACGACGTTCACGGGCACGACGGCCTGCGCTCCTCCGGGGGGCCCGCCCCGCACGACTTCAGCCGCATGAACGTCGACGACATCTTCTCGATGTTCAACGACATCCTTGGCGGCGGGGGGGGCGGCTTCGGCGGCATGGGCGGAGCAGGCCGGCGCGGGCAGGCCCGCGGCTACGACCTCGAGCACGAGGCCGTCATCTCCCTCGAAGACGCCTTTCGTGGCGTGGAGCGCTCCGTCGATTTCACGCGCCTCGACGTCTGCGAGAAGTGCACGGGCTCGGGCGCCAAGGCCGGCTCCAAGCCCATCACGTGCGCCACCTGTGGCGGCCAGGGGCGCGTGCAGCAATCCGGCTTGGGCGGCATGTTTCGCATGGTGGTCGCCTGCCCGGCGTGCGGCGGGCGGGGCCAGGTCATCAAGGACTTCTGCCCCGACTGCCGCGGAAAGGGTCGCACGCCGCGCAGGCGCTCCCTCTCCGTGCGCATCCCGCCCGGCATCGCCGACGGCCAGGTGGTGCGCGTGCGCGGCGAGGGGGAGCCGCCCCCTCCCGAAGAGTCGCGCGACGGCTCCGGCGTGCGCGGCGACCTGCACGTGGTGGTGCGCGTGCGCAAGCACGACTACTTCGAGCGCGAGGGCGAGCACCTTGTGCTGCATATGCCCGTTTCGTTCGTCAAGGCCACGCTCGGTGCGGACGTGGACGTGCCCACGATCGAGGGCAGCGCCCAGCCGGCCGGTGGCGAGAGCAGGCCCATGGGCGGGTCGACCAACGGCTCGCCGGCCCAGGGACGCGAGCGGCTCACCATCCCGCGCGGCACCCAGCACGGGGCGATGTTCCGCGTGCCCGGCAAGGGCATGCCCGACCTCCGCACAGGCCGGCGCGGCGACATGGTGGTGATCGTCAACCTCGAGATACCCAAGAAACTCTCGGCCGCGCAGGAGAAACTCCTGCGTGAGTACGCCGCCAGCGAGAACGAGAACGTGCTGCCTGAGACTCAGGGATTCTGGAAGAAGATCAAGGATGCCCTCGGCTGATGTGCCCGCCCCGTGCGGGCGTGCCGCTATGGAATGACGGATGCGCATGAACCCGTTCAAGAAGGACAAGTCCGATCCCGGCGCACCCTCGCCCGAGGCGGGGGTGCCGTCGGTCGACCCCGCGGCGGCCGATGCGGCGGCGGCGCTCGATCCGGCGGGGCCTGACGAGACCGCCGCACTGATCGACGACCTTTCCGCGAAGGTGGACGAACTCACGCGTGAGCGTGATCTGGCCCGTGACGAGCACACCCGTGCCCTGGCCGAATTCCAGAACTACCAGCGCCGCTCGTTGCAGAACGAGCAACAGGCCCGCGAGTTCGGCGTGCGGGGCGTGCTGCAGTCGGTGATGCCGGTGATCGACCACTTCGACATGGCCCTGGGCCTGGATGCGGACAAGAGCACCGCCCGTCAGGTGATCGATGGCGTGACGATGATCAAGGATGAGTTGCTGCGAGTGCTCGGGCAGCACGGTGTGGCGCTGCTGCGCCCCGGCGCGGGCGAGGCCTTCGATCCGCAGAGCCACGAAGCCCTGATGCGGGTCCCAGCCCCCGGCATCGAGCCGGGGCGCATCGTCGCCACGCTGCGGCCGGGTTACGCCATGCACGGCCGGGTGGTGCGGCCCGCGCAGGTGTCGGTGGCCGCCGAGGCTCCCGGCGCGGTCGCCGACCAGGGCGCGGAGGGCTGACCCATGCCCACCTACGAGTATCGCTGCAAGGCGTGCAAGCACGAGTTCGAACTCTTCCAGAGCATGACCGCCAAACCGGTTTCCCTGTGCCCGTCCTGCGGCAAGAAAAGGGTCGAGCGGCTTATCGGCACCGGGGCCGCGCTGCTGTTCAAAGGTTCGGGCTTCTACCAGACCGACTACCGCACCGACTCCTACAAGAAGGGCTCAGACGCCGAGAAGAACGCGGCCGAAACCAAGTCCGACAGCAAGTCCGATGCGACGCCCGGCGCGAAGGCCGATCTCAAGCCGTCCGCGGGCGAGAAGCCCGCGCCCAAGGTCGAAGCACCCGCGGCGAAGCCCGCGCCGGCGAAGACACGCAGGGGCAAGCCGTGAGCAACGCCATCGCCCACGGTGTGGACGTGGTCTGGGTGCCGCGCATCGCCGAGATGCTCCGCGATCACGGGCAGAAGTTCCTCGACCGCTGCTACACGCCGGCCGAGCAGTCCTTCTGCGAGGCCAGCGCGAAGCGGCAAGCCGAGCACCTGGCCGCGCGCTTCGCGGCCAAGGAGGCGGTGCTCAAGGCACTGGGCACGGGGCTGTCCGACGGCATCAGCTGGACGGACGTGGAAGTGGCCCGCCACGCGAGCGGACGCCCCGAGGTGTTGCTTCACGGGCGCGCGGCGAAGGCCGCGGCACGCCTCACCATCCGCCGCTGGCTCGTGTCGCTCAGCCACACCGACCAGGTGGCGATGGCCTCGGTGATCGCGCTGGCCGACTGAGCATCCGCCATCCCCCCCGGCCTACTTGCGGGCCGCCTGCGTCTTGGCGGCCGAGATCACGGCGTCGAGCGTGAAGCCGAACTTCTTCTGGAGTTCCTTGAGCGGGGCCGAAGCGCCGAAGGTCTTCATGCCCACCATGGCGCCGCCCGTGCCCACGTAGCGCTCCCAGCCGAAGGTGCCCGCCTGCTCGATGGCGACGCGCCCCTTGGTCGTTGGCGGCAGCACGTCGTCGCGGTACTTCTGGTCCTGGTGCTCGAAGAGTTCCCAACTGGGCATGCTCACCACGCGGGCCCGCACGCCCTCGGCCTTGAGTTTCTCGTAGGCCTCGACGGCCAGTTGCACCTCGGTGCCCGTCGCCATCACGATGACATCGGGCTTGCCGTCGGGGGCGTTGCAGGCCAGGATGTATGCCCCCTTGGCCACGCCGCTCGCCGGAGCGTACTTGGTGCGGTCGAGCGTGGCCATGGCCTGGCGGCTCAGGATCATGCAGACCGGCTCGTGGCGCATCTGCATCACCGTGCGCCACGCCTCGCTCACCTCGTTGGCATCGCCCGGGCGCATGGTGACTAGGCCGGGAATGGCCCGCAGCGCGATCAGATGTTCGATGGGCTGATGCGTGGGGCCGTCTTCACCTACGCCGATCGAGTCGTGTGTGAAACAGTAGATCACCGGGATTTCCATGATCGCGGCGAGGCGGATCGCGGGGCGAGAGAAGTCGCTGAACACAAAGAAACCCGCCCCGAAGGGCCGCACCTTGCTGAGCGAGAGGCCGTTGAGGATGGAGCCCATCGCCAGTTCGCGGATGCCGAAGTGGAAGTTGCGCCCGCCCCAGCCCAGCGGGCTCTTGGGCGCGTGGTGGTCAAACGCCTCGCGGGGCGGGGAGAAGTCGCCCGCCCCGTCGAAGGTGAGGCGGGTCTTCGTGCTCGGGGCGAGGTCCGCGGCACCGCCGAGCAGCCAGGGCACGTTCTTGGCGATGGCGTTGAGGACCTTGCCGTTGGCGTCGCGCCCGGCCATGCCCTTGGGATCGGCCGGGAAGAGCGGAATGTCCTTGTCCCAGCCCTTGGGCAACTGCCGCTTCTGGATGTTGACGGTCTGCTCGGCCAGGTCCGGATGCTTGGCCTTGTACTGGTTGAACAGGTTCAGCCACTCGGCGTGGGCCGCGGCCCCGCGCCTGCCCATGCCGTCTTTGAAACTCTGGACGGCCTCGGGTGGCACCAGGAACTTCGCGTCCTCCGGCCAACCGTAGAACTTCTTGGTCTTCTTGATCTCCTCTTCGCCCAGCGGCTCGCCGTGGGCGGTGTGCGTGTCCTGCTTGGTGGAGCCGTAGCCGATGTGCGAGTCGACGATGATGAGCGTGGGCCTGCCGCGCGTCTCCTTGAAGTTGCGGAACGCGCGCCGGAGCATGTCCAGATCGTTGGCATCGCCCACACGCGTCACGTTCCAGCCATACGCGATGAACCGCGTCGCCACGTCCTCGCTGAAGGCCCACTCCGTGTGCCCCTCGATCGTGATCTTGTTGTTGTCGTAGATCCAGCACAGGTTGTCGAGCTTCAGGTGCCCGGCGAGGCTGGCGGCTTCGCTGGCGGCACCCTCCATCATGCAGCCGTCGCCGCCGAGCGCGTAGACGTCATAGCCGAAGAGGTCGAAGCCGGGCCGGTTGTAGGTCGCCCCCATCCACTTGCTGGCGATGGCCATGCCCACGCTGGTGGCATAGCCCTGGCCGAGCGGGCCGGTGGTGGTCTCGATGCCGCTGGTCCACCGGTACTCCGGGTGGCCGGCGCAGCGGCTGTCCATCTGGCGGAACCGCTTGATGTCATCCAGCGGGACGCTGAGTTTGCCGACCTGCTCGTACTCCTTGTTCACCGCCTTCACCTGGGCAAGGTGCAGCAGCGAGTAGATGAGCATGCTGGCGTGCCCCATGCTCAGCACAAACCGATCGCGGTTCGGCCAGATCGGGTTCTCGGGGTCGAAGCGCAGGAACTCGTTCCAGAGCGTGTAGCAGACCGGTGCCATGGCCATCGGCGTGCCGGGGTGCCCGCTGTTGGCTGCCTGCACCGCATCCATGCTCAGGGTGCGGATCGTGTTGATGGCCAGCTGTTCGATCTTCCTCTGGGCGTCGGTCCTGGGGGCGGGGGCAGGGTGGGCGGCTTCAATGTGAGACATGTTCGGGGCTCCGTTTGGGCGCGGCGGGCGCGATGGGCACGTGCTGGCGTGGGGGGCGGCCACCCCGGCGGCCCCGCAGTGTGCCCGAAGACCCGCCTCCCGTCAAATGGGCACCGCCGCCCACACGGGTATGGCCGTTGGCGATGTGTTTGAGCCGGCCTTTGTTCTCCGGGGCTTGCCGCGGGTGCCGCCCTCCGGATAGGATGGACGCCGCGGCACGGATTCGCCCGCGGAAGGCGATCGAGCATGACCATGACCACGACCCTTTCGGCTCAGCCGCCCGTTGTGCTTGCGGCCCCACCGGCTCCGTCCTCACCGGTCCGCGGCGGCGAGCCGGCCCGCCACTTTTTGTCGCACGCGGGCGTCGCCGCGCTGCTCGAGGCCCTCGTCGCCGATTCCGGGAGCGACGTGGCCCTGCTCGATCAGGACGGCCGATTTCTCTTTGTGTCGCCGGTGGTGCGGTGGTGGAAGTACCCTTCGGCAAAGTCCCCGGTGGCCGGAAAGACGCTGCACGAACTCCTGCCCGCCGATGCGGCCGCGGAGCGTCTGGCCCTGCTGCTGCGCTGCGCGCGCGAGAAGCGGGCGCTGTCGCTCCTGGGCATGTGGAGCGGCGTGCAGGTACGCACGACGCTGCGGCCGATCGAGACCCCCGACCGGGGAACGCTGGTGCTGGCCGTGTGCCGCCCCTTCGGCAGCGAGCAGGAGACTGTCGCAGGCGCATCGGCGGCCGAGGGCGGCAACGCGGGCGAGGGCGGGACGCTGGTGCAGGCCCGGTGGACGGACCGCGGGCAGCTT
The DNA here is from genome assembly GCA_964590885.1 of uncultured Phycisphaeraceae bacterium. GTDB lineage: Bacteria > Planctomycetota > Phycisphaerae > Phycisphaerales > UBA1924 > JAEUIX01. Next base: position 50,317 of record CAZPWW010000014.1, read on the forward strand.
GAGAGCCTCACGCCGCGCGAGATCGAGGTGCTCACGCTGATCGGTCAGGGCCTGACCACCGCCGACATCGCCAAGACGCTCTACCGCAGCCACAAGACGGTGGAGGCGCACCGCCTGAGCCTGGGCCTGAAACTCAAGGCCAAGAACCGTGTGGAGTTGGCCCGCATCGCCTTCCGGGCGGGGCTCACGCAGCACCGTCCCACGAAGCCGACGATCGCGGCGCGTCTGGCCGCCATGCGCAGCGCGCCTGGCGACGCGGCGGCGTAAAGGTTCTCAATCACCTTCAAGCGGCGCGGGTTCGGCGAAAGCCCTGTCGGCACGGTGTTTCGCGTGTAGATCAGCGGCGGTCGCGCCCGCCACCGCGATCGCCACGATCGCCCCCTCGGTGCCCGCCACGATCACCGCGGTCGCCGCGGTAACCGCCGCCGCCCCCCCCGCCTTCGCCGCCGCCATGGGCTCCGGCCGCAGCCATTGCCGCCTCGAGTTCGGCGGGGTCCATGGCCTGCTTGGCGCTGAGTTTGATGCGGCCCTGGTCGTCAACCAGGATGACCTTGACTTTGATGGTGTCGCCGACCTTCACGACATCGCCCACGCTCTTGACATAGCCGGCCGCGAGTTCGGAGATGTGGCACATGCCGTCGGTGCCCGGGGCGAGTTCGACGAAGGCACCGAAGTCCTTGGTGCTCACCACCTTGCCGTGGTAGATGGCGCCCACCTTGATGTCCTCGGTGAGGGCCTCGATCTCGGCCTTGCACTGGTTGATCGTCTCTCCGTTCGGGCTGGCGAGCATGACGGTGCCGTCGTCCTCCACCTCGATGGTGACGCCGTACTTGTCCTGCAGACCGCGGATCATCTTGCCGCCGGGCCCGATGAGTTTCCCGATCTTCTCCGGGTTGATCATGATGGTGACCAGCCGCGGGGCGTGGGGGCTGATCTCGGCGCGGGGGCGGGGGATGATCTTCTCCATCGTATCGATGATCTCGAGGCGGCCCTTCCGGGCCTGTTCGAGGATCACCTCGCACTGGGCCAGCGAGAGGCCGCGGGCCTTGAGATCGAGTTGGATGCCGGTGATCCCCTCGCGAGTGCCGGCCACCTTGAAGTCCATGTCGCCGAAGAAGTCCTCTTCGCCGATGATGTCGGTGACGAAGAGTTCGTTGCCGCCGTGCTCATCGGTGAAGCGGCCGACGCTGATGCCGGCGCAGGTGTTCTTGATGGGCACGCCCGCGTCCATCATGGCCAGGCAGCCGCCGCACACGCTCGCCATGCTCGACGAGCCGTTGCTCTCGGTGATGTCGCTCACCACGCGCACGGTGTACGGGAAGTCCTCCGGGCTGGGCAGGATGCCCAGGAGCGACCGCTCGGCGAGCGCGCCGTGGCCGATCTCTCGCCGACCCGGGCCGGTGATGCGCTTCACCTCGCCCGTCGAGAACGGGGGGAAGTTGTAGTGCAGCATGAACTTCTTGGAGTACTCGGGCAGCAGGCCGTCGACGATCTGCTCGTCTTTGCCGGTGCCCAGCGTGCACGACACCAGGCTCTGGGTCTCGCCGCGCTGGAAGAACGCGGAGCCGTGCGTGCGGGCGAAGACACCGACCTCTCCGGTGATCTCGCGGATCTGCAGCGGCCCGCGCCCATCGGCCCGCGTCTTCTGCTCCACGATGAGCTTGCGGGTGATCTTCTCTTCGAGTCGCTTGAAGGCGTCTTTGGCCTGCATGCGGCGCTTCACGCTCTCCTGGTGCACGGCCACGGTGCTCGTGGCGTTCTCGGCGAAGTGCGTATCGAGCAGTTCCTTCCGGAGCGCATCCACGGCGTCGTTGCGGGCCTTCTTCCCGTTGATCTTGCGGGCCGCGATCATGCGTGCCTCGCACGTCTTGGCGACAAAGGCCGTGATCTCGTCGGAGGGAAGGAAGATGTCGCCGAGCACCTTGGCCTTGCCGGCCTGCCGCGCCAGGTCATCGATGAGGGCGATGATCTGCTTGATGCCGTCGTAGCCGAAGGCCATGGAGGCGTGCACATCCTTCTCGCCCACCTCGGCGGCGCCCACCTCGATCATGTTCAGGCCGTCTTTGTGGCCGCTGAGCACGAGGTCAAGGTCGCTGAACTCCATCTGGCTCACCGTGGGGTTGAGGGCGAACTTCGGGCCCTCGTCGGTGTGAATGCGGGCCACGCGCACCGTCGCGATCGGCCCCTCGAAGGGCACGTCGCTCAGGGCCAGCGCGGCCGAGGCGGCGGTGCCGGCCAGCACGTCCGAGTCGTTCTCGCCGTCGTGGCTCATCACGAAGCACTGCACCAGCACCTCGTCAAAGTACCCGTCGGGGAAGAGCGGGCGGATGGGCCGGTCGATCAGCCGCATCGTGAGGATTTCCTTCTCGTTGGGCGCGCCCTCGCGTTTGCGGAAGCCGCCGGGGAACTTGCCCGCGGCGCTGGTCTTCTCGCGGTAGTCGACCGTGAGGCCGAGGAAGTCGGTGCCGGGGCGGGGGGAGCCACGCGTGACGGTGGCGAGCACGGTGGTGCCGCCGAACGTGGCCAGCACCGCGGCGTTGCACAGTTTGGCGACCTTGCCGGTCTCCAGCGTGAGCGTGCGGCCGCCGATCTCTGCCGAGACGCGGATGGGGGTGGTCATGTTGCTCGTTCCTTTCGCGTGCCGCCAGCTTCTTGCGCCGGGGGCGGGGTGGATGTACGCGACCGCCGCGGCCCGCGTGCGCCCCGCCTCAAGGCGAGCGCCACACGGCCGTCTGTCGATCGCCGGGCCACCAGATTCGGTACGGGAGGGCGGGGTTGCACCTGCCAAACGCCCAAAATGCCAGGAGGTCGGGTGCGGTGCGGCGGGCAGACTTGCCCGCATCGTCCGGCCGCCTGGCCATTTGGGTCTTTGGGGGTGGTTGCCCCGCCGCCGATCGCTCCGGGCGGCCCCTTGTCGAAACCCGAAACAAACAGGCCCGCAGACATTCGTCCGCGGGCCTGAGATTGGTCGCTTACTTCCGCAGGCCCAGTCGGCCGATCAGGCCCGTGTACCGCTCGCGGTCCGTTCGCGAGAGGTAGCGGAGCAGCCGGTTGCGGCGGGCCGCCATCATCACCAGCCCGCGCCGGGAGTGGGCGTCTTTGAGGTGAATCTTGAGGTGCTCGGAGAGGTCGTTGATCCGCTCGGTGAGCAGCGCGACCTGCACCTCGGGCGAGCCCGTGTCGCCGGGCTTGGTGGCGTAGTTCTTCACGAGCGTGGCGCGGGCCTCTTGAGCGGTGGTCATGGTTCGGTGCGTCCTCGCACGGCCTGCCAATGCGCGGCAGCCCGTAATGAGGGCGATACTAGGCAAGCCGGGGGGGGTGATCAACGGCCCGAGGCACACAGATAGGGTGCGTGGGAGGGCCGGTCGGCGTGTGTTCGCTACATTTGTGGTCATGAACCTCTCCCGCCGCGTCAGCGGTCTCAAGCCCTCCAGCACCGTAGCCGTGATGAACAAGGCCAAGGCCCTCATCGCCCAGGGCGTGCCCGTCCTCAACTTCTCCGCCGGCGAGCCCGACTTCAACTCACCCCAGAAGGCCAAGGACGCGGCCATCGCCGCCCTGCAGGGCAACCAGACCAAGTACATCCCCGCCGCGGGCGATCAACCCACCCGCGAACTCCTCGCGCGCCTGATTTCCGAGCGCAACGCCATCCCCAACTGCACCGCCGACCACGTCGTCATCACCACCGGCGTGAAGATGGCCCTCTACCTCAGCTACCAGGCCTTGTTTGATGTTGCGACCGCCGGCGGTGCCCCCATGGAGATGCTCCTGCCTGTCCCCGCGTGGGTGAGTTTCGCGCCCATGGCCGAACTCGCCGGTGCGAAGGTGGTCGAAATCGACACCCGCGCGGAAACGGGCTTCAAGATCACGCCCGCGCAACTCAAGGCCGCCATCACGCCCCGCAGCCGCGTGCTCATGCTCAACAGCCCGAGCAACCCGTGCAGCACCATGTACACGCGGGCGGAACTCGAAGCACTGGCCGCCGTGGTCGCCGAGGCCGCACGCACCATCGCACCCGAACTCGTCATCGTCAGCGACGAGTTGTACCAGCACATCGTTTTCGGCGACACGCCCTTTGTCTCGATCGGCAGCATCGCCAGCGTGGCGGAGCGCACGATCACCATCAACGGCCCGGGCAAGAGTTTCGCCATGACGGGCTGGCGCCTGGGCTGGCTGAGCGGCAGCGGCGACTTCGGCAAGGCCTTCGCCGCCGCGCTCATCAAACTCGCCGGCCAGACCACTACCTGCGTGCCGCCCTTCGAGTTGGCAGGCATGCGTGTCGCCCTCACCGAGTGCGCCGATGAACTCGAAGCCATGCGGCGGGCGTTCGCGGCCCGGGCGAAGGTCATCTACGACCTGCTCGCCGCCATCCCGAACGTGAAGGTGGCCCGCCCTATCGGCGCGTTTTACGCCTTCCCCGACTTGGCCGCGTACCTCGGCAAGACCACCCCGGCTGGAAAACGCCTCGCCACGCCCGCCGAGCTCGCCGCGGCACTGCTGGACGAGAAGCAGATGGCCGTGGTGCCGGGCGAGGACTTCGGCGGCGTTGGCCGCACCAGCATCCGCATCAGTTTCGCCTGCTCTGAAGATCAGATCCGCGAGGGAATGAAGCGCCTGAGTGAGTTCCTGCTGGTCCTTCGGTAGCGCGGGGCCCGCGGCCTATGCTCGGCGCGTCGCCCCGCGCGCTGGGGCGTGGTTCTGCCCGCCCTCGCAGCAAAGCCGGAGACCGCCCATGGCCAAGAAACGCCGCCCCCCGACCACCGCCCGTTCGTCTCGTGCCCCCCGCTCCTCGCGCACAGCGGTGCGCAAGCAATCGGGCCCGGCCAAGAAGGCCGCACCCTCCAGACATCGCCGCAAGAAAAGCGCCTCGCGCCCCACCGCAGCCCGTGGCACAGCGCCCGCTGCGCTCAGCAAGGCCGAGGCCATTGCGCTGCTCGAGTGGGTGCACGCCTTCACCACCAAGATGGCCGACGGCTGGCCCGCCGACCGGGTCGCCTTTCAGACCGCGCCCACCGACAACCACCTGCTCTGGACGCTCGGCCACCTGGCCACGACCTACGCCTGGTTCACGGGCCTGCTCACCGGCAGCATGGGCAGCGGCCCGGCCGCGGCGCTCCCCGCGAGTTACACCGAACTCTTCGGCTACAAGAGCACGCCCAAGCCGGGCGCGGCGGCCTACCCGCCCGTGGCCGAGGTGAAGGCTCACATGAACGCGACGTACGCGCAGTTTTTGGCCGCGCTCAAGGCGACACCGGAAGCCGATCTGGCCAAACCGTGCGCCATGGACACGGGTGGTTTCGCCAGCACGCGCATGGACGCGGTGATGAAGGGCGTGTGGCACGACGGGTGGCACCAGGGGCAACTGAGTTCGCTGCGGCGGGCCCTCAGCCTGCCGCCGGTGATGTAGTTCATGCGTTGCTGAATTGATGAGTTGACCAGGTGCGCCGGGTCGTGTCAGGCGGTCGCGCGGCCGAGTCGGTCGGCCACGGCCCGCCAGATCGCCGTGGCCTCGGCGTCGGGCCCCTCCGCGGGCGGGCGCTCGACGGCGATGATGGTCGCCCCGCTTGCCCGGGCTGCATCATCGGCCTCGCGCAGGGCCGCGTACAGACGGGCCGCATACGCCGCGGCCTCGGGCGGCATGCGGATCAGGGTGCAGCCGCGGGCCGGCCAGCCCTCGTCGTCGGCGGCCACGCTCAGGGCCAGAGCCACCAGCCGCTCGCCGTCCTCCACGCGTTCGTCGATCAACGCCCACGAGTCCACCAGCGCGGCTCGTGTGCGCGGCGCGTAGTGGGAGGCGAGTTGGCCCGGCGAACGGAGCGGTGTCGCGGGCCGCCCGGAGGCGGGCGCGGAGTTGTCGCTGTCGAGCACGGGCTCGCCCAGGGCCGCGGCCAACGCGGCGGCACTGATCACGCCCAGGCGCAGCACGCGATAGGGCCGGGCACAGAGATCGACCACCGTACTCTCGATGCCGGTGCCGCAGGCTCCGCCATCGACCACGGCCACGTCGGCGGGATCGAACGCCGCTCGCACGTGTGCGGCGGTGGTGGGGGAGATGCGCCCGGAGCGGTTGGCGCTGGGCCCAACCAGGGGGCGCCCCACCAGCATCAGGAGGGCCGCTGCCACCGGGTGGTCCGGGCAGCGCACCGCCACCGTGTCGCCGCCCGCCGCCACTATCGCCGGCACGCACGCCGCCCTGGGCACGACCAGCGTGAGTGGGCCAGGCCAGAAGGCCCGGGCCAGCACCTCGGCGGCCGGGGGCCAGGCGCCGGCCAGCTCGCGGGCCATGGGCACGCCGCTGACGTGCACGATCAGCGGGTTGTGGGCCGGGCGGCCCTTGAGGGCGAACACGCGCGCCACGGCCGCGGCGTTCAGGGCATCTGCGCCCAGGCCGTAGACGGTCTCGGTGGGGAAGGCGACGATGCCGCCGGCGGCGAGCCGCGCGGCCGCGGCGGCCAACTCGGGCCCCCCGGTGAGGGCCCGAGCGGGAGCGGGATCGGCGTGTGCTTCGGCCGGCGGGCCGCGGGTGTCCACGCGTGATTGTTGGGCCGCAGGGCGGCGTACGCCGGCGCAAGCGCCGTGTCAGCGCTGGGTGTCGAGCGCGGGTCCGGGGGGCAAGGTGGGCGTCTCGACGCTGAGCGCGTTGTCGGCCAAGGTGGCGGAGACGTCAAACTTGATGCGGTTGCGCTCGAGCGTGTTGCCCATGGCGCTGGCGAGGCGGGCCATGGCGGTGTTGTAGTCGGTGAGGGCGGTGAGTTCCTGCACCTCGGCCCTGCCCACGGCTTCCTGCTTGCGCAGTTTGAGGTCGAGGAACTCGGGGCTGAGGGCCTGCATGGTGCGCTCGCGCACCTCGGTGGTGCGCAGGTCCTCGGCGGCGGCGAGGCGGAAGGCCCGGGCCTGCTCGATGAGTTGGTAGTTGGTGGCGACGTCGCGGAGCGCGTTCTTGATGTCAAGCACGACGCGCTGCACCACGTCGCGGTAGACCGTCACGGCCTGCATCTTCTCCAGGCGGCGCTGGCGGTACCCCGCCTCGGCGGCCCGGTTGCCCACGGGCTGCTCAAACTGCACGCCCACGAGGTAACTGACCAGTTCGGCCTCGAGTTCCTTGCTCACGGCCCGGTCGGTGCTGTCTTGCAGGGCGCTGAAGCGCACCTGGGCGCGCAGGTCGAGGCGCGGCAGGCGGGCGTTGTCGGCCAGACGCTGGCGGATCGACGAGTCGTCGATGCCCAGCAGCGCCCGCTGCACCTCGGGCCGATTGGCCAGGCCGGCCTGGATGCTGTCGAGCAGGCTATAGCGCACGGGGGCGTCCACCGCCCGGTCCACCGGCAGGACCAGCACCTCGGAGCCGACCGTGAGTTCGGGGTCGTTGATGAGGTTCTTGAGGCGGTCGCTGGCGGCCCGCACAGCGTTCTCGGCGCGAATCACGTCGCCGCGCCGGCTCTCGACCGCGGCCACGGCGTTGGAATACTGCGACGGGTTGGTGTCGAACTCGCGGCGATCGCGCAGCACCTCGCGCACCTCGATGCCCCGGTCGAGCAGCCGCTTGGCGATCTGCAGGTTGCCGTAGGCCTGCACCAGGGCCCAGTACGAAGTCTCGGTGTCGGTGATCGTCGAGATGAGTTGGGCCTTGAGTTGGGCGATGCGGTCGCGCTCGGCGTTGGCGGCGATGCGCACCTGGGCGAGCACCGCGTCGGACCCGAAGCCGCGCAGCAGCGGCTGATCGAGTTGCACCGTGGTCTCGCTCTGATAGGCCGGGTCGGGCACCGCGCTGAGGGGCTTGAGGGCGTTGTCCGAATAGTCGAGGCTCTGTTGAATCGTCAAGGCCCCGCCGGTGGTGAGGCTGCGACGCAGCCCGGCCTGCGTGGTCAGCACCTGGCGCTGGTCGAAGGTGCGGGCCGGCCGCACCCCCGCCACCTGCTCCGAACTGATCGACTCGGTGTCGATCGAGTTCCACGAAAAGTTGGTGAAGAAGAGCCAGTCGAAGGCCGCCTGAGCGGCCAGCAGCCGCGACTCATCAACGGCCGGTGAGAGCCGGGCGAACTGCACCGCCAGGTTGTTGCCCACCGCGGTGAGCACCGCCCGTTGCATGCTCACGCTCACCGCCTGCTGCTCGCCGCCCAGAAGCGACGAGCCGAACTGCACGCCCGTCTCGCTCACGCGCCCCACGGGCACCAGGTCGGGCAAGCCGGGAAGCGGGTACGACGCGGGGCCGCTCTTCTGCTCGAGTTCGCGCAGCACGCTCTCTTTCAGTTCGAGCGTGGGCACCCGCTGGGCGCGGCGGGTCTGCTGGGTCTCGGGGTTCCGGCCCGGCTCGGCCAGTTCGCGTCGCACCGAGTCGGCGATCGAGCGGCGCAACTCGGCATCGGGCGTGGCCGGATCGCCGTCGAGCGGCGACATGCACCCGGCCAGCCAGACGCCCGCGCCCAGCCCGCCCGCCGCGAGCCAGAGGGCGGGGGCTCGGCATACGGCTTGGCGGCATCGTGCCCGGTGGTGCATGTGCGGCGAGCGTACGGGCGCGGGGCCCGATGGTCAAAGCCCGGTCGCTGCCGCGGCGGTGCGTGGGTACGCCCGTGGCAGCCGAGCGCCTAAGAATTGGCGCACTCGCCGTCCGCTCTCTCCGGAGTCTGCCCGTGAACACGCCTCGCCTCGCACTCCTCCGCCCCTTCTCCCTCGTGGCCGCCGCGTTCGTCGCAGCGGCACCGCTCTCCGCCGCCGACCCTGTGGCTGTGGTGGTTGCGCGCGACGACACCGCTCTGCGCTCCGGGCCCGCCGCGCTCCACTACCCGGTGGCCACGCTCAAGCGCGAGACGGTGCTGTGGTCCGATGGCGAGGAGAGCGGCTTCGTGCGGGTGTCGTACCCCGCGGGCACCCGCGCATTTGTGAAGGCTGAGGACGTGGGGGGCGAGGTCAAGGTCGGCGAATCCGCCAAGCTGCAGAAGCCCTCGCGTCTGCGGGCGGCCAACGCCACGGCGGGCGACCGCGGATCGTGGTACCCCCTCCTGGAGAAGGAACTGGCCGCCGGCACTGAGGTGCGGGTGCTGGACGTGGTGAAGGGCGACGACGGCAAGCCCACCATGTACGCCATCACGGCGCCTGTCGAGGCACGCGGATGGATCAATAAGGAACTCGTGCGCCGTGCCAGCCCCGAAGAGGCGGCCCGGCTCACACCCGCGGCACCCGTCGGCTCGATGGCCACGAGTGCGGCGGCACCCTCCGGCATCGCCACTGTGGGCGGCACGGCGGTGCCGCCGTCGGGCACCCTGGTGCCGGCCGGTCCCGGCACCAGCCCGCAGCCGGAGGGCACGAACGGTGTGCCCGCCACCACGCCGGCATCTCCGGCCGCACCGGTGGCCGCACCGCCCCCTCCGCCCAAGCCCGACCCGACCAAGCCGCTGGTGGAGATGTACGAGCGCGTGCGCCAGCAGCCCTTGAACGAGGCGGAACTTGAGCCGGCGATCGCCGCGTTTAGCGCCGAGATCGCCAAGTCTGACGGGCGCACGGCCAAGTACCTGCAGCGGTTTGTGGACGTGATGAAGATTCGTCTGGACCTGCGAGGCGACCTGAAAAACGCCGCCGCGACGCGTGCCGCGATCGAGGCCCAGCAGGCCACCATCGCCAAGCAGGTGGCCGACCTGGACAAGAACACGATCTACAAGGCGATCGGCCGCTTGTTGCCCAGCACCGTGTACGACGGCATCCGGCTGCCCAAGCTCTACCGGTTGGTGACACCCGAGCCGGGCACGGCCCGCACGATCGGGTACCTGCAGCCCGACCCCGCGCTCGACCTCGAGAACAAACTCAACCGCGTGGTGGGCGTGATCGCCGAGTCGCGGATCGACGAGTCGCTACGGGCCATGCTGCTCACGCCCTCGCGGGTTGACCTGCTCACCATCACACCGACGGGCACGCCCGCGGCGGAGCCGCCGCCCGCCGCGCCCGCTGATCCGGCGACGACACCCGACATGAACAAGTGAGCGGCGGACCACGCTCGCACGCGCGAGATTTCAAGCCGGCCGCGGCGCTCTCGCGCCGCGGCCGGTGAATGGTTCATGCGATCACGCCGCCGGCGTGTGGCCCGGGGCGCACGGACCTGCGGGGCAGGGCTGGTCGCTGCAGCACCCTGTCGGGCAGGCATCGCAGGGGCAGCCGCCGGGCGTGCAGCCCGCGTTCCCCGGGCAGCAGCCCCGCGGGCAGCACTGGGGCGGGCAGCCCGTGGAGCAGCGCCCGCCCGCGACCGCGGGGAGCAGCACGCCCGCGCCGGCCGTGAGGGCCGCCACGGCGGCCAGGACGCTGGTGTTGACGAAGGCACGACGATCAAACGAGGAGGTCATAAGAGAAACTCCGATTGCAGAGCGCGGCGGCGCCGCAGCGCGAACGCACGGACGCCGGCACGCGCGGTGATCTTGGTCCGCGTCCGACGGAACGTCCGCCGGACGCTCGATGGGCATTGATGGATCGAGAGCCGCTCCTGTGCGGGCCGCGCCCTACAGGGTTCGCACGCAGTGCCAGGCTCGTGGCGGCACGCCCGACGCCGCTCGCGGGCACGCGGAGCCGAGCACACACGGGGCCCGGACGACCGGGCTCGACGCGTCGACCGGGGGGTAAGACGGTGCCCAAGCCACGGGGAGCGACCCGCGGGCTTCGGGCTTCATGGGCGGGTGTGTGTCGGCGCCGCAGCAATCCGGCTCACATGGCGGGCTGTCAGGCTGACAGGGGCAGCCGGCCGGATCAGCGGCCTCACTGCTGGCACCCGTGTCGGGTGTGGCGTTGCTCGCATCAGCGGCGTCGCAGGCGGTACCGCCGCCCGCCATGGGCGTTCGCAAGGCGGTGATCGCCGCGGGCACCTGCGTGGCCGCCGTGGCACTCTGCCGACCCGGCGCAGGGCAAGGACAGAGCGCCATCAGCACAGGCGGCTGAAGGACGCATAGAGCCAGCATGAGCAGGCGGCGCAGCACCACGGCGAGTGACTGGTACGCACCCGACGTACCGGCGGTTCGGGCTGCGGTGCAGGTGCGCGGCCGGGCTCTGCCGGAACGACGACACCCGCGGGGGGCCGCGGGTGTCAGCGTGAACAGGGGTACTAGGATTTGAACCTAGACTAATTGAGTCAGAGTCAATCGTGCTACCGTTACACCATACCCCTAACGCGGCGGAGCCCGAGGTCGGGCCCGTCTGGCGGTAGTTTACGCGGCCCGGCTTGGTCGTCCAGTGCGGCGGGGGCGCCTCGGGCGATGTACGCTCTGGTATGCGTGTGCGACCTTTTCAACGGGCGGCGTGCGGCCTGACATGGGCCGCGGTGAGCGTGTGTGCGTGCGGCGTGGGTGTGGTGTGGGGTGCCCAGAGCCCCTCGTCGGCCCTGCGGGCACTGCTCGACGCGCAGTACGACCAGATGATGCGAGAGTCGCCCGTGCAGGCGACGCAGCGGGGGGACGCCCGGTTCAACGACCGTCTTTTCAACCCCTCGGCCGCGAACCTTGCGGCGAGCCGGGCCGAGAGCGCGGCCCGGCTCAAGGCGGTGGAGGCCTTGGCGCTCGACGCCCTGCCCGAGGCGGAACGGCTGGATGCGCAACTGCTGGCGTACACGCTGCGCGTAGGCCTCGAGGGGGTGCCGTTCGCCTTTGAGCAGATGCCGCTCGACGACCGTGAGGGCGTGCAGATCGACCTGCCCCAGGTACCGGACCGGCTCACGTTTGCATCGCCCCGCCAGTACGCGGACTTCGCGGCCCGTCTCGAGGGCGTCGCGCCGGTGATCGACAGCACGATTGCGAACATGCGGGCCGGGCTGGCGGCGGGGCGTGTGCCGCCCCGCATCGGGGTGGCCCAGACGGCCGCACAGGCGGCAGGCCACGCCACGGCGGAGATCATGGCCGACCCCACGCGCAGCCTGTTCTACAAGCCTTTTCTTGCGCTGCCCGAGGGCGACGCCAGCGCGGTGCGGGCGCGGCGCGCGATCGCCTCCGGTGTGGTGCCCGCGTATGCGCGTCTGGCTGCGTTCCTGAAAGACGCGTACATCCCGGCCTGCCGCGAGAGCATCGGCGCGTCGGAAGGCAAGGACGGGCTGGCGGCGTACGAGTACCGCCTCCGCCGCGAAACCACCACGGGGTTCAGCGCGGCAGAGATTCACGCGACCGGCCTGCGCGAGGTGGCCCGCATCCGGCGTGAGATGTTCGGGGTGATCGCGCGCAGCGACTTTGCAAAGAAGGACGTGCTCACGGGCGAAGCGTTGTTCAACGCCTTCACGGCGTATCTGCGCGGCGACCGGCGTTTTTACCACACGTCGCGCGAGTCGCTGATCGAGGGGTACCGCGTGATTTCCAAGCGGGTCGACCCCGACCTGGCCCGGCTGTTTCGCGTGTTGCCGCGGAATCCGTACGGGGTGCGCGAGATGCCGGCGTTCATGGCTTCTGCGGCACCCACGGCGTATTACAACCCGGGATCGCTCAAGGGGGGCACCCCGGGGTGGTTCGTGGCGAACACGTCGAGCCTCGACCAGCGCCCCCGGTACGAGATGATCTCGCTGACGCTGCACGAGGCGATGCCGGGGCACCACCTGCAGACCGCGCTCTCGGATGAGCTGGAGGGCGTGCACCCCTTCCGGCAACTGCTGGGCTACACGGTGTTCGTGGAGGGCTGGGCACTGTACTCGGAGCGGCTGGGCCTGGAGATGGCTGGTGCCCCCCTGCGCATCGAGCCCGCGCCGGGGAGCGACCAGACCGGCGGTACCGGCCTCTTCGCCGATCCGTACGACGACTTCGGCCGGCTCAGTTACGAGATGTGGCGGGCGTTGCGGCTGGTGGTGGACACGGGCATCCACGCGCAGGGGTGGACGCGCCAGCGTGCGATTGACTACATGCTGGCCAACTCGGCCCTCACGGCCCACAACGTGGAGCGCGAAGTGGACCGCTACATCGCCTGGCCCGGTCAGGCGTGCGCCTACAAGATCGGCGAACTGGCGATCCGTCGCCTGCGGCACGAGGCCCAGCGGCGTCTGGGCGAGGCCTTTGACGTGCGGGCCTTTCACGACTGGGTGCTGGGTGGCGGCGCGCTGCCGCTGGACGTGCTCGAGAGCCGCGTGCGTCGTGCCATCGAGGCGGCGGCGCAGCCCCCGAGCGGCAACTGAACATCACGCTTCGCCGGCGTCGCGGCGGAGCGGCTGGGCCCGTCCCCAGGGGGAGCGGGCGGCGTTGGGCGTGGGCTGCGAGAAGGGGGTGAGGGGGGCGGCCTGCGGCGCGGCGACGGGCATCGGCTTGGGAAGGCCGATCAGGTGGTCGGGGCCGAAGGCGTGGGTGCTCACCGGACTCGCCATCGCGCGCGGTGCCGGGGCTCCGGCCACGGCGGGTGCGCCGGCCGGAGAGAGCCCGACGCCGGTGCGCTGCTCGCGCAGCGAGTCGATGCTGCGGTCGAGCCGTCCCAGGATGTTCTTCACCTGGTCAAAGGTCTTCTGCGAAGTCGCCATGCGCCAACCTCCATGCCGCGCGTGCGGACCCACTGCGTATCGGCCCGGCGCGGGTGCCGCTTGTTCGGTGCGGCGCAGAAGCCGCGCGGGGTGGGCAGGCCGTGCCGGTTGTGCCGTGTGGGCGGCTTGTGCCGGTTGCGGGCGTCCCGAGGCGTGGCCAGAAAAAAACCGGCCTGCCGCACAGAATCGGCAAACCGGTCGGGTGGTACGTGCGGGCCGTCAGGGCGGCCGCATGTCATCGGCGCGCACAGCACAAAACTGAGCCGGCGCGGCCGCAAACCGGCCTCGCAGGCTCAAGAACCTGTGCTTTCCCTATCCGCGGCCGCTCCCGTCGGAAATAACCGCACGGGACGCGCAGCCCCCACCCCGCTACTTGGTGGCCGGCGCCGCCCCGAGTGCCTCGGCCAAGCCCGCCACGCCGGCCGCGCCGGTGGGCACGGTGATCGAGGAGCCCTTGAAGTCGTCGCCGATGGGTTCAACCCGGCCGCCCAGATGCTGGGCCAGGAAGGCCTCGGCGACCGCGTAGAAACTCATGCGGTTTTCGGGGCGCTGGAAGCCGTGGCCCTCGTCGGGGTAGAGCACGTAGGTCACGGGGATGTTCTTCTTCTGCATGGCCTGCACGATCTGGTCGCTCTCGGCCTGCTTCACACGCGGGTCGTTGGCACCCTGGCCGATCAGGAGCGGCTTGACGATCTTGTCCACGAACGTGATGGGTGAGCGGGTGGCCAGGAAGGCGCGGCCCTCTTGCGTGCGGTGGTCGCCCATCTGTCGTGTCATGCGCTCGATGGTCGGCGCCCAGTACGGCGGGATGCTGTTGAGCAGGGTGACGAGGTTGGATGGGCCGACGATGTCGACGCCGCAGGCGAAGACCTCGGGCGTGAAGGTGAGGCCCACGAGCGTGGCGTAGCCCCCGTAGGAGCCGCCCATGATGGCGGTCTTCTTGGCGTCGGCGATCTTGTTCTTCACGGCCCAGTCCACGCCGTCGATGAGGTCGTCGTGCATCTTGGTGGCCCACTCTCGGTTGGCCGCGTTGATGAACTTCTTGCCGAAACCTGTGGAGCCGCGGTAGTTCATCTGGAGCACGGCGTAGCCGCGGTTGGCGAGCCACTGGGCCATGGCGCTGTAGCCCCACGAGTCGCGGGCCCACGGCCCGCCGTGCACCAGCAGCACGGTCGGCAGGGGCTTCTCAGGGCGTGCGTCGCCGTCGGAATCGCTCTCGGGCGGCAGGGTGAGGTAACTCACCAGCTCCAGACCGTCGCGGCTGGTGATGGTCTGCGGGTGCATGCGGGCAAGGGTCTGCCCGTCGAGTGCGCTGTACGCCGAGAACAGGAAGGTGGCCTTCTTGGCGTCGCGGTCGTAGAGGTATGACCTCGACGGGGCGTTGTCGAGCGTGTAGGCCACGGTCCACAGGCGATCGTTGTCGGACCTGCTGGTGATGTCGAAGTCGCCGTCGGCCACGCTCTTGAGGTAGTCCAGGTCGCCCTTGATGCTCTGGTCGAGCAGCGTCCACTCGGTGCGGGCGTGGTTGAAACCCGCCGCCTGCACGGTCTTCTCAGTCGGGTGCACCATCGCTTGCGCGGCATCGGCCTTGGGGTGCTCGGCGATCACCGTTGCCTCGCCGGTGGCGATGTTCACGCTCACCACCGCGGCCGTGTCGCGCCCGCGGCTGTCGCGCAGGTAGACGTGCGTGCCCGCTTTGTTGAGGTCGAGCGCGGCGGTGGTGGTGTTGTCGTCAAAGGGGATGGACTGGAACGCATCCCATTTGATGGCCGGGGGCTTGCCCCCCTCGCGGGGCAACTCTCCGGCGTGCTTGAGCACGTCGGTGCCGCCGTCGGGGCGGGGCTTCATGGCCAGCACCGGCTTGTGCGAGTCGTCCACCACGAAGCCCGCGAAACCCGTGTTCTGCAGCACGGGCATCCGCTCACCGGTGCGGATGTTCACCTTGTACAGGTCGTGGAACTTGGGGTCCCGGTCGTTCAGCGCGGCCAGGATCACATCGGGCGTCTCGCGGCTCACGTTGGCGATCCGCGCGGCGGGACGCAGCGGCTTGCCGTTGGGCTGCATGATCGGCTTGCCGTCAGGTCCGGCGACGCTCTCGATGGGGGTGAGGTCTTTCACCTGGGCCGTGGCGATGTCGGCCGCGTAGATCTTCCAGTTCTCGTCGCCGCCCAGATCGTTGGTGAAGAGGATGTGCTGGTTGGTGTAGGCCCAGGAGTAGGTGCGGATGCCGCGGCTGGTCTCTGCGGTGACCGGTCTGGCCTCGGCCAGTTTGCCCACCGGGGCCACGAACACGTTCATCACGCCGTCGCGGGGAGCGAGGAAGGCGATGGTCTTGCCGTCGGGGCTGATCTGGGCCCGGGCTTTGTCGGGGTTGCCGAAGAGCACCTCGCGCGGGATCATTTTGGTCTCGGGCTGCTTGGTGTCGCCCGCGGCCGCCAGCGCCAGCGGTGCCGCGCCGGCGATGAGGGCGATGAAGGTGCTGGCGGAGACGACGCGGCGGGCGGTGGCGACCATGGCAAGGCTCCCAGATTCGCGGGCGAGAGGTGGGCGGGCCGAGCCGCAGGGGCAGCCCCCCGCGGCTCACGCACCATTATTGGGGCGGGAACCAACCGCGTTGCGAACCGTGCCCCCTGCTTTCGGGCGGGCCGGCACGTCAACAATCCGATGATGTCATCCGCGAGGGGCCGTCGCATGCTGTGCTGGTGCCTGGCCGTGTGCGGCACCGGGGCGGTGTGCGCGTGGGGAGGCGGAAGGGACGCACGCGCCGCAGACCAGCCGCCAGCCGCCCCCGCCACCACCCCCACCCCAGCCCCGCTCGTTGAAGCGGTCGTCTACCTCCGTGACGGCAACGCCTATACCGGCATCCTTGTGGAACGGACCCCGGAGCGTGTCGTGCTGCGGATCGCGGGGATCAACGCGACCTTCAAGGCCGACCAGGTGGACCGGATACGCCTGCTGCCGACGCTGGCCGAGCAGTACGCCGAACTCCGCAAGGGGGTGGATGCCCGCGATGTGGAGCAGGTGCTGCGCCTGGTTGACTGGCTGGTGGCCCGCCAGCAACTTGAGGCCGCCCGCGATGAACTGGAGGCCCTGCGCACGGCCGTTCCCGGGCACGCCGCGGTCGAGCAGTCGCTGGCGCGTCTGCTGCGGCGGATCGACCTGCGCGATGCGGCCCGCGTTGCGGCCGGTACGGCCACGCCCGCCGGGGCTGCCGATGCCGCCGAGGTCGCGGCCAGCGCGGCACCCGTGCCGCCGCTCACACCCGAGCAAATCGCCCTGATGAAGGTGTACGAGGTGGACCTGAACCACCCCCCGCGCATGGACGTGCCCCGGGCTGCCGTTGAGGCCGCCATGGAGGCCAACGCGGGGCACCCGCTTGTGCCCGCCACGCGCGAGGGGCGCGACGCGGTGCTGGGCCGGCCGTTTGTGGAACAACTCGACTACCTCTTCAGGCTCAGGGCCCGGGACCAGTACGCCCGCGTGCGTCTGCTCGACCAGCCTCGGAGCGTGCGGCTCTTTCGCGACGAGGTGGTGCGCACGTGGCTGGCGGGATCGTGCGCCACGGCGGCGTGCCACGGCGGGCTCGGGGCGGGGCGGCTGGTGCTCTCGGCCAGGCGGCCCAACTCTGACGCCAGCATCTACACCAACCTGTACATCCTTGAGCGGTTTCGCACCGGCGACGGCGCGCCGTTGATCGATCAGGAGCACCCAGACCGATCGGCCCTGATCCAACTGGGCCTGCCGCGCGAGGTCTCGGCCCGCAAGCACCCGGTCGTAGCGGCCGGACCAGCCGGGCGCGATCGGTGGCGGCCGGCCTTCAGGGGGCTGGATGACCCGCGGATACGTGGCACAGTGGAGTGGATCAGCGCGATGGAGCGGCCTCGCCCGGAACTGCCGTTTGCGTACGAGCCGCTCCGCCCGCTGGCGCCGCCCACGCAGGCCGAAGCGGTCGCGCCGCGGCCGGCGGAAGATGTGCAGCCTGCAGGGGTACCGGCGCCGGGTGGCCGGCGCTAACGGCCCGTCGGCCGGGGAAGATGTATCATCCTGCCCACCAAGCGGTTACGACGGCCGGGCAGACCCGGGCCGGCGAACGGCCAGCGGAACCACTCACCATGCGCCACGTTGCATTCCCCGTCTCGATGGCCCGTTGCGGCCCGGTTTGTGCTCTGGCCCTGGGCCTTGCGCTCGGTGGGCTGGGGCCAGTCGCGTGCGACAGCCGAGACCCGGCGGCCGATGCGATTCAGTCGGCCAAGACGGCGCTGGCAACGCTCACTGGCGGCGGGCGAACGGTGGACACGCGTGCGGAGCGACTCAAGCCGGCGCTCGATGAGGTGGTGCGCCTGCTCACGCCACACGCCGGCTCCGCTCAGCCCGGGCACGCCGCCGCAGCCAACGCGCTCCTTGCTCGTGCCAAGGCCGGACTCGCAACCCTCATGCAGGAAGAGGCCAACGCCGCCGAGCAAGCCGCGATGAACAAGGCCCTGGAGGTGCGCGGCAAACTCGACGAGTGGCTGGTGCAGCAGGCGCGCGCCGGCGCGCTGGCGACCTTTGACCCGACCAAGGCCCGCGGCGAGATCGAGGCACGGATCGCGGCGCTGACCGGGCACGTGGCCGCGGCCACGCAGGAGCGGGCTCGTGCCGAGGCCGTGGTCGCGGGCCTGAAGTCCAAGGCCCAGGGCTTGCTCGACCGCGCCAAGGTGCTGCGCGAGGAGGCGAGCCGCGTGCGGGCCGGGGCCGCCGACACCAGCGCAACCGCAGGGCTCGTGCTCGTGCAGCGCGCGGCGGAGATCGGGCGCGAGGCGGATGAACTCGACAAACAGGCCAGTTTCACGCAGGCCGATGCGCAGGCGGCCCAACCGCAGGCCGACACGGCCGCGGCCCGCATCGTTCAACTCAGCAACGAGTTGGACCAGGCACGCACGGCCCTGTCGGAACTCGAGGCCACCACCGTGGCAACCCGCGCCCAGGGGCAGGCCGCCCGCGCCGCGGCCGATGCGGCTGCGGCCGAGACGGCCAAACTCTCCTCCGAACTCGCGGAGATGCGCGGCCCCGGAACTGCGCTCGCGCGGGCCTCTGACGCCGCTGCCGCGGGCTTGCGAGAGGCCGTTGCGGCCGCCCTCAAGGCGGCCGCGAGCGGTGGGGGGATGGAGGCGGCCACCGCCGCCAAACTGGCTGCGGCGGGGTACCGCCAGGCGCTGGGCGATGTGCACTATGTGCGGGCCCGCGGACTCACTGATTACGCGGCGCTCCTCAGCCACCTGGGTGGCTCCCGACCCGCGCTCCCCGAGGCGGCGACCTACGCGCAGCAGGCCCGGGGCGTGGCGGAGCAGGCGGCGGCCGCGGTGAAGGAAGCCCAGGAGGCGTACGAGGAGGCCCGCTCGGCCTATGCCGGTACGGGTGGAAGGGAAGAGACACGCGCGGCCGTCGAGAAGTTGGCAGCGCTGGTGGCGACACTCTCGGGAAAGAAGGAAGAGGCGCCGGTTGATGCGGCCCCCGCGGGCGATGGCACCCCCGCCCCGGCCGATGCGCCGGTCGCGGAAGCGCCGCCGGCCGACGCGGTCGCGGCGGTCAAGGCCGCGTTCCTCCAGCAGATCGCTCATCGCAAGGCGGGCGACGAGGCCAAGGTGTTGGCGTGGTTTATTTTGAAGGACGACACCCAGCGAGAACTGGTGCTGGCGGAGATGAAGATGGGGGCGGCCGCGGACGGGTTGGATGCCGCGTGCCGTGAGAAGCTGAACAAGGGTCTGAAGGAGCTGGCGGAAGAGGCCGGGCCCGAAGGGATGATGCTGCGGACCGTGTTGGCGCAGATGGAGCCATCGCTGGACGCACTCGAGTTCACCCAGCGCGGGCCGGAAGAGGTGGGCATCGTCAGCAAGACAATGCCGACACCCCCGCTGACAGCCCGGTTGGTCGACGGGGTGTGGCGCACCGAGTTTCCCGTGCTGCCGGATGCCATGGTGCAGCAGGCCCGCATGATGACACCCATGCTGGTCGGTGCTTTCGGGGCCGTGGCGCAAGAGGTGCGGGCCGGCACGATCGCCGACGGCAAGGCTCTGGCCGTGGCCTTGATGAGCAGACTGACGCCGGGCGGGGCACCCGCGTCGGGGGATATGAACAAGTAAACGGCTCCATGAGCCGCTACCATCGCTCCCGCGTCGTGCCGTCGGCACCCGCAGGCCCGATCCTTCCCGATGGACTCCGCAGCCGTGACGACCCGTTTCCGCCAACCGTTGATGCGTTGTCTCTTCGCCGCCCTTGCCCTGGCGCTCGCTGCCCCGTGGGGCGCGCGCGCCCAACTCGCGCAGCCGCCGGAGGCCTCGGTCGCGGCCGCGGATTCGCTCTCGCCGCAGGCGGTGGAGCAGATCGCGGCGTTTGTGACCGCCCGCGCAGGCGGGCTGACCGGCGACCCGGCGGAACTGAAGCGCACGCGCGACGATGTGCTGCGCCCGCTCACGGGCCAGCGTGTGAGCGTGGCCTTCCGCCTCGAGTACGCCAAGCAACTCGGCGGGCACCTGGAGAAGGCCGCCGCGTCAAGCACGGAGCAGCCCGTGATCAACGCGCTGCGGATCGCGGGCGAACTGGCGGCACCGCGCGGCATCGCCTTGTTGACCCGCCACCTGACCGATGCCCGGGCAGCCATCCGGTATGCCGCGGCGTTCGGGGTGGCGCGGTTCTTCGATGCCTCGGGCCGCACGGGTCCGGCCGCGTCGCCCGACCAACTGGGCGACCTGTTGAAGGCGGTGGCGACCCAGAGCAAGGCTGAGAAAGACGCCTTCGTGATCGACGGCCTTGCACAGGCGCTCAGCGCCGCCGCTCGCGTTCCCGAATCGGCCGTGCGCGGCCTGCGTGCCCCGGCGGTGTCAGCCCTGGCGGAGTTGGCGAGTGTGCGGGCTGGCTGGCTGGCCGCCGCGCCCGGCGACCCGGGGGCCGGGCACGTGGTGGAGACGCTGTTCCGTGTGTGCGGGGCTCTGCGCGGCGCGTTGACGGATGTGCAGCAGGTGCCTCTGCCAGCCGAAGCGCGCAGCGCCTGCTCGGCGACCGCGGCTGCCCTGCTGAACGCTGCCGCGGCGGTGGAGAAGGCCGGTTCGGCATCGCCCGTCGCGCCCGCCGCCCTCAAGCAACTCACGCGCGCGGCCGAGGGTGTGCGCGACTACGCCAAGTGAGCGTGTCGGCGGATCGGCTACGCTCGCGGCATGGCCTCGCGAGCCCTGGCGCCGTTCGGCACCACCATCTTCGCCACCATGTCGCGCCTCGCGCTCGAGCACCGGGCCGTGAACCTCGGGCAGGGCTTCCCCGACTTTGACGGGCCCGAGTTCGTAAAGGACACGGCGGCCCGCGCGCTCTTTGACCACCCGAATCAGTACGCCCCCATGCCCGGTCTGCCGGTGCTGCGCGAGGCCATCGCGGCGCGGTTCACACGCGACACCGGTCTGCCCTGCGACCCTGCGGCTCATGTCACCGTGGCCGCGGGGTGCACAGAGGCGATCGCCGCAACGGTGCTCGGGCTGTGCAACCCGGGCGATGAGGTGGTGCTATTCGAGCCGTTCTACGACTCCTACCGCGCCTGCGTGGCGCTGGCGGGGGCGGATGCACGCTGCGTGGCGCTGCGCCCGACAGCCGCCGGGGGCTTTGGCTTCGACGCGGACGACCTCGCCGGCGCCTTCGGCCCCCGGACCCGGGCCGTGCTGCTCAACACGCCGCACAATCCGACCGGCAAGGTGTTCACGCGGGCGGAGTTGCAGTTGATCGCCGACTTGTGCCGCCGCCACGACGCCGTGGCGGTGTCGGATGAGGTGTACGAGCGCCTGGTCTACGACCCGAGCCGGGCTCCGCACGTCTCGATCGCCACACTCCCCGGCATGGCGGAGCGGACCGTGGTGCTCTCCAGCCTGGGCAAGACCTTCTCCTTCACGGGTTGGAAGATCGGCTGGAGTGTCGCGCCCGCCGGCCTTACGAGCGGTATCCGGGCCGCGCACCAGTTCTTGACGTTCGCGGTCAACACGCCCATGCAGCACGCGGCCGCGGCGGCGCTCGCGCGCGAGGCCGACTACGTGCCCGGCCTGGTGAAGACACTCGACGCCAACCGCCTCGCCCTTGCGGGGGCGCTTGAGGGCCTGGGTTTCACAGTCCACCCCACGCAGGGCACGTACTTCATCATGGCCGACCATGCTCGCTTCGGCTTCGCGGACGACGTGGCCTTCTGCACCCACCTCGTGGAGAAGATCGGCGTGGCTGCGATCCCGCCCGGCGTGTTCTACGCCCGCCCGGAGTTGGGCAGGCGGCTGGTGCGGTTCGCGTTTTGCAAGAAGCCCGAGACCATCGCCGCGGCCATCGAACGCCTGGGAGGGCTGCGGGGCCGCGTCTGAGCGGCCTGCCAGGGACGGCCCTGTCCGTCAGGGCACCGGCCGGGCCAGCGCGGCTTCAACCTCGGCCGCCCGGGAGTTCTCACCGCGGGCGCGGTAGAGCGTGGCCAGCGCGGCCGCCGCGTCGCGGGTGCGGGGGTGGGCGGGGCCCTTGCCCGCGAGCAGGCGCGGCCACGCGGACTCCAGCAGTTTCAACGCCTCATCGGCCTTTCCTTGCAGCGCAAGCGATTGGCCCAGCGCGGCTCGGGCGACTGCGAGGTTGGCGTCTTCGGGCTTGAGCGCGCTCTCGAAGATGCTCAGGGCCTGACGGAGCGTGCGTTCGCCCTCGTCGTGGGCTCCCTGCGCAGTGAGGATGCGACCGAGGAGGAGCAGGGGGAAGCCGTTCTGCGGGTGGCCCGGCGGCAGGCGTTTGGCGGCAAGGGCGATGGCCTCGCGGGCGAGGGCCGCGGCCTCGTCGCGAGCGCCGGGGCCGGCACGCTCATTGAGGATGCCCGCGAGGTTGAGCAGCCCGATGTCGACGATGCCGTCGCCGGAGCCGGTGTTGTGGCGCTGGGCCGCGAGGGCCTGGCGCAGCAGACGCTCGGCCTCGTCGAGATCGCCCAGTTCGTAGCGGGTGAGGCCGAGGTTGGTGAGCGCGCTGGCGGTGTTGGGGTGGAGCGGCCCCACGGCCATTTGCAGCACCGCGACAGCCCGTCGCAGCACGGGTTCGGCCTCGGTGCCCTTGGCCTGCTGGCGGAGAAGTTCGCCGAGGTTGAACAGCACGCGGCCGGTATCGCGGTGCTCGGGGCCGCTGGCGCGTTCGGTGAGGGGGAGGAGTTCGCGGAGGGAGGCCTCCGAGCCAGCCAAGTCGCCACGCTGCTGCTTGATCGCCGCCAGCATCGCCAGCGCGTCGAGCACCTCGGGTGAGTCGTCGCCCAGGCCGCCGCCGCCCGCGCTGGGGGGCCGGCGCAGCGTGGCGAGGCAGGCCTCGACCTCGCGCTGTGCCTCGTCGCTGTCGCCCCGCTCGGCAAGGGCGACGGCGTAGTCCTTGCGGCGGAGGGCGACGAGCACGGGATCGGGGGGCGTGCGGCCGGAGGCCTCAGCGAGCGCTTCTTTGTAGAGGGGGATGGCGTCGTCGTACTTGCCGGCGTACGTGAGCGCGCGGGCCAGTTCGTTCTTGGTTTCGGCCGCGTCAGGTCCGTTGTCGCCCGACTCCTTCTGACGGATGGCCAGGGCGGCCCGGAGTTGCGGCTCGGCGCTGTCGATCTCACCCAGGTTCATGTACGTGCGGCCCAGCACGTTGCGGACGGCCCCCTCGACCGCGGGCTGGTCGCGGAGTTTGCCGGGGAGTGTGCCCGCGGCCTGGTCGAGCACCTCGCGCACGGTCGTGTCGCGCGGGTTGTCGGTCTTGGGGTCGATCGATGCGAGCATGTTCTGGAGGAAGGCACTGATGGCCGTCGCCTTGTTGCCCTCCCGGGTGGCGAGTTCGGCGCTGGCCACGGCGGCGCTGCGTTGCCGGTCGGCCTCGGCCCGCGCCCGCGTGGCCTGCACCAGGCCCACGGCCAGGCCGGCGGCCCCCAGCAGCACGGCACCCGCGATGAGGCTGCCGGCGGCCACGCCCACGCGATGGCGGCGGACGAACTTGCGGGCCAGATACGCCGGGCTGGGCGGGCGGGCCTGCACGGGCTGGTGGGCCAGGTACCGCTCCACGTCGGCCGCGAGGTCGCTGGCCATGCCGTAGCGGCGGGTGCGATCTTTCTCCATGGCCCGCGCCGTGATCCAGTCGAGGTCGCCGCGCAGTTGCTCCGTGAGCGTGCGCAGGTCCACGCGGCGGCGCGTGATAATCACCGTGCGTTCGTCGCCCAGGCTGGAGAGCCGCGTGGAGAGGCGGGGCGGGTCGTCCTCCTTGATTATTCGCATGATCTCGCTGTACCCGCGCGAGCGGAGCGACTTGGGATCAAAGGGGAGGGCGCCGACAAGCAGTTGGTAAAGGACCACGCCCAGCGAGTAGACGTCGGTGCGGGTGTCCACGTCCAAGCCGGTGGTGCCCGCCTGCTCGGGGCTCATGTACTCGGGCGTGCCCATCATGCGCCCGGTTTCGGTGAACAGGGTCTTCTCGGTGAGGCGTCCGGAGAGGGCCTTGGCGATGCCGAAGTCGATGATCTTGGGGACGGGCTGGTTGTCGACGATGGCGACCAGGATGTTGCTGGGCTTGAGGTCGCGGTGGATGATGCCCTTCTGATGGGCGTGTTGCACGGCGTGGCAGACGGCGACAAACAGGCGGAGGCGATCGGCGGTGTTCAGGCGGGCCCGGTCGCAGTACTCGTGCAGCGGCTCGCCCTGAATGAACTCCATGGCGAAGAAGGGGCGGCCTTTGCCGGTCGTTCCCGCGTCGTACACCCGGGCGATGCCCGGGTGGTCCATCAGGGCCAGGGCCTGCCGCTCGGCCTCGAAGCGCGTGAGGACCTCGCCGGAGTCCATGCCCGGCTTGATGAGTTTGAGCGCAACGCGGCGTTGCACAGGGGCACGCTGCTCGGCCAGCCACACCATGCCGAAGCCGCCCTCGCCCAGCACCTTCACCAGTTTGTACGGCCCGATATCGTCGCCCGGCTGCTCACTCGGCGCCACGAAGCGGGTCACCGTGCCCGCCGATGGCGACACGGACCCGTGCAGAGCCGTGGGAGCCGATGCGCCCGACGACGGCGGCGGCGTTGGAGAGTCGATGGTCGGGTCGGTGCCGCTGGTGGTCATGTGGTCGGTCCGATCGAGCCGGCTTGCGGGAGCCGCGCCGCGCCGGCCGGGAGTCTAACCCGTGGCGGCGGAGCCGGAGCAGCATGTGGCGGCCTTCACCGGGTCGAACAGGGCGCCGGGAGCGGCAGAACACGAATCCGCACGCTTTTTCGAGGTTTGCTGTTCGTTTGGCGTGCGTTTTCTGTTTCTTGTGGTAGACTCGCCTGCGGCGGAATCGGCCGCGCGGCGGGATTCCCGCCCGGTTTGGAGTTGGGGCGGGGAAGGGAGCAGATCGTGAAGACCACGCGCGCGTCGGTCGGTGGGTCGCTGTTCGCACGGGGCTGGAAGGTGGCGGATGCGAACCCGCTGGGACTGCGGCGGCGAGCGGGGCTGGCGCCCGGCGCTGCGGAGCGGCGCGCGGTGCTGGAAGCGCTTGAGCCGCGGCAGATGCTGGCGGTGGCGGTGTGGACCGGCGCGTTTGATGGTCAGACGTGGGACAACGCGGGGAACTGGCTGGTGGACGGGTCGGAGGTGCGCAAGCCGACCGATGGCGACGATGTGTTTATTGACGAGGGCGGCTCGTACGCGGGCGATGCCGTGGTGTTTGATGTCGCGGGCTCTGTCCAGGTCGCGTCCATTACCGCGTCGGCGAATGGCCTGAACTTCGTGGGCGGCACGCTGAACGTGAGCGGCGCGATGACCATGAGCCGGGTATCCGCCTTGTGGACCCTCACGATGGGCGCTGGTTCCACCGTGCACGCCGGGTCGATCACGGCGACCAACGTCATTCTGGGCAGCAGCGCGGGGAGCAACCTGCTGTCGGCGGGGGCGATCAGCATCAGCGGCCAGAACGTTCACACCGTGTTCGGCACGGTGCACGGGCTGGGCGGCGTGAACCTGGGCGGGCCGAACAGCGCGCTGGGCATGGGCGCGACGGGCGTGATCAACGGCGGGTCGGGCGATGTGGTGATCGGCGCCAACGGCGAGGGTTACGCGGATGTGGGCGGAACTTTGATCGGCAACGTGATCACGATCAACACCGGCGAGACGGCCCTGGGCAGCGCGGTGGTGAACGCCGCGAGCAACCTGGTGTTCAACGTGCCGACCACGATCACAGGGTCTCCGACCAGCATCAACACACCGTTGGTCACGGTCGCGGGCACGAATGGGGTAGGCGCAGCGGGGTTGCTGGTCATCGGAGGCAGCAACAACCAGATCGGCGGCGTGACCGGAGCAGTGGGTGCCATCAGCCTGAGCACCAACACGACGCTGGGCGTGTCGAACCTGACGCTGTCGGATTCCGCGAGTTTCACATCGTCGAACGGCGCCGGAATCAACCTGCTCAATGTCACGGGGTTCACGTCCCTGACAATCGCGTCGGAGGGCGCGGTGCAGATCGCGGGCGCGGTGGGCGGAGACTCGCTCTCGGTGGTCGCGCCGGCGGTGGATGTGCTCGGCACCAGCATTTCACTCACGAACCACCTGTACGTTGAGACGACCGACGGCTTCTTGCTCGGCAGCCTGGTGAGCGCGCCGCTGCTGGAGTTCGTGGGAACCGTCGAATCCAACTCCAGCACGCTGACCGCGGCGACCAAGTTGCGGCTTGTCGGGATATTCCAGCAGGTGGGCGGTTCGATCTTCACGCCGCGCGTGGAGTTGATGGGCGGAGTCGGGATGGTCTACCACCTCAGCAGCCCCAGCAACGAGATCGCGGTGTTCGCAGGCGATTTGCACGCGAACCATCACCACATCGACAGCGGCTCGGTGGCCACGATCGGCGACCTGGTGATCGAGGGCTTCGCGGGCGGTTCGCTCGACATCCGCGCCCAGAGCGTGGCGCAGAGCGACCGGCTCAGCGTGGCGACATTGACCGTACACGCGGACGACACCGTCTTGCTCGACCACGTTGAGAACGACATCAGCGCGGTGAGCGTGCTGCCGCGTGTGGGAACGCTGGCGAGCGTGGTGCTCGCCAACCGTCTCGGCGGTGGCACGTCGCTCGTGGTTGATCAGGACAACCACGGCATCCGGGCCGGCTATGTCCGCCTCGTTACAACCGGCGACGTCGGCACTGGGTTCTTCTCGCCCGCGGGCAGCAACTTCGGGGCCATCGTGGCCGACACGCTTTTCCTGGAAGGTCGTGGCTATTTCCATCTGGAGTCGGATGCGAATGACGTCGCCGAGCTCGGCGCGGCGGTCGAGGGCGCGGTGGTGTACCGATCTAGTGTGGCGGGCGTGGACCTCGTCGCCGGGAACGGCTCGCCTGTATTCAGCTCCTTCGACACCCTGACGGTCTCGGTGCCCGGGCACGATATCGCCACGACGACGGACGTGGTGGTCAACGTGCGGACGGTGTTGTCGGCCCGCAGCATCACGCAGGGCGGTGCCCTCATCGCCACCTCGACGGTGATCGCCACCGCCGCCGACACGACGCTCAACGTGCAGACCGACTCGTTCAACGGGTTTGTGGACGGCAACCTGAACCTCACGCTCACGCCAAAGGCGGTGTTCGTCTCCGGCGTGGCGCTGGACTCGTTCGGCGGCGGCGGCTTCGGGCTGCTGACGTTCGGCGATGCCGCGATCACCGTGGCCGGAGATGCCTCGCTCTTCATCAACGCGGGCATCAACACGCACGGGGGCGACCTCTCGATCAACAGTCGGGATGTTGGCTTCTTGGCCAGCCCGTTCAACTTCCTGCTGAGCGCGAATCTTGACCTGAACCTGAGCGGCGTGGGCCTCCCTTCCTTCCTGCAGGGTGGCGACATCAACGTTGCGAGCCTCTCCGGCTTCGTGGATGGCACGCTTGTGCTGCAAGACGTGGATGGGCTGACGCTGGGCCGCGCGGGCAGCGGATTTACGGCCCAGACGCTCGAACTCAGCACGCTGGCGGTGAATCAGCCGGCCGACGTGTTCCAGTCGGGGCCGCTGACCGTCAACGCGCTGGTGCTGTCGGTCGAGGGCGGTGTCGAACTGACGGATGCGGGCAACGTGGTGGGTTCGATCGCGGGCAGCGTGTTCGACGTCTTCCGGTACGGGTCCGATGCCGCGGGCGCGTTGACGCTCGACATGGGCACGGCCTCGACGATCGGCGTTGGTGTGAACCTCACGAACCCGCTCTCAGCGCTCAACGTGGTTCATGCCCAGGGCAGCGCGGGTGTAGACCTGCGTGCCGGCTCGATCAGCGGTGGCGACATCTCGGGCGATCAGGCCGCGCTGGTGGCCTACGCGAACAACATCGATGTGTCCAACGTCCGCGTCAACCGCCTCGCCGCGCAGGCGCCGGGCAACATCACGATCGCCACGACCGGCAACACGTTGATCGAGTCGGTGTCGTTGTTCTTCGGGCCGGGTGCGGTGGACGGCATCGTGGCGGGTGGCGATGTGAACCTCACCTTCGATCATTCCAGCGACATCCTGAACCGGATCATCGCCCAGAACCTCACAATCACTCTGCTTGCCGGGCACCTCACCACGCTGCCGGTGGCCATCGTGTCGGTGCCCGGGCTGGTGCAACTGCATGCCCCATCGGGCGGCGGCCTGACGTTTGCCTTCGGCTCGATCAACTTCGGTGCTATGACGGCCGACGCGCCCGGCAGCCAGATTGTGCTGGTCGACGTGGACGGCGTGGACGTCCAGTTTGTGGCCGCGCGGCTGTTGTCCGTGGTTGCCGCCGGCAGCGTGAGCGTGGGCAACGTCTTCGCCTCGGAGAGTGTGCAGGTGGAAGCCGGCGAGGGCCCCACGGGCGGCACGCTGGTGATCGCCGGCACCATCAGCGCTCCGACCGTGTTCCTCACAGTCGCCGCGGGCGCGGGGGCGCTCACGCTGTACCCGTCCAGCGTGTCGTCCAACGTGCTGGTCGTTGACGCGGCCGACCTCACGCTCTTGAACTCGTGTGCCTTCGGCGAGATCACGGCTACGGGCAATGTGCACCTCTTTGAGCACAGCCGCATCACCATCGGCTCCCACGCGTACTTCGACGCGCCCGGCTCGGTGCTGACGGTGGAGGGCAATGCGGGCCTCTACGCCGGCGAGGCCAACAGCGACTCGTCGATCAACATCAACCGTATCGAGTCGGTCATGAGCATCGACGGCGGCACGCTCGACCTGTTCACGCGCGGCATCCTTCGCATCACCGGCGGCACGCCCGGCAACCCGAGTATGCTCAACGGCGACCTGAACATCCGCGCCAACAACCTGCAACTGGACGGGTACCTCACGAGCGCGACCGGGCGGAACCTGTTCCTCGGCACGTACAGCGACGGCATCGACATCAAGATCGGCGACGATTCGTTCGGCCCGCCATTCCTGGGTGTCACGGCCGCGGAGATCGCGAACATCGGCCCCGGCTTCGCCAACGTTTTGGTGGGAGGCACCAACGAGGGGGGCAGTTTCGGGCCGCGCATCAACTTCTATGGCGACACGACGTGGAACGCGAGCACCGTGTTCACGGCCTCCGGCCCAACGGACATCCTGAGTTATGGTGCCACCGTGCGCTCGGCCAACGGTGCTGCGCTCACGTTCAACACGACCGACGGCGCACGCTTCGTGGTGAACAACGACACGGCCAGCATCATCGCCACAGGCAACGTGTCGATCAACGCTCCGGTCGTGCTCGCCGGAGGCCTGAGCGTGAACACGGCCGGGGCGACGTTGCCCGCCACCGTGCTGCTCACGGGCAACATCGACGGCTTCCACGGCTTCGCCGCTACCCCGACTCTTTCCGTGCTGGTGAACCCCGACAGCACCGTCCGCTTCCTCGGCTCCATCGGCGTGGGTGAGAGCGTTGACGCTGTGAGCGTGTCGCGACCCGCGATGGCGGAGGGCCGGCCCGCGGTGGAGTTCGGCCAGGCGGGCGAGCCGTTTGTGAGCCGCGTGGTCAACACGGGTGCCGCGGGGATTGTGGGCCTGGACGCGAACGTGATGGTTCATTCGGAGTTGTTCGTGGCGACTGGCACACTCACCATCGCTGGTGCACTCGCCGGCGGCGACCCCGCGGCGGCGTTCTTCGCGAACGTCTCGGGCCCGGGCTCGTCGATCACGGGCAATGTCTCCAGCCTGGCCACGATCCAACTCACCAATAACGGCACGGGCGACTTCAGCCTGCCGGGCGTGCTGAACACGGGCCTCAACGTGCTCGCGGGCGACTTCTCCGCCGGTGCCGGCGGCCTGCACCTCATCGGCGGCAGCAACGCGGTGGGTGGCTCCATCTCAACGCCCGGCCCGATCACCATCGACGGCTTCACGTTCATCGGCATCGGCGGTCAGACGCTGGCGACCACGCTCGCGCCCGGTGGCGATCTCGCGTTCAACAGCGACATCAGTCTGCTGGTTGACCTTGACATCGACATGACCGGGGCACCCGCAAACGCGTTGGTGGAGTTCGCGGGAACCGTGGACAGTTACGGCCCCGGGGCCGAGCGGTCGCTGGGCATCGTGCTCGGCAACGAGGCGCGGGTGGTGTTCGAGCGCAGCGTGGGTTCCACCACGGCGCTCTCGGCCATCCACATCGCCCCGGTGCCGCCGCCCGACCTCGACAACCTGCCGTACGTGGACTTTGGCGCAATCGGTGGTCCGGCCGACCCCGTCGTCGTGCGGGCCGAGTCGGTGTTCCTTGGGGCGCGTGTCTCGGTGATCCGCGACACCGACCTGCAAGTGGGCCACCTGACCGTGCTGGGCTCGCTCTCGGGCGTTGAGGCGCCCACGCTGAACGTGCGAGTTACGGATCAGGGCTCCATCGGCGGTGCCGTGGACGGCTTCCTGTCGGTGCACCTGGACGGCGACACTCCCGGTGGGCCGGGGCACGCCCTGCTGCTCGGGGGCCAGTTGCTCAGCGGCCTGTTCGTGTCGCTCGACGGGTTCGTGGATGCGCAGGCCGCCGAGCTGCAGGTGTTCGGGGAGGTGCAGTTGTCCGCGGCGCTCCACAGCGCAGGCCCGGTGTTCTTCGCGGGACCGGTCGTGATCGGCGGCCCCGCGCAGTCGCTCGAGGCCAACGGCAACGTGGTGTTCAGCGGGCCCGTGTCGCTTCAGGCCGACGCCACGGTGTGCGCCGGTCCAGGCTTCAGCGTCTCGTTCCTGGGCACGATCGCGGTCAACGGCTTCACCCTGCTGGTGTGCGGCGACGAGATCAACTTCTCCGCGGCGGTGAGCGGCCCCGGCTTCCTCAACCTGCAGCAGGTGAGCAACTTCCTGCCCATCAACTTGGCCTACGACCCCGGTGCGCGGGGCGGGGTGTTGTTCTCTGAGACCGACCCCAACCCCGGCACGCTTGACATCACGGAGACCGAGTACGGCTACTTTGGTGACGACCTCGACGGCGTCTCGCTGGGCGAGCCGACGTTCTCGACCACCGTTGACATCGGCGGTGTGACGCTCACGTCCAACACGGAGATTTATGCCACCGGCACGACGGGCGGCGGCGGCGTGCGCGTGCGCAACACCATCAAGGGCACCGGCGGCTCGGGCATCGGCATCAACGGCTCGTTCACGACCACGCAACTCTTTGCGAGCATCTCGCTTACGGGCGGCACCATCCGCATCAACGACTCGATCGTGATTGTGGCTCCGGGCGTCGCGCTCGCGACCGATGACGGTGCACCGGCCGGCGCACCCGTCACGGTGGCGGGCGCCATCAACTCGGCTCCGGGCGAGGCTCAGGCGCTGGCCATCTTCGGGGGTGCCGCGGCGGTCGAGTTGCAGGGCCCGGTGGGCAGCACGCCGGCGGGCATCATCGGCACCCTCACGGTGGCCGGCGGCACGGCCACGCTGGCGGGCGGCCAGGTGAACACGCTGGGTGAGCAGACCTATAACGCCCCCGTGCAGGTCCAGGGCAGCGTGTCGGTTTCCACCCAGGGCGCGCAGGTGTCGTTCAACAACACCGTGGCGGGCGGAGCAGGGGCCGAACTGGTCGTCGTCCCGGGCACGGGTCAGGTGAACTTCGCCCAGACCGTGATGCTCGCCACCGTCGAGATCAACACCGGCAACAACCGCACGTTCACCGCTCCGGTTGAGATCGGTCTCCTCAGGGTGCTGGGCGGCGAGGTGGTGTTTGAGGCCCCCGCCACCGTGCTCGGCGGCACCTTCGCGGGCGGGTCGATCACGGGTTCCGGCGAGATCATCCTGACGGGCCTGTTCACGTGGACCGGCGGCGTCTTCAATGGCTCGGGGCCGCTCACCGTGGCCCCCACCGGGACCCTGGCCGTGGCCGCTGGTGGCGAGAAGGTGCTGGCCCGGTCGGTGGGCAACGACGGCCTGATCTCGTGGCAGGGAGGCGACGTGGTGTTCGATGGCGGCGCGATCGCCAACCGGGCCGAGTTGTTCGCGTCGGCAGACGGCGTGGCCTTCTCGGGAACCGGCACGATCGACAACACCGGCCTGCTGCGCCGCGGCGGCAACGACGGTGTCAGCACCATCGCCGTGGCGCTCGTCAACGGCTCCGGCGGGGTCATCGTGGTCGAGCAGGGCACGCTGCTCATTCTCCCGCCCGCGCCGCCCCGGTGGTCGCCTCTGCGCGGAGCGCGGGGCGGCCTCGACGACCAACCCGCGGCGCTGCTGCGCAACGGCGGCACGCTCACCCTCATGCCCGGCGGCACGCTCCGCATCGGCGGCGCCTTCGCGCAGGGGTCGGGCGGCACCATCGCGGCGGTGGTCAACGGCCCGGCCGGCTTTGGCACGCTGGTGGTCGACGGTGTTGCCACGCTCGACGGCTCGTTCCAACTCCGTTTCGCCGACGGATACGACGGCACGTTCCTCGACCCCAGCGCGGCGAGCCGGTGGACGTTCCTGCGTGCGGGCCAGACGCAGGGCGCGTTCGCGCAGGTCGCCCTGCCCGGCCTGCCGCCGCGCCGGGTGATCCACACCACCTTCGCCAACGGCGTGTTCGAGTTGCTCTACACGCACGTGTGCGACATCAACCGCGACGGCCTGCTCAACCCCGACGACCTGGGCGACTTCATCACCGAGTACTTCAACCCGGGCAACGTGGTGTTTGACGGCTTTGATGTGCCCCGCGATTTCAACGGCGACGGCATGATCGACTCGGACGACCTGGGCGACTTCATCATGAACTACTACGCTGACTTCCTCGAGCCGCAGCCCGGTTGAGTGGTTGGATGGTGCCGCTTTTCCGGGTGTTGCGCGACGTGCAATGACGGGGCTGCACGGGCGTTGAGCGCGACGCATTGAGAGTGCGAAGCATGCACGCCCTTGCCCCGCTGGTGTTCGCGATGCTCTTGTGGTGGCAGCCCGCCGGTGCGGGCACGGCCCCCGTGCCGCCCCCGGAGACGGGCGCAGGCGTCGGCGTGCAGGCACTGGCGACCCACACGTGGCTCGTGGCAGGCGTTGAGCGCACCGCCCTGGTCTACCGACCGCGGGGCCGCGCGGAACCGGCGCCGGTGGTGTTCGCGTTTCACGGACACGGCGGCACGGCCCGGCGCGCGGCGGAGGGCTTCGGGTATCACCGCCTGTGGCCCGAGGCCATCTGTGTCTATATGCAGGGCCTGCCCACGGCGGGCAAGACGGATCCCGACGGGGTGCGACCGGGCTGGCAGAAGGATGTCGGTGAGTACGACGACCGCGACCTGGCCTTCTTTGATGCGGTCGTAGCCTCGCTCAAGGCGGAGGATCGCTGGGACGCGGCACGGGTCTATGCCACCGGCCACTCCAACGGCGGCGGGTTCACCTACCTCTTGGCGGCGGCCCGGCCGGGTCTCTTCGCGGCGATTGCGCCGTCGGCGTGCGGGTCTGGTCCGCTGCGGCGGGCGGGTGGCGGACCGGTGGCGGTACTGCACGTCGCCGGGCGGGCCGACGAGATCGTGCGGTTTGCGAATCAGGAGCAAACCATGCGGGCAGTGCGTGCTCGCAACGGCTGCCGAGCGGAGGGAGACGAGTGGGGGCACAGCGGCGACCTGGTGGCGACGCGGTACCGGTCGGCGCAGGGGGCCGACTTCGTGTCGGTGATCCACCCGGGCGGGCACCGATTTCCGGCGGAGGCACCGGGGTTGATCGTGCGGTTCTTCAGGGAGCGGGGGGAGCGGGGCCCGCCCATCGCGGGCCCGCGCCGAGCGGTACGGCCCGACCGAGCGGAACCAAGCCGGCCAAAATGAGCGGCGGCCTCCGTGTGTTCACGGGGCCGCGGCAAGCGAGGCGGACGGGACTCGAACCCGCAACCACCGGATCGACAGTCCGGTACTC